>NZ_JBIAWQ010000003.1:0-352581 GCF_042895815.1 Streptomyces sp. NPDC001373
TCGTCCTCGGACAACACCAGCTCGGCCATCGGCCGCCCCATCTTCGCCATGAAGACAGCCTACTAATTCAACGAATTCCCGGCGCAGGACACTAGGGGGGTGGCTCGTGGGCGTAGTGGCCGCCCCTGCTGAGCAGTTGGCGTATCCGCAGGTCGCTCGTGGGGAGTACCGTCCGGGTGAGGAGCCCAGAACGGAGAGGTGCAGTCATGACCCAATCCCCCGACACAGGCATTGGGGCGCGCGTGCGCGTGGCCCGGATCGCGGCAGGCCTGACGCAGGCGGAAATGGCCGGACTGGTGGGCCGCTCCGAGCGGTGGGCCGAGGACGTCGAAGCCGGCAGGCTCCCCCTGGACCGGTACTCGCTCATCACGGCCGTGGCGACGGTGTGCGAAGTCGACGTCGTCTGGCTGCTCGGACAGCCCTACCGGCTCCGCCGCGAGCAGGGTTCGGCGGTCCCACACGTCCCCGCACTCCGAGCCGCGCTGCGCCGGTCTTCCCTCATCCTCTCCGGCCACCCCGGACTCGTGCCGTCCGCGCCGGCCGCCGACGCGCAGCGGGTCCGGGACCAGGCCGCGGCGACCAACCGACACCGCCAGGGCGCCAACCTCCCTGCGGTCGCCGGGCTGCTGCCCGCCCTGCTGGAGGACCTCAACACCACGGTCCTCATGCACGAGCGCGGTACCGCCGAGTGGGACGAGGCCCTGCGCCTGCTGGTGGACGCGGCCCGCAACGCGCGCCAGACCCTCAACCAGACCGGGCTGCCCGACCTGGCGTGGGTGGCGGCGGAGGTCGCGGCCGGGGCCGCGACCCAGCTGGATGACCCGATCGTGAAGGCGGCGGTGGCCTGGGACCGGTGCGGAGCCCTGCTCCACCAGGGCTCGGCCCGCGAGACGCAGGCGGTCGCGGACGCCGCCCTGCGGGATCTGGAACCGCTGTCGGCGACGGGCGACACCGACGCCCTCGTGCTGGAAGGCGCGCTGGTGCTGCGGCAGGTGGTCGCCTGCGCCCGCGCTGGCGACGCGGAAGGGGCCTGGGACCAGGCCACCCGGGCGGTGGAGGTCTCCGAGCGCCTGCCGGAGGGCCACCACGATCTGCGCTGGCAGACCGTGTTCTCCCGGGCCAACGTGCTGGTGCACACGACCGAGGCCGGGGTCGAGGTGGACGCGCCCGACACCGGCTTGTCGTTCGTGGACGACGTGGACGTCTCGGCGATGCCGAGCCGGGAGCGGATCACCCACTACCGGATCGACGAGGCGCGGGCGATGCACCGCATGGGCCGCTCCGGCGATGCCGTGGTGACCTTGCGGGCGGCGGCGCAGCGGGCGCCGCACTACGTGCACGCGCACCCGATGGCACGAGAGCTCGTCGGGGACCTGGTGCGCCGGGGCGTTCCGTCGCAGGCCGCAGCCCTGTCGGGGCTGGTGCGGGGCATGGAACTGGTGTCCTGACCCGGGTGCGCATATGCCAGTTGGGCGGCCTACAGAATTCCTGTGGGTCGCCCTTCTGCTTCGGCGGGACTCTCGTGTCGTGACCATCACCTACGGTTCCGGAGCGGACACGGGGGGCGACATGGGCGACATCCTGCATGTCCTGCACGGCCGCGACACCATCGAATGCGCTGCGGCGTACGACCGGCTCGGCTGGCCCGTGGCGATCGGGCATCGCCACCGCACTGCCTCCGGCTGCACCTGCCAGGACACCGGCTCGCCGACGGCGTGCGTAACCCCCGGCGCCCACCCCCTGGGCGAGACCGTCGAGCCGCTGGAACGCAACGAGCTGGCCGCCGCGTTCGAGTCCGCACCCGGGGCCGGTGTCATTGTCCCGTGTACGCACTGGGACGCGCTGGTCGTCGGCCACGCCATCGGCATGGCCGTGATGCTCCGGGCCGATGCGGCCGGTCTCCACATCCCGTGCCTGACCTCCGGCCACAGCACCGCTACCCTGCTGGTGGCGTCTGGAACGGGTGAACTGCTCGTCCAATGCCAGCACGTGGAAGTCCGCTCCGGGCCCGGCGCCTGGGTCGCGCTGCCTCCGTCGTACGGCGTCCGATGGGACACCGCGCCCGCCGAGGACCACCTACTGCCCCTCTGCGAGGCGGTGCGCCCGCTCCTCGCGCAGGTCCTCAAGCTCGCGTCGGCCACCCCCGCCGAGTGGTGATCGGGATGGTCGGCCGAACGGAGGCAGAGCGCCGTGGGGGCCAGAAGATCCCCCGTGCCTGGGACCCGAACCTGATCGCCGCGCATGGCCCGATCACCGCTGCCGAGCAGCAGTTCGTCGCCGATCACGTGGTCACCGGCCGGGCCGGCCGGATGGCGGTAGAGGTCGGCTGCGGTACGGGGCGATTCACTTCCTGGCTCCACCACGCGCACGGGTACTACGTGACCGGCCTCGACCTCTCGCCCCTCAACCTGAGCCTCGCATGTGTGCGCGGGGAGGGGCCCGGACTCTCGTATGTGGCCCATGACGCCGAGAGCGGCCCGCCGCCGGGGCTCCCCGTCGATGGGGTGGACCTCGTGGTCGGCCGTATGACCACCAGGTACCTGCGTGACCCCGAAAGGCTGCTGCGGCAGGTCCGTGACCGGTGGCTTCGTCCTGGAGGCTGCCTCTACCTCCAGGTGCTGGCACGGCCGTTCAAGGACGAGCGGCAAGGCTGGATCACCCCCGAGAACCTGGCCCGCTACATGGATGGCTGGAGCAGCCGGCAGCGCATGGACGAAGGCCCCCGCGCACACCTTGTGCTCCGCACATCCCACCGCTGAGACAGGCACCCAAGGACCACCCCATGAGTCACCCCACCTGGAACGGCCCCACCATGCCGACTGTCACCACCGGGGAGCCGGAGCAGCCGCACATTCCTCCCCTCAAACGCCTCGGATCAGCGTCCGTCCGCCGAGCCCTGGCCCAGCACCAACTGCCGGACTGGCTTCGCGAGGGCGCCATGGTCGTCGACGAGAACGGCCGGGGACGCCGGGGCATCGTCCAGTTCATCGGCGAGTGGGAGGACCCCCTCACCCGGCGCGTCACCCCATGCGCGATCTTCCTGCGCCCCGAGGGCGGCGGCACCGAGTGGGTCGTCGCCAACCACGGCACTCTCACCCCGGGCTGAACCTCATCAGACTTCCCGCCCCGTCCAGGGGCGGGCAGGCGGGCCTACGGGGCGAAGGAGCCTCTGGCCTGCGGCACTACCGGTACGGGCGGCACCCGCACCGCACTGTTCGCAACCACAGCAAGGAGAAACCCATGGAGCAGTCCAAGTCCGTCATCGCCGCGGCCAGCACCTCGGCGTCGGCGGGGCAGACCGAGGAGATCACCGGGACCGTGGTGATCGCCGTCGACGTCGAGGACGAGGAGTAGTCGTCCCCCTCGCGTTCGCGTCCTGACCCAAAGCGTCCCTCCCCTTCTCTCGGTCCTGCGGGCCGGGGGAGGGGCGCTCCTCGTACTTGGCCGTCTGGAGGCCGTAGTGATTCACGTGTTCGTCGGGCCGACGCTGCCGAGGTCCGAGCCGCAGCTTGCCGCGCCGGACGTGCGGGTGTGGCCGCCGGCTCGGCATGGGGATCTGTTCGCGCCCGCGATCCGCAGCGGCGACACGGTGGTGCTCATCGACGGCGTGTATCACCAGGCGCCAGCACTGCGGCACAAGGAGATCCTGGCTGCGATCGGCCGGGGGGTTTCGATGATCGGTGCGGCGAGCATCGGCGCGCTGCGGGCGGCCGAGCTCGCGCCGTTCGGGATGCTCGGCGTCGGCAGCATTTACACCTCCTACGTCCGGGGGGAGATCGACGGCGACGACGAAGTGGCCGTTGGGCAGGCCCCGGACGGGGAGTGGGAGGCGCTGACCTGGCCTGTCGTCAACCTCCGGCATGTACTGGAGCGAGCCCGCGCTGCTGGGGTACTCGACGAAGATCGGGCCGCCGCGCTGCTGGTGGCGCTGCGCGCGGTCTACTACCCGCAGCGCACCACGGCCGCAGTGTGGGCTGTCTGCCGCCGCCAGGGCGAGATGGAGTTCGCCGGGTGGCTCGCCGGGCGGCTCGACCAGAACCGGCACTTCGGCGACCTCAAGCGCGCCGATGCCCTCGCGGCCGTGCGCATCGCGCTCGACGGCCGGGAGACGCAGACCAGCGACCGGCCGTCGCCTTCGGTGTGGGAGACGACGTACTTTCGGCGCTGGTCCAACGCCTTTGCCCGCGACAGCGTCGACGGACTGGACCTCTCCACCGAGGACCGCCTCCTCTACCAGCAGGTATTCGACCCCGCATTCCGCGAGAGGTGGGCGGACTACCTCGAACACCGCTCCCTGAACCCGGCCAACGGGCGAGGCCTGGCGCTGTCGGAACGGCTGGCCCAGGTCACCGGCGAAGACCTGCCCGCCGACAGGGTGTTCCACCCGGCGGTCGACCTGCGCGACGAGCAAACCGTGGCACTGCTGTTGGCCGGCGAGACCGAGCAGGACCGCCAGGCGGTCGCCCGGTACGCACAGGCCCTCGAAGGGGCCCGCCGCAGCCGGCCCGGGTTCACGGTCGCCGCAGTGCGCGACGACGTCACCCGCCGGCACCTGCTGCGGCTGTGGCAGAGCACCGAGGGGCGCTTCGACGCGGAGGCGTCCGCGCGCGGGCTGATCTGCGGGGCACGCGCCGTCGAGGCGGCCAAGCGGCTCATGCCCGGATTCCTGGACGACATGGACGACAAGGACAAGCGGACGGAGGCGTCCTGTGGGGCGCGTTGAGGACCTGGTGGCGCTGCCGGGCACGGTGCGCGCCCGCACCCCCGAGCAGACGTGGGAGGCGGTGGCCGGGTGCTTGCCCGAGTTCGGCATCACCCGCGTCGCGGACCTGACCGGCCTGGACTGCATCGGACTCCCGGTGTGGACGGCGATCCGGCCCGCCTCGCTGACCCTGAGCACGTCGCAGGGCAAGGGCGCCACCGCCCTGCTGGCGAAGCTGTCGGCCGTGATGGAGGCCATCGAGCTGTGGCACATCGAGCAGCCGCTGCCCGTCGCGGCCTGCGGGCCCGCCGCCGAGGTCGCCCCCACCTGCCCCGTGGCCACACTGCCGCTGACCGTCCCGTACCCCGAGCGCATCTTGACCCGGATGGTGTGGGAGTGGACTCCCGGCACCGGCCTGGCGAGCGGGGAAGAAGCGCTGCTGCCAGTCGATCTCGTCCGACGGCGGGCGCAGCGGCCGGAGTGGAGCCCGGATCTGTTGCGCGCCACCAGCACCGGCCTGGCATGCGGCAACACCCGGGACGAGGCACTGGTGCACGCGCTGTTCGAGGTGGTGGAACGGGACGTGCTGTACCGGGATTCTCTGGCCGGTGGGCGGCGACGCATCCTCATCGCGCCCGGGACAGTTGACGAATCCCACGCTCGGGAGGTGATCGACCGGCTGGTGGCCGCGGGCATGGCGCTGGAGATCGCGCTGGTGGATGCCCCGTACGGGCTGCCGGTGTGTGTGGCCTATCTGTGGTCGGAGGACTATCCGGTCGTCTTCGCCGGCGGCGGCTGCCACCGCAGCCCGGCGATCGCGTTGACCCGGGCGCTGACCGAGGCCGCGCAGTCCCGGCTGACCGCGATCGCAGGTACCCGGGACGACCTGCCAAGCGACCCTGCCTCGTTCGGCACCCCGCCCTTCCGCCCGGCGCCGACCACCGGGCTCGCACCGTGGCCGGCGGTGACGGACACCTTCGTCACGGCCGACTGCGGTTTCGCCTCACAGGTCGACACCGTGGCCCGGCGGATCGCACACGTCACCGGGTACGAGCCGGTGGCCCTGGATCTGTCCGACCCGGCCGGTCCCGTCCACGCCGTGCAGGTCGTCTGCCCCGGCACCGGCTCGCGCATCAGGAGGTCGATGCCCCGATGAACCTCAACACCACGGCGGCCCCCACGCCCCGCGGGCAGCGCTCGGCCCAGTACGACGCCTTCCACGCTGCCCGCGCCCGCACCGACCTCGTTGGCCGCCTGTACGCCGCGGCGATGGGCGAGGACTACCCGGCCGAGGTCGCCGCCTCCAGCTCCTGCGACTGGCCCCTGCTGGGGCTGATGACCGCGCGGCTGAAGATGCAGCCCGGCCAGCTCCTCGTGGACGCCGGCTGCGGCACCGGCGGCACCGGCCTGTGGCTGGCCCGCGCCCTCGCTCTCCGCTTGGAAGGCTTCGACCTCTCCCCGGTCGCCGTCGCCCAGGCCACCGACCGCCGCCCCCACTTCCTCGGCGACGCCACCGACCGCGCCGCCTTCCGCGTGGCCGAGCTGGAGGACACCGGCCTGCCCGACGGCCACGCCCACGGCATCCTGTGCGTGGACGCCCTGGGCCGCGCCGCCGACCGGGACGCAGCAGTGCGCGAACTCGGCCGCGTCCTGGCCCCGGGCGGCCGACTGATCATGACCCGTTCGCTACGACGCGGCGCCGAACCGACCTGGGAAGAACAGGCCCGTGGTGCCGGGCTCACCGTGGAGCACGTAGACGAGCGCCCCGCAGAGCCCGCGACCTGGGACCGGCTCTACCGCCTGTGGATCGACCACGCCGACGACCTGCGGCGCAAGCTGGGCGAGGCCCAGACCCAGAACATGCTCCGCGAGGCGCACCAGGTACTCCCCACACTGCCCGGCCGGCGAGCGGTCCTGCTGACCCTGCGGCGCCCCGCGGCCACCCCTGCGGCACCTGGCACGGCCGATAGGATGACCGGGCCCGCGCCCAGCGAGAGGACCCCGCAGTGACCCAGCAACGCCGTTCCGTCCGTGCGGCTGTGTTCTCGGCCGGGTCCTGGGGCACCGCCGTCGCCAAGATCCTCGCCGACGCCGGAACCGACGTCATCGTGCACGCCCGCAGAAGCGAGATCGCCGACGCGATCAATACGGTGCACCGCAACCCGGGCTACTTCCCGGACGTGGAGCTGCCCTTCTCGGTGACGGCGACGACTGACCCGGCCGCCGCGCTCGACGGCGTGGACTTCCTCGTGCTGTCGATCCCCGCCCAGTCCCTGCGCGCCAGCCTCGCCACGTGGGCACCACACATCGGGCCCGACACCGTGATCGTGTCGCTGATGAAGGGGATCGAGGTCGGCAGCGGGCTGCGGGCAAGCCAGGTCATCACCGAAATGACCGGCCTACCCGCAGAGCGGGTCGCGGTGCTGTCAGGCCCGAACCTCGCCCGCGAGATCATGGCAGGCCAGCCTGCCGCCGCCACCGTCGCCTGCCCCGACGAGGACGCCGCCCGCCGCTTCCAAGCGGCCTGCCACACCCCCTACTTCCGGCCCTACACCAGCACCGACGTGATCGGCTGCGAACTGGGCGGTGCCGTCAAGAACGTCATCGCCCTCGCAGTCGGCATCGCCGCAGGAATGGGCCTGGGCGACAACGCCACCGCCATGCTGATCACCCGCGGTCTGGCAGAGGCCACCCGCCTGGCCACGGCCATGGGCGCCCATCCGGCCACCCTCGCCGGCCTGTCCGGCGTGGGCGACCTCGTGGCCACCTGCTCCTCCCCGCTCTCCCGCAACCGCACCTTCGGCGTCCACCTTGGCCGCGGCCTGAGCGTCGCCGAGGCCACGGCCGCCACCCGGCAGACCACCGAAGGCGTCAAGAGCGCGGAGGCCATCCTCGCCCTGGCCCACAGCCACGGGGTCGAGATGCCGATCACGGACGTGATGTCCGCCCTGCTGACCGAGAAGATCACGCTCGACGAGGCCGCCGCCGCGCTCATGCAGCGGCCCCCCAAGCCCGAGCGCTGACCCCCGGCGCCCCGTTCCCGGGGCCGCCCACCAACACCTTCACCCTCCCGACCCGGAGGTTACCCATGCACGCGTCCGTGCTGTCCGCTGCCCAGATCGCCGCCACCTTTGCCCTGGTGACGTGGATGATCACCGGTTTCACCCGCCTGCCCGGCCGCTGGCTGCGCTGGAAGATGTTCTGCCGCGCCAACTTCACCGTCATCTCCCTCACCGGAACCAAGGACGGCCGCACCGAGCCGGTGAACGTCTACGACTACCTCTCCCCGGGCTCCTTCATCCTCGGACCGCCTCAGCTCCAGGCGATCATCGACCACCTCACCGGCACCGGCCGATACGACCGGCTCGACGGGTACGGCCGCCTCCTGTCCGCCCGAGGTGAGCAGCCCATCCAAGTCAGGGGGAGCCGTGTGGTTCTTTGACGCGCTCGCTTCAGGGTTCCAGGACCCCACCGACCCCGGACGACTCCAGCTGTTCCGCATCGTCTTCGGCACGGTCCTTGTCCTGCGATTCACTCTCTCCATCGGCCAAGGCGGCTGGGACCGACTCGCCCCCGGCTCGCTCAGCTCCCACCTTGCCGAGCAGCGCCTCGGGCCCGCCTGGGCCCGCCTCCTGATCACCCTCTACCGGCCCGCGCTCATCGTCCGTACGATCGCCGCCCTCTGTCTGGCCTGTGGCCTGGCACCCCGGCTGGCGCTCCTGCTGGTCCTAGCCGGGGCGGCCATGGAACTCCTCTACCTCAAAAGTCCCAACGCCGTCCGCTACACCCTGCTGACCGGAGCCTGCCTCATGCTCGCCGGCGACCTCGGCCACGGCCTGAACATCGAGCACGTTCCCAACACGGCCAACACCTGGGCACAGTGTCTCCTCGTGCTGATCACCACTGACATCTACTGGAACAGCGCCTGGCAGAAGCTCCGCAGCCCTCAGTTCCGCACCGGTCTCTACCTCGCCCAGTGGATCCACGTCTACACCCAGGTCAGAGAGCAACTGCCCTACCGGGGCCAGTACGCCATCCCCGGCTTCGTCCGCCGCCACATGGGCAACCTCACCGACCGCGACATCCGCATCTGGCGCCTGGTCGCGGCCACCGCCATCACCGCAGAGATCGCCCTGCCCCCCGCACTGCTCATCCCGCAGACAATGCCGTACGCCATCGCTGTCGGCATCGGGATGCACGCAGCCTTCACGTGTCTCAAGCCCCGCCAACTCATCACCTTCTCCGGCCTTACCACCGGCACCTATTTCGCCTTCGCCGCCTGAAACCCCCTCCGGGTCCCCGAAGGGGGGAAGGCGCTGTAACCAGGGTCGAGGACGTCCGTTTGACAGGGGTGACCACAGGCATGATGTACGACTCCTTCACCGCTAGTTCTTCGTAGGCTGCCCCATCTGAACCGGACGACGACCTGGAGCGGCTGCGCGCGGCACGGCAGCGGATCGTCAACGCTTGGTGCCGCCAGCATGAGGGGCGGATCCAGGAAATCGCGGCGAGCGTGGCGCGCACGTCCGGGGCATGGCCGTCACTGGATCCGGCTGACCGAACTTCCCTGCAAGCCCTTAGCTGGCGAAGCTCTCCGACCCGCGAGAGGAGTTGAGTCTTCGTCGCTGCCAGCCCATCGTGACGAGGTGGGATGGTTCGCCGTAATTCTCGGACGGTCGCGCAAAGGGTCACTTATGGTGTTGAGATGATGTCCGTACGGGTCATGAAGGAAGCCGACATTGCGGCTGTCTCGGCAATACGTGTGGCCGGTTGGAAGGCAGCGTACGCCGGCATTGTGCCTCAGCCTTACTTGGACGGGATGAGGGCCGAGAAGGATGCTGAGCGGTGCCGGAGACGTTTTGCGCGGTCGGGCGGGCAGGTGATGGATCTTGTAGCGGTTAATGATCATTCAGAAGTTTTAGGGTGGGCTTGCCTCGGGCCCTACCGCGGCACGGAGGCGGACCATGCTCTGGGTGAGCTCTATGCTCTCTACATTCAGCCTTCACTCATCGGGACAGGAGTTGGCCGCACGCTGCTCAATGCTGTTAATACCCATGCTGCGGCTCGTGGTTTCGGCACGTTGCTCTTGTGGGTCTTTCGCGACAACTTTCGGGCGCGGCGCTTCTATGAACTGGCGGGCTACTCCGCTGATGGTGCCGTTCAAGTCGACGACTACGACGGAGTATTGCTGTCCGAAGTCCGCTACCGGCGCACGGTGCCAGACGTGATCTGAGCTAAGCGATTGTGGGTGGACGGATTAGGTCGGGCAGAACGCGCTGGCCATCCGGGTGCTCAGGCGACGTCGCCGAGGTAGCCGGTCGCGTACTCCGCGCTGGCGAGTGCGGTGATCGGCTGCCGCAGGGCGTGGGGAAGCAAGTTGAGGTGGGGCACCTTCTCCAACTCGACCCAGTCCAGGCCGGTCTGCAAGTCGTCCTCGGCGTGTCCGCCAAGCTTGCTGGGGTCACCGGAGGGGGTGCAATGGAAGATCGCTTCGATGCGGTGGGTGCTGGCTTCGGTGTCGGCGTGTTTGTGGTTGGCGCCGATGTATTCGCGCAGCCACAACATCCGGACCACGGTGACGGTCAGGCCGGTCTCCTCGTGGACCTCGCGGCGCACGGTGGCATCGAGGGCTTCACCGGGGAGCTGGCCCCCACCGGGCAGGAAGTAGCACTCCTGCCCCTCCCAGTTGGCCCGCTGGAGCAACACACGGCCGGCGTGGAGGACGACAGCTTTGGCAGCGGTGCGGATGATCGGGGTGACAGGCCCGGGCACGAAAGCTCCAACTGTTACTAGTGGTGGGCGGGAAGTGTCAACGTTCGGTTTTGCTGAAACCGTGGTGCCGTCTGGTGGCCTGGAGCGCCGCTACAAGCCTCGCCGCTTCCCTGCGGGCGGGTTTCAGGAGAGGGTCCTCCACGTACGCGTGGGGGCCCACGATCTTCGCGCAGAAGAACAGCGCCATCAGCTGGCCATCCCGGCTCTCGAGGTCCCGACGTCGTTCGTGGACTACCCGCTCGGACAGGGCCGGGACGGCAAGCGCATTGCCCCACAGGGTCGCGGAATCCAGCCCTCGAGGAGCCATCCCCCAGTCCTCCCAGTCGATCACGCAGAACTCGGGCCCCATCACGTTCGCCCACGTCAGGTCCGCGTGTGCCGGCACCCAGTCGCTCACGGTCGTGTCGGTGATCTCAGGGAAGACGGCACTGATCGTCGAGGTGACCACGTCCTGCGTGATCATCACGGTGTCGGGCGTGGCAATGCGGGGAGTACGCTGCGCGGCGAGGGCATCGAGCGAGGCGTTCAACGACACCCACCACGAATCCGGCAAACTGGGATCGTCGAGCGCCCTGGCGCCCTTCCCGACGGGCGCGGCTGTGATCAGCTCCAGCTCGTCAGCGCGCCACATCACCGGCTGTTCCCGCTCACGCCAGGCAAACCCCCGATACCACTGCGGCATGATTACGTCCCGCAGGACCGCCGCGGCCTCGATTCCGTTCCAACCCTGCTCGCCGATCCTGTCGACCCCGCGACGCTCGATCCGCACCCAGGTGCCGTGATCGGTCCGTCCCCCGATTGAGCGGCGCTTACGCACTACCGTGTTCCGCTCCAGCCGCACCGCCAAGGCTTGGTCTACGCGTTCGAGCACATCGTCAATCGGCTGAACCCTCAGATCCACATCAGCCGCAGTGGGCAGAGACGATGCCATGAGACCTCCTTGAGGGCGAACGCGACGGTAGCAAGAACTTCCGTACCGTCACCCCGCATTGTCACCCGCACCGGAGTCCAATCAAGAGGTTGGCGCCGGCCAGCTCGGCTGCGATGTGCTGCGTGTCGTACCTGACCTCGGCGAGGGCGTCCTTCGGCCACGTCGTGCGCCGTTGCCGTGATTGCGTTGCGGGAGACTTGCGGGGTCCCTATTCTCGTGGGCAACGCGTCGACGGAGACGAGTAGCCACAGATCACGTGAGCAGAGAGAGCCGCCGGCAGCTGTGAAGGCGGCCTCGCGACCCGTGGTGAAGACACTCCCGAGCGCGGGGAGGAAAGGCCCTCGGGCCCAATGCCCCGCCGGTTTGCCCCCGTCATCGGGCTGAATGAGGCCGCCGCTGTCTGGTGGTGGCAAAGGCGTGGTGGCACCGCGAGTACCCTTCTCGCCCACGCTTCCAAGGGATCATGACGACGCCCCTGGAGGGCTGCGATGATCCACACGACTAGCCGCGTACTGGCTTCTGACCTACGCGCACACCTCGACCAGACGGTCACCGTCTCCGGCTGGGTGAACGCGCTCCGGCTGCAGCGCAAGATGCAGTTCGTCATCCTGCGGGACCACTCCGGCATGGTCCAGGTGACCCACAAGCGCGACGGCCGCCCGCTTGAAGCCGCCCTCGAATCGCTCACCCCCGAGTCCGCCGTCCGGATCACCGGCCGTGTCGTGGACGCGGCGCAGGTCAAGCTGGGCGGCCTGGAGATCGTCCCCGAGACGGTCGAGGTGCTGAACCTGGCGGAGACGCCCCTGCCGATCGACGAGCACACCGGCCCCGAGCACCGGCTCGACTGGCGGTTCCTCGACGTACGCAAGCGGGCGACGGCGCAGCTCGTGTTCACCGCGCAGACGACCCTGGAGCAGGGGCTGCGCGAGTACGCCATGCAGCACGGCTGCACGGAGATGCACACGCCGAAGCTGATGGGCACCGCGTCGGAGTCCGGAGCTGAGGTGTTCAAGCTCGGGTACTTCGACCGGTCGGCCTACCTCGCGCAGTCGCCGCAGTTCTACAAGCAGATGGCGGTGGCCGCCGGCATCGACAGGGTCTTCGAGATCGGCCCCGTGTTCCGGGCCGAGCCGTCGTTCACCTCGCGGCACGCGACCGAGTTCACTGGGGTGGACGTGGAGCTGTCGTGGATCGACGACGTCGAGGACGTGATGGCGTTCGAGGAGCGGATGCTCGCTCACGCCATCGCGAAGGTCGTTGAGGTCCATGGTGAGGCGATCCGGGAGGTCTTCGGCGTCGAGGTCGTCGTGCCGGAGGCTCCGTTCCCCAGGATCATGATGGCCGAGGCGCAGGAGATTCTGCGGGCCGGCGGGTGGGACCCGGCGGGGCTCAAGGAGGACTTGGACCCGGAGGGCGAGCGCGCTATGGCTGCCCACATGAAGGAGCTCACGGGGCATGAGTTCGTGTTCATCACGCACTACCCGGCCAGCGTCCGGCCCTTTTACCACATGCGTCCGGCGGACCGGCCGGACCTGACGCTCAGCTTCGACCTGCTGTGGAAGGGCCTGGAGATCACCACCGGGGCCCAGCGTGAGCACCGCTCCGACGTGCTGCTCAAGCAGGCGGAGGAGAAGAGCATGGACACCGAGCCGATGCAGGACTACATGAACATCTTCCGGTTCGGGTGCCCGCCCCACGGCGGCCTCGGCGCCGGCCTGGGCCGGATCCTGATGGTCATGCTCGGCCTGGACTCGATCCGCGAGGCCGCGTTCCTGTTCCGCGGCCCGAACCGCCTCACCCCGTGAGCGGAGGGGTACCACATGCTGCTGTCCCTCCGCTGGCCTGGCGATGGGACAGCAGGGAAGGCTCAGTGCCAGGCGTCACCGGGCTGGCGCCGCTGGTCGATGCCGTGCTGCGATGTCGTACCACGCGATCCTGCACCGGGAGCCCGAGTTCGTGGGCCTGGCCGCCCGGACCAGGCACGCAACCGCCAGAAGCTCGGCTCCCGTGGCGGCCGACCGCCACGCTTCGCCCCGACCGACTACCGCGAGCACCACGCGGTCGAGTGCGTGATCAACCGACTGAAGCGCCACCGGGCCGGCCTGGATCGCTTCCCAGATGTTCACGCCGAGCGGCTTGGCGAACATGGCCATCTCGTTGACCAGCACAGTGTTGACATGCCGGAACGTGTTCTCGATCAGCTCGGCCACCTTCGGGGCGGAGACCGGGACTCTGGTTTGCACAAGGCCGTCGTAGAAGCCCTTGACCACGTCGAGCGATGCCGCGTCGATGCCAGACACCACCTTCGGTGTCTTCTCGAACGGCCACGCCCTGTTTCCCGGGTCAATGCGCTCGGGGCTGAATCCGACATGGAAGTCCGCGCCAGCCAGGCCGGATGTCCTTTCCAGGATTCGGCAGCACCACCTCCTCGGCGATACCGGGGTAGGTCGTGGACTCGAGGACTACGGTCGCGCCCGGGCGCAGGTGCGCGCCCACCGTGTGGAGGCAGGACTCGACGTAGGTCAGGTCGGGCACGCCGTCCCGGAGCGGGGTCGGCACGGTGATCACCGCGATGTCGAACCCGGCCAGCGCGGTGGCGTCGGCGGTGACGGAGTAGGCCCCGGAGTCCAGGACGGTGGGGAGCCGCGCGGACGCCACGTCCTCTACGTACGACTGGCCGGCGGTGATCTGCTGAACGCGATGCCGGTCCACGTCGTGGCCGAGGACCCGGTGACCCACCTCTGCGGTGCGCACGGCCAGCGGCAGCCCCACGCATCCCTGACCAGCGATAACAACATGCATGGCAGCCGCCCACTACGATTCCAGTGCTTGAATGGGATGTCGTCTTTGACCGAGCAAGGAGAAGCGCTGTGCCCCTGGTGTCCGTCGTGATGCCCGTTTACAACTCGGCAGCGACGCTCGGCGCAGCGGTTCGGTCGGTGCTCTCGCAGACCCACAGCGACCTGGAGCTGCTGGTCACCGACGACAAGTCTTCTGATGGCTCCTTGGACCTGCTCATGGAGTTCGCCCGGCAGGACGAGCGCGTCAAGCCGGAGTCGGCACCGGACCAGGGTGGTGCCGGCCGGGCACGCAACCTCGCTATCGAGCGGGCCCGGGGGGATTACGTCGCCTTTCTCGACAGCGACGACCTGTGGCTTCCGAAGAAGACTGAGCGGCAGATCGAGTTCGCCGCTATGGGCGATGCGCCCTTGACGTTCACTTCCTACTACAAGATGGACGCCGACTACGACGGCGAGAGCGCCGACTTCATTCCGAACGGACGGGTGGTCCGCGCGAGGGAACACGTGGACTACCACGCGATGCTGGTGCGGGACTACATCGGCGCTCTGACCGCCATGTACGACCGCAATGTCCTCGGCACGCGGCTGATGCCGGAGATGCGGAAGCGGCAGGACTACGCCCTGTGGCTGTCGATCATGCGGGACGGCGCTGACGCCCGGGGCCTGGCCGAGCCGCTTGCGGTGTACAGGTCCCATCAGGCGGGTTCGCTGTCCTCCAACAAGCTCTCGCTGGTCCCGTACAACTGGGAGCTGTACCGCCAGCACGAGGGGCTGTCGGTCCACCGGGCGACGCGGGCGCTGGCCGGTGCTGTGTGGCAGTCGCTGCGCAACTCGCGGATCTAGGCCCTTCCTCTACGTCGTCGTTCGCGCTGCCGTGCCCGTGACCTCATCGGTGCCCATCCCTCATCCTGAACAGGCTGGTTCTGCCCACGGACGCTGGCCCCCTGGAGGCGTGCCAGACCGGAGCACCTCCCATGGTGATGGTCCAGCCCAACGCGTTGTCGCGCGACAGCTCCCCAACCATGAACTCCGCGGCCAGGGTCCGCAGGAAGTGCATGAAGCTCGGTTCGTTCCGGAACTCGGATGCGAGTGGGTACATCAGGATCGGGATTCGCCCATGCCCGGTCCAGGTCGAGTTGGAGTAGTCGATGGCCTGGGCTATCAGCTTCGCCGGATCACTGCTTGGCTGCTTCACCTCCAGCCCGAAGACCACATCGGTCTTCTTCCAGCCCGTCGTATCACGTGGAGTCAGGAGAAGGTCCAGGCGGACGGTTTTCCCGTGAATGGACTTACCTGAGACCTGGCGCTGAATCACGAAGAAGGGGGAGAGCTGTAGGACGAGCCAGTTGACCAGGTCGGCCTCTAGCTCGAATCGAGGAACATCGTCCGTCACCTGGGCGCCGCCTCGGCAGTTTGTGATCCCTGGATGGGTGTCCGGCGACTGGGGGCAGTGCTGCCAGCTGTACCGGTAGTGATTCCTGTCGTCGTAGTCGACAGAACAGCTACACGGACCGAGAAGACTGTCGCACTCTTGCAGGGACCCGTAGATGCTCTTTTGCATGTGCGAGACGGGATAGTCAGCGACGATCCTTCCATCCCATAAGAATGCCGAACAGGTGTGCATGAGCTGTAAGTAGGACGAGGTCGGTCCCGAGGTCGTCGCTGGGCCGTACCCCATGTAGATCATGGATCTTGTCCCGTCAGGGTGTCCCAGGACCAGAGTCCTTTCCATGCCTGCGTAGTCGATGATCTCGGACAGGTCCCGCTCCTCCATCTGCGGCGACACCTTGACAACTCGCAGCCCGGAGGGAGCAAGGGCAACAGCCGGGGGCGCGTCGGTGGGCCAGAAGTCCTTGACCCTGTCCGGCCTGGCCGTGGCCGAGTGAGAGCCGTGGCACCACATCGTCTCGGAGGACACAAAGTGCTTGACCGGCTCGGGAGCCTCCCCAAACCCCTGGATACAGGCCGTGCATGACAGCGAACCGGATCTATACCGCACGCTTCGGGAACGGCACGTCTCGCAGTTCTGCAGGGGCGTCCCGTCTGCTTGCACGGGGTAGACCGAGAAGCCGTAGGTCGTCACGATGTACTCCGCGAGATCTCTCCCGCGAAGGCTGTCGACGTTCACGTCTGCCACATTCCCCCCAGGGTGCCTGGCGCGTGGTGGTTGCCTACATACGCGTGATCAACATGTCTGCCCCTTGCGTCCGATGACCACCCCGTTGGCGAAGCGTTGACGCATATCCACAACCTGCTCTCCCAGGTGACTTCGTGGGCAAGGCCGTTGGCAACCCTCGCACGCGGGTACGACAGCACGCTCGGGGCGTGCCTGGGGCCGCACTCTGCTCTCAAGAGTCGGCCCAGTGGATGCCGAGTTCGGCGAGTGCTGGTCCAGGTCGAGGCGGTTGCAGCGGGCCTTGACGTTGCCGATCGATATTCTGGTGCGGCGCTCCCTCGGGCAGCTGCTGGACGGCAGCCCGGCCGAGCAGGCTGCCTTCTCGCCGCGGAAGGGAGCCTCTCGTGGCAGTTCCAGGCTGGCAAGGCCAAACCCGGGGACAGTGGGAGGAAGCTGCTGTACCGCTGACAGCGTGGTGGGTCGGTTTATCCGTCGGGCGTCGCCGAAGATTGTTTTGCCGCTGTGGATCGTGTGAAGGCGGCGCTTCCGCGCTATCCGAGGTAGGGGTACGTGCCGGCGAGGTAGTCGCCGATCTGCTGGCGCATGCTGGGGTGGATGTCGTATTGGTCGAGGTCGGCGGGCTGGATGAAGCGGACGCCGTCGGCCTCGTCGTTGATCGTGGGCGTGCCGCCGGTGGGGCGGCCGATGTAGGTGTTCTCGTACTGCTGGCGGATCTCGCCGTCGGTGTACGCGACGATGTGCTTCGGGTTGGTGTAGACGCCGAGGAAGCCGGTGATCTCGGCGACGATGCCGGTCTCCTCCAGGCACTCGCGTACCGCGCATTGGGCGGCCGTCTCGCCGATGTCCTGGGCTCCGCCGGGCAGGGCCCACTGGCCGGTGTCGCGGCGGCGTTGGAAGAGGATGGCGCCGTTGTCGTCGACGACGAGCAGGTTGCTGGCGGGGATGAGGGTGTTCGCCTTCGGTGCGGCAGGGTCGTTGTAGTACTCAGTCCTGCCCATGTGCGGCGGGGTCCCCTCCTGGTCGGGAGTCCATGGCCGTGCGGCGACCCAGACGTTTCCAAGCTTTGAGCGTAGTTCTCGAACTACCCTGTGTCGTCATCCCTCTTGAGATGTAGGAGGGGCGGCCGGCTTCGCCACCGTCGACGCCTGGGACTTCGACCCTCAAATGGCCAATCCGAAGCGACAGTGGGCGAGCGTCTACGTGATCGCGACCCAGTAGACGAAGAAGCGTCGGCTCGAGGCGCCGTGGTGAGGAAGTCCTTCCTCGCGGCCGAGGCGTCACATGGCGTCGGCTGCGCCTGCCGCTCCTCCTCAATCTCGTTGGCGGAGCGCCACGAGATTGCTGCACTCTGAGGAGATGCTGGCCACAATGACCCCACGCCCGCACTACAGTTCCACTGCCGTTCGCCCCGGATGGCAGGACCTTCCCGAGCCTGTCCGCCTTTCGATCAGTCGGAGGTTCAGCGGTTCAGTATCGGCTGGACCGAGCTCTGGAAGCGGGTTCACCCGTGGTTTTGCCGCTGTGATCTGCTCAGATGGCGAAGCTCAGTTCGTGAAGGCCGTCAACAGTGCCGACTCCATGCACATCGCGGACTGCTACCGGCGCGAGGCGGTGATCAACACGGCGCTGCCGCACGATGTGCCGGCTCCCCGTCTGCGATGGCATGAGGAGCAGGACGGATGGGTTGTCCTGGGTTTTGACGCCGTGGTCGGAGGGCGTATGCCCAGTGAACCCTGGAAGCCCGAGGAGCTGTCGGCGGCATTGGATGCATGGGCGACGGCATCAGAGGCGCTTGCTCATCCGTCTGCCCAGCTTCTACAAACCGGACTTAAACCAGTGGGCGATGGAGGAGACTTCGACGATTGGCGCGCCCTAGCCGGAGGCGCGAGTGAGCATCGTCTACTGCCGACCTGGACGCCACTCCATCTCTTGGATCAACTCGCTGACCTGGAGGCCGGATGGCGCGAGGCCACCGCCGGTACCGCGGTTCTGCACCATGACCTCCGGCAGGACAATGTCCTGCTCGACACCAATGGAGCAGCCTGGATCTGCGACTGGAACTGGCCCTGTCTGGGTGCAAGTTGGTTCGATCTTGTGCTGCTCCTGGCCACTGCATTTGCTGATGGGTACGACGCATCAGCGCTCTTCGCCCGCCATCCCACGGCCCAGGCCGCTGAAGGAGAGCAGTTGGATGCCGCCTTGGCCGCCCTCTCCGGCTTCTTCCTCGCTTCCGGAGCCCAGCCGCCTCATGCGTTTGGATCGCCGTTCCTCCGACAGCACCAAACCTGGAGCGGCGAGGTCGTTCTGCGGTGGCTTGCCGAGCGAAGGAAATGGGTGATTTGACATGGATCCAGTGGCAGCAGCGCGGGCCGTTGTAGAGGAACGTCATCCGGCTGCTCGGGCGGCGTTTCTGGGGGGCGGCATTCTGTCGGAACGACGCACGGCCTTGTCCGACCTCGACATCGTCGTGCTTCTGCACGGATCCCCGGCCCCGTACCGTGAGAGCTTCCGGTTTCGCGACTGGCCCGTGGAGATGTTCGTCCACACGGAGGACACCTGGCATGCATTCGTAGAGCGTGAGATACGGCGACGGCGGAGCCCGCTGCTGTGGATGTGTGCAGACGGCTTGTTGCTCTTCGATACCGACGGCCTCGGTGCGCGGCTCGGCGCTGAAGCCCGGAAGCTGGCCGTCGCGGGCCCGCCCGCGGTTACAGCCGAGGAGCTTGAGGACCGGCGTTATGCGATCACGGACCTTCTGGACGATCTCGCTGGGAGTACCGATCAGGCGGAAACGCTATTCATCGCGGCAGAACTCGCCAGGAGAGTCGGCGAACTGGCGCTGAGTGCGAGTGGATCATGGTGCGGTGGTGGGAAATGGCTAGCACGTCGCATGGATGCCGCAGCCCCAGGACTTGCCGCCAGCTTGCACGACGCCGTCCGTGAGGCACTGGGCGGGAAAATCGAGCCTCTTGTCGGTGTGACGGACGAGGTGTTGGCTCAGGTCGGCGGGCGCCTGTGGGCCGGATACCGACGAGGTGGCACACCGTGAATGATCTCCACCAGACGGGTCGAAGCCTGCCCCGTCTGTGCCCTTGGGCTCTTCGACTGGGATGACTGGGCAACGCTCCAGGGCATGACCCGGTTTCGCCAGCGGTGAGATCATCACTGATGCGTATGGCGTGACCGTGTTACGGAGGGGGAGAGCGTGGCCAGGGATTCGGCGTTGCGGGGATATCTGTTGGAGGAGTCGCTGGCCTGGCTGTTGCGGTTCTCTGGATACCGACTCCTGGTGCACGAGGACCAGGATCCCGTGGAGCTCGTGAGCCAGGGTGACACGCTTCGGGTCCGGGGACGGGGTGCACTGCACCAGGTGGACGCGCTGGGCGAGTTCGCGTTCACGCCGGCGTTCTCGATGCCTGTGCGGCTCTTTCTTGAGGCGAAGTTCTACAAGGACCGGGTCGGGCTGGAGATTGTGCGGAACGCGCACGGCGTCGTGCATGACGTGAACGAGAACTTCATGGCGCATGCCGGGAGGCGGCCACGGCAGCGCTACCAGTATTCGTACGCCTTGTTCTCGGCGAACGGGTTCACCGCGGAGGCGCAGAAGTACGCGCTCGCCCATCAGCTCTCGTTGGTGGATCTCTCCGGTGCGTCGTTCGCCTGGCTGCTGGGTGCTATCGGTACGACGGCGTGGACGTTGGACAAGGCTCAGAAGCACCTGGGGCCGTCCGATCCTTTTCCCATGACGTGGCTCCGCACCGAGCTGCGGAAGGCGCTGGGTACTGCACCGGCCCATCTGCTGCCCGCGGTGTCGATCGCCGAGGGGAAGTTCAAGCAGGAGGCCGCCGCGGCCATTGCGAGCTTCGTTACGGCTCTGCAGCAACGTAGTGATGCTGAGCTGTTGCTCGGGTTTCCTGCGGCCCCGTTCATCCTGCCGTTGGCCGCTGACGATCACCATGCGTTCGTGGCGTATGCGGATGCCCAGCCCGACCACGCGGTGAGGATCCGGCGGAGGGGTAGTGGCGGCTCGGCGGAGTGGACGCTGTCGCCGTTGAGTGCGCAGAACGCGTATGAGCTGGCGTTCAAGCTGCCGGAGCATGTGGAGGACTGGATCAGCGACATCGCCGAGAAGGAGCGGGGCCGCACGCTGGAGGTGAAGGAGCAGTTCCTGTCGGCGATAACGATCTATCGGATGAGCGGCGGTGGGGTGCGCGCCTATCAGCTGCGTTATGAGGCGAGTTCCTTGTCGCGTGCCTGAGGACAGCCGAGGCTCCGGCCTCCCCGCGGGTGCGGGGAGGCCGGCAGTTGGTCAGATCGGCAGGTAAGGGCTGGGCCTGTCGTGCCAGCTGATGTTGAGGGCGTCGCGGGCTCGAGTGGTGGCTACGAACAGCAGGGAGCGGGCCTTGCGCTGTTCGCGCTCGTAGCGGGGCGGGTCCTCGGTGCGGTAGCGGTCGATCACGTGGGTACGAGGAATGATGCCGTCGCTGGCACCGACGATCGCCAGGCGCTGGTACTCCAGGCCCTTGAAGCGGTGCATGGTGCCGACGTGGACTTCGCCATCGCCCTTGGGACCGTCTTTGGTCAGTTCGGCGCAGGTGATGCCGGCCTTGGTGATCAGGTAGTACATGGTCTGGCTGACCATGTCTCGGTCGGCGACGCAGACGGCGATGTGGCCGCTGGGGTCGCGTGGGGAGCCGTTCTCGTCGGTCGAGAGCTCGTCGCGCCAGTTGGCGAGGGTGGTGGCGAGACCCGCGAGTTCGGCGTCCCAGGTGGCGTATGGGGTGAAGCTGGGGGCGGGGCCGTGTAGGACGGACCGGTAGCCGGCGAGGTTGTCGGTTCCGTCGTCGAGGTCGTCGTAGCCGACCTTCTGACCGGAGTTCCGCGGTTCGACGACACGCAGGGCGTCGGCGAGGATCTCCCTGGTGGTGCGGTAGCTCAGGGTCAGCCGGGAGGAGCGGCCGCGGATGTTGATGCCGAGGGCGCCGAGGGCGACCTGGTGGTCGTAGATCCGCTGGTGGGTGTCGCCGGCGATGAACATGTCGTTGGGCAGGTCCGGGTCGGCCATGGCCCGGAGCATCTTCCAGTGGGCGGGGCTGAGGTCCTGGGCCTCGTCGACGACGATGTGCCGGTAGCGGTAACCGAGGTAACGCATGCCGGAGCTGTTGTCGCGGTGGATGAGGTCCTTGCCGCCGACCTCTTCCTTGTATTCGCGGCGGGCCCGGATCTTCGCGGCGCGTTCGATCTCGAACCGGGCGGCGCGCTCTGAAGCCTGACCCCAGGTTTCCACGCCGAGTTTGTCGAGACGGGCGGTGAACTGCTCGATCAACTTCCAGATGTGGTTGCGCTCCGGGCGGGTCAGCGAGCGACCTCGGCCGGCGCGGCGGGCCTGGAAGTAGGCGGAACGGGTGGGCACGGACTGGCCGAGGATGACCTGCTCCCACTCCTCGAGCAGGAACTCCGGCTCCCAGCGGCGGTCGTCGAGTTCGGCGAGGAGCTGCCGCATCTCGTTCAGCGCCACGTTGTCGTAGACGCGCTGCCTGCCGCGGCCGGGCGCGGTGTTCTCGCCCAGGACGCGTGCGGCGAGCTGGTCGATGTGGGCGATCTCGATGCGGGCGAGGAGTTCGGGCTCGATGAGTGAGGCCAGACGCAGCCGCAGGTCGGTGGTGAGGTTCTTGGTGAAGGTGGTCAGAAGGATCGGCTTGTCGTGGCCGGGAGGCATTTGCTCGACCAGGTGCTTGACCCGGTGGAGGGCGACGATGGTCTTGCCGGTCCCGGGGCCGCCCGAGACGCGGGCGGGCCCGTTGTAGTGGCGGCGGACGATGCGTTCCTGGGTGGGGTGTAGGAACACCTTCCAGGCGCGGAAGTCGCCTTCGTCGATGGCGGCCTGGACGGCGTCGTCCACGGCAGTGACCTTGGTCCGGGTCAGGGCCGCGGCGAAGTCGCCGAGGTCGGGCTCGTGGCCGAGCTCGACGGGCTGGGTGATCTCCTTGCGGACCTCGTCGATGTCCATGCCGGCGGCGAGGCCGTACAGAATGTCCTTCGACAGCAGGGGGGAGCCCTCGACGAGCTGGTCCAGCTCGGTACTGTCGGTGACCGTGAGTGCCAGCTCGATGAGCTGTTCGGCGACGCCGAGCTCGCGCAGCTGGTCGGCGGTATACGCGGCGAGTAGCGCCGGTGCAGCCTGAGGCTGTTCCGGTTCAGCGGCGGGGGAGGGCGCGGGCTCGGCTGGAGGTTCTGTGGGGTCCGGCTCGGCAGGGGTGAGCGTGATGCCGGCGCGGCGCAGGGCGCTGTCGCCGACTACGGCGAGGTCGACGAATTCGATCTCGCCTGTGACACGGTTGACCGCGACCTGGAGTTCCTCGTAGACGTCCTTGCGATGACGGACGGCGATGACCAGCCAGCTCTCGGTACCGTCCGCATCCACACCGGTGGGCGCGAGAAGGGCCCGATAGGACTGGTTCACACGGGCGGACCAGATCCGGGAGTCGCCCTTGAGCTTCTTCAGCTGGAACCCGAGAAGGCTGGGGTTCTTCCGGAAGTCGTGGCAGAAGTCGTAGAACTGGGCCTTGACCGAGCGGTCGAGCTTGTACAGCTCCTGTTCGGCCTTGCGGTACAGGCTGAGCCGGGCGGTCATCGGGTGGTGCCTTCCGTGTCGGGGAGCTGTTCAAGCAGGGTGCCGAGGTGGTCGAGCCAGTCGGCTGCGGTGCGTACGGTCCAACCGTCCTCGGCGTACGCGGCGTCCCGGCGCTGAGCCTCAGGGTCGTCGGCACCGCTGTGGGCGGTGACCACGGCGATCTTGAGGCCGGGGGTCTGCCAGGCGAAGTCGGCCTGCCAGCGGCTCGCGCCCAGTTCGAAGCCGAAGATGGGTGCCCGCTTGCCGCGGTCGGCGAGGGCTTCGGCAAGGCGGAGCAGGTCGGGTGCCTCCTCGGCGTCCTCGCGCAGGATCTCCAGGATCTCCTCGTCCCAGGCCGCGTCCCGGATGGCCCGGCGCAGCGCGGCCTCGACCGCCGAGTCGCTGGTGTGCTCGAGGACGGCGGGCTTGACTGTTGGCTCGGATGCCGGCGCGAGAGCAGCAGTGATGGAGTCGAGCTCGCCCAGCCCACCGCACACGGCGAGGACCTCGACCTCGAAGTCCGCAGCCCGGCTGGCGGCAAGCTGGACGCCGTCACCCCCGGCGATGGACAGGAACTGGGTGATGTTGGTCCAGTACAGCCAGGACCGCCACCGCAGCTTGTGCTCGTCCGTGTCGAGGACGGCGTCGCTGTCATCGAGGACGGCCAGTGCGGTCCAGCGCAGGTCCTCGGGAGCGGCGGCATCCAGGGCGAACAAGATCGGCAGACCGTGCTCGTCCTGGCTGCGAAAGACGTGGACGGGTCCGATACCGGCTGTGTCGGGGACGACCGGCTTGTCGGCCCGCTCTCCAGCCCCGAGGGTAGCGAGCTGGTCGCGTAGCACGGTGACGAGCTCGCTGCGCTTGCCCGTCGCGGACACGGCGGCTGTTGCGGGGACGCCCGCGAGACCGGTGACCAGGGCACGTGCCCGACGTGCCCAGCAAGTGGCGTCCGGGTCACGCAAATAGGCGATCAGAGTGTCGATCGGGTTGGCGAAGACAGCCTCACCGAAGTGGGCACGGTTGCCGCCGTACTGCTCGTAGGCTGCCTTGGCCTGCTCCTGAGCGGTACCCCGGTACGGCGGCCAGACCGGACGGGTGCGTCCAGGTCGGTGCTCGAACAGGTCAATATCCGCCCAGGTGATTTGAAAGACGACCCTTCCATCGGCGCGCAGCACGGTGCGCCGGGTCGCGTCCTCGGCGATGCGGTTGTGTTCCCGACTGGCGTGGAACCGGAAGCCTTCGAGATAGACGTCCACGCTCTGCTGGGGGCCGCCGACCCGGGTGAAGGTGAAGTCGGTGCGGGTGCCTTCGAGGTGCCGCTGGGCAGTGAGCCGCCAGTGCATGACCTCGGATCCGTCGGTGAACCGCAGGTGCCCGCTAGCGTGGCCGTCCTCGTCCAGGGCGGCGTCGTCGGTGACCTTTACCCAGTCCCGCAAGGCGGTCAGGAAGCGAGCCTCCAGGTCGGACTCGACCTGAGCATCCAACCCAACCAGCCCGGTGTGCTCCACCTCGGTGGTCTCCCAGCCGTCCTCGCCTTCACCCTTGAACAGCAGTGATTCCAGCATGGTCAGCGCTGCCTGGCGGGAGACCACGTCCTGGAACTGCTCGGGGGTGTAGCGATGCAGGCAGCGGTGGCAGGCCCGGCGCTGTTCCTCCGCGCACGGGCACGCCTTGAGCTGCTCGTACGCCCGGGCGAGCGTGTCCCGGAAGGCGGCCGGGTTGGTGAGCCGGTCCAGGTAGCCGGTGCCTCCGGGCAGGGAGTCGAAGAGCACCAGGAACCAGCGGCGCTCTCCGCTGTCGTTGTCCGGCATGGACGCGACCGTGGTGTCCAGGTGCTGCGGGTCACCGCCGAAATGCAGGTCCACGCCGAGCCGCAGGGCGGCACGGAAGGAGTGCACCTTGGCGTCCACATCCGCGGTCGCAGCCGGGAGGAGGACCCTCAGTGCCTCGGTCTGGAGCTGGTGGGCGAGCAGTACCGGCTCCTGCGTGGTGCCGTCCTTCTTGCCCCGCCGCAGCGGACACCAAGGGCGGTGGTGCTTGAGCTGCGGGGACCGGGCCGCCGCCGACTCGAGGGCATCCGTGTCGTGGTCGAAGACAGGCCGGCCGTCCGCGGTGGCGGCCCCACACGAGGTACACACATGGAATGGATTCAGTCGCACCAGGTGGCCAGCGAAGTCATCGCGGGCGGGGGCGTCGTAGCGGACCGGCCCCACATTGATCCGGCGGATCATGGCGCTGCGGCAATAGTCAACGCCGAAGGTCTCACGGGCATGCCGCCACGAGCCGGGCTCGATCGCCTCCACCGGAATGTCGACCGCGTCCACGACCGTGTACGAACGGCGGTCGCGGTCGTCCTTGTCATCGCGGATCCGGGCGTCCTCGCGCTTGTCCCGCGAGGTTACGGTGGCCGGCTCGACGATCTGGAAGAGGCAGGAGCCGTCATCCGCGATCTGGCTGGTCTTGCACCTCGGGCACGCCGAGCGGTCGGTTGCGGCGTGCTCGGTACGGACGTAGCCGCAGCCCGGGCACACCCGCCAGGTACGCCACTCCTGCCGCCCTCCTGTGGACAGCTCCAGACCGGTGATCTCGTGCCGGTAGCCGTTGACATAGAACGTGTTGCCCGGTGCCAGCTCCTGGAGGGCGTAGCGGCGGGGGCGCTCATAAGAGAGCGTGTCGGAGGTGTACACCACCTTCCCCGTCTTCGGGTCGATGCCGTCTTCCCCGTACAGGGTCGCCGACAGCGTCGTCGTCGAGTCGATCAGTGCGTAGTTCGGCAGCAGCCCGAGGTCGCACAGCGCACTCTGCGCCGTTGTGTCACCCAGGTGGAGCAGCCGCTTGCCCACACCGCGCCGCTCGGCGTCCAGTTCGGCCTTCTGACGGGCCTGGTCGGGGTCGCTGTCGTGGAGTTCGCCGTGCGCCTCGTCGATCTCGCGCAGCCGCGCCCGCAAGGCGTCCTCGCTCTGCCGCCACTCCCGCTCGGCTTGCTCCACTTTGCCGCGCAGATCGTGCGTTGCGTACTTCTCCAGCTCGGCCTTGGCTTGGTCGTTGACGCCAGTGGGAAACAGCTTCAGGAAGCCCTTGACCAGCTCTTCGCCCTGGTCGATGGCCAGTTCCACCAGATCGGTGAGGTACCCGGACGGCCCGAACAAGCGGGGTGCCTTGTGCGGCAGCGCTCGCAGCACGATTCCGTCCGCGCGGACGAGGCGGCCGGCGGCGGCCAAGTCCAGCAGGTGCGCCAGGTACTGGCGGCGCAGGATCTCGATGGCCGACAGGTGGCAGCCGGGCGGCACGATGGTGCCCGCGATCAGGTCCTTCGGGCGCTCAAGGAAGTACAGGTCGCGTCGGCGCCGGTCCGGGATGGTCAGCAGGAAGGCGTTGCCGGTGCGGCGTCCGGCTCGGCCGACCTGCTGCGCATACGAGGCGGGACGGCGCGGCAGTGCGGCCAGGACGACGGCAGACAGGTCGCCGATGTCGATACCCATCTCCAGCGTCGGAGTGCAGGACAGCACGTTGGGGTCCTTGAAGCCGCCGCCGCGCTTGAATGCCTCCTCGACCTTCTCGCGCTGCGGGCGCCCCAGCATTCCGGTGTGCTCGGCCGTGACCACCTGATACGTTCCCGCACCGCGGTAGAGGCGCCGGTAGTAGTCGTGCGTGTAGTCGCGATCGCGGTGGTGAATGCCCAGGCCCTCCGGCCGGTCGCCAGCCACTAGGCGGCCCTTGCCACACCGGTAGGAGGGGCAGGGCTGATCGTGCCACTGGTCCAGCAGGGAGGGATGGACTGTCTGCTCCCAGAAGCACACGGGGCAGCGCACGTACGAGGAACGCACATGCTCGTCGTCCAGGAGCTGGGCCACGATGCTGCCTGGCTTGAGCCCGTACACCCTCACTGACGTGTCGTTCGGGGTACGGACAGACAACAGGCCCATCGAGGCCAGCTCGGGCAGCAGACGACTCCACAGCTCGGGCGCCAGCTCACGCGGCAGCTCCAGGCACCGGCCGGCCCACCGCTCGTACCAGGACAACCTGCCGGTGGCGAAGTCGAACTCGCTGCCGTTCTTGGTCTGCCCGAGCAAGAACACAGGGGCCGCGATCCCCTTCGGGAAGGCCCGCATACCAGGAGCCCGCTTGCCCCAGATGTAGTACCGGCTGGTACCCGCTTCGTCGATGTACTTGTCCAGCCAATGGTGGGCGACCGCGCCACGCGTGCGCAGCCGCTCCAAGAAGATGCGGACGAACGCCAGGTACCGCGCATCATTCTGCGGCACCAGCGGCAGGCCGTCGCGGACGCACTCCTCGTGCAGCTGCTTGACCAACGCGACCACGGCCGCCGGATCCTGGATATGGACCTGCGCGGCGGCGGTACGGGTCAGCTCCAGCGTACGGCCGTTGCGCGACCGGAAGCCGAACTCCATGAGCGTCTCGAACGCCAGCCTCTGGCCGATCAGTCGCCACGTCTTCAGGTCCCCGCCGCGGCCCTGCCCAGACAGCAGTCGGTCAACACCCTTGAACCCGTGCAGGTCCGGCGGTACCACCGCGGACAGGGTGTCCTTGTCCGTCGTCGCCTCGACCACGTCCGCGATCAGATCGTTGAGGGCGGTCGGCTCGTCGTGGCGAAGACGACCGGCCAGCAGTGCGCGCAGCGAGAAGGTGAACGAGCGGTTGGCGACGAATCCGGCCCGGTGCGCGGCATCCTGCACCGAGTCGTTGAACATCAGTGTCTTGTCCTCGCGGAGCTCCTTGTCGAGCTCACCGCCGGTGAACAGCTGGGTGATCGACGCAGCTGCCATCGCGGCCGCGCCGGTACCGAGGTAGCGGATCGCGTTGCGTTCGCCGCAGGCCGGGCACCAGTCTTCCTTGGCAGCCGTATTGGCGGTCTCCCCGAAGTTCACCAGCACGAAGGCTGAATCCCGGGCCGTCAGCCGAGGTTCCTTCGTGTCCCGGTCGTAGTCGTTGAGGGGGTCGGGAAGCCGCAGGCGCTTGCGGGTGCCGTCCAGCACCATTAGCACGCCGCCGGCACCCTGCGACGCGGCCGAGCCAGCCTTGCCGCTGGTCGCAGTCATCAGCGCCGCACCGGAACCCTCGCGGGCCTGCTGTTCCGTCGCGGTGATGAGGTTCCGCACCCGCGCCTTGTCCTGGCCAAGTGACGCCCGGCGGATCTTGTACGTGTCGAACTGGACGTCGTGATCGTCGCTCTCGGGCGAGAACACCGCCCAGCCCGACCGCCCGCAGTCACGGCAGTAGATCGCCGGCAGGAACAGGTTCGCGCTCTGGCCCGAGGTGGCCGTCGTCACCGGCGCCGTACGCCCGCCGTTAGCGGCGCTCGCGTCCGCCATGCCGGCCGCATCCCACCGGAACTCCGCCTTCGGCCAGGGCAACACACCGCGCAGCAGACGGGATACCGAGCGTGCCCACTGGTGCACCTCCACGTGCACGAAGGGCCGTGGCTCGGCGGGCGTGGACTCCGGGTCGCGGGCGTGCGAGAGCAGTGCGACGAACCGTGCCAGCGCCTCGGCGGCCTTCTCCGGCTGCCGGGCCACTGCCTGCGACCAGCCGGCCGCACCGGCCCGCCACATCACATCCAGCACCTCGGGGCTGGTCTTCACCTCGCCACTCAGGGCCTGCATCACGGCGCGGGTGAACAGGTGCCGCTTGAGGTTCCCGCCGAGCACGAAGGGATCGAGGTCACGGACATCCGTCACCTTCTCGATCAGGTCCAGGAGTGCCTCGTCGCCGGTCGTCGGATCAGGCAGCGCCAGCAGCTCGTCGGGCGTCGGCATCGGCTGCATGGTCACGTCACCGAGTGGAACGAACTCCTCGACGGACAGCCGGTTCTCCCCGACGATCGCGTCCGCCGTGAACTCCGTACCGAAGACCTGCGTCGCCACCTCGAGCAGTCGCGCCACGCCATCCTCGTCCGTACCGGAGGCCAGCGTCGCCGACGTCGCCACCGGACAAATCTTCCCCAGCGGACGGCCATCCTCGGACGCGCCGACTGCGGCAGCGAGCCGCCGCAGCAGCATCCCGACGTCCGTACCCTGCGCACCGTCGTAAGTGTGGAACTCGTCCACGACGATGTAGCGGATGTCCGACTCCCGCCACAGCGGCGCGTCATCGGCACGCTGGAGCAGGAGGTCCAGCATCTTGTAGTTCGTGATCAGAATGTCCGGCGGCGAGATCTGCATGTCCGAACGCCGCGTACGCACCTTCTCGTACTGGGTCGCGGCCCGTTCACCGATGTAGAGGCCAGCCGACAGCTTCCCGAGCTCGGCGTTCTGAGTGAGCAGCTCGTTGATGCGCTGCGCCTGATCGGTGGCGAGGGCGTTCATCGGGTACAGGAAGACCGCCTTCACGCCGGCCTTCCCCGCTTCGCGCTCCCGCCGACAGTGATCGAGCACCGGGTACAGGAAAGACTCCGTCTTGCCGGAGCCCGTGCCGGTGGTCACGAGCGTCGGCTGCGGCGTGTGCCCATGTGCGGAGGTCAGACGCGCGAAAGCGACCGCCTGATGCGCATACGGCTTGAACCCCTCCCGCTGCCACTCCAGGTGCTTCCGCCAGCCCTCACCGGCCACGGTGAAAGGTGTCCGGATCCGCAGATACGGCCCACGGAACATCCCCGACGTCTCATCCCCAAGAAACCGGTGCAGCGCCTCGCGCGCACCCTCGTCGGTGAGCGCGTACGTTGTCGACAGGTACTGCAGCAGGCTCTCCTTGAGCCCCCGCGCCTGAAGGGTTGGCCTCACGAGTTCGGCACCTCCTGCTTGACCGGGTCCCACTCACCGCGGGCGACGGCCTCGGCGAGCCGAATCTGGAACACAGCGTGTGCGGCCCGCATCTCCGCCTCGCGGTCTGCTTTGAAGAAGGGCGCGGTGTAGGCCTCCGGCACTGGGGCGCTAGCAGGATCTGCTTGGTACACCTTGAACTGCGCCCAGCTTTCCTTGGTCTGCCGTTGCCCGACTGTGCGGGCGTTACCCGCAATCTTCCAACCCTCTGCGTCGAACCATGTGACTTCCTCAAACCGGTTCATAACAGGGAATCGGGCGCGATACATTGCGATCAGCGCTTCCGCGGAGAGCCCTAGCCACACAGCCACCAATGCGTCCAGTTCGACCAAGGCGGCGCGACGGGCACGTTCGGTACGCAATGCGGTATCCCGTTCCCAGTGCTGCCCAACTGCATTGAGTGGTGGAAGGCCAGGCCACTCGCACGCCCACCCCTCGTTCGTGGGCCACTGCGCATCATAAAGCTCCTCCCACAGGTCGCTGTACGCGACCGTAAGGCAGTTGAGTCGGAGGGCCCTGAGGATCAATGGGGAGGATAGGGGGTGGGCGGGCTTCGGTGCCGGCATCGTTCGGACGTCGCCGGCACGCAGGTCTGCTCTACCTGTTGTGCGCAGGAAATAATCCAGCGGAATAGATGCCCAGAATCCGGAATTCAGAACCGTCTCTGTGTTATTTAGCGTGGTCAAGCTGTTGATTAGATCGATATGGGCAGGACCCGGGGGGATCACTGCTGCGTACAAGCTCCTCTCGGTGTCAGGTGCGATCTGTCGCCGCCACGCCAGACGATAGAATTTCGTGTAGCTGCGCATTGAGCGGGATTTAATGACAGCGTCAACCGCCGCAGGAGAAATTTCGAGGACGGGCGTATCCGTCGATTCCGCAAGCTCCTTTGCTACCGTATTGCGATAGTCTGGGTTGTTGCTCTCTGACTTGAAGTGAGCGCGGTCAAGCCATTTGTCTTGAGATTGTTCGTACGCGGTGCGTCCAGTTGCGCGGCGATATTCCGTCGGTGGTACGACGTCGTCTTCGATGGTTACAAGATTCATCCCGAGGACGTCGTTACTTCCAGCGTTCGGCGCCTTGAATAGTGGCGTGGCCACCCCGAGCTGGGGTCCCTTGAGGATGACTTCGGACCAGTCGTCTGGATTGGAGAGGTTGTACTCGATAAGTCCAGCGTCTCTAGTGGGAGTTTCGTAGAACCCTTGCGAAACTTGAAGAGTGGGCTGGTCGAGTCGAATAGGATAGTTGGCCAGAGAATTGATGGCCTCTGCTTCCGCAGTGCTGACCGGGGAGAGGAGTCGCCCCTGGCTGGCGGGTCGGTCCACCTTGCCAATTAGGCGCTGCCATTGGGCCAACACTTCGGTGGTGACATTGATGATGCGTGCGCGGTGAGGTCTTTCGTCCAGCGCTCCCTTGAAACGCACTCCAGGGGGTTCGCCGTTTCCGTCGTGTGTTCCAGAGAGTCGGAGGGCGTCGACTGAGAAGAGCCAGCAAAGGTGATCGAAGTCGATTTGTCCGGGCGGGCCGTAAACGTGCAACCCAAAGTGGCTTGATTCCCCGACTGGGGCTGGGAAGAAGCGGTGTCCGGGATTCACGAAATCGGCATGAATGCGGAGTCTCTGGTAAGCCTCCTCTCGAAGGAACGACTCCTTGTCGCCTGTGAAGTGAGTATCCGGATGGATAAGACCGATCACCCCGGACTCTGCGGAGTTCGACCAAGTTCTGCACATAAATGCCCGATACAGATCTGGGCGCGTGCCTGCGAGAAGTGGGTATGTTTGAGATGAGCTCAGCAATGCCGAGGTTGAGGACGTGGATGTCAATTGGTTAAGGATGTACGCGCGTCCGCCGGATGTTTCGTGGATTGCCGTGCGACGTCGAGCCTTCTCCGCAGCCACGTGTTTGTCGGTGAGTTTAAACCAGGGGTCAAACTCGGCGAGTACTGCAAGCTCATCCCACTGAGGGCGAACCCACGGGGGGTTGCCGACCTGGAGGTCGAAGCCGCCGCCTTGCGCGAAGACGATGGCGAACTCTAGCTCCCAGTGGAGGAATCCCTGTTCCTCCGCGATGTCGCGCACCTCTCGGAGCCAGGGGAATCGGTCCTCCGGGTTGCCAGCATCCATGCCCATGAAGCCGGGGAGCGTCTCCTCGAAGGTCTTGAGTGTGTCAAGGCTCGCGAAACTGTCGATGAGGGTTCCCTCGGGCACGTCGGCCGTGCCCAGCATGGCTTCCAGGAACTCCAGCCAGTCGTCGAGATCCTGCAGGGGGACGATCTGCCGACGTTCCGGCGTCTTGGACTTCGGAGCTGCGGTTTTCTTCCCACTCTTAGGTGTGAGCTGCTTGACTTCCACGATCGCGTCGTCGTCCGCGTTCAGCTCAAGGTCCTCGAAGGTTGTCTGCTCGGGACCGAGCGAGAACAGAGCGGTCGCCTCGACGAAGCGTGGTGCCGGGCGCGGCGTGGGGGCGGTCGAGGTTTCAGGATCAGAAGAGGGATTCGGCCTCTCGTCGAGCAGCGGTGCGCCGTCGAGTACCCGCGCGAGGCCGTCCAAGTCCGCAACCATCGAGTGTACTGAGTACTCGCCGGCGGTACCGTCGAGCAGCCCGGCCTTGTCGACGGGCCAGAACCACAGAGCGCACCAGGCATCCATGATCTTCTTCAAGCGCCAGTACGGGGTGTCCGCAGCGTTGAAGAGGTCTTCGAGAACCCTCTCCTTCGGCACAGCCTGGTCGGGGCGCTGGAGGAAGGCGTACTCGGGGTCAGTTGGGTCTGCACCCCACACGTCGATCCTGCGGGCGATCGCCTGTTCGGAGAGTTCCATGCGCTTGACGACCAGAGACCAGAGGAACTCGACACGGCGGGCTGCGTCACGCAGCTTGGTGAACTGCGAAACCGGCTCTGTCTTCGAACTGCCCTTGCTGCGCTTGGGGCGCTGGACGACGCCCTTCTTCCAGGAGGCAAGCTGCTCGACGCCCCCCTTCGCGAGTTCCTTGGCTTCCTTCGACCCCGCGACCGCAGCCCAGCCGGGGCTCGGCAGCAGGAATTGGTGCACCGCATCCTGGGGGAGGGGCTGGTGCTCGCCGTCCTTCAGGAAAGGCAGCGGAGTCGGGGCGAGGGCGCCCTTCGCTTTGAGCCACTCCTTGCCGGTGACGTCGTCAGCCGCGTAGACGGCTCGCCGTGCGCCGATGAGGGAATTTCCTCGGCGCAGGTGCAGGCCGAACCAGGGGGCGCGCATGCCGGGGTGCATGGTGTTCAACCACAGGGATACTTCAGCCAGTTCGACGCCGGTGGCATTGAGGTCGACGCCATAGGCGTTGTGGAGGGCGATGTACGCCTTGGCCTTCTGCTTCTCGGTGAGGGCGTCTGCGGTCGGGATGCTGGTGGCGAGCTCGTCCTGGCGGCGGCGCAGGTACTCCTCGGCGACCTGGTTGATCGCCTCGTTGAGGAAGGCGCCAGAGCCGAGGGCCGGCTCGCAGATCTTGTACCTGAGCAGCTCAGACGCGCGGGTCTTGATGACGTTGCCGTTGGTGTCGCTCTCCTGGTCCAGCTGGTGCTTGAGGGTGAGCTCGACAGTGACCTGGGTCAGCGACTCCGGGGTGTAATACGAGGCAGAGGTCTCCCGGTCGCGGCCGGCGAGACGGTAGACGAACGAGCCCTGCTCGTACTTCTTAACGCCGCGCAGCCCCTTGCGCGCGTCCTCCTCGTCGTAGTGGACGAGGGTTTTGTCTGGGTACTGGTCCTGCTTGTGCGAGGGAACGAGCCAGGAGCCCTTCTCCGCATCGCCGCCCTTGGCGACCTCGCACAGCTCCTCGTTGGCGATGATGCCGGTGTACGACATCAGGCCCTCGTAGACGGCGCCAAGCTGGTTGATGCCGAGATTGCGGTAGGAGATGAAACCTCCCCGCTCCCCGCGCTTGCCCTTCTTCATGGTGAGTAGGCGCAGCACCTCGTGCAGAGCGGAGTTCCGCAGTCGCAGGTCGAGCCAGCGGGGGTCGTTGTCCTCGTCGCTGCGAGGGTCGAGGACGCCCCTGCCGATGAGTCGTACAGCCGTGGGCTCGAAGAGTTCGCTGCGCAGGGGCTCGAAGCGCAGGCCTCGGTCCTCGCTGCGGCGGGCAGCTTTGGTCTTACGAATTTCCTCGTCGTCGTCCGGCTGATCGTCGTCAGCCTCGGTGCCGTACTCGCGGTGTCCGAAGTTGACCTTGTTGAAGAGGACATCCAGGGATTCGAACAGGTGGAACCCATTGCGGGCCTCCTCCTCGACGAGTTCCTCATCGCGTTCCACGAGCTCGCGCAGGCGGGCCATGGAGTAGCCGGCCTCGTAGCTGCCGTCGTCGGCAGGGAGGATACCCAGCTCGGGGCGGGCCTCGGCGTAGAGCAGGAACAGGATCCGGTAGAGGTAGCGAAGGCTTTCGCGGGTGAGTTCCCGGGCGAAGGGGATCTTCCGGCTCGCAATATCAGCCGGGGCAACGTCGGTCCTCGGGTCGGCCATCCGCTGGAGCACTTCGTTGGCAATAATCTCGACCGAGCGCTGGAGGCCGTGGCGCAGCTCGCCGGAGACGCCAGCGGCGTTGGCGCCTGAGGACTTCAACAGGGCGTCGATCGCACGGCTTTGATCATTCGCACCGGGCCGGAGCATGTCCAGGCTGAACAGGGCGGCGATGGTCGCGAGTTCACCCTGCTGGGTACGGTCGTTGCGTTCGAGCGCGGCGTCGAGGTTGACCGCGAGGTAGCGGCCCTCGTTGAAGGCCTGGCGGTCCGCGAGGATGAGCACGCCGCCGCAGAGCAGCAGCACGAAGCGCGGGTGGGGGCCGCCGGCCTCTCCGAGCTCGCTCTGGAAGAGCCAAGAGGCCAGGACTGGGCCCGTCTCGTACGCTTCGCTCGCGCTCGCGCGTAGCGGTGACAGCAGGCGGCCGGGGCCGTCGGCGTCGAGGGCGGTGTCGTTGTCGGCGGCCCAGCCGCAGTCCAGAGCGACGATGCCATGGCCGTGGTAAGCCGTGGTCAGGGTATGGTCCCGCCCAGCGCGGTGAACCGTGACCTCGTTCGGCGTGGGTTCGAAGCCGAGAGCCTGTAGCACCGTCTGGTGCCACTCGGCTAGCCGCTTGCGCCACTCCGGGTTGTTGTGGGTGTGCAGCCGGGCTTCGTCTCCGGCGTCACGTTCGGCGGCCTCGGCGAAGTAGCCGCGTACGTCTTCGGCGAGGTAGGTGGTGCGTAGGCCGCGCAGCATCTCACGCGGCGTCCGGCGGGGATCGTTCTCGTCACCCTCGCGCAGGGCCCAGGTGGTGAACAGGTTCTTCTTGAGGTCGGTGCCGAGTTGCTCGGCGAAGTAGTGCGCGGACAGGTACTCGCCTCGGTTGCTGAAGGAGTCGAAGTCGGTGCTCATCGGGCGGTGCCCCCTTCAGCGGCGTTGAGCGGTTCGAGGACGGCGAGGAGGCGCAGCATCGGCTCGCCCGTGGTCTCCAGGGACTTGATCAGCTTCAGACGCCGACTGGCACTGAGGTTGACTCCGCGCTTGCCCGTCCCGTCGGCGGAGAAGATGGCTTCCTGCTGCCAGTGCACGACCCGCTTGCGGTAGGGCGCGAGAGTCGCCTCGATCTGCCGGCGGTAGCCCTCTTTCAGCTGCACGAGGTGCCGTTCCGCCTCCTCGATGGCAGCGGGCACCAGCGCGGTCAGGCCCTCGATGTCGAGCGGCGTGGACCGGCCGGGCATCGTCGGGCCCACGCCGTATCCCTCCAGTACCTCCGCGGTCAGGGAGGTGGCTTCGAGTGCGCCGGGAAGGCCGTGAACGGCAATCCACTCCACGATCGTGGGTCGGCCCAGCGCGTTGGAGCAGATGCCTTGAACCAGGTAGGTCGGGGTGTCCACGGAGGCGGCGAGCACAGGGGCTTGGTGACGGCCGATCTCCACGAGAACCTTGTCGGTCAGCCAGTCCAGGACCGGGTGGACGTCGGTGACGTAGGAGACGTTCGGCCACTGGGACTTGGAGGACTCCCGGGCCGCCTTCAGCCGGGTCGCCGCGAGGTCCTTGGAGAACGTGATGCGCATGCGGCCCGGCTCGTTCTTGCGGGGCATGATCTGCTGCTCGTCGAGGTACGACTTGGGCAGCGCCTTGAGCCGGTACAGCAGGTCGCGGGGAGGCTCGAACGCGATCGTGCCGTCGTCGTCACGGCGAAGGGACAGCTGGTCCTCGGGGTTGGGCTGGCAGACCTGGCGCAGTGCCTCGTCGAAATAGTCGGCGGTAGAAGCGAAGAGGCTGGGTACGTCGGCCCGGAGGACCTCGGGGTGCTCGGGCACGGCCCCGACCTGTCCGAGGAGCCCGGCGAGGAACGCGGCGCCACCCTGCTGGGACTGCTTGAGTGACTCCTCAACGGTCCGGCCGGCGATGAGGTCTTGGGTGAGGCGGTTCTCCTCCTCCTTGGCCCGGTACAGGCCGGTCACCGCCTCCGCCGAGCCTTCGATCTTGTGTGCTTCCTCCTCTCGCTTGAGGAGCTTCTCGCCCACCAGGCGGTCGTCCAGCGTGCGCGGTAGCCCGGTCGTCTCATCCGTACGCCACGGGACGTCGCTGGTGAGGATCAAGGCCCGGAACTGCGGCTGGTGTTCCTGGCCGTAACGGTCGATACGGCCGTTGCGCTGCTCGATCCGGATCAGAGACCACGGCAGGTCGAAGTGGATCAGGCGATGGCACTGCTGGTGCAGGTTGACACCCTCGGAGGCGACATCGCCGGTGAACAGGATGCGCACCGGGTCGTCGCGCAGCCCGAACTTCTCGACGATGGCCTGCTGCTCCTCGTCGCTGCTGGCCTCGCCGTGCATGACCTGCACCGCGCCACCGAACGCCAGCCAGGGCTTCTTCTCGTCAGGACTGGCTTCGTGCCTGAAGCCGAGCGCGGCCGGGACACTCTCGGCCAGCCACTTCAAGGTGGGGATGCGCTCGGAGAACACCACCACGCGAGTCTCCGAACCAGGGCCGACCCCCATCTTCCGCAGCTCCGCCAGCAGCGCCACCAGCTTTGCCGAGTCCTCGTCCTGGATCTGCTCAGCCAAGCCCCGCAAGTCGACGAGGGCGGCGCGCTCCGCCTGCCGTTCCGCTTCCCGGACCGCAGGGTCGACCGGCCGGGTGGCCTTCTGGGCACGGTCCGCCGACTGCTCAGAGGACGGCTTGTCCAGCGTCGCCAGCCGCGTCTTGACCGTCTCCAGCAGGGCCCGGTGCGAAGACAGGAAGGACTTCAGCAGCTGGTACGGCACGAGCTGGTGCCGGCTGACTGACGGCTGCGCCAGATCACCCGGAATCCAGCGCGCGGCCAGCTCTTGGAAGACGGCCAGCTCCTTCTCGCCAGCCGGCACGTGAATGGGCTGCGACGGGCCGCGGTCCGCCCAGGAGCCCTTCAGCGAGTCACGCACCTCGGCTGAGGTCTTCGTGCGCCGGATGTAGAGGTGGCCGAGGTCCTCCACCGCGTACGCGGACGGGTCTGTGATGGCCGCCTCGTCGAGCATCATCACCAGCTCGGCGAAGGATTGGGTGCGTCCGTTGTGAGGCGTGGCCGAGGCCAGTACGAGGGCGTCGGTCTTGCGGGCGAGCAGGCGGGCGAGCTCGTTGTTCTTCGTTCCCCGGTTGACGAGGTTGTGGGACTCGTCGATGACGACGGCATCCCAGTCGGTGTGCTCCAGGTGGTGCGCGTAGACATCGCTCTTGAGGGTGTCCACGGAGATGATGGCGCGCTTGAAGTATGCGAACGGGTTGCGGCCGGCCGGGATGTCCTGCTGGATGCGCTGGATGCCGGTCGAGTCCAGGCGCACCAGAGGAATTGCGAAACGGGTCCACAGCTCGCGCTGGAACTGCTCCAGCACATGCTGCGGGGTTACCACCAGGATCCGCTCACCGCGGCCGCGCCGGATCAGCTCGGCCAGGAGCACCCCGATCTCCAGGGTCTTGCCCAGGCCCACTACATCCGCGATCAGGATGCGCGGCTGCGGGTTCTTCATCGACAGCGCTAGCTCGGCAGGGCGCAGCTGGTGCACCTGTTGGTCCATGAGGAAGCCGTCGGCCAGCGCCAGCCCGTGCTCTGTCTGCGGTAGGAACGTCTTGCGGATCACAGACTCGAGGAACAGCCGACCGCGCCGATGGTTCGGCGAGTCGTCCGAGACGAGCCGGGTCTCCCGCGGGTCCAGTACCTGGATGTGGTCGAGCAGGCTGTAGAAGACGGCGTCGGTGCCGCGGACGAACGACGAGATGCCGGTGACCTCGACCATCCACCCGTCGAGCTTGGTGTCCTTGCAGTTACGGACAAGCCACAGCTCGTCCCGGATCAGTACCTGAGCTCCCGGCGCGAAGCCGGACGAAGTGGGACCCGAAGGCCGATCCGGAACATCGTCGGGCCTCCAGGCGTCCCACACCGCATCGCCCTGGCCGCTCACGGCTTCCGCCTCGACGCTCAACGTCCGCTCCGATCCTCTACCTGCGGCCTTACAGCCGCTCACACCCCACGGGCTCCTTGGGCGCCGTCACGCGACGCCCGTACGCACCCATTCCGACACAGACTCTCACCAGGCACTGTCAGTGCAGGAGTCAAAGAGCGAGATCCACCGCATACTGCGCGCGCAGCTCGTCCGCGACCCGCTTCGACGCCGGAGGCCGCCCCTTGGCCGAGCCGGCCTTCGGCCGGGGCCGCTGGCGCTCGGGTGCTGTGGTCGGCTCTGGCAGAGGCACCGCGAGCTCCTCTGCATCGGGTTCTGCTTCGTCATCGCCCTGCTCGCCTGGTGCCGCTGCCCGCGGAGTCATGTCGAGCGGGCTCTCGGGCTCCCCATCTTTGGCAAGGGCCGCCTGCTCCTGGAGGAGCTTCTCGAACGACGCCGTGAAGAGCTCCCCAGCGGGTGACGGCGGCTCGCCAGTGGTGGTGCGCGCGATCAACGCCAGCCGTGCGGACGCCGGCGAGGTTCCGGAGCCGGTGAGGATCTCCGCGCACGCATCAGAGACTGCCGTGAGGGTCGGCCTGTCCTCCGGCTCGTGCGCGAGCATCGACTCCAGCAGGGGAACCAGCGCCGCAGGCACACCAGAGAGGTCAGGGGCGATGTCGGCATTGGTGACCTGCGCCGCGATGGCCTCCCAGCGCGTCCCGTCGTACGGGTAGTGGGTGGCGGCCGCGTACAGCAGTACTGTGCCCAGCGCGTACACGTCCGCAGCGGGGGTTACCTGAGGGCGGCCGCTCGCTTGCTCCGGCGGCATGCAGCGCACCGTACCGATGATCATGCCGCTGTGGGACAGGGTCTCCTGGGAGGTGTCCATGAACGCGCCCAGCCCGAAGTCGATGATCATCGGACCGTCACTGCCCAGGATGACGTTCTGAGGCTTCAGGTCGCGGTGCAGAAGACCGGCGGCATGTACGGCCGCCAAGCCCTCCGAAAGCAGGGCGCCGAGGCTGGCCACCATCGGCAGTGGGAGGGCGCCGTCGTTGTCGATGCAGGTCAGCAGTGTGCGGCCGGCCACGTACTCCATGGCCAGCCACGGCTGGTCCGCGTAGGGGTCGGCGTCGAGGAAGCGGGCCACGCGGTTCGTACCGATCACCGTACGTGCGATCAGCGCCTCCTTCTCGAAGCGCGCGCGTGTCACCGGATCGAGCTTGTCGTTGCGGATCACCTTCACGGCGACCGGGTCACCCGCTGGTGTGTAGGCCAGGTAGACCTCGCCCATCCCGCCCGAGCCGAGCTCCCGCGCCACCGTGTAGCGGCCGATCCGCGTGGGTACCCCGCTCATCCGTACCGACTCACCTTTCCGGTGCGCCTCACCCGATCGGCGCCGTCCGAGGCTACTCTAATCGGCCAAAAGGCCAGGCTGGGGGCCTTTCGGCTTGATCAGGGCACGTGGGAAGCGAGCCTGGCCGGAACTCGCGCCTCGCGCGCCCGCTTCAGCCTTAGCCGCGCATGGCCGCGGGGCAGTGGCTGGCAGCCGTCCTGCCCGCTCGGTTGTCGGCCGCTTTTCGTTGCCGCCGTGGTCCGGGAGGCGTCGGCGCGGCGCTGCTCGCCGACATTGAGAGCGTCGTGCGCCCGGCTGCAGTCCGGCCTCGGCCAGTGGTCTGCTGGAGGACCTCGCGGGCGCCGAGCGTGAGGCGAAGCGAGGCGCGGGCCATGTGGTTCCTGCCGCTCTGCGCTCCGCGTAGCCATCAAGCACGCCGACGAAAGCGGACGAGAAGTATGCCCTACTTGCGCAGACTGCCATCCGGAAACTGGCAGGCCACGGTCAGGAACCATGCTGGTAAGCGGTTCAGTAAAACGTTCCCCTTGCGCTCGCATGCCCGTGACTGGGGCCTGGATCAAGAGGCGAAACTCAGGCGGGGTGCGTATCCGAATCCCGGGGCAGGAAAGATCAAGTTCGCGGAGTGGTGCGACCGCTGGTGGGAGGCCCGCTTGGTGGAGCCTCACACGCAGAGGGGGATGCTTCGTGTATCCGCACCCACATCACGCCGTACTGGTCTGACCGGGAGGTGCGCGCAATCTCCCGGCTGGACGTGCAGTCCTGGGTCCGGAAGCTGGTCTTGGACGGGAAGGGGCCTTCAGCCGTCCGGCGGGCCTACAACTTGCTGTCCTCCATCATGCGAGCGGCGGTCGACGAAGACCTCATCACAGTGACGCCATGCCGACGCATCGATCTGCCCCCGGAGGCGGTGAAGCCCCCACAGTGGTTCACGGTCGAGCAGGCCCAGGCCATCCTCGACGAGCTTGACCAACCGTGGCAGACGATGGTGCTGCTCGCCTTCTATACGGGCCTCCGGTGGGGAGAGCTTGCTGGCCTGCACGGGCACCGCATCGACTGGCGACGCAGCCGCCTGTTTGTGGTGGAAGTCAACACGAAGTCGGGCATTAAGGAATACCCGAAAAGCTCGAAGAGCTGCCGAGAGGTACCGATTCCCGATCACGTACTCGACGCGCTTGCTCGTCACATGCATGGGCGCGACCGTGACGGCGTCGTCTTCAGCACCGTGACGAAGGGGCGGTCGGGTCGACTGCTGGACGACGGCAACTGGCGAACCCAGACCTGGTGGCCTGCGGTGAGGCGGGCACGCTGCGCAGAGTCCAACGGGACGATCGGGCAGGTGCCGCAGTATCCGCCGCACTCCACCCGGCACACGTGTGCGTCGTGGCTCGTTCAGAAGGGCGTCTCGTTGTACGACGTCCAGCACCTACTCGGCCACGAGAGCTACCAGACGACACAGCGGTACGCGCACCTTGCCCCCGGTGCTCACCAGGCTGTCCTCGGCGCCTGGGAGCGGTTGGACTCCCAGCTGGTCGTCCCGGCGTGGGCGGGCGTGCGCTCCGGCAGATAGGCGCCGGTGATGATCGTGTGTCTGGTGGGGCCCGTGCTGTCAGCCAGTTTGCGGTTCCCCTGCTCTATGCCAGGCCTCGGCGAGGGCGCTCACGGAGGGCAGGCGCTGCTCCGGCTCCGATGCGGTCGCCTTCGCGATGACAGCCAGCTGGGCACGGGTTCCACGCCACTGCGTCTCCTCGTCGCCGGCGTCGAGGAGGAGACGCAGTGCCCGGCCAAGGTTGAAGACCGTGGTGCGGATGTCGATGAGCGAGCCGCGGACGAACTCCTCGGGCGCCATATAGCGGCGGGAGCCGGGGAGCCGGTCGGCGCTCAGCATGAACGGTCCAGGTCGGTACTCGTCCAGATCGCACAGCATCATGCGGCGCTGGTCGAAGTCATAGAGCATGCAGCCGTCGTAGAAGTCGACGGCCACGTATCCGGCATCTTCGACAGCCAGGTGGGCGCTGAGCAGCGATTGCAAGGCGGCATTGATTTGTGCCAGCGGCTGGGCCCTGAACCTTGCCATGGGGCTGCCGGGAGCGGCCCGTCCGCCGTGCCGGGACCGGGTCGGATGGTAGAGAACTTCGCCGCTCATCCACGGGTAAACAAGCACAGGGCCGGCCGTTGTGGTGAAGGAATGCGCCAGGGGCACGATCGCCGAATGCGCGACGGCGCGGTGGACCGACATTGCCCGGTGCAGCGACGCGACGGCTTCGGGCGTCGATGCGGTCTTCACGAACCAGCGCTGTCCCGATGTCCGCAACCCATAAGAGGTACAGCCGGAGTCTTGATCGTCGAACCTCTGGAACACGGTGCCCAGCCGGTCTAGCAGAGGCTCGAGCTCTGGGGTGTGTGTTACGTCCTGGAACGGGTGCGTCGTCATTTCCGGAATGGTGTCAGTCTGCGTACCGGCGTGCCGTGGTTTTAGGGCGATGCCGGGCATCGTCGGCGATCGTCACTAGTGGATCTTCTGTTGCTCCAGCCACTTGAAGACCTCGGTCTTCTTGTAGAGGACCTTCGCGTTCCTGCCTCGGCCGAGTTTGTAGCCCTTCAGGCCGAGCTTCGAGGCTTCCTTGTAGACCCAGCTCCGGGACATATTGAGCATCGTCGCGACCTCGGTCGAGTCCATGAGTACGGGCTCGACCGGTCGTCTCCCGTGGGGCGAGCTTGTTCCAGAGCTCGTCCTTTCGAGGGGCGTCTGCGGGTCTGCGGGCAAGGGTGCTCCTTTGAGGCTGGCCGTGCCGATCCTGAAAACGGGTCGGCGCGCGGTCTGGCAGAAATCCGAGGCATGGGTAAGCGCCCGCCGAGTGGCACCGTCAGGTGCTGTCGTGCGGACAACACCAATGGTCACGAGAATCCCCGGTTTCGCTAACCGGGAGTTTGCCGCTATGTTGCCGCGCCGCCTGGATCGTTCGTTGCCCGTGACGAGCGGCGAGCGGTGCCGCCACGGGGGTCGGAGCGGGCGCCGCAGCCCAGGCGGGTCGATCCCATGTGCAGGCGCCGGCGTGTGCCGACTGCCTACGCCGCCACCGTGGATCTGCTCACAGCGAGGGTGGTCCTGGACGACTGTCGACGGTCGTTGCGTAGGCTGGCGGCGTCGTCGCGGTGGGGGACCGAGGGAGCGGGCCAGCCCCTCCGAATCCACCTGACGATGCGTCAGAAAAGTCAGCAATTGGTCAGCATCAGTCCTCAAAAACATGGGGAAAGCTGACCGAACATGCGACTCGTTGTAAGGTAGGGAAACTGCCCTTGACCTGCAAAAACGCAGGCAGGGAGCCTAGATCCAGGGGTACCTCGATGATGCGTACAATGTTCAAGTCCAAGATCCACCGGGCCACCGTCACCCAGGCCGACCTGCACTACGTCGGGTCTGTGACCATCGACGCCGATCTGCTCGACGCCGCCGATCTGCTGCCCGGGGAGCTCGTCCACATCGTGGACATCACCAACGGCGCGCGGCTCGAGACGTACGTCATCGAGGGGGAGCGGGGGTCCGGGGTCATCGGGATCAACGGGGCCGCCGCGCACCTCGTGCACCCCGGGGACCTGGTCATTCTCATCAGCTACGCGCAGGTCGAGGATGCCGAGGCGCGGGTGCTCAAGCCGCGGGTCGTGCATGTCGACGGGGACAACAGGATCATCGAGCTGGGGGCGGACCCGTCCGCTCCCGTGCCCGGTACGGACCAGGAGCGCAGCCCCCACGCGGTGGCGGTCTGAGGGGAGTCGGGGGCCGGTGCCGTGCGTCCCTCTGCGGGCCGGTGGGCCCCCGAGCACCCCGAGCGGGCGCCCGTGCCGCCGGCCGGGCTGACCCTGCTCCATACCTCGCCGGTGCACGTCCCCGTCTTCGACGCCTTGCGGGACGAGCGGCATCCGGGGGCCGTGCTGCGGCACCTCGTGGTGCCGCGGCTGCTCGACCTGGCGAGGGAGGCCGGCCCCGGAGCCGTGGCGGCACAGATGCGCGAGGTGCTGGAGGGGGTGCGGGGGTCCGTGCTCGTCACCTGTTCGACGGTGGGTGCGGTCGCCGAGTCGCTGGCGCCCCGGCTCGGTGTGCCCGTGCTGCGGGTGGACCGGCCCATGGCGGCCGATGCCGTACGGAGGGGGCCCCGCATCGTCGTGCTGGCCGCGCTCGCGTCGACGGTCGAGCCCACCGAGGAGCTGCTGGCCGAGGAGGCCGGCGGGCGGGCCGTGAGCGTCCGGAGCGAGGTCGTCGACGGGGCCTGGGAGCGGTTCGAGGCCGGGGACGGCCGGGGGTACCTGGAGGTGGTGGCCCGGGCCGCGGACGCGGTCGAGGGCGCCGACGTGATCGTGCTGGCCCAGGCCTCCATGGCCGGGGCCGCCCGGCTCGTGCGGACCGGCCTGCCCGTGCTGTCCAGCCCCGCCGCGGGCCTGGCGGCCGCGCTGCTCGGGGGGCGTACGGGCTGAGATCGGGGGAAGGTGGGGATTATGGTGCCAAACGCAGAGCAGACGCAGCCGCCGGTCCCCGAGCCGGACCCCGTCCCCTCACCGAACCCGCCGCTGCCGGACCCCGAGCCGGTGCCGCGGCCGGTGCCGCCCGTGCCGCCGCCGTTCCCCGAGCCCGACCCCGTTCCCCCGCCGCCCGGCCCCGCGCCGATCCCTCAGCCGGGTCCGCTGAGCTGACGTCAACTCCCGCGGTCGAACGGCCGGTTGTGGCCCTTGTCAGGATGTCGGCGCGCCGTTAGGTTGTGCGGTTCCTGATGTCTTCCAGGGGGACTCCCATGGGTGTACGGGGCCGGCACCGCCGGTATCAGCCGAGCAGCATCAACCGGGCCTCACTCGTCGTCACCGCAGGTGGCGCCGGTATCGCGCTTCCCCTCATCGGCGCCGGGGACGCCCAGGCCGCCTCCGTGGACGCCTGGAACAAGGTCGCCGCCTGCGAGTCGACCAACGACTGGCAGACCAACACCGGGAACGGCTACTACGGCGGTCTCCAGTTCAGCCAGAGCACCTGGCGCGAATTCGGCGGCACCGCCTACGCCCCGCGCGCCGACCTGGCCACCAAGGCCCAGCAGATCGCCGTGGCGGAGAAGGTGCTCAGGGGGCAGGGGCCCGACGCCTGGCCGGCCTGCGGACCCCAGGCGGGGCTCAGCCGGAGCGCCGCCGCACCGGCCGGCGACGCCAAGCCGTCCGCGAAGCCTTCGGCACCCTCCGTGAAGCCGCAGACGCAGGCGCCCATGGACCGGATCCAGCCGACGAAGGCCACCACCGGCACCCCCGTCAGCATGCCCAGCCCGACCGGGACCACCGTCCTGCCGAACCCGTACGTCGTCGCGCCCGGGGACTCGCTGTCCTCGATCGCCGGCCGCCAGCACGTCGAAGGCGGCTGGCAGGCCCTGTACGAGACCAACCGGGAGACCGTCGGCGGCAACCCGAACCTGATCTTCCCCGGGCAGCGGCTCACCCTCCGGGTCACCGTCGCGCCCCCCGCGCAGAACCCGGAGAAGCCGCCACGCACCGCCGAGCCGGTCAAGCCCGTCGAGCCGGACAAGCGGCAGCAGGACGAGGCCAAGCCCAAGCCCGAGCAGCCCAAGCCCAAGCCCACGCCCGAGCAGTCCAAGCCCGCGCCCGCGCCGTCCAAGCCTGCCGAGAAGCCCAAGCCCGAGCAGGCCGCCAAGCCCGCCGAGAAGCCCGGCTCAGCGGAGCAGAAGCCCGCCTCGGGCGGCTTCACCGCCCCCGTCGACGCCGGCCTCGGCACCGCCTACCACGTCGCCGGCTCCTCCTGGTCGAGCGGCTACCACACGGGCGTCGACTTCCCGGTGGCGACCGGCACCAGCATCAAGGCCGTCGGGTCCGGCACCGTCGAGTCGGCCGGCTGGGCCGGGGCCTACGGGTACCAGGTCGTCATCAAGCACGCCGACGGCCGCTACTCGCAGTACGCCCACCTCTCGGCGCTCGGGGTCAAGGCCGGCCAGCAGGTCTCCGGAGGCCAGCGCATCGGCCGCTCCGGCTCGACCGGCAACACCTCCGGGCCCCACCTGCACTTCGAGATGCGCACCGGCCCCGGATACGGCTCCGACATCGACCCGCTGAAGTACCTCCGAGGCAAGGGCGTCGACATCTGACCCCCGCACGTGCGGCGGCACGGCCGTGAGCAGGACCAGGCCGGCCGCCGCCACGGCGCCGCTCACCAGCGCCGCCACCGCCCCGGCGGTCCCGTACCGGAAGCCCTCGTCGAACAGGGAGATCCCGACGGCGGCCGCCACCACCGGGTTCACCACCGTCACCGTGGCCAGCGGCGCCGTCAGCCCCGCGCCCCGGTAGGCGGCCTGGGCCAGCAGCAGGCCGGCCGCCGCCAGCACGGCGATCGCCGCCAGGTCCGGCCACAGCCCGCCCGGTCCGCCCGGCGCGGGCCGGGTCACGGTCTCGGCCACCGATTTCGTGAACACCGAGGCCATCCCGAAGGCCGTACCGGCCGCCGCCGCCAGCAGCACGCTGCGCAGTACCGGCCGCCGCATCCGCCCCGCCGCCAGCACCAGCACCGCCGCCCCCACCGCCGTCGCGGTCAGCAGCAGGCTCCGCTCACCGCCCGCCAGCGCCTGGTGCCCCCGCCCCTCGCCGCCCGTCAGGGTCAGCAGGCCGGCCAGGCCGACCGTCGCCAGCACCGCCCCCCGCCAGGCCGCCGCGCCCGCCCGGCGCCCTACGAACACGGCTGCCATCGGGAGCGCGAAGACGATGGTCAGCGCCCCGAGCGGCTGGACCAGGCTCAGCGGTCCGTATGCCAGCGCCACCACGTGCAGCAGCGCGCCCAGACCGTTCAGCGCGACCGCCGCCCACCAGGCCGGGCGGTGCAGCGGGGCCAGGGCGCGGCGGTCCGGGGAGCTCGCCGCGACGTGTTCCTGGACGATCGCGCCGCCCGCGTAAGCGACGGCCGACACCAGGCAGAGCAGAACCGACAGGGCCAGGGCACTCATGGATCCACCATGCCCCACCCCGGCCGCCGGTACATCCGTCCGCGGACCCCTTGATCGCGGGCCGAGTCATCCTCCTGGCATACACCAGAGGGAGTACGCGCAAGCCGCGCCCCCGGGGACGAACACCCTTGATCCCCTCCATACCGTGACAGGCCGCTCGCAGTCGGTGAGGGTCCCGCGAACGGGTTTGGTCCCGGGCGTGTCGGCTCCGTACAGTTTCCGTTTTGGGGACTTCCGCAGCAGGCGGACGCGGACGAGCGAGCAAGGAACGGCAGCGGCCATGACGGTGACCGATACCGAAGACAACCAGGCATACGGGCCGGGCATCGACCCCGAGCGCCTCGCCGTCTGCCTCAGCGTGCTCGACGAGCTCGACGAGATCGACGTCGACCACCCGGACGCCATCACCGTACGCCGGGCCACCGCCGGCATCTACCGGACGGTCAAGCAGCGTCGCCGCCAGGAGCGCCGCGCCGCCAAGACCGCCAACGACAAGGCCGTCACCGAGGCGACCGCCACGGGCTCCGCCCAGCGCATCGACGACGAGACCGAGGGCATCCTGCCCTCCTCCGTCACCGAGGCCGGCCGGATCGCCGGGATACTCCAGCGCCCGCGCTCCTGCTACGTCTGCAAGACGCGGTACGTCGAGGTCGACTACTTCTACCACCAGCTCTGCCCGGACTGTGCCGCCCAGAACCGCGCCAAGCGCGAGGCCCGAGCCGACCTCTCCGGCAAGCGCGCCCTGCTCACCGGCGGCCGGGCCAAGATCGGCATGTACATCGCGCTGCGGCTGCTGCGCGACGGTGCCCACACCACGATCACCACCCGCTTCCCCAAGGACGCCATCCGCCGCTTCAAGGCGATGGACGACTCGGCCGACTGGATCCACCGCCTGGAGGTCGTCGGCATCGACCTGCGCGACCCGGCCCAGTCCGTGGCGCTCGCCGAGCAGGTCGCGGCGGCCGGTCCGCTGGACATCCTGATCAACAACGCGACGCAGACAGTGCGCCGCCTGCCCACCGCCTATGCCGCGCTGGTCGAGGGCGAGAGCGCCCCGCTGCCGGCCGGTGAGCTCCCCGCTCACCACGTCATCGGCGCCTTCAACTCCGGCGCGGTCGACGGCCTGGCGGCGCTGCCCGTCGGGGTGAGCGGCCTGGAGGCGCAGAAGGTCGCCGACCTCGCCCTCGTCGCGGGCAACGCCAGCCTGGAGCGGCACCTCGCCGGGACCGCCATCGACGCGGGCGGCCTGCTGCCGGACGTCGTCGAGAGCAACACCTGGGTGCAGACCATCGACCAGATCTCCCCGGTGGAACTGCTCGAGACCCAGCTGTGCAACTACACCTCCCCGTTCATCCTGATCAGCGCGCTGCGCCCGTCGATGGCCGAGGCCGCCCGCAAGGCGTCCAGCGGTCGTGCGTACGTGGTCAACGTCTCGGCGATGGAGGGCGTGTTCAGCCGCGGCTACAAGGGCGCGGGGCACCCGAACACCAACGCCGCCAAGGCCGCGATGAACATGGTGACGCGGACCAGCGGACACGAGATGTTCGAGGCCGACCGCATCCTGATGACCTCGGTCGACACCGGATGGATCACCGACGAGCGCCCGCACTTCGACAAGCTGCGCCTGGCCGAGGAGGGCTTCCACGCGCCCCTCGACCTGGTCGACGGCGCGGCCCGGGTCTACGACCCGGTCGTCCGCGGCGAGGCCGGCGAGGACCTCTACGGCATCTTCCTCAAGGACTACTCGCCCGCCAACTGGTAGCGGCGCCCGCGCGGGCCGGCCCCGTCCCCTCCTCCGAGCGGGACGGGGCCGGCCCGTCATCCTTTCGGGTCAACCCCGGCGTCAGAGTCGGTAGGCCCCCGCGGCGACGAGTTCGAGCACCGGACGCCAGTCCTCCACGACCCCGGCGTCCAGCCCCGCGCCCCGCCCCGCCTGCGCGGCCTGGTGCAGGGCCTCCTCGTCCGTACCGGCGCCGGCCGTGCGGCCCTCCAGCAGCCTGGCCACGCGCGGGCCCAGCAGCCCGCCGACCGCCTCGACCGCCCCCGCCCCCGGGGCGTGCGCCGGCCCTCCCAGGCCCTGGACCAGCCCGGCCACCTGGAGCTCCTTGTCATGGGGGTGCGAGCGGCGCAGCAGGGCCGCGGTCCGCAGCCCGAGATCCCGGTCGGGTGTGTCGGGGCCGCCGTGACGGGCGTGCAGCAGCTTCATCAGCTCGTCGACACTGCCGATCGCGGGCACCCCTGACCAAGCCATCGCCGTTCCCTCCGTCGTCCGCGCACGCACGCCGCCGCCACCGCCGAGCAGATCAGCACCGGCGGACACGCCGGAGTACGACTTCCTGAACTCGCGGCAAAAACAAGCGGTCCAGCGTGGATTTTACCGTTCCATCGAGCGGACCCCCGCTCATATGTGTACCCTGAGGCGCAAGGAACCCCACCCGGGTTCCGCTCCACCAAGGCGCCACCGCGTCCGGAAGACCTTTTAATTTCCCTATCCGGCATGCGGTCGAGCCTGCCGGGTTACGCGACACAAGGGAGTGCGCGGTGACTGAGACGACCAAGCCCAACCCGACCATGGAGCTGACGGGTCGGGCGAACACCCGGTCCGACGAACTCGGCAGCCTCGAGGTCTGGGCCCGATCCGCCCCCATCAGGCTGGCCGGCTACGAGGACGACCTCGCGGAGCCGCACATCCTGCCCGGCATCGACTAGGGTCCGCCCCGCCGGGGCCGGACCCGCCAGAGCCACCGGCCCCCGGCACGCCTCACGCCCCCGCACCCCACGGTGACGGGGGCGCGGCACGACCGGCCGGACCCCGCCCCGGGTTCCCGTTCCCCCTACGCCCTGAGCGTCATCGCTGCCGGCGATCACGGCTTCCGCCGCCCCTCCCACCCGGGCAGGCTGACCGGCATGAAGAAGCTGCTGATGCTGGGCGGGACCGAATTCGTCGGCCGCGCGATCACCGAGGACGCCCTGGAGCGGGGCTGGGAGGTCACCGTCTTCCACCGGGGCCGCCACGACCCGCCGCCCGGCGTGCGCGCCGTGCACGGCGACCGCACCGCGCCCGGAGGGCTGGCCGCCCTCGCCGAAGGCACCTGGGACCTCGTCGCCGACACCTGGAGCGGCGCCCCCACCGCCGTGCGCGATGCCGCCCGCCTGGTCGCCGGCCGCGCCGGCCACTACGCCTACGTCTCCAGCCGCTCCGTGTACGCCTACCCGGCACCCGCCGGCCAGGCCGAGGACGGCCCGCTGGTCGAGGGCTCGCCCGACGCCGACGCCACCGCTTACGCCGAGGACAAGCGCGGCGGCGAGCTCGCGGCGCTCGCCGCCTTCGGCGACCGCGCCCTGCTGGTGCGCGCGGGCCTGATCCTCGGCCCGTACGAGAACGTCGGCCGGCTGCCGTGGTGGCTGAACCGGACCGCGCGCGGCGGGCCCACCCTGGCCCCCGGCCCGCGCGACCTGCCGATGCAGTACATCGACGTGCGCGATCTCGCGCGCTGGACCCTGGATGCCGCGGAGGCCGGGCTCGGCGGCCCGTACGACGTGGTCTCCCCGGCCGGGCACGCCACCACCGGCTCCTTCCTCGAAGCCTGCGCGGCCGTCACCGGGGGCGCCGCCGACCTGCGCTGGACCGACCCGCAGCGCATCGCGGAGGCCGGCGTCGAGCCCTGGACCGAGCTGCCGTGCTGGCTGCCGCCGGGCGAACTGCACGACCACATGTTCCGCGGCGACGTCTCCAAGGCCCTCGCCGCCGGCCTGGAGTGCCGCCCGGTCGAGGAGACCGTCGCCGACACCTGGGCCTGGCTGCGCTCCCTGGGAGGGGTGGCGCCCCAGCGCCCGGACCGGCCGCAGAAGGGCCTCGACCCCGAGCGGGAGGCGGCGCTACTCGGGCTCGGCCGATGAGGCCCGCGCGAGGCGGGCCGGCGGCATGAACTCCCGTACCGGCCTGCGGTGCCACCAGGCGCCCGTCTCGCGCAGCTCCCGCCAGGTGGTGAACCGGTAGCGGTACAGCCTGGCCCGCACGAAACGCGGCGGGGCGTCCGGGAACGGGTTGTGACGCAGCAGCCGCAGCGTGTCCCGGTCGCCCGTCAGCAGGCGCTCGACGAACGGCCCGAACCAGTCCCGGGCGTAGCCGGGGGAGAGCGCCGCGAACCACATCAGCCAGTCGAGCCGCAGGTGGTAGGGGGCGAACTGGCGGGGGATCCGCCGCAGGTCGCCCGGCTTGCCCTTGAACCCGTACTCCCTCCAGTCGCCGTCCTCCCGGGGGGTGCGGTCCGAGGTGCCCTCGACCACGACCTCGTCGCGGATCCGGCCGACCGTGCCGAAGGCCCCGTAGGTGTTGACCAGGTGCAGGGAGTCGAAGGAGCGGTTCATCACCTGGCGCCGCGAGACCATGTTGAGCACCGGCTGCCGGCTGAGCACCAGCACCAGCACGGTCAGCGCGCACACCAGGACCACGTACCAGACGGGCGCCCCGCGCGAGGCCTCGGCGGGCGGCGGCCCGGCGAGCCCCGTGAAGTCGACGGCCGACAGGGCCAGGATGATCGTCAGCCAGTTCAGCCAGGCGAAGTTCCCCGAGAGCACCAGCCACATCTGGGTGGCCACCATGATCCAGGCCGCGTACGAGGCCACCGGCTGCGGGGCGAACAGCAGCACCGGAACGGCCAGTTGCGTGACGTGGTTCGCGGCGCACTCCACCCGGTGCAGCGGTTTCGGCAGATGGTGGAAGAACCAGCTCAGCGGTCCCGGCATCGGCTGGGTCTCGTGGTGGTAGTAGAGGCAGGTCAGCCGCCGCCAGCAGGCGTCCCCGCGCATCTTGATCAGCCCCGCGCCGAACTCCACCCGGAACAGAACCCACCGCAGCAGCCACAGCACCAGCACCGGCGGCCCGGCCCGCGCGTTGCCCAGGAAGACGGCGAGGAACCCCACCTCCAGCAGCAGCGACTCCCAGCCGAACGCGTACCAGGTCTGGCCGACGTTGACGATGGACAGGTAGAGCAGCCACAGCACCGCCCACATGCCCATCGCCGCCCCCAGCGGCACCAGGTCCCCCGCCCCGGCGGCGAGCCCCGCCGACAGGGCCGCGCCGGTCCAGGCGCAGCCGGCGAAGAGTCCGTCCGAGTAGCGCAGTTGGAACAGGCTCGGGGCGTCCCTGAAGCGCACGTACCGGACGTGGCGCGGGACGGGCAGCATGCCGTGCGCGCCGATCAGTGCCCGGAACTGGAGGGCGGCCCCGAGGAAGGCGAAGAGGTAGACGCCGGCGAGGGCCCGCTGGAAGACCAGCCGGCCCAGCCAGTACCCGGGCGCGGTGAACCAGTCCATCGACTCCAGTATCAGACGGCGGCGGCCAGCGCGCGCAGGCGGCGGCCGAGGCGGCGGACGAAGGCCCGCTGGAGGACGGGCAGCAGCGGCCCCGCGAGGCGTGTGTACCAGGCGGCGGGGCGGCTGAAGGCCGTCACCTCGAACCACACGCTGCCGTCGGGGGCCATTTCCACCAGGAAGGACTCCTCCCCGCTCGCGGGGTGGCCGGTGAGGGTTCCGTAGGTGAATCCGGCCAGGTCGGGGGCGTCCGCGGTGCGGACCACCTCGCAGGGGACGCTGATCCGCAGGGGGCCGAGGCCGAGGCCGATCTCCACCCGCGCCCCCGGGACGGCCGGTCCGTCCGCCCGGACGCCGGCCCCGGTGGCGCGGTGCATCCGGAAGGAGAGGACCGCGGCGCCGGCGGCCTCGAACACCTCCCGGCCGTGTCCGATACGGGTGCGGTGGTGCAGGTGGCGGTACCCGTCGGGCAGCGGCCGCCGGAGGCTGGCGCCGTGTTCGGGGTAGCTGAGGACGCGTCGGCCGGTGCTGATGAGGCGGCTCACGGGGTCTCCGTTCGGGTGGCTGCGGGCGAGGGTGAGGGTGAGGGCGGGGGCGGGGTTCAGGTGAGGGCGGTGGCCGGCCGGGGGTCCGGGGCCGGGCCGGCGCCTAGCCGCCGCCACGCCAGCAGCGAGCACAGGGCGAAGCCGAGCGCGTTGCCGAGGCCGTGGGTGGCGGTCATCCAGGTCAGGGTCGGGTGGACGATCCCGGTGGCCTCCCCGGCCGCCCACCACAGGGCGAGCAGCATGGTGGCCACCAGGACGAGCGCCGATGCCGCCAGCATCGCGCCGGCCGGCCGGTCGCGGGCGGCGGGCCGCAGCTCGCGCCAGGTCACCAGCGCCACCGTCCACATGCCCCCGGTCAGCACGACCGCGCCCAGCAGCTCGGCCCAGTCGTCCACGAAGTACCCGGCCAGCACGAGCAGGGTCCCCGCCGGCACGCTGTACGCCGCCCAGCGCGCCCGGTGGCCGGTGGCCGCCGAACGGCACACCAGGCCGGCGACGAGTGCGGCCGTGAACCCGGCGAAGTGGAAGTGCGGGACGGTCAGGGCCAGGACGTCGAGGTCGAAGCCGAAGAGCCGGTACCCGGCCCGCTCGGCGACCAGGGCGGACCCGGCGACCGAGGGCGAGGCCAGGGCGGTCAGCACCGCCACTTCGGACGGGTCGGGGAAGCGGCCGGCCCGGGGCCGGCCGAGGTGGCGGCGCAGCCGGGCCCCCGCCGCGCCCAGCAGGGCCAGGGCGGCGGCCGCGTACAGGGCGGCGAGCGCGGTGGCGGCGCTTCCGCGCGGCAGCCACGGCGCCAGCGCCCCCGGAACCGCAGCCCAGGGCCACAGCCGGGCCGCCGTGCCCAGCCCGGCCGGGTCGATCAGGCGCAGGCCGGCGGGGACGGCGTACAGCATCCCCAGGGCGACGATCAGGTTCACGAGCACGGCCACACGCCACTTCTTTGAACGTGTTCAAGCTCCCTCCGTCACTCTAGGTCTTTTCTTGAACGTGTTCAATACGTGCGCGGTGCGCATCTGCCGGAACTCCGGTTGCGGCCCTCGGGAGGATGCGGCAGACAAGAGGGAGCAACCGGGGCGAAAAGGGAGAACCAGCGTGAACGACGTGAACGACGTGCCCGCACCGACACCCCGTCAGGCGCCGCGCCGTCATGTACCCGCCGGAGCAGCGGTCTTGGCACTCCTCGGCCTGATCGCCGCGGGCTGCGGCGCCCAGGAGCCCGAGCAGACCAAGGGCCCGGCGGCCGAGAGCATGGAGCTCACCCTCCAGCCGGTGGGCGCCGCCGGACCCGACCCCTTCACCGCCTCCACCTCGACGGCCGAGTCGGCACCCGTACAGCCCCCGCTGCCGAACCCGAGCGGCCAGGGCATCCGCACGGTCGGCGCGGCCACCCCCGGCCTGTACGGCGGGACGAACCGGCTCGGCAGCTGCGACGTCGAGCGCCAGGCGGCCTACCTGACCTCCGACGACGCCAAGGCCCGCGCCTTCGCCCAGGCCACCGGCGTCGAGCAGGAGAAGATCCCCGAATTCCTGCGGGGCCTGACCCCCGTGGTGCTGCGCGCCGACACCCGGATCACCAGCCACGGCTTCCGCGACGGCCGCGCCGACACCTACCAGGCCGTCCTCCAGGCCGGAACGGCCGTCCTCGTCGACGACCACGGCATGCCGAGGGTCCGCTGCGGCTGCGGGAACCCGCTCGGCGCGCCCCGCTCCGCCAAGGGGAGCCCGGTGCTGAAGGGGGACCAGTGGAACGGCTACCGGCCCAACCAGGTCATCGTCATCGAGCCCACCATCCAGCCGATCAAGAGGCTGGTCATCGTCAACGTGGCCGACAACACCTGGATCGAGCGGAAGGCCGGTGACGACGGCGCCCAGGACAAGGCACCCAAGGCGGTGCCCCCCTACGACCCGGCCGACGGCATTCCCCACGCCCCCGCGACCCCGCCGGACGACCCCTGCGCCACCGCGGACCCGCACGGCCCGGCCCGCGCCGTCCCGCCCGCGGCCCCCTCCGGCCCGCTCGCGGACCAGCCCCCGGCCGCCGGCGGGCGGAACCCGGCGGAGACGGATCCCCCGCTCGACGTGCCCGGGCAGGGCGGCCGCCCGGCTGCCGGAGGGCCGAACCTGCCGGAGACGGCCCCTCCCCTGGACGTCCCCCCGCAGGCACCCCCCGCCGCCGGGCCGCAGAACCTGCCGGAGACCGCGCCGCCGCTGGACCCCGCAGGGCAGGTCCCCATGGGCGCGCCCACCGAGACCGCCCCGCTGGACGCACCGCCCGCCGGCCCGCCCGGAGCGCCGGCCGAGGGGCAGGCCGGCCCCCTGGACGAGCAGCTGCCGATCCCCGGAGCCCCCGGCCTTCCGGCGGAGGCCGGCCCCCAGGGGCCGCCGTCCGCCACCGGTCCCCAGGGGCCGCCGTCCGCCACCGGTCCCGCTCCCTGCCCGTCCGACACCGCCGGCGGCGCCACCACGCCCGGCCGGCCCACCTCCCCGCAGACCCCGCCCTCCACCCCGCCCGGGGACCTCCCGGGCGGCGCCACGACTCCCGGGATGCCGCCCGCCACGCCCACCGACCCCTTCTCGGACGCCCCCGGCTCGCTCGCCCCCGCCGACCCGGGCCTGACCCCGGACCCGGAGGACGTACCGACCGCCGGCCCCACCGCGCCCGCCGACCCGTACGCCTCCCCCGACCGGCAGCCGGGCTCCGATCAGGGCGCCGACCAGGCCCCCTACCTGGAGAGCGCCTGACCCCGGGCTGTGTCATGGTGGATCGGTGCCGAGCACCGTATCGCTGCCGGAGGACTGGCCCGCACACCCGGACCGGTCCCTGTCACTGAACCGGATGGGCAGTTTCGACTGGGACCTGATCACCGGGCTCATGCACCTGGACACGGCGGCCCTCGACGTCTTCGACACGCCCCCCGAGGAGTACGACGGGCGGCCGGAGTCGCTGGGCCGGCGCGTCCCGCCCGCCGAGGTCGCCCGGCTCGACGCGATGGTCTCCAGCGCCCTCAAGAGCGGCTCGGACAGCTACGGGGCGTACTTCCGCATCCGCTGCCGGGACGGCCGGCTCCGCTGGACGCACACCCAGGGCCGGGTCATGCGCGACTCCGACGGCCGCCCGTACCGGATCATCGGCATCGTCCGCGACGCCACCGAGGAGCTGAGCCACTCCGCCGAACGCCTCGGCCTGGACGAGGAGCGCCGCCGCCAGACCTCCGTCGTCGAGTCCACCACAGCCGCCCTCGCCCACGCCCGTACCGTCAAGGACGTCATCGACGTCATCGGCGACGCCCACGGGCTGGAGCGCCTCGGCTCGATGGGCATGGTCATGGGCCTGGTCGAGGCGGGCCGGATCCATCTGGTGGCGGAAGGCCCGGCCGGCAGCTTCGTCCCCGGCACGCGCTACACGCGCATCGACGAGCAGTACCCGATGAGCGAGGTCGTCCGCTCGCTCCAGCCCCGGTTCCTGGAGTCGGCCGAGGAGTTCGCCGAGGGCTACCCGGCGCTCTGGTCGAGGATCTCGTACATGCGCATCTCGGCGGCCGCCTACCTGCCGCTGATCGCCCAGGCCCGCCCGATCGGCGCCATCGGGCTGCTCTACGAGGACAAGGACGGCTTCACCCAGGAGGAACGCAACCTCCTGGTCGCCCTGGGCAGCAGCATCGCGCAGAGCCTCCAGCGGGCGATGCTGCTGGAGCAGGAGCACGACCTCGCCGAAGGCCTCCAGCAGGCCATGCTGCCCCGCCGGATACCGGCCGTCCCCGGTGCCAAGATCGCGGTCCGCTACCGGTCCGCGCGGATGGGGCAGGACATCGGCGGCGACTGGTACGACGTCATTCCGCTGCCGGGCGGCCGCGTCGGGGCCGCCATCGGGGACGTCCAGGGCCACGACACGCACGCCGCGGCCGTGATGGGACAGCTGCGCATCGTCCTGCGCGCCTACGCCGCGGAGGGGCACTCGCCGGGCACGGTGATGGCCCGGGCCTCGGTCTTCCTGCACGAACTGGACACCGACCGCTTCGCGACCTGCACCTACGTCGAGGCCGACCTGTCGACCGGCGTGCTCCAGGTGGTCCGCGCCGGCCACATCGACCCGCTCCTGCGGACCCGGGACGGGGACTGCCGGCGCCTGCCGGTGGAGGGCGGGATGCCGCTCGGGCTGTCGGCGGAGTTCGGCCGGCTGGAGTACCCGGTGACGACGGTGGAGCTGGACCCCGGGGAAACGCTCCTGCTGTGCACCGACGGGCTGGTGGAACAGCCCGGAGCCGACCTGGACGACGGCGTCCGCGTGCTGACCGGCCTGGTCCGCGAGGGACCGGACGACCTCCAGCTGCTCGCCGACCGGCTGTGCGAGGTGGCTGACGAGCGGGGCGGGGACGACGACATGGCCCTCCTGCTGCTGCACCGCGAGGGCGACGACACGGCGCAGGCCGGCGGCGGCCGGCTCCAGCAGCACGTGGCCCCCGGGGACCCCGAGGCCCTCGTCGCGGCCCGGCACATGATCGGAACGGCGGTGCGGGCATGGGGCGCGCGGAGCCGGGCCGACGAGATCGAACTCGTCGCGGACGAGCTGATCGTGAACGCCCTGATGCACACGGACGGCCCTGCGATCGTGACGCTCCGCTCCCTGAGAGGGCCGCAGCGGCGGCTCAGGGTGGAGGTCGAGGACCGCTCCAGTGCCCTTCCGCGCCGGCGGGAGGCGGGGGAGGCGGGGGTGTCGGGGAGGGGGCTGATGCTGGTGGACCGACTGGCGGACGTGTGGGGGGTGGAGCCGAGGGGGAGCGGCAAGTGCGTGTGGTGCGAGTTCGTGGTCTCGTGAGCCCGTCCCGCCCGTCCCGCCCGTCCCGCCCGCCGCGGATGCCGGGACGGGCGGGGTCCCCGTCCGGGGCGGAGCCCCGTCGGACGGCGGACGGGCGGGGCGGCGGGACGGCTCCGCACAGCGCCATCCCCCGGCCCCGCCCGACTCGCGCCGTCCGCAGGTACACGGCAGGCTGGGAGGGTGCCGGAGTTGCCGGAGGTCGAGGCGCTGAGGGAGTTCCTCGCAACACAGCTCGCCGGGCGGGCGGTCGCGCGCGTCATCCCGCTCGCCGTCAGCGTGCTCAAGACCTATGACCCCCCGCTCACCGCCCTGGAGGGGCGGGCGACCGGCCCCGTCGCCCGTCACGGCAAGTTCCTCGACCTCCGCGTCGGCGAGCTCCACCTCGTCACCCACCTCGCCCGCGCCGGCTGGCTCCGCTGGCAGGACACCTTCCCCGCGCAGCCCCCGCGCCCCGGCAAGGGCCCGCTCGCGCTGCGCCTCGTACTCGACGGCGGCGCCGGCTTCGACCTCACGGAGGCGGGCACGCAGAAACGCCTCGCCGTGTACGTCGTGCGCGACCCCCGCGAGGTCCCCGGCATCGCCCGCCTCGGCCCCGACCCGCTCGCCGCGGACTTCGACCGGGACGCCTTCGCCGCGCTCCTCGCGGGGGAGCGGCGCCAGATCAAGGGCCTGCTGCGCGACCAGAGCGTGATCGCCGGCATCGGCAACGCCTACAGCGACGAGATCCTCCACGCTGCCCGCGTCTCGCCCTTCAAGCCGGCGGCATCCTTCGACGACGAGCAGGTCACCCACCTCTACGAGGCCGTGCGCGACACCCTGCGGACCGCCGTCGAACGGGCCCGCGGCCTGGCCGCCGGCCGGCTGAAGGCGGAGAAGAAGAGCGGGCTGCGCGTGCACGGCCGGGACGGGGAGCCCTGCCCGGTGTGCGGGGACACCGTCCGCTCGGTGTCGTTCGCCGACTCCTCGCTCCAGTACTGCCCCACCTGCCAGACCGGCGGCAAGCCGCTCGCCGACCGCAGGCTCTCCCGCCTGCTCAAGTAGCGCCGCCGCTGCGTAGACTCCCGCACCATGGCCGAGCAGCATCAGCAGCCACCGCCCCGGCGGGAGGTCGTCACCGGAGTCCCGCGTGCCGCGCGCCGCAGACCGCCCGCGCACGCTCCCGCCCGCTCGGAGATCTCCGAGCAGACCACCCTCGGGGCCACCTACGTACGCGCCCTGATGCGCAGCCAGCTGCGCGCCGGACTGGGCGCGGTGGCGCTGCTGTTCCTGCTGCTCGGGCTGCTCCCGCTGGGCTTCCTGCTGCCCCGGGCGGTCGCGGGCCCGGTGGTGTGGGTGGCGCTCGGCCTGGCGGTGTATCCGGTGATGTGGCTGATCGCCCGCCGGTACGTGACGCGGGCCGAGCGCAACGAGGCGGACTTCACGGGGCTGGTGACCGACCCCGCGGACACGCTCTAGGGGGCTAGGGGCTGCCGTCGAGGTCCTGTCGTCGCCCGCGGGGCAGACGGGATGGTGACGACAGTCCCTGGCGGGGCGTCAGAACAGGTGCATCGCCAGGTGGCCCAGCGGGAGGCCCAGTTGCCAGGCGGGGGTCCAGACGCGGGCGTTCTCGTCCAGATCGGGCGGGGGGCCGGACTGGCCGGGGTGGTCCGGGTCGAGGTGGGTGGCGAACAGCTCGGTGTGGTCCAGCCAGCGCCAGGCCGCCCGGGCCAGCTCCAGGTCGGGGTCCTCGCCGCCGCCCCGTTCGCGGGCCTCCTCGCCCAGGGTGAGGAACCGGGTCTCGACCCAGTCGCGCCAGGGGTGCCCGTACGCCGTCAGGGACAGCCATTCGTCGAGCTGCGAGACGACGCGGATCCCGGAGAGCTCGCCGGCCGCGTCCGAGAGGTAGATCGTCAGCGCGAGCGTGTCCCGCCCGGCACGGAACTCCAGGGTGCTGACCGGGATCAGCCGGCCCGTGCGCAGCAGTTCGTCCGCGATGTACTCCGCGTAGAGCCAGGCCATGGGCACTGCCAGTCCGCCGTCACTGGTGCCGTTCGAACCCTCGGGCTGCACCGTTCCACCTCTCCTGCGCGTTGAGACCGCCGCCGTCATCCCCGAGCCTTCACCGGCGGGCTCGCGGGGCGGGGGATGTTTACTCAACTTGAACGGACTGATGCCGATTTCGGCGTGGTTTGTGTCCGGTTCGTGCGCATGGAGGGCGTTCCTTGAGTGTTCCTCCAGAGAGGCCGGGACGTTCCCCGTCTCCCGCCCCCGGTTCAGGCTCCGAGCCCGTACCCCTGGAGCCCTTTGCGCAGGGCGCGCAGGGCGTAGTGCGTGCGGGATTTGACCGTGCCGGCCGGAATGCCCAGCTCCGCCGCGGCCTCGGCCACCGAGCGGTCCTGGAAGTAGACCTGCATCAGTACGTCGCGGTGCTCCCGCCCCAGGCTGCCGACCGCCCGGCGCACGTCGATCGCCGTGACCGATCCCGCCACCGCGTCCTCCGGCGCGGGCGCCTGCTCCAGGCCGTCGGGTTCGACCTCCTGGGGCCGGGACATCCGGGCCCGCCGGGCGTCGATCGCCAGCCGCCGGGCCACGGTGAACAGCCAGGGCCGCATGGACTCGTGCCCGGTCGCCAGCACCTCGGGGTGCTGCCAGACCCGGACGAGGGTCTCCTGTACGAGGTCCTCGGCACGCTGCGCGTCCCCTGCGGTGAGGCCGAGCAGGAAGCCGAACAGGGCCCGCCCGTGCTCCCGCTGAAGTGCGGCGAGCGCCTCGGGTTCCGTGCGCTGGAGAGTGGGGGAGGGCGGCACGTCAGTGGCTCCTTCCGGATCCGCGGGGCGGGCGACGGAGGCTTCGGGGAGGGGCCCGCCGGGGTCTTCGTGGTCCGTCTGCACCCACCCTCACCTGCGCCGAGCCACCCGGGAACCGTCCGGCGCCGGCGTTGCGCCCAAGCACCCGGGTGACCCGGTGGGCGGCCGCGCCGGACGACGAACGGTTGAACGGCGCGCCGAACGGCCGGGGCCGCCGGAGTGAGGCGGGGGCGGGCGGACGGCGCCGTTCCTTGACTTGCGGCGGCCTCTCTTATGGATTCGTAGGGATTGCAGATAATCCGATCATCCACTCAAGGAGAGCCGGGTCAGATGACCAAGCGCACCCGCAGGGGACTGGCCCTGCTGTCGGCCGCCCTGCTGTCCGCCGTGGCCGCCGGCTGTTCCGGCAGCGGCCACCCCGCCCCCGCCCGGCTCGGCTCCAGCGCCGCCGGCGCGCCCGCCGCGGCGGCCGGATCCGCCCCGCCCGCCACCCCCGCCCGCGGCTTCACCCTCGTCGCCAGCGGCGACGTCCTCCCGCACACCTCGATCATCCAGCGGGCGGCGGCCGACGCGGGCGGCGAGGGGTACGACTTCCGGCCGATGTTCTCCGCGGTCAAACCGCTCGTCTCGGCGGCCGACCTGGCCTTGTGCCACATGGAGACCATCTATGGGGACGACGACGGCCCCTTCAGCGGCTACCCCGCCTTCGTCTCCCCGCCCACGGTGGCCGACGCCCTCAAGGACGCCGGGTACGACGGCTGCTCCACCGCCTCCAACCACACCCTGGACGACGGCGCCGAGGGCATCAAGCGCACCCTCGACCGCTTCGACAAGGTAGGCCTCGGCCACGCCGGCTCCGCCCGCACGGCCGCGGAGGCCGCCCGGACCACCCTCTACACGGCCGGCTCCGCCAAGGTCGCCCACCTCGCCTACACCTACGACACCAACGGCTACCCGATGCCCGACGGTCAGCCGTGGGCGGTCGACCTGATGCGCCAGGACGAGATCGTCGCCGATGCGCGGGCGGCCCGGAAGGCGGGCGCGGACGTGGTCCTCGTCAGCCTCCACTGGGGCACCGAGTGGCAGACCGAACCCGACGAGACCCAGCTCTCGCTCGGCAGGGCCCTCACCGCCTCGCAGACCGCCGGCCGCCCCGACATCGACATGATCCTGGGCACCCACGCCCACATCCCGCAGGCCTACGAGAAGGTCAACGGGACCTGGATCGTCTACGGCATGGGCGACCAGGTCGCCGGCGAGATGTTCAACCACACCGGCGCCCGCGACATGCGCGGCAACTACGGCTCCGTCGGCCGCTTCACCTTCGCCCCGCCCGCCGCCCCCGGGCAGCGCTGGCAGGTCGCTAAGGCCGAGTTCGTGCCGCAGATGATGGACCTCTCCGCCGGCCGGATCGTCAACCTCCCCGCCGCCCTCGCCCAGGACCCCGGCAACGCCGAGTACGAGAGCGCCCAGGACGCCGTCACCGAGGCCGTCCTCAGCCGTGACGCCGCCAGGGACGGCCTCACGCGCGCCCGGTAGCCCGGCCCGCGAGGACGGGCGCGCGGCTCAGGGCACCACCGTGACCGGCCAGCGGCCCGCCTTCACCAGCCGCACCGCCACCGAGCCGACGAGGCGGTGGCCGGCCCGCTCCGAGGCACCGACCACCACCGCGTCCGCCTTCAGCTCGTCCGCGGCGTCCACCAGCCCGGCGAACGGGTCGCCGCGGAAGGTGTGGAACTCCCACCGCACCTCGAAGACCCCCCGGAGCCGCTCCGCCGAGGCGCGGATCTCGGCCACGATCTCCTCCGCCACCTCCCCGGTCGCCTCCGCCACCGGCGCGCCCAGGGCGGCCCCGGCCGCCATCACCGGCTGCACGTACACCAGCGCCAGCAGCGCGTTCTGCCGCCGGGCCAGGCCCGCCGCGTAGGCCGCCGCCCGCAGGGAGGACTCCGAGCCGTCCACCCCCGCGAGGATGACCTTCGGCCCGTCCGTGCCCCGTTCGAATGCCGTACCCGCGTGCTCCGTCACCCTGCCGAGGCTATCCCGTTCGCCGCGCGCGGCGACGCGGCCCTCCCTACAGTGCATGGCATGAGTGCCACGCTGGAGCAGACCCGCGGTGCCCGCGGTGTCCGCGGCAGGTTCCTGAACCGGGTCCCGGACGCCTTCGGGGCGTTCTTCGGAACGCTCGGCCTGCTGTGCACGCTGCTGGCACTCTCCCCGGTGCTGCGGGGACTGCTGCGCCCCGTGGTGCACTTCCTCGACGACTTCGTCGTACCGGTCAGCGAGAACCTCGCGTACGCCGTCTTCCTCTTCCTGCTCGCCGCCGCGCTCGGCATCCGCAAGAAGATCGCCTGGTGGATCGTCGTCACCTATCTGGCCCTGCTGATCCTCGTCGACGTCCTGATCATCGCGGGCGGGGACCTCTGGGTCGGCGGCCTGTCCATGGCCCTTGCCGTCGCCGCCCTCATCGTGCTCATCGCCGCCCGCAAGGAGTTCTACGCCGCCTCCCGCCCCGGCGCCGTCTGGCGCGCCCTGCTCGTCCTGGGCCTCGGGCTGCTCGCCGCCGTCCTCCTCGGCTGGGCCCTCGTGGCGCTGTTCCCCGGCACCCTGCCCGAGGGCCAATGGCTGGACTGGGCCGCCAAACAGGTCTTCGGCGGGCTCTTCTCCGCCCGGCAGTTCGACGGCCGCCCGCCCCGCTTCCTCTATTTCCTCCTCGGCCTCTTCGGCGCCCTCGCCCTGCTGAACGCCGCCGCCACCCTCTTCCGCTCCCAGCGCCTGACCGCCGCCCTCCACGGGGACGAGGAACCCCGCATCCGCGCCCTGCTCGGCGCCTACGGCCGCGCCGACTCCCTCGGCTACTTCGCCACCCGGCGCGACAAGGCCGTCGTCTTCGCCCCCAACGGCAAGGCCGCAGTCACCTACCGCGTCGAGGCCGGCGTCTGCCTCGCCAGCGGCGACCCGGTCGGCGACCCCGGCGCCTGGACCCCCGCCATCGACGCCTGGCTCGCCGTGGCCCGCCGCTACGGCTGGCAGCCCGCCGTCATGGGCGCCTCCGAGGACGGCGCGACCGCCTACGCCCGCTCCGGGCTCAGCGCCCTCCAACTCGGCGACGAGGCCATCCTGCACGTCGCCCACTTCGACCTCGACGGCCGCGACATGCGCGTCACCCGGCAGGCCGTCAACCGGGTCAGACGCACCGGCGCCACCACCCTGATCCGCCGCCACTCGGCCCTGACCGACGAGGAGATGCAGAGGATCGTCGACCGGGCCGACCACTGGCGCGACACCGAGACCGAACGCGGCTTCTCCATGGCCCTGGACCGGCTCGGCGACCCCGCCGACGGGGACTGCCTGCTCGTGGAGGCCTTCGACGCCCAGGGCGAGCTGATCGCCCTGCTCTCCTTCGTCCCCTGGGGCAAGGACGGCATCTCCCTCGACCTGATGCGCCGCGACCGCGCCGCCCCCAACGGGGTCATGGAGTTCATGGTGGCCCAGCTCTGCGCGGCCGCCCCCGGCCTCGGCGTACGCCGGATCTCACTCAACTTCGCCGTGTTCCGCTCCGCCTTCGAGGAGGGCGGGCGGATCGGCGCCGGCCCGGTGCTCAAGCTCTGGCGGAGGCTGCTGCTGTTCTTCTCCCGCTGGTGGCAGCTGGAGGCCCTCTACCGCTCCAACGTCAAGTACGGACCCGAGTGGTACCCCCGCTTCCTCTGCTACCAGGACGCCGGCTCCCTCGCCCGGGTCAGCCTCGCCTCCGGCATCGCCGAGGGCTTCGTCTCCGTGCCCAGCCTGCGCAAACTGTGGGGCAAGGGCCACCAGCCCAGGGGCCTCACCGCCCCCGCCGACACCGCCGGGCTGCCCTCCATCGACTCCCTCGGCCTGGACCTCGTGCAGGAGGGGGTGCGCGAGGCCGCCGAGCGCCTGCCCGAGCAGGTCCGGGTCCGCCACGCCAAGCTGGAGCGGATCCGCGCGGCCGGCACCGACCCCTACCCCGTCGGGATCCGGCAGCGCTCCCACACCGCCGCCCGGCTCAAGGCCGAACACCCCGGCCCGCTCCCCTCCGGCGCCCGCACGGGCGAACCGGTCGTGCTCGCCGGCCGGGTGATGGTCGTGCGCGACCTCGGCGGAGCCGTCTTCGCCGTCCTGCGCGACTGGACCGGCGACGTCCAGCTGATGTTCACCCGAGACGAATCCGGGCCGGGCGTACTGGACTCCTTCACCTCCCAGGTCGACTTCGGCGACCACGTGGTGGCCGCCGGGACCGCCGCCGCCAGCCTCAGCGGAGAGCTGTCCGTCCTCGTCGACTCCTGGCAGCTCACCGGCAAGTGCCTGCGCCCCCTCCCGGACAAGCGCAAGGGCCTGGCCGACCCGGAGGCCCGGGTCCGCCGCCGCTACCTCGACCTGGTCGCCAGCCCCGACGCGCGCGACGTCGTACGGGCCCGCTCCAGCGCCGTGCAGGCGCTGCGCCAGGGACTCCTGGACCGCGGCTACCTCGAGGTCGAGACCCCGATGCTCCAGCAGATCCACGGCGGCGCCAACGCCCGCCCCTTCCGGACCCACATCAACGCCTACGACCTCGACCTCTACCTGCGCATCGCGCCCGAGCTCTACCTCAAGCGGCTGTGCGTCGGCGGCATGGAGAAGGTCTTCGAGATGGGCCGCACCTTCCGCAACGAGGGCGTCTCCTACAAGCACAACCCCGAGTTCACGATGCTGGAGGCCTACCAAGCCTTCGCCGACTACGACGTGATGCTCGATCTCACCCGCGAGCTGATCCAGGGCGCCGCCACCGCCGCCTTCGGCTCGCCCGTCGCCCACAAGGCGGGCCCCGACGGCAAGCTCGTCGTCCACGACATCTCCGGTCCCTGGCCGGTCAAGACCATGTACGGGGCCATCAGCGAGGCCCTCGGCGAGGAGGTCGACGCCGACACCGAGGAGTACCGGCTGCGCGTCCTGTGCGACCGGGCCGGCGTCCCGCACGGACCGGAGGACACCCGGGGCGACGTGGTCCTGGAGATGTACGAGCGCCTCGTGGAGGAGCGGACGAAACTCCCCACCTTCTACAAGGACTTCCCGACCGACGTCTCCCCGCTCACCCGGCAGCACCGCAGGGACCCCCGGCTCGCCGAGCGCTGGGACCTCGTGGCCTTCGGCACCGAACTGGGCACCGCCTACTCCGAGCTCACCGACCCCGTGGAGCAGCGCCGGCGGCTCACCGCCCAGTCCCTGCTGGCGGCGGGCGGCGACCCGGAGGCGATGGAACTCGACAACGACTTCCTCGACGCCCTGGAGTACGCCATGCCGCCCACCGGCGGGCTGGGCATCGGGGTCGACCGGCTGGTCATGTTCCTCACGGGTCTGACGATCCGCGAGACGCTGCCGTTCCCGCTGGTGCGCCAGGGCTGACCGGGCCGCCCGGCGGGCGGCTGGTCCGAGCGGGTGAGGGGAACGGGGCGCGTCCGCGCCTCTCGACATCTTCGGCGATGTCGTTGATACGTAGTAATAATGACAAATGACGAGCCGACAGTAGGGCGGCGCGTGCTCCTGCGCACCGCCGTCTTCCTCGGAATCGCCGCCGCCTCCTCCGGTCTGCTCGGCAGGGGCGAGGACGGCTCACCGGCCGGTCCGCCCGGTTCACCCGCCCCCGGCGCCCCCGCGCCGGCCGGCGGACCGGGCACCGGGGCCGCCGGAGCGCCGGGCCTGCGCCCGGAGGGGCTGCCCGACGCGTCCTACCGGCTGAAGCCGATGACGGCCGAGGCCCCTGCGAAGCCGCCCGCCGTGAAGCCCGCCGTCCGCACCCGGCCCATCCTGGAGCTGCCCCAGGGAGCGGCCGCCGGTGCCAGGGCCATGGTGCTCACCTTCGACGACGGCCCCGACCCGCGCTACACCCCGTCGATCCTGGACACCCTCGCCCGGTACGGGGTCCGCGCGATGTTCTTCGTCTGCGGGGAGATGGCCACCGACAACCGCGACCTCCTGCGCCGGATGGCCGCCGAGGGGCACGTCATCGGCAACCACACCTGGACGCACCCGCTCATCCCCAAGCTCGGCCGGTCCGCGCTGGAGCAGGAGATCGGGCGTACGAGCGAGGTCGTCGAGCAGGCCGTGGGGCAGCCCCCGCAGTGGTTCCGGGCCCCCTACGGGGCGTGGAACCGGGCCGCGTTCGAGATCGGGGCCGACCTGGGGATGGAGCCGCTGGCCTGGACGGTGGACAGCCTCGACTGGACGGAGCCGGGTACCACCAGCATCGTCTCCCGGGTCCTGGACGGGGCCGCCCCGAACGTGATCGTGCTGAACCACGACGCCGGCGGCAACCGGTCGCAGAGCGTCCGGGCGCTGGAGACGTACCTGCCCCAGCTGCTGGCCCGCGGCTACCGGATGACCCTCCCGGTGCTGCCACCGCGCTGAGGCCGCGGGCCCGTGCGCGGGCCGGGGGCCGCCGGCGGGCCGCCGCGCGGGGGCGGCGGCCGCCGGACGGAACCGGCGAAACGTTTGTTCAGCGGGCCTCCACCATCCGCGCGAAGACGACCACGTTGCCGTCGTAGCCCTTGGCCTTCGAGTAGCCGCCACCGCAGGTGATCACCCGCAGCTCCGGGTGCCCGGTGTCCCCGTAGACCCGCGCTCCGGGGAAGGCGTCCTTCGCGAACACCTCCACCCCGTACACCTCGAAGACGGCCGTCCGGCCGTCGTAGCGCTCCACCTCGATGTGGTTGCCCGGCTTGAGCGAGCCCAGGCCGTAGAAGACCGCCGGGCCCTGCGCGTTGTCCACGTGGCCCACGATCACCGCCGACCCCTGCTGGCCCGGCGAGATGCCGTTGAGGTACCAGCCCGCCAGGTTGCGGTCCTGCGGCGGCGGGGCGTCGATCCAGCCCTGCGCGTCCAGGCCGACCGTCATCACCGGCGCGTCCACGTTGATCGTCGGAATCCGGATGCGCTGGACCGACGAGTGGTCCAGCACCTCCATGTCCGCGGGCGGCGTGGGCGCGTCGGCCGGTTGCCGGTCGGCCCGTGCGGCCACGGCCGCGGCGGCGGTGGGCTGCGGCGGTCCGTCCTCCACGTTCGCCCCGTTCCGCATCATGGCGAGGCCGCTGAGCAGTGCCAGTGCGAGCACGCCCCAAGGGGAGCGTCTCCTCGGCCGCTGCTCGGTCTCGTCCTCGAGCATGGCTCTCCCTTCCCGACGCGGGGGTCCCGACCCGCGTTCCAGTCCCTCCCCTGTACGCCCTTCTTCCCGCACGCTAAGGGCGGAAGGGCGGGACGGCGATCGGGGAGGGGCGAACGGGTGGTGCCGCCGGACGGGGTGCGGCCATCCAGGTAATCATCACATAAATGCCTGACGGCTCGTGACCTGCGGATCCGTCAGATGCGCCCGACCTGCTTCGGCGTGTCGCTCAACCGGGCGGCCCAAGGGCGGAAATGCGCTGGCTGCGCGCCGCCGGGAGGGTTCGTGATGGGAGGCGTTCTCGTCGATCTGCCCGGGCCACCGCTCCGGGGCGCTCTCCCGCTGGAGGTTCCACCATGCGTGCTTTCCGCGCTCTCACCGTGACCGCGGCCGCCTGTGCCGCGCTCGGGCTCAGTGCCCCGTTCGCCACCGCGAACAACCCGAACGGCGGCGGCAACGGGCCGAGCAACGTCACGGTCAACCCGTACTCCGTCCACCAGGGCGCCTCGATGCAGGTCAGCGCGGCCGGCTGCGGCCACGGCGGCACGGTCTGGTCCCACGGCAACTTTCCGCAGACCAACCTGTCGGCCGGCTCCATCGGCTTCGCGACCGTCCGGATCTTCAACCACGCCTCTCCCGGCCACCACACCCTGTCGGTCAAGTGCCACGACAACAGCCTCGTCGCCACGCACCGCTTCACGATCCTGCCGGGCAACGGAGCCCAGGGCGGCCTCGGCGGCTCCTTCGGCCCGTCCACCGCCGAGACGGCCATCGGAGCGGGCCTGGTCGGTGCCGCGGCGCTCGGCGCGGGCGTGCACGTGGTGCGCCGCCGCCGTCCGGCCGCCGCCCGCAGCTGACGCGCTCCGGTGGTGCACGGCGTCGCCTCCCGGGCCCGGCCGCGTCCGCGGGGGCCCGGGCGGGGTCAGTGGCCGCGGGTCGCGCGGCGCCGGCGCAGGGCGTACGCCGTGCCGCCCACGGCGGCGGCGAAGAGGGAGGCGCCCACGGCGAGTTCGAGCGGGTCGGCCCCGGCGATGCTGCCGCCGAGCCCGCCGCGGACGCCGAGCGTGGCGGTGGTCGCGCGGGGGGCGGTGGTCGCGCGGGCCGGCGGTGTGGTCCGGGCGGGCTGGGTGGTGCGGACGGGCTGTGTGGTCTGGACGGGCTGTGTGGTGCGGGTCGGCGGTGTGGTGCGCGCGGGCACGGTGGTGCGCGTCGGCGGCGTGGTGAAGGGCGGCGGCCTCAGGCCCGTACCGGTCGTGGCGGTCGGGGAGGGTGTGCGCCGGGGTCCGGAGGTGGAGCTGGTGCTGGGCATCGTCGTCCCGCCGGAGATGGTGAGGTCGGCGGAGCCGTTCTCCCCGTTGCAGGTGAAGGTGACCGAGTAGAGGGCTCCCGGCCGGGCGTCGCGGTCGACCCGGACCTCGACGGTCTTGCCCCGCTCGATGGTCACGGTGTCGAAGACCCCGGACGAGGCGGTGGCGAAGGCGGCGGCGCAGTTGCTGACGGAGAGGGTGACCGTGCCGCCCGGTGCGACCGTCGAGGGGGTGACGGCGAAGGCGAAGGAGGTGACGGGCGCCGCCTCGGCTGCGAGGGCGACGGGCGCGCCGAAGGCGCCGAGGGCGAGGGCGAGGCCCGCGGCGCCGGCGCTCAGCAGGGTGGTGGCGGAGCTGCGTATCGCACCCATGGTCGCGTTCCTCCGGATCTCCGAGGCGCAGTCGCGCAGCGTTTCCGCACGTGTGGGGTCGTGCGCCTCGATGTCCGCCACGCTAGGTCCCGGCCCGGTGACCCGCGATCAGGGACGGGCGAATGGGGCACGGCCGTAGGCCGAACCGGGGACGGGACTCCCTCCCGCGGTTTGGCGGGCGGCCCGGCCGTGCCCCGTCCGCTCAGCTCTTCAGGCCGAGATGCGGGAACTGGGAGAGGAAGGGCTCGGCGGTGGCCGCGACCCCTCGTCCGAAGGGCGCGTCGAAGTCCCAGATCAGGAACAGCAGGAAGGCGATCAGCGCACTGAACAGGCCGGCGAGCAGCAGCTCGCGGAAGGAGCGGCGGATCTGCAGGGTGAAGATCATTCCGACGGTCACCAGGGCCCCGGCGATCAGCCCGAACCACACCACCCCGGGCATGGTGGCCCCGGCGCTCTCCCCCCGCGCGTTGCGGGCGTCGTCCACCAGCGCGACCTGGTCGACCAGGGGCTGGTAGGCCTGTCCCTCGTGGTCGGTCTGCGGCTCGTAGTCGGTCACGTCGCGGCGGATCTTCTCCAGCAGCTCCGCGCTCCGGTCGGTGAGCTCGTTCTGCTGGGACATGTGCGCCCATTCCGTGTCGACCACGTAGGTCACGTACGCGTCGACGTCGGAGCGGATCCTCTTGCGCACCTCGGCCGGGTAGACCTCGGAGCGGACGCTGATCTCGTGCAGGGCCTGGGACTCCTGGCGCACGTACTCCTGGGCGGCCCCGCGGCCCTCCCAGACGCCCGCGATCGCGAGGCCCAGGACGATCGCGTAGATCACCCCGATCATCATCGTCATGTACTCGATGACGTCCGGGGTCTCGTCCGGATCGTCGTCCTCGGTGATCCTGCGGTGGTTGAAGAAGGCGATGGACAGCACCACGGCACAGGCCGCGGCCATCGCGAGTGACAGGACGAGCCATTCCGACAAGACGACTCCCAATCGGTGGGGCGGGTGGCGATCGGAGGGCACCGGCGGACCGCCGCGCGGTGGGCGGTGGGCGGTGGGCGCGGACTAGCGCGGGCGCAGCGCGACGATCGCGAGCACGGCGGGCGCGGCGGTCATGAGGGTGAACGTGACCGGTGAGATGTGGTGTTCGAGCGGTTTGCGCGAGGCGGTGTGGTACGCGGGCCGGGGCACCTTGGCCTTCGGCGCGGGCGGTTTCGGCGCGGGGGAGGGCGGCGGAGGGGGCGCGGGCCGTGGCGGGGGAGGCGCGGGCGCCGCCTGGACGCGGGGCGCGGGAGGCTGCGGCGTGGGCGGCCGGGGTGCGGGCGGCGCGGGCTCCGGCGGCTCCGGGGCCGGTGGCGGGGGAGGGGGCGGCGTCGGGGTGGGCCTGGGCGGCGGGGTCGGCTTGGGCGGGGTCGGTGTGGGGGTCGGGGTGGGCGTGGGGGTGGGCTTCGGGGGACACGGCGGGGGAGGGGGCGGCGGGCAGTGGTGCTCGTGCCCGTGGCCGCGTCCCTTGTCGTGGCCGCGGCCCTTCCCGGGCCGGCCGTCGTGATGTCCGCCACCCACGGAGACCGCGCTCCCGCCGCTGCCTGCGTACGCGTACACCTCGACGGAGACCGATCCGTCCCCGGCGGCGATGGTCGCGTAGGCGCAGCTATCGGCCACGGCCGGAGTGGTCGACAGGGTCGCCCACAGCAGGACCGGGACCGCCAGCAGGCGTCTGGCTAAGGCTCTGTTCACCCGGCGAGCATGGGGTCGCGCGCGCCCGCGTACGTGGGACCCGGGAACGGTTCGCCCGAACGGGCGGATCTTGGACAGGTGAGGTTTGAGACAGAATCTGATCGCTTGTGATTGAACGTTGGTCAATTCCCCAAAGGCACTTGTCGGTTTCCGCGGTGCTGGTGGCGGCCCCTGGTCACCTTTGGTGTGTGACCAAGAACGGACCGGCAATTTCCGCTTTTGCTCGCCCTGTTGGGCAATGATCAGTACATTCGGCTCGGACAGGAGTCCGACCCCCGGGCGGACCAGGTACGAACACGACACGACAACGGCTTGGAGACCCCGATGGAACGCCCCGCCTGGGCCCCGCCAGGCATCGACATATCGGTGCCGAGCGTGTCCCGTATCTACGATTACTACCTGGGCGGCTCCCACAATTTCGAGGTCGACCGGCAGGCCGCCCGCCGGGCCATGGAATTCATGCCGGGCCTCCCCAAGATCATGCAGGCCAACCGGGCCTTCATGCGCCGCACCGTCCGCCACGCCGTCGCCGAGGGCATCACCCAGTTCCTCGACATCGGCTCCGGCATCCCCACCTTCGGCAACGTCCACGAGATCGCCCGCGCCGCCACCCCCGAGGCACGCGTCGTCTACGTCGACCACGACCCGGTCGCCGTCGCGCACAGCCGGGCCGTCCTGGCCGGCGACGACCGCACCGGCGTGGTCGCCGCCGATCTGCGCAAGCCCCAGGACATCCTGGCCGCCACCGAGGTCCGCCGGCTGCTGGACCTGGAGCGGCCCGTCGCCCTGATGCTGGTCGCCGTCCTGCACTTCCTGGAGGACACCGACGAGCCGTACGCCGCCGTGGCGGAGCTGCGCGACGCCCTGGCCCCGGGCAGCATGCTGATCCTCACCCACGCCTCCTACGAGGGCATCCCGCTCAGAGAGGAGGTCGCCGCGGGGACCGTCGGCGTCTACCGCGACATCCGCAACCCGCTGGTCATGCGCGGCCACGAGGAGATCGCCGGCTTCTTCGACGGCTTCGTGCTGCTGGAGCCGGGGCTCGTCTCCATGCCCGACTGGCGCCCCGAGCGCACCGGGCAGCTCGCGGAGGGCGAGACCCCCGAGGACCCGTATGCCTTCTCGGGCTTCGGCGGCGTGGGACGCAAGGCGTGAGACTCCCCGCTCCGACGCCCCCGCCCGCGACCCCCGGCCAGGACCACCCGGCGGGGGGTGCCGGGTCCGCGTCCGCGCAGGCGCCCGCGGCCGGCGCCGAAGCGCCCCTCCCGCACGCCGGCCGGGCGCAGCTGCGCGAGCCGCTCATCGGACTCGAGGACCGGATCGCGCGCTTCGCGACCATCTGGGGGAGGGCCATCTTCCCGGTCACGGCCACCTCCCTGACCCGCCCCGAGTTCGAACAGCACCTCGTCCCGCTCGCCCGGACCCTCACCGACGCCCTGCACGCCCGCCCCTTCGACGCCGGCGTCGCCCAGGCCGTGGGCGCCGAACTCGTCGCCGTCCACTGCACCGACCCCGAGGCCCTGGCTGGCACCCTCGGCGTCGTCGAGTCCTACCTCGTCCTGTACTGCGGCCCGGACGGCACGGTCGCCGACGGCAGTGAGAGCACCGAGGAGTACCGCTCCCGCTGCGCCCGCCTCCAGCACGGCATCGCCGCCGGATTCGCCCGCGCGCTGCGCGAGCGGACCCTCAGGGAGCAGGAGGCCATCGCCCGCTCCGCCCTGACCGCCCGCATCGACGCCCAGCAGGCCCTGCACGCCAGCGAGGAACGCTTCAGGGCCGTCTTCGAGGGCGCGGCCGTCGGCATCGGCATCGCCGACCTCGACGGCAACATCCTGGAGGTCAACGACACCCTGCTCAAGATGTTCGGCGGCCTGGAAGGACACGTCCGCAGCCGGAACGTCAGCGAGTGGGGCCACCCCGACGACACCCCGCACGTGTGGAAGATGTACGGGGAACTCGTACGCGGTGAACGCGAGCACTACCGCGTGGAGAAGCCCTACTACCGGCACGACGGCACCGTGCTCTGGACCAACCTGACGGTGTCCCTGCTGCGCGACGCCGACGGCGCCCCGCAGTACCAGCTGGCCCTGATGGAGGACACCACCGAACGCCGGCTGCTGAACCTGCGCCTGCGCTACGAGGCCACGCACGACGCGCTGACCGGGCTGCCCAACCGCACGCTGTTCTTCGAACGGCTGGAGAAGGCCCTGAACGCCGCCCCCGGCAGCCGCTTCGGCCTGTGCTATCTCGACCTCGACGGGTTCAAGACCGTCAACGACAGCCTCGGCCACTCCGCGGGCGACCGGCTGCTCGTGGAGGTCGCCGACCGCCTGCAGAGCTGCGCCACCGGGCCGGGCGAGGTCGTCGCCCGGCTGGGCGGCGACGAGTTCGTGGCCCTCACCACCGGCCCCGGAGCCCAGACCGAGGAGAAGGTCACCGCCCTCGCCGTCCGCATCCTCACCGCGCTGTCCACGCCCATCCGGCTGGAGGGCCGGGAACTGTCCGTGCGCGGCAGCATCGGCATCGTCGAGGGCGCCTCGGGCGAGCGCACCCCGGCGGAGGTACTGCGCAGCGCCGACATCACCATGTACCGGGCCAAGGCGGCCGGAGGCAACCGCTTCGAGTTCGCCGACGCCGAGGCCGACGCCCGGGCCATCACCCGCCACGGCCTGACCAACGCCCTGCCGGCGGCTCTGGAACGCGGCGAGTTCTTCATCGAGTACCAGCCCCTGGTGCACCTGCACGACGGCAGCGTGCGCGGCGCGGAGGCGCTGGTGCGCTGGTCGCACCCCCAGTACGGGGTGCTCGGCCCGGACCGCTTCATCCCGCTGGCCGAGCGGACCGGCCTGATCGTTCCCCTCGGCCGCTGGGTCCTGGAGGAGTCCGTCCGCCAGGCCCGCAACTGGCAGCGCCAGCACGGGGGTGCGCCCCTGCGCGTCAACGTGAACCTCTCGCCCACTCAGCTGACCCACCCCGGGCTGGTCGCCGACACCCTGCGCGTCCTGGAGTCCTCCGGCCTGGCTCCCGGCGCACTGTGCCTGGAGGTCACCGAATCGGCCCTGATCGGCGCCGACGACGAACTCCTCGAACCACTGCGCCGGCTCGCCGCGCTCGGCGTGGACATCGCCCTCGACGACTTCGGCACCGGCTACTCGAACCTGGCCAACCTGCGCAGGCTGCCGGTCAGCGTCCTGAAGCTGGACCGCTCCTTCACCCAGGGCATGCAGCAGGAGCCGGCCGACCCGGTCGACGTCAAGATCGTGGAGGGGATCGTCGCCCTGGCCCACAGCCTGGAGCTCGCGGTGACGGTCGAAGGGGTGGAGACCGGAGCCCAGGCGGCCCAGCTCCGCGCCCTCGGCTGCGACACGGCCCAGGGCTGGTACTACGCCCGCCCGGGCTCCCCGGACCGCATCCACACCCTCTCGCTCTGCGACGCGGTCCCCACACGGTGAGGTAGGCGGGCCGCGGGCCCGGGCCGTCTGCCCCGGCCCACCCCACCCGGCCTGGAGCGCCGGACCCCGAGCGGCAGGCCCGGAGCGCCAGTCCCGGCCCGGGTCGGCCGCCGTGGCGCGACGGCCGTGCCGGGCGGGTTCGCCGTGCGGGCGAGCGTGCCGTGCCGGCGGGTGCCGCGCGGGCGGGATTGCCGAGCAGGCGGCGTCAGCTCATCCCGGCCTCCGTTCCCCGGCCGGGCTCGCGGACCGCGGCAAGGACCCGCCGGTGGCGTTCGGAGGTGTCGGACAGCAGCCGCTCGGCCGCCGGGAGGCGTTCGGCCTCGTATGCGTCGAGGGCATCGGCCGCCGCCGGGTCCGTGAGGACGGCGGCCAGGCTGCGGGCCAGGGACGCCGCGTCCTGGATGCCGGTGTTCATGCCCAGTCCCCCGGCGATGGGGTGGACATGGGCTGCGTCCCCGGCGAGGAGGACCCGCCCCTCGCGCATCCGGGCGGCCCGGCGGACGTTGACCCGCCAGCTGGAGAGCCAGGTGGCCTCCGTCAGCCGTATGCCGGCCATCCCGGCGTGCCGGTCGAAGAGCCGCTGGAAGCCGTCCCGGGTGGGCGGCAGGGGTTCTCCGTCCTCACCCGTCTCCGGGGAGGCCTGGAGCTGGAAGGAGTCCGTCCCGGGCATCGGGCAGAGCATGATCCCGCCGCCCCCGGTGGTGAACCACTGGTGCCAGTACGCGCGGCTGAGGCCGGGGGCCCGCACGTCCCCGACGACCATCGTCGGCTTCTCCTCGGTGTACCCCTCGAAGGGGATGCCGAGGAGCTCGCGGGTGGTGCTGTGACCGCCGTCGCACCCGGCGGCGTAACCGGCACGGACCGAACCGCCGTCGGCCAGGCGTGCGGTGACCCCCGCCGGGTCCTGGGCGAGCCCGGATACCCGGGCCCCGTACTCGACGCGGACACCGAGGCCGGCGAGCCGCTCCCGGAGGATCTCCTCGACCTGCCACTGGCCGATCAGCAGACCGCTCCCGTCGACCGGGGTGTCGTTGACGTGGGCGCCGTCGAAGTACTTGCGCAGGACCACGCCCCGGGAGCCGGTGGCGGACAGCCGGTCCGCGACCCCGAGCCGGTCGAGGACTTCCAGGCTGTCCGGGGTGAGCCCCTTGCCCCGGGACTCGCGGTGCGGGCCGGAACGCCCGTCGAGGACCCGGACGGAGGCGCCGCGTAGGGCCAGATCAAAGGCCAGGGTCAGTCCGGTGGGGCCGGAGCCCACGATCAGGACGTCGGTCGTCGCGCCGGTCGTCGTGTCGGTCATCGGAGGGGTCCTCTCTCGTCGTCTCGTCATCGCTGAACCAAGGAAAGCGCGCCCCGGAGGAAAATGCAACCCGGTTAAGAAATTGACTTGGTTGTGATTTGGTTCTAGGGTGGTGCCATGGAGAACACGACGGGTCTGCGCGAGAGCAAGAAACTGCGTACGCGTCGCCAGCTGGCGGCCACGGCGCTGGAACTCTTCCTGGAACGGGGCTTCGACGCCGTGTCCGTGGCCGATGTGGCCGCGGCGGCCGAGGTCTCCAAGCCCACCCTCTTCCGGTACTTCCCGAGCAAGGAGGATCTGGTCCTCGACCGCTTCGCCGACCACCAGGACGAGGCGGCGCGGATCGTGCGCGAGCGGCCGGCGGGCCGGAGCCCGGTGGGCGCACTCCACGACCACTTCCTGGCCGCCCTCGCGGAGCGCGACCCCATCACAGGGCTCTGCGACCGTCCGAACGTGCTCGCCTTCCAGAGTCTGCTGTACTCCACCGCGAGCCTGGAGGGCCGGATCGCCCACTACACGGCCCGCGAGGTGGAACTGCTCGCAGCCGTCCTCGAGGGGGAGCGGGTCGAGCCGCTGTCCGCCCGCCTCGCCGCGACCCACCTGGTGGCGGTCCGTCAGGGGCTGGGCCGGGAGAACTGGCGCCGCATCGAGGCGGGCAGCACGGCGGACGAGGCCTACCCGGCGGCCGTCGCCGACGCCGACCGGGCCTTCGGCATGCTGGCCGACGGTCTCGACCGGACCCTGGGCCCCCTGATATCCCGGGCCTGAGCGGTCGGGCCGCCGGGTCCGACATGATGCCCGGTGGGAGCCCGCCGGGGCAGTGGGCCGGAAAGGCGGTGTGCGGATGGCCGCGCGGTATGTGACCGAGCTGGTCGGGGCGTTGGAGCGGTACGGGGAGCTGCCTGCGATCGGGGCCGGACCCCGGGTCCTGCGGTTCTCCGGGGTGCTCGACGCCGTCCACCGGCTGGCCGGGGCGCTTACGGAGGCGGGGGTCGGGCGAGGGGCGGGGCTGGCCTGCGTGACGGGCGGCAACCGGCCGGAGGCGCTGCTGGTGCGGATCGCCGCGCATCTGCTGGGGGTCCGGCTGACACAGGTGGTGACCGGTCCGGCGGTGCACGGCCTGGAGTTCATCCTGCGGGACTGCCTGCCGGTCCTGGTGGTGCACGACGTTCCGGTACCGGCGACGGGGGTGCCGCTGCTGGACCTGGACGAGCTGATGGCGAGGGCGGCCGCGCGGGAGCCGGCCGAAGTCCCGGTGCGGGCCCGGGAGGAGGACGTGGCCCGGGTGACGTACACCGGCGGGACCACCGGCCGGCCCAAGGGGGTGGCGTCCACGTTCGGGGCGATGGCCGCGCGGGACGGCCGGCGCGGGGCCGCCTGGACCGAGACGGTGCACCTCTCGGTCACCAGCCTCGCCCAGCGGGCCGGCGGGCGGTGCCTGGAGCAGCTGCGGGCCGGCGGCAGGGTGGAGATCCTCGACCCCTTCGCACCGGAGGAGTTCGCGGCGGCCTGCCTGCGGCTCGGGCGGGTGTCCACGTACCTGACGGCCCCGATGGTGTACCGGCTGCTGGACGACCCCGCGACCGCCGGGGGCATTCCGGGGCTGGAGGCGGTCTCGTACGGCGCCTCGCCGATCCTTCCCGAGCGGCTGTGCGAGGCGGTGACCCGCTGGGGCGGGCGCTGGCGGCAGGGCTACGGGACGAACGAGGCCTCCGTGATCTCCCGCCTCACCCCGGCCGACCACGACGAGGCGGTGGCCGGCCGGCCCGGGCTGCTGGCCTCCGTGGGGCGCCCGGCCGCGGGGGTGGAGGTCCAGGTGTGCGACGAGCGGGACGCGGTGCTGCCCGTGGGGCGTACGGGCGAGCTGTGGGTGCGGTCGGCGGCGATGATGACCGGCTACTGGAACCAGCCGGAGCTGACCGCCGAGGTGCTGCGGGACGGATGGCTGCGCACCGGGGACCTCGGCCATGTCGACGGCGGCGGGTACCTGTACCTGGACGACCGGAGCAAGGACGTGGTGATCGTCGACGGGGTCAACATCTACAGCCTGCCGGTGGAGGCGGCGCTCGCCCGGCACCCGGCCGTCGCCCAGGCCGTCGTGGTGGGCCGGCCCGGTGCGCCGACCGGCGAGGAGGTCTGCGCCTTCCTCGTACCGGCCGCCGGTCACACCCCGAGCGACGGGGCGGCCGCCGAAGCGTGCGACCTGGTGGAACGCGAGCTCGCCCCGGCACACCGTCCGACGGCGGTCTTCTGGGAGGTGGACATCCCCCTCACGGACCGCGGCAAGCCCGACAAACGCCGCCTGCGCACCCGCGCGGCGGCCGCACCCGCCGCCAACCGCTGACCCGGTCCGGGTCCCGAAAAGGCGGGAGCGTGTTCCGTGCCGCCACACGGCGGGACAGTGCCCCGGCACCCCGTGCCTCGCCCGGGTCGCGGCCGATGCCCGAACCCAATCCCGGTCCGTGCCCGGACTCCGGGCCCGCACGTGGCCCGGGCGTCCGGTTTCGGCTGCCTGCCTCACCAACGGCCGCCCGGTCGACGGCGCCCGGCACCTTGGGCTTCACCGAGTTCAGGCTGGTGTCCAGATCCGGTCCCTGGCCATGTCCGGGCTCCGGGCCCGGGCCCGTCCGGGTGTCGCTGCCACCCGGCCGGACGGCGCCCCGGGCCTCGCCGAGCGCCCGGCCCCTGGGTGCCGGGTGGACCCGCCCCCGTCACGGGACCGGGGTGCCGGGGCTCGGGGTCGTCCGGCCGGTGCCCCGGTCGGGTCAGCCGGTCAGGATGCGTTTCAGTTCGCGGGCCGCGCGGGGTGGCGCGACGTCCGTGCGGTGGGCCAGGGCGATGGTGCGGCGGAGGGGGGAGCCCGCGAGGGGGGTGGCGCGCAGGCCCGGGCCGCCGTGTTCCACGACCATCGCCGGGACCACCGCGACGCCCAGCCCCGCCCGTACGAAGCCGAGGACGGCGTCCATCTCGCCGCCCTCCACGGTGAACACCGGCTCGAACCCCGCGGCCCGGCAGGCCCCGACCGTCAGGTCCCGCAGGTCGTAGCCGTGCCGGAACATGACCAGGGGCTCCTCGCGCAGGTCGGCGACGGTCAGCTCCCCGCCGCCGCCCGGCGGCGGCAGATCGCGGGACGAGACGACGACCAGGTCCTCCGTCAGCAGCTCCACCGTGGTCAGCGGGGGTGCCGACGGCGGCAGCGGCAGCACGATCAGTGCCAGGTCCAGGACCCCGCGCGCGAGTTCCCGTACCAGGTCCAGCGAGCCGCCCTCCTCGATCAGCAGCTCGATGCCCGGATGCGCCGTGTGGAAGGCGCGCAGCACCTCCGGCAGCAGCCCCGTGCACACGCTGGGAGTGGCCCCCAGCCGCACCCGGCCGCGCCGCAGCTGGAGCAACTCCTGCACCTCCAGCCGCGCCGTGTCCGCGTCCGCCAGGATCCGCCTGGCCAGGGGCAGCAACGCCTCGCCCGCGTCGGTCAGCGCGATGTTCCCCCGCGCCCGGTTGAACAGCTCGGCGCCCAGCTCCCGTTCGAGCGCTTTGATCTGCTGCGACAGCGAGGGCTGGGCCACGTGCTCCCGCTCGGCGGCACGGGTGAAATGCCGGGTCTCGGCGACGGCGACGAAGTACACCAGCTGCTGGAACTGCATGTCGCAAGGCTAGGGCCTGTCGCCGTACGACCCTCCGCCCCGCCGGGCGGCGACGTGACGGGGAGGGCGGCGACGCCGCGCCCCGGCGCCCGGTCGCCTTCCATAGGTATTGCCTATCGCGATCAGCTCCACCATGTCTTGGACCTTTCGGGACCTTCGTCCCTACGGTCTACGTCATGGCTCTGGCAACGCGGACGGATCGACAGCCGTCCACCCCGCGCACGCTCTGGGACTCCACCGTCGGCAAGAAGTCCGTGATGGCCGTCTCCGGCCTGATCATGCTCGGCTACCTCGTCGCGCACATGTTCGGCAACCTCAAGATCTTCTTCGGATCCGGCGAGTTCAACGGCTACGCCCACGCCCTGCGCACCCTCGGCGAACCGTTCCTCCACTACGAGTGGGCCCTGTGGCTCGTCCGCGTGGTCCTGGTTGCCGCCGTCGTCGCGCACGCCGTCTGCGCCTACCAGCTCAGCCGCCGCGACCTCAAGGCCCGCCCGGTCAAGTACGCCCACAAGCGGCGCCGCGCGAGCTACGCCACCCGCACCATGCGCTGGGGCGGCGTCATCCTCGCCCTCTTCATCGTCTGGCACCTCCTCGACCTCACCACGCTCACCGTCAACGAGCGCGCCTGGGCCGGCCACCCCTACGAGAACGTCCTCGCGACCTTCTCCACCTGGTACGGCAACACGATCTACATCGTGGCCATGGCCGCCCTCGGCCTCCACGTCCGCCACGGCTTCTGGAGCGCCGCCCAGACCCTCGGCGCGGGCAGCGCCCGGCGCGAGCGGGCCCTGAAGTTCCTGGCCGATGCCCTGGCCCTCGTCCTCTTCGCGGGCTTCGTGTCCGTCCCCGTCGCCGTCATGACCGGAGTGGTGAGCTGACCATGAGCACCGAGTACGCCGCCTACACCACCGGCGACCCCGTCGCCGACACCAAGGCCCCCGCCGGCCCCATCGCCGAACGCTGGGACCGCCGCCGCTTCGAGGCCAAGCTGGTCAACCCGGCCAACCGCCGCAAGCACACCGTGATCGTCGTCGGCACCGGCCTGGCGGGCGGTGCCGCCGGCGCGACCCTCGCCGAGCAGGGCTACCACGTGGTCCAGTTCTGCTACAGCGACTCCCCGCGCCGCGCCCATTCCATCGCCGCCCAGGGCGGCATCAACGCCGCCAAGAACTACCGCAACGACGGGGACTCCGTACACCGCCTCTTCTACGACACCGTCAAGGGCGGCGACTTCCGCGCCCGCGAGTCCAACGTCCACCGCCTCGCCCAGATCTCCGTCGAGATCATCGACCAGTGCGTGGCCCAGGGCGTCCCCTTCGCCCGCGAGTACGGCGGCCTCCTCGACACCCGCTCCTTCGGCGGCGTCCAGGTCTCCCGCACCTTCTACGCCCGCGGCCAGACCGGCCAGCAACTGCTCCTCGGCGCCTACCAGGCGCTGTCCCGCCAGATGGCGGCGGGCAACGTCGAACTGCACGCCCGCACCGAGATGCTCGACCTGATCACCATCGACGGGGTCGCCCGCGGCATCGTCGCCCGCGACCTGGTCACCGGCCGCATCGACACCCATTACGCCGATGCCGTGGTCCTGGCCAGCGGCGGCTACGGCAACGTCTTCTACCTCTCCACCAACGCCATGAACTCCAACGCGACCGCCGTCTGGCGGGCGCACCGGCGCGGCGCCTACTTCGCCAACCCCTGCTTCACCCAGATCCACCCCACCTGCATCCCGCGTACCGGCGACCACCAGTCCAAGCTCACCCTGATGAGCGAGTCCCTGCGCAACGACGGCCGCATCTGGGTGCCCAAGGCCAAGGGCGACACCCGCCCCGCCGCCGAGATCCCCGAGGACGAGCGCGACTACTACCTGGAGCGGATCTACCCCTCCTTCGGCAACCTCGTCCCCCGCGACATCGCCTCCCGCGCCGCCAAGAACGTCTGCGACGAGGGCCGCGGCGTCGGCCCCGGCGGCCAGGGCGTCTACCTCGACTTCGCCGACGCCATCCGCCGCATGGGCCGGGACAAGGTCGCCGAGAAGTACGGCAACCTCTTCGAGATGTACGAGCGGATCACGGCGGAGGACCCGTACGAGGTCCCCATGAGGATCTACCCGGCCGTCCACTACACGATGGGCGGACTGTGGGTCGACTACGACCTCCAGACCACCGTCCCCGGCCTGTTCGCGATCGGCGAGGCCAACTTCTCCGACCACGGAGCCAACCGCCTCGGCGCCTCCGCCCTGATGCAGGGACTCGGCGACGGCTACTTCGTCCTCCCCTCGACCATCAGCGACTACCTCGCCCGCCACCCGCACCGGGAGGAGGTCGACGACGGCCACCCCGAGGCCGCCGCCGCCGTCCGTGAGACCCGCGACTGCCTCGCCAGGCTGCTGGCCGTCGACGGGGACCGCACCCCCGACTCCTTCCACCGCGAGATCGGCGAACTCATGTGGGAGTACTGCGGCATGTCCCGCACCGAGGAGGGCCTGCGCAAGGCGCTCGCCCGCCTCCCGGAGATCCGCGAGGAGTTCTGGCGGCGCATCAAGGTCCCCGGCAGCGGCGAGGAGTTCAACCAGTCGCTGGAGAAGGCCAACCGCATCGTCGACTACCTCGAACTCGCCGAGCTGATGTGCCTCGACGCCCTCCACCGCGCCGAGTCCTGCGGCGGCCACTTCCGCGAGGAGTCCCAGACCCCGGACGGCGAAGCGGCCCGTCGCGACGAGGAGTTCGCCTACGCGGCCGCATGGGAGTACCGCGGCACCGCCGCCGCACCCGTCCTGCACAAGGAAGACCTCGTCTTCGAGTACGTCCACCCCACCCAGCGGAGCTACGCATGAAGCTCACCCTGCGCGTCTGGCGCCAGCGGAACCCCGGCGCCCCCGGCGCCATGGCCTCCTACGAGGTCGACGGCATCTCGAAGGACATGTCCTTCCTGGAGATGCTCGACACCCTCAACGAGGACCTCATCCTGCGCGGCGAGGACCCCGTCGCCTTCGACCACGACTGCCGCGAGGGCATCTGCGGCGCCTGCAGCCTCGTCATCAACGGCGACGCCCACGGCCCCGAGCGCACCACCACCTGCCAGCTCCACATGCGGTCCTTCGCCGACGGCGACACCATCGACGTCGAACCCTGGCGGGCCTCGGCCTTCCCCGTGGTCAAGGACCTCGTGGTGGACCGCAGCGCCTTCGACCGCATCATCCAGGCCGGCGGCTACATCACCGCCCCGACCGGCTCCGCGCCCGAGGCGCACGCCACCGCGGTGCCCAAGCCCGCCGCCGACTCGGCCTTCGAGCACGCCGAGTGCATAGGCTGCGGCGCGTGCGTGGCGGCCTGTCCCAACGGCTCCGCGATGCTGTTCACCTCCGCCAAGGTCAACCACCTGAACGTGCTCCCGCAGGGCGCGCCCGAGCGCGAGACCCGGGTGCTGGACATGGTGGCGCAGATGGACGACGAGGGCTTCGGCGGCTGTACCCTGACCGGCGAATGCGCCACCGCCTGCCCGAAGGGCATCCCGCTGCCGTCGATCGCCGCGATGAACAGGGAATGGCTGCGCGCGCTCCGCAAGCGGTGACCCGGCCCGGCAAGCGGTGACCCCGCCCGGCAAGCGGTGACCCGGCCCCGCAAGCGGTGACCCGGCCCCGCAAGCGGTGACCCGGCCCCGCAAGCGGTGACCTTTCCCGTCCCCGCGTGCGCCCGATCGGCCGACCCGCTCCGCCGACCGGGCGCACGTACGGGCGGCGTGCCGCGCCGTACGCCCGGCGGGTCCGCCCGGCGGGGCAGAGTGGGCCCATGCCAGCAGCCCCCGCCGGCCCCGCACCGCACCGCCGCACCGTGCTCGCCGCCCTGGCGGCCCTGGCGCCGCTGGCGGTGGCCGGGTGTGCCGAGCGGGAGCACCCCGCACCCACGCCGGGACCGCAGCCGCAGCCCGCCAAGGACGCCCTCGTCATGGTGATCCCGCACGCGGAGAAGCCCTTCGCCGGAGCCACCGGCGAGGACGACGAGGGCAACGAGGACCCCGGCTTCCTCGCCGGGCGGGGCCGCCGTCGCGCCGAGGAGCTGCACCGGCTCTTCGGCCCGGGACACGGCGCCCCGCTGCCCCGTCCCGCCGCGCTGTTCGCGACCGGGGGACCGCAGTCCGCCCCCGACCGGTGCCGGCAGACCCTCGCCCCCCTGGCCACCGCCCTGCGGATCCCCGTACAGGACCGGTTCGCGCTCGGAGGCGAGGCCGACCTGGCCCGGGCCGCCCTGGCCGCGCCGGCGCCCGTGCTCCTGTGCTGGGAGCCCGCCGGGATCCCCCGCCTGGCCCGGGCCCTCGGTGCCCACCGGACCCCGGGCCTCCCCGCGGCCTGGCCCGACCGCAGCGACCTCGTCTGGACCCTCACCCGCAGCCGCGGCAGCTGGGCCTTCCGTGAACTCCCGCAGCGCCTCCTGCCCGGTGACGTCTAGTGCTCTGACAGTGCTCTGACAGGAAAGGAAGGGTTTGCCGGTTCGCGGCATCCGGTGCGGTCATCGCAGGGCGGAGGGCCACGGCTCGTACTGGACGAACTTGCGTGGCCCGGCAACGCGGCGAGGTGCCGTGCCGGGCGTCGTGAGGTGGTGAACCTTTCCGGTCAGAGCCCCGGCGTTCACCGACCCAGCGCCCGGGTCAGGTAGGGGGCCGTGCGGCCGGCCGTGGACGCGGCCACTCGGGCCGGCGGGCCGCAGGCCGTGATCCTGCCGCCTTCCGTGCCGCCGCCCGGGCCCAGGTCGACGACCCAGTCGGCTCCCGCCACCACCTCCATGTCGTGCTCCACGACCACCACCGAGTGCCCCGCCTCCACCAGCCCGTGCAACTGCCGCAGCAGCACCCGCACATCGGCCGGGTGCAGGCCCGTCGTCGGTTCGTCCAGCAGGTACAGGGTGTGGTCGCGGCGCAGCCGCTGGAGCTCGGTCGCCAGCTTGATCCGCTGCGCCTCGCCGCCCGACAGCTCGGTGGCCGGCTGCCCCAGCCGCAGGTAGCCCAGGCCGATCTCCTCCAGCGCCCGCAGGCTGCGCGCCGCCGCCGGGACCTCCGCGAAGAAGACGGCCGCCGCCTCCACCGTCAGCCCCAGCACCTCCGCGATGTCCAGCCCCTCGTAACGGACCTCCAGGGTCTCGGCGTTGTACCGGGCGCCGGCGCATTCCGGGCACGGCGCGTACGTACTGGGCAGGAACAGCAGCTCCACCGAGACGAAGCCCTCGCCCTGACAGGTCTCGCAGCGGCCGCCCGGCACGTTGAAGGAGAACCGGCCCGCCTTCCAGCCGCGCTCGCGCGCCTGGGGCGCCGCCGTGAACAGTTTGCGCACGACGTCGAAAAGCCCCGTGTACGTGGCCAGGTTGGAGCGCGGCGTGCGGCCGATCGGCTTCTGGTCCACCTCCACCAGCCGGCGCACCGGGAAGTCCGGGTCGGTCAGCCGCCCGCCCACCTCCTGCGCGAGCACCTGCCCGACCAGCGTGGACTTCCCGGAACCCGACACACCGGTGACGGCGGTGAAGACCCCGAGCGGGAAGTCGACGGTCACGTCACGGAGGTTGTGCCGCTCCACACCGCTCAGCCGGACGGAACCCGTGGCCGTGCGCACCGGCCGGCCGGCGGGAGAGGTCTCGGTCGGGGACTGCGGGAACAGGTGCCGCGCGGTCGCCGACTCCGTGACCCCGGCCAGGCCCCCGGGCGGACCGCTGTACAGCACACGCCCGCCGTGTTCCCCGGCCAGCGGGCCGACGTCCACCAGCCAGTCGGCGCGCCGCACGACATCCAGGTGGTGCTCCACCACGAACACGGTGTTCCCGGCAGCCTTGAGCCGCTCCAGCACGCCCAGCAGCGCCTCGGTGTCGGCCGGGTGCAGCCCCGCCGACGGCTCGTCCAGCACGTACACCACCCCGAAGAGCCCCGACCGCAGCTGGGTCGCCAGCCGCAGCCGCTGGAGCTCCCCCGCCGACAGGCTGGGCGCGGTCCGGTCCAGGCTCAGGTAGCCCAGACCCAGCTCCGTCACCGGCGCGATCCGCGCCCGCAGGTCAGCCGCCAGCACCCGCGCCGCCTCCGTGGCCGGCGCCGCCGCGTCGAGTACGCCGTCCAGCTCGCCCAGCGGCAGCGCCGCCAGCTCCGCGATCGTCCGGCCCGCGAAGGTGACCGCCAGGGCCTCGGGCCGCAGCCGCCGGCCCCCGCACGCCGGACAGGGCGCGTCCGTGAGGAACTTCTCGGCCCGCGCCCGCAGGGTGGCGCTCTTGGTGTCCGAGAAGGTCCGCATCACATAGCGGTGGGCGCTCATGTACGTGCCCTGGTAGGGACGTTGGATCCGGTCCGCCTCCCGCACCGGGTGCACGGTCACCACCGGCTGCTCCTCGGTGAACAGGATCCACCGTCGGTCCGCGGCCGGCAGCTCCCGCCAGGGCCGGTCCACGTCGTGGCCGAGCACCTCCAGGACGTCCCTGAGGTTCTTGCCCTGCCAGGCCCCGGGCCAGGCGGCGATGGCGCCCTGGCGGATCGACAGGTCCGGGTCCGGGACGAGGAGTTCCTCGCTGGTGCGGTGGATCCGCCCCAGGCCGTGGCAGGAGGGGCAGGCGCCGGAGGCCGTGTTGGGGGAGAAGCAGTCGGAGTCCAGCCGCTCGGCCCCCGGGGGGTAGTCGCCGGCCCGGGAGAACAGCATCCGCAGGGAGTTGGAGAGCAGGGTCACGGTCCCCACCGAGGAGCGCGAGCCTGGGGAGGAGCGGCGCTGCTCCAGGGAGACGGCGGGCGGCAGCCCGGTCACCGAGTCCACCTTCGGCGCGCCGATCTGGTGGATCAGCCGCCGGGCGTACGGGGCCACGGACTCGAAGTACCGCCGCTGGGCCTCGGCGTAGAGCGTGCCGAAGGCCAGGGAGCTCTTCCCGGAACCGGACACCCCGGTGAAGACGGTCAGGGTGTCGCGCGGGATGTCCACGTCCACCCCGCGCAGGTTGTGCTCCCGGGCGCCGCGGACCCGTACGCAGGGATCGAGGGCGTCCCGGGGGACGGCGGGGGCGTCGGTGGAAGGCTGGTGCATTCGCCCCAGTTTAGTTGCGCACGGAGGGCGGCGGCCCGGCAGCCTGAACCGGAAGGGACGGCCTACCGGGCGAGCGCGGCGATCCGCGACAGCCTGCGGAAGGAGTCCAGCAGGGCCGTACGGTCGTACGTGGAGGTGGTGACCAGCAGTTCGTCCGCCCCGGTGGCCTCCGCGAGCCCGGCCAGCTCGGCCGCGACCTGCTCCTGCGTCCCGGCGATGTGCCCGGCGAGGGCGTCCTCGTACAGCTCCCGCTCCCTGGGCCCGAGCTCCAGCGCCTCGACCTCCTCGGCCGGCCGCAGGGCCGGGAAGCTGCCGCGGGTGCGGGAGTGGGCGAGGGACCAGGCCTCCGGGAGCAGGATCCGCCGCGCGGCCTCCTCGGTCTCCGCGACCGCGACCGTCCCCGAGACCACCACGTACGGCTCGGCGCCCCACGCCGACGGCCGGAACTCCCTGCGGTACGCCGCGACGACCTCGGCCACCCGGGCGCGGGCCCGCAGGTCCCCCACCACCACGGGCAGCCCGGCCCGGGCGGCGATCGAGGCCCCCGCGCCGGTGGCCAGCACGAAGGGCGGGATCCGCAGCCCCTCCGCGGGACGGGCGTGCACCTCGGGATGGGCCCGCTGGGTGCCGTCGATCCAGCCCAGCAGTTCGGCCAGCTGCTCCTCGAACCGGCCGGCGTCGCCGGTGTCGCGGCCCAGGGCGCGCCGGATGCCGCCCGTGAAGCCGACCGAGCGGCCGAGGCCCATGTCGATCCGGCCGGGGAACAGCGCCTCCAGCACCCCGAACTGCTCGGCCACCACCAGCGGCTGGTGGTTGGGCAGCATCACGCCGCCCGTGCCGACCCGGATCCGCCGGGTGGCGGCCGCGACGGCCGCCGCCAGGACGGTGGGGGCGGAGCCGGCGACCCCGGGCACGCTGTGGTGCTCCGACACCCAGAAGCGGTGGTAGCCCAGCTCCTCCGCCGCGCGGGCCAGCTCCACGCTGTCGCGCAGGGCCTCGGCGGCGGGGTGCCCCTCGCGGACGCGGGACCGGTCGAGGACGGAGATTCTCTGGATCACACCCGTTTTCAACGCATGGCGCAGGCAGGGATTCCCGTGACGCGGCCCGCGCCCTCAGGTGCGGCTGCCGCCCTCGCTCTCCTGGGCGCTCTTGAGCTCCGGCGAGGGCGCCGCCCAGTCCGCCAGGAGCACCGGGAAGCCCGCGGCGCGGACGGCCTGGCAGACGAGCTGGTCGTCGTCGACCAGCACCCGCACCTCGCGGTCCCGCGCGATCCGCTGGAGTATCTCCAGCTTCGTCTGCCGGGCCGGCCGCCGGTCGCGGTCGCCGCGCATCCACACCCGGCCCTCGGGCAGCCCGTGCCGGGCCAGCCAGCCGGTGGTGTCCGCCCGGCAGCGCTCGGGCCGGCCGGTCAGGTAGACCACCTCGCAGTCGGCCGCGCTCTCCACCGCGAGGGCCACCCCGCGCGCGAGCGGCGGATCGGCCGGGGCCGCGCCGAAGAAGCCGTCCCAGTCGCGGGGGCGGGCCTCCAGGAAGTGCTGGCGGTGGCCGGTGTCGGCCAGGGTGTTGTCGATGTCGAAGACGGCCAGCGGACGGGGCGGTGCGATGGTCTCGGTCATGGCCGCCAGCCTAGGCCGTGCCCTTCGGCCCGGGCAGGGGAGGGGAGGGGAGGGGAGGGGAGGGGAGGGGAGGGGAGGCGGGGGAGCGCAGGGCTGGGCCGGGCGCCCGGCCCAGCCCGCCGGCACGCGGCGCCCGCCGCGTGCCGTCAGTCCTCGTCGTCGAGGCGGAAGCCCACCTTCAGCCCGACCTGGTAGTGCGCGATCTGCCCGTTCTCGATGTGCCCGCGCACCTGCGTGACCTCGAACCAGTCCAGATGGCGCAGGGTCTGCCCAGCGCGGGTGATCCCGTTCTGGATGGCTTGATCGATGCCCTCGTGCGAGGTGCCGACGATCTCGGTCACCCGGTAGGTGTGGTTGGACATGGGGGTCTCCCGCCAGTCGTCGCTTTTGCCTTGTTCCACGGTGCCCCAGTAAGTCCGCGTCCGCGAACTTTGCGTGGACAATCCCGCCGTCGAGCCCCTTGACCGGCCCATTGGTCTATGCCAATTTCAAGCCATCTGAGATCCAGCCCAGAAGGTGACCCTCGTGAAGAAGCGCTTCCTCGCCGTGTGCACGGGCCTCGCGGCCGCGACCGCCCTGACCGCCGGCTGCGGCAGTCTGGCCGGATCGGACGGCGGCTCCGAGAAGGTGACCCTGTGGCTGATGAAGGGCAGTGCGTCGGAGGACTTCATCGGGAAGTTCACCGCCGACTTCGAGAAGCAGCACCCCGGCATCGACCTGGACGTGAAGATCCAGGAGTGGAAGGGCATCGGCGCCAAGGTCAACGCCGTCCTCGCCGGCAAGGGCGGGGATCACGCCGACGTCATCGAGGTCGGCAACACCCAGGTGGCCCAGTACGTCGAGACCGGCGGCCTCTCCGAGCTCACCCTGGAGGGCCTGCGCAGCTGGGGCAGCAAGGACTGGCTCAAGGGCCTCGCCGACCCGGGCAGCGTCAACGGGGCCCAGTACGGCGTCCCGTGGTACGCCGCCAACCGGGTGGTGATCTACAACAAGGACCTTTTCGCGCACGCCGGAATCAAGACCCCGCCGCGCAACCGCCAGGAGTGGATCTCCGCCACCCAGAAGCTCGACAAGGGCGAACAGCAGGGCATCTACCTCCCCGGACAGAACTGGTACGTGCTCGCCGGGTTCGTCTGGGACGAGGGCGGCGAGCTCGCCGTCGAGACGGGCGGCCAGTGGGTCGGCGCCCTCGATGACGAGAAGGCCCTGGCCGGGATGGACTTCTACAAGCAGCTCCAGGCCCTCGGCAAGGGGCCCAGGAACGCCGACGAGGAGACACCCCCGCAGTCCGAGGTCTTCGCCCGCGGCCAGGTCGCCCAGATCATCGCCCCGCCCGGGCAGGCGGCCCAGATCGAGGCGGCCAACCCCGCGCTGAAGGGCAAGCTCGGCTTCTTCCCCATACCGGGCAAGACCTCGGAGAAGGCCGGCTCCGTCCTCACCGGGGGCTCCGACCTGGTGATCCCGGCGAAGACCGCGAACCGCGCCGGCGCCGTCGACCTGATCACCGCCCTGGTCAGCGAGAAGTGGCAGACGGAGCTGGCCCGCACGATGAGCTACGTCCCCAACAAGACCACCCTCGCCCGTATGGTCGAGGGCAACGAGGGCGCCGCCGCGATGGCCGCCGGAGCTGCCCAGGGCCGGGCCACGCCGAAGTCCGCGCGCTGGGCCGAGGTCGAGGCCAAGAACCCGATCAAGCCGTACATGACGGCCGTGCTCACCGGCCAGGACCCGCGGCAGGCGGCCAGGACGGCCTCGGAGGCCATGAGCCAGGTCCTCAGCTCCGACCGCTGAGCCGGTCCGCCGCTCCCGGCGGTGGGCCGGTCCGTCGAGCCTGTGGTCGATCGGTCGGCAGGTAGGTAGGTAGGTAGGTCCGCTGATCCGCTGATCCGCTGATCGGTGGGTCCGTCGATCCGTCCAGCCGATGATCCTCCGGTCCTTCGATTCCGCCGGTCCTTCGGGCCGCTGAGCTGGGCGCCCGGCCCCCTCCGGTCCGTCGAGTTCAGCCTCCGCACATCCGGGGGCCGCTGCGCGGTCATGTCGAATCCAGCCGGTCACGGAAGAAGTAAAGGAGCCGGGTCCGCCACCCGCGGCCCGGCTCCCCTTGCCCGGATCAGGAGCAGCCATGACCATCGCACCCCTGTCCCCGTCCCCCCTCGCACCCGCGGCCCCGGCCGTCCCCACCCCGGTCCCCGCCGCCCCCGCCGCACCCTCCGCCGTCCCCCGGTACACCGTCCGCCTCGCCCGCGACGAGGACGAGGTCCGCGCCGCCCAGCGGCTGCGCCACCAGGTCTTCGCCGGAGAGCTCGGCGCCCGCCTGGACGGCCCCGAGCCCGGCCTGGACTCCGACGCCTTCGACGCCTACTGCGACCACCTCCTGGTCCTCGACGAGGAGACCTGCCAGGTCGTCGGTACCTACCGGCTGCTGCCCCCCGAGCGCGCCGCCGTCGCCGGACGCCTCTACTCCGAGGAGGAGTTCGACCTCTCCGCGCTCGCCCCGATCCGCCCCGACCTGGTCGAGGTCGGCCGCTCCTGCGTCCACCCCGACCACCGCAACGGCGCCGTCATCGCCCTGATCTGGGCCGGTCTCGCCCGCTACATGGAGCGCACCGGCCACAACTGGCTCGCCGGATGCTGCTCGATACCGCTCGCCGACGGCGGGGTGCTGGCCGCGGCCACCCGCGAGACCGTCCTGGCCCGCAACCTCGCCCCGCAGGAGTACCGGGTCACCCCGCACCTGCCGTGGAGCCCGGAGGGCATCACCCTCCCCGGTACCCGCCTGGAGCTGCCGCCCCTGCTGCGCGGCTACATCCGTCTGGGCGCCTGGGTCTGCGGGGAGCCCGCCCTCGACGCCGAGTTCGGCTGCACCGACCTCTACGTCCTGCTTTCACTGCGCCGGACCAATCCGCGCTACCTCAGCCACTTCCTCTCGCTCGCCCCGTCCGCATGAGCAACTGGCTGCTGCCCACCGCGCCCTGCACTCCGCAGGACTGCGCCGGCCACCCGGGGCCGGCCGCGGGCGTCCCGCACGCCGTGCTCCGGCTCGCCGGCGCCCTCGCGCTGGTGCTGCTGGCCGTACCGGCCGCCCCGCCGGTGCGGCTGCTGCCGGCCCGGCCCCGGCGCGCGCTGATCCGGGCCTGGTCCACGGCGCTCCTGCGCTCCCTGGGGATACGGATCACCGTGCGCGGCACCCCCGGGCCGGACGGGGGCGGCCTGGTCGTCGCCAACCACATCTCCTGGGTCGACATCCCGCTCGTCGCCGCCGCGCTGCCCAGCCGGATGCTGGCCAAGAGCGAGATCGGCACCTGGCCGGTGCTCGGCAGGCTCGCCGCCCAGGCCGGGACCCTGTTCATCGAGCGCGACCGGATCCGGGCCCTGCCCCGGACCGTGGGGAGCATCGCCCGGGCCCTGCGGGCGGGGGACCGGATCACCGTCTTCCCCGAGGGCTGCACCTGGTGCGGGCGCGGCCAGGGGCCCTTCCGGCGGGCCGCCTTCCAGGCCGCGCTGGACGCGCGGGTGCCCGTACAGCCCGTGCGGATCTCCTACCGGCTGGCGGACGGGGAACGCGCGGGGGCACCCGCCTTCGTCGGGGACGACACGCTGACCGCCTCCCTGTGGCGGATCGCGCGGGCCCGCGGGGTGCGTGCCGAGGTGCGGCTGCTGCCCCGGATCCCGGACGGCCGCCACGCCGACCGGCGCGAGCTCGCGGCGGCGGCGCAGCGGGCCGTCCTGGGGACCCGGGAGCAGCAGCGGGCGCTGCTGGCCGGCATACCCGCCCAGCAGCGCCCGCCGCACGCACCGGCCCCGCAGGCGCCGGTGCGGGGCACGTCTACCCCGCACCCGCCCGTCCGCCACGCGCCGGCCGCGCAGGCGGCTCAGTCCACGGCGACCGGGTCCACCGAGCCGCCCGCCACCGAGAGCGACAGCGCGAAGCGGCCCGCGGCGTCCGTCCACCAGTGGGACAACTCCAGCCCGGCCTCAGCGAGTTCCCTCCGCACGCCCTCCTGACGGAACTTCGCCGAGATCTCCGTGAGGATCTCCTCACCCTCCTCGAACGGCACCACCAGGTCCAGCGCCCGGATCTTCACCGTCACTGCCGACCGGGCCCGCAACCGCATCTCGATCCACTCGTGTTCCCGGTTCCACACCGCCAGATGGTCGAAGTCGGCGGTGTGGAAGTCCGCGCCCAGTTCCCGGTCGATCACGGCCAGCACGTTCTTGTCGAACTCCGCCGTCACCCCCTGCGCGTCGTCGTACGCCGCCACCAGCACGGCCTCGTCCTTCACCAGGTCCGTGCCCATCAGCAGCGCGTCCCCCGGCGAGAGCATCGCCCGTACGGACGCCAGGAACACCGCTCGCTCGGCCGGCAGCAGGTTTCCGATCGTGCCGCCCAGGAACACCACCAGCCGGGGCCCGGGGGACTCCGGCAGGTGCAGCGGGGCGGTGAAGTCGGCCAGCAGCGCGTGCACCCTCAGCCCCGGATGCGCCTCCAGCAGGGACTCGGCCGCCCCGGTCAGGGCGCTCTCGCTCACGTCCACCGGGACGTACGTCTCCAGCGCCGGCAGCGCCTCGATCAGGTGCCGGGTCTTCTCCGAGGAGCCGGAGCCCAGCTCCACCAGCGTGCGGGCGCCGCTCACCGCCGCGATCTCCCGGGCCCGCTCCAGCAGGATCTCCCGTTCGGCACGCGTGGGGTAGTACTCGGGCAGCCGGGTGATCTCCTCGAAGAGCTCACTGCCCCGGGCGTCGTAGAACCACTTCGGCGGCAGTTCCTTGGGGACGCGGGTCATCCCGCGCAGGACGTCCTTCCTGAGCGCCCTGTCGGCGGCGTGCTCGTCGAGGGTCCGGGTCAACTGGAAATCGCTCACGGGGTGCTCTCCTTGAGGGGGATCAGGGCGACCCGCGTCCGGGTGGCGGTCAGCAGGGTCCGGTCGGGCACCTCGCGCCAGCCGGTGTCGTCGTCGTAGGGCTCCGACGCCACCACCACGCGCCCCGACGGGCGCTCGGGCAGGTACCAGAGGGAATCGCCCCAGGCGGTGGCGGCGATCGAGGCGCCGTCGGTGAGCAGCAGGTTGAGCCGGGAGCCCGGTGCGGCGGCGGCCAGTTCGCGGACCGCCTCCGCCAGGGCCGTGCCCGGGTCGTCCCCCTGCCGCAGCCGGTGCAGGACCAGCGCCCACACCAGGGCCGCGTCGGTGCGCGCGGCCAGCTCCAGCAGTTCCCGGGCCGGCAGCGCCGCGGCGAGCTGAGCGGCCGCGTCGGGCCAGCCCCGGACCGCGCCGTTGTGGCTGAACAGCCAGGGCCCCGACGCGAACGGCGCCGCCGCGGCCTCCCCGTCCGCCCCGGCGAAGGTGGCGTCGCGCACGGCGGCCAGCAGGGCCCCGCTGCGCACCACACGGCCCAGGTCGGCGAAGCCCTCGTCCCCCCAGACGGGCCCGGCACGCCGGTAGCGGGCCGGGACCGGGTCCCCGGCCGCGTACCAGCCCACGCCGAAGCCGTCCGCGTTGACCGTGCCGTACCGCTGGCGGCGCGGCGCCCAGGACTGCCGCACGAGCGAGTGCTCCGGGTCACTCAGCACCCGTGCCAGGGGTATCTCCGGCCCCAGGTAGGCAAGGTGGCGGCACATCAGACGTCCCTCGCGGTGCGGAAGCCGGCGAAGATCTGGCGGCGCACCGGCAGGTCCCAGTTGCGGAAGGTGCCCCGGCAGGCCACCGGGTCCACGGCGAACGAACCGCCGCGCAGCACCTTGTGCTCAGGGCCGAAGAACACCTCCGAGTACTCCCGGTACGGAAAGGCGCGGAACCCCGGGTACGGCAGGAAGTCCGAGGCCGTCCACTCCCACACGTCGCCGATGAGCTGGCGCACCCCCAGCGGCGAGGCGCCCGCCGGGTAGCCGCCCGCGGGGGCTGGGCGCAGGTGGCGCTGGCCCAGGTTGGCGTGTTCGGGGCGGGGCCCGTCGTCGCCCCAGGGGAAGCGGCGGGAACGGCCCGTGGCCGGGTCGTGGCGGGCGGCCTTCTCCCACTCCGCCTCGGTCGGCAGCCGGCGCCCCGCCCAGCGGGCATAGGCGTCCGCCTCGTACCAGCTGACATGCAGAACCGGTTCTTCGTCGGGCACCGGCTCGGTCACCCCGAACCGGCGGCGCAGCCACTGGCCGGCCTCGCGCCGCCAGAACAGCGGGGCGCCGATGTCATGGGCGCGGATCTGCTCCCAGCCCTCGGCGGCCCACCACCGGGGGTCCGTGTACCCGCCGTCCGCGATGAAGGACCGGTAGGCGGCGTTGGTCACCGGGACCGTGTCGATCCAGAAGGAGTCCACCTCCCGGACGTGCGCGGGCCGTTCGTTGTCCAGCGCCCACGGCTCGGCCGACGTCCCCATGGTGAACGGACCGCCGGGAACCAGGACTTCGGCCGCGGGCGGGGGAGGCCCCAGCGGCGGGTCCGGCTCGGGCGCCGTCAGGACGGGTGCGCCCGCACGCAGCTGATGGGTGATCAGCATGGTCTCGTCGTGCTGCTGTTCGTGCTGGGCGATCATCCCGAACACGAACCCCCGGTCGAGCAGGGCCGTTCCCTCCAGCGGGGTGCGGTCCAGCAGGTCGAACACCCGCCCGCGGACCTCGGCCGCGTACGCCCGGGCCTCCTGCGGCCCGAGCAGGGGCAGCTTCGGCCGTTCGGCCCGGGGGTGCTGGAACGCGTCGTACAGGGAGTTGATCTCGGGCCGCAGGAACTCCCGGCCGGCCACGTTGCGCAGCAGCCACAGCTCTTCCTGGTTCCCGATGTGCGCCAGGTCCCAGACCAGGGGGGACATCAGGGGCGAGTGCTGCGCGGTCAGGTCCCGGTCGTCGACGACGTCGGTCAGCGCGGCGGTACGGGCCCGGGCGGCGGCCAGGGCCGCCGCGGCGTGCTCGCGCAGCTGCGCGGGGCGGATCTCGGCCGGGCTCTCGGCGGGGGTGTCGATGGTCACGGGCGCGGTCCCTTCGCAACGGGCGGCCGTCGGCGGTGCGCCGCGGGGCCGGTGTGCTCGACGGCCGCGGGGCCGGTGTGCTCGACGGCAGCCGGACCGGTGCCCGGGGCGGCCCGGGTGCGCCCGGCGACCAGGGCGTCGTCCACGTCGTCCGCCGGGCAGCGGCCGCGCCGTACGTAGCGGTCGGCGAAGGTGGCGACCGCCTCCTGGACGTACGGCTCCGCCCCGAGCCGGGGCAGCGCCTCCCCGGCCGCCGCGAAGCAGGCCGTGGCGGCTGCCCGCAGGTCCGGATCGGCCAGGGCGCTCCGGGCGGCGGCCCGCCACAGGGGGTTGCGCGGCGCGGAGCCGGTCCCGTGGGCGTCGGCCAGCGCCTTCACCGCCCGGTAGGCCGTCTCGGCGGCCTCCGGGTCGTCGAACAGCGCGTGCACCACGGCCACCGGGACGATCCAGCCGTCCTCGCCGGGCTGCGCGTCGATCATCCGCAGCTCCAGGTGGCCGCGCGGCCGCACGGGTGGGAAGAGGGTGGTGAGGTGGTACTCCAGGTCCTCGGCGGTGGGCCGCCGGGTCGGGCCCGCCCCGGTGCCGCCCGTGCGCAGCCAGTCGCGGAAGGTCAGCCCGCGCGGTACCGTCCAGGGCCCGTCGTCGGGGCACCGCACGCACATCACCTCGGTGTCCAGCGCGTGCCGGACCCAGGCGGAGCGGGGCTCGGCGTCCAGCGGCGGGGCGAGGGCGCGGCGCGCGTCGATGTCGCTCCAGATCCCCTGCCGCGCGCACCGCCACCCCTCGTACGGGCCCTCGTGGCCGGGGGAGTTGGCGAAGGAGGCCACGAGCACGGCGCCCAGCAGGTGGGCGAGCCGCCAGCGCCGGCCGTGCCCGAGCGGGCCCGGCTCCTCGTGCCCGGCGTCCACGCAGACCTGTACGGAGGCGGAGGCGCGCATCATGGCCCGGCCCGCGGGGCCGGTGCGGTCGAAGTAGGCCTCCATCGCGTCGTAGCGGGGGCTGGCCATAAGGCGGTGCAGGGGCCTGCGGGGGTCCTCGCCGAGGCCGTGGAGGACCAGGCCCCGCTCGCGCAGGGCGCCCCGTACGGCGGTGAGGTCGGCCCGGAGGCCGTCCACGCAGGCGGTGAGGGAGTCGGCGGGGGCGGAGCTGAGCTCCAGCTGGCCGCCGGGCTCGACGGTGACCCGGGAGCGCAGGGGCAGGGCCCGGGCGGCGGCGTGGGCCGCGATGAGGCGGTCGGACGGGAGCGGCAGCCAGGGCCGCTCCGCGTCCAGGACGAGCCATTCGAGCTCGGCCCCGAGGGTGCGGGGCGGGCCGGTCTTGAAGCAGATGCCGTGGACCAGGTCCTCGGCGGCGGTCTCGTCGAGCGGGGCGGGGGCGGAATCCGCCGGATCGTGGACGTATGGAGCGGGTGAGTCCTCGGGCATGACCGGAACCTCGTCTCCTGTAGTCGGCCGTGACGTCATCCGTGCCTACCCGTCCTCGGGGCGGTAATTCCTTTGCCGCTGCCCGGCCCGCACCGGAGGATTGCGGGGTGAGCAGCAGATTGCGCGAGATCGCGCGGGAGAACGCGCTGATCGTGGCGGCCGGCGGGTACCGGACGCAGTCGGGGCGGCAGGTCTCCCTCGCCGCCGACCTGGCGGAAGCCAAGGCCGGAACCAGAATATATGGGCCAAACCCGGTCATTCCAGACGGGGAGGCCGTCAGGGGGAGTGGCCCGACGGCCTTCGAGGTCACGGGGGAGAGCAGCACGGTCGCAGCGCGTCGCCTGGCGGGGGAGACCGCTCGGGGGGCGGTCGCGGTGCTGAACTTCGCCTCGGCCCGCAATCCCGGGGGCGGGTACGTCCGCGGGGCGAAGGCGCAGGAGGAGGCGCTGTGCCGGGCGTCGGCGCTCTACGAGACCCTGCTGGAGGCCCCGGAGTACTACGCGGTCCACCGCGCGGGGAAGAGCACCTTCTACACCGACCGGGTGATCCACTCGCCCGGGGTGCCGGTGTTCCGCGACGACCGGGGCGAACTGCTGGAGACCCCGTTCCGGGTCGGTTTCCTCACCTCCCCGGCCCCGAACGCGGGAACGATCCGCCGCCAGGAGCCGGAGCGCGCCCCCGAGATCCCGGCGGCCCTGGCCCGGCGGGCCAGGCGGGTCCTCGAGGTGGCCGCCCTGCACGGGTACCGGCAGCTGGTCCTGGGGGCCTGGGGCTGCGGGGTGTTCCGCAACGACCCGGCGGAGGTGGCGCAGGCGTTCCGGCGCCCGCTGACGGGCCGCTTCGCCGGAACCTTCGACCGGGTCGTCTTCGCCGTCCTGGACCGCGACCCCGCCCCCCGCGAAGCCTTCGCCAGGGCCTTCGCCCGGACCTGAGCCCACGAGCGGGGGCGGGGCCGGGCCCGCCCGGCTACCGCCAGCCGTACCGCTCACGCAGCCGGTCCACCACCAGCCCGAAGCGGCCCCGGTCCAGCGCGCAGGCCTCGCGCCGCATCCCCGCGTCGTGGACCCGCAGCACCCGGTCCAGGTCCACCCACGACTCCCGCCCCGCGGAGTCCCACGGACCCGAGCCGATCGGGACCCACTCCCGGTCGGCGTCGTGCCGCTTGCTGGACAGCTGCACGGCGAGCAGGGTCGCCCCGCCCGCCTCGCGCGCCACCACCAGCACGGGGCGGTCCTTGCCCCGCCCGTCGTTCTCCTCGAAGGGGACCCAGGTCCACACGATCTCCCCCGGGTCGGGGTCCCCGTCCGGATCGGGCGCGTACTCGGTGCGGACGGGCCCGATCGCGAGCGGATCGGCCTCGACGGTGGCACCGAAGCCCACCCGCCCGGGCTGCTCGGCGTAACCGTTGCCGTGATGTGAAAGTGCCGTCATTTCGCGGAGATTACAAGGCTTTGATGCCCCGTCGCGCGCCTCCCGGCCGCCCCGGATCAGGGGCGCGCGGTCGCTGCCCGGCAGGGGGGAGTGACCTCCATCCCCTTCAGGTAGCGGTCGTACTCGCTCGGGGGAAGCGGTTCGGGGGCCAGCGAGCACAACGTCGTGCGCCAAGCGGCGAGGTCCACTGTGCGTCGTACGAGTGAGCCGTCGGCCCCCATGGTCAGTACCGAGCCGTCCGTGCCGTTGAAGGTGGTCACACTGCCTTCGCCGTGTCCCGTCATCGCCCAGCTGCCCCGTGCCTCGCCCGTGCTGGCGTCCCAGAACTGCAGGCCCGAGTCGCTTCCCGTGCCGTATGCGTGGACGAGCAGGGTGTTGTCGGTGCTGAAGGCGACGCCGGACTGTCCCTCCGGGGCGACTGCGGCTCCCTGGACGACATGCCCCGAGGTGAGGTCGAAGACGACGAGGCGATGGTCGCCGTTGATCACCACGGCCTTCTCGCCGTGTCGGCTGAGTGCCACCGACATCCGGAAGTCGGATCCCCCTGGGATCTCCCCTCGGTAGACCTGCTGCAGCCCCTTCCCTTCCATCCAGCGCCACACTTTCAGTTCGTCCCGGTCCACCAGGGCGACCGTCGTGCCGTCCACGCTGGTGGCCCGGGACGCGTCCGGTCCCGTCCCGAGCGGCAGGGACTGCACTACCTGCCAGGTGCGTGGGTCGATGACCTGGAGTGTGTGATCCGTGATCCCGAGGAACCGGACGTGGTCGGCGAGAAATGCCACCGGCTCCGTGCGGCGCTGAGGGCGCCAGGGAGCGCCCGTCCGGCGCCCGTCTCGCGGGTTCCACAGGCTGAGGGATCCGTCCTCGTCGACGGTCACCACACGCGCCCGGTCGGAGGAGGAGATGAGCCGGCCCCTCCCGTCTGCCCCGCGCTGTCCGATCCATCCGATTCGGCCGATCGGTTTGACGCCGTCACCGTCCACGCTCCACAGCTCCGAGCCCTCCGCCGTGGGCCGGACGGCGAGCCGCCGATCCGGGGTCAGCTCATTGGACGTGATCCGCTGTTCGTTGGCGAGCGTGGTACCGGCCTGGAAGCTGGTGGCCGAGAACAGGGAGATGGCGCCGTCGTTCGATGCGGCCACCACCCGGGTGCCGTCACCTGATCCGGCGAGGGACACCACGGGGTAGGTGAAGGAGCCGAGGACCCGTCGGCGGTTCGCGGCGTCCTGCACGACCACCGACTGGCCGTCGGCCGTGAATCCGGGCCGTTCCTCGGCCGTGGCCGCCTCGGTGGGGGTCAGCCGCCTTCCGCTGCCCACGTCCCAGACGTCCGTGTGCATCCCGCCGCTCGTGGTGACGGAGACCCGGGCGCCGTCCGGTGAGAGGGTCACACCGAAGCGGGCGTCCCGGTCGAGCCGGGGATAACCGCCGAGGGTACGGGGTGCGCTCCAGGTCCCGGAGCCTGGCATGAGGAAGCGTACGGTCCCCACCGACGAGTCCAGGGCCACTAGCCGGTGCGCACCGTCGAAGGCCAGCTTCACGCCGTCCTCGACAGCGCCCTCTTCGAGGATCTGCCTGCCTGTGGCCGTGTCCCACACCGCCAGGCGATAGACGGCCGAGGACTCACCGGTGGGGGTGAAGAACGCTGCGGCGACTCTCGTGCCGTCACCTGAAAAAGCGAAGGAGCGCAGGTTCATGTATCCACCGGCCAGCTGCTGGCCGTTGCCGGCCGTGATTCTGCGCAGGAGCTTCCTTTGGGAGACGTCCCACAACTCGATCTCGTTGAAAGGTGTTTCCACTGCCAGCATGCGGCCGTCCCAGCTGAACGCGAAGCCGCCCCCGTCTTGCGGCCATGCCTTGCCGACCAGGTCGGGCAGCCGTGTTCGGGACCGGATGTCATAGAGGTGTACGGCGTACTTGGAATCGCTCATGACGTCGGGGTCGAGGCCCGAATAATAGGCCAGGACCGCACCATCGCGGCTCATTGCCACCTTGGTGGCCGGGGAGTGTCCGGCGCCCTGGAAACGGGCCACGCTTTCGTTCCCCCGCTGAAGGTGTTGCGCGGTGCTGTCGTTCGCGGCGATCGCCCGGCCCAGGGCCTGCGCTGCCTGGCCGGTGGGCTCGACGGCGTAGGCGTACAGCGCGAACTGGGCGGCCTTGCGCGGGTCGCTGGGAGCGACTTCCAGCGCGCGGGCCGCGAGTGAGCGGGACGCGGCCGTGCGCGCGCGGGCCGATGCCTCTCCGCTCTTCCGCCAGGCGACGGTCCAGGTGGTCCCCAGCCCCAGGAGGAGCACGACGAAGGCGGCCACGGCCGCACGGAGCCGGCGCCCGGCATTCCGATCCTCCTGACGCCCCCGGCTGTCCAGGACGTCCTTGGGGACGTTGTGGATCGGTGCGGCGAGGGTGACGACCTTGTCGCGGAAGGGGTGGCCCGGCGCATACGACAGGTCGGCGGAGTCCCGAAAGGGCCGCAGGTCCACCCAGAGGGGCTCGGCTGTGAACGCTCCGCTCAGCTCCCTGGGGATCGCGGTGGTCCGCGCCCAGTCGAAGTCCCGCCGTGTGCGATCCCAGACGATCTCCCCTGCGGTGTAGGCCAGCAGAAGATGGTCCATGGAGCGGCCGGCCCGCCACAGGGCCAGCTCCTGACGGACCCAGGGAGAGGCGGCGGCCTCGGGCGAGCCGACGAGTACGAGGTACCGGGAGTTATCCAGTGCGGCACGGATGCTCCCGGGTAAATCACTGCTTGCGGCGAGGGAGGTGCAGTCCCGGAACACCTTCAGCGTCCGACGCCGTCGCCACCCCTTGCGCAGCAGCTTCTCCAGGCCCTCCTGCAGCCCGTCGGCCAACGGTTCGTCACGCTGTTGACTGTAGGAGATGAATGCGTCGTACATTGGTTCCATGAGGCTCTCCGGCAAGCTCTTTCGGTGTGTGTGATCGGCGCCACAGGCAGGTTCCCATGGAAGCCGTGGTGCCCTGTCCTTGGCGCCGGGCGCCGCCTCAGGAGGTGACCTGGGGGGCTCCCGGGGTGAGCCTGTCGCCGTCGTGGGTCCAGACGGTGATGGCGGTGCCGCTGGGGCAGCAGGTCGAGTCCCCGTCGCGGAACCAGTTCTCGTGCACGACGACCTGGTGCAGGGCGATCTGGAAGGCGACCTGGGTGGGCATCGATTGCGGCAGCTGCTGTCGGGGCGTGAGCGTGCCGATGACGGTGAGATTGCCTCCCGTCCGGCCGATGAGGACCCCGCCCCAGGCCAGCCGGCCGGCAGCGGTACCCCCTCCGTTGTGGCAGCCGATGGTGACGGCTGCCTCGTCCCGGCCGTCGCCGTCGATGTCGCCGTACGCGACGTCCCGTTGGAGGTTGACCAGAACCGGCCCCCACGTCCGGGACGTGCCCCAGGCTTCGCCCTTTTCGTCGAACCGCACGAGCCCCGGTACGCCGCAGATGTCGCCGGGGACGGGCGTGTGCGCCCAGTCGACCGTGTGAAGGTCCTCAGGGGCCGGGCCGATTGTCCCGACCGCCGCCGGTGACGACATGCTCGGCTGGGGCGTCCGTGGGTCCTCGGCGCCGGGTGGACGGGTGTCGGGTGACTGGGTGGCGTGCTCGATCCGGGCCCCCGGGTGCGGGGTACCGCAAGCCCCGGTCAGGAGGATCAGTGCCGGCAGCGCGGTGAGTGAGAGGAGCCGCGCGGTGCGCCCTCGGCCGTTGGTCATGGTGTGCTCTCCGTCCTCCGGCGTTCAGGCGCAGGGAGGGTCGTAGTCGCGGCCGGGCTGGTACTGCGCCCACTGGCCGCGTGTGATGGGGATGGACTCCGCGCACAGACGCCGCAGGATGGCGGTCTGGTCGACCGTCCATAACTGCACGCCCCGTGTTCCGCTGCCGGCCAGGCGCCGTCCGTCCGGGCTGAAGGCGAGCGATACGGCAGAAGCCAGGCTGTTTCCGTCGCTGAGCGAGGTGACTTCGACGAGCCGTGCCAGGTCGCCGACCGCCCAGAGTCGGATGAGGCCGTCCTCGCCCGCGCTGGCCGCGAGTGCTCCGCCGGGGTGGTAGGCCAGCCCTTCCACCGCTCCGGTGTGACGGTCGGAGGTGCCCAGGCGCCTCGGCCGGCCAGGGCGGTCGAGGTTCCAAGAGGTGACCGATCCGTGGTCGTCACCGACGAGCAGGGTGCGGCCATGGGGGCCGAATGCCAAGGAGTTCGCCGCTGCGCCGGAGATCTCGATCTTCCCTTCGGTCGTCGGCTGGGCGTGCTCCCGGACGCTCCAGAGCCGTACGGAGCCGTGGCCGCTCAGTGTCGCGAGGAGCTCGCCGTCCGAGCTGAAACCGAGGGCCTGGTGAACCGGGGAGGTGTCGTCGAGCGTCGCCAGCAGGGTCGGTCGCGCCCGGTCGGCGATGTCCCACAGTTGCACTGGCTTGCCCAGCGAGCCCATGGCCACGATCGGGAGCGACGGGCTGAAGGCGATGGCCTGCGCTCCGTCGGACCGTGAAACCCCCGAGGTCAGGAGGTTTGGGCGTGCGGGGTCGGTGGTGTCCCATGTGACGGCCGGGATGCCGGAGGTCACGGTGTGCCCGTCTGGACCGAAGGCCACGGCCTGGCCGCCGATTCTGTACGTCTCCAATGTGGACTCGAGGCGGGGCCCGTTGCGGCCGTCCACCCGCCACACCTGGGTGGGTATGCCGGAGGCCAACAGGCTGCTGTCGGGGCTGAAGGCGGGCGGGTACCCTCCCGCCAGTGGCAGGTTGACGACGGCCGAGCTCCGCTCGTCGCCCGACAAGGGCCACAGGCGCACCGTGTCATTGGCCGGTGGGCTGCCGGACCGCGGGACATCGGAGCTGACCGAAGCCAGGGTCCGCCCGCCCGGACCGAAAGCGAGGGCGTCGACGGACACCGCGTGTCCGCCGAGGCGGGCGCCGGAGCGGGGACGGGTCGGGTCGGAAACGTTCCAGAGCTCGACCACCCCCTGGTCACCGGCGGTGGCCAGCGTCGTCCCGTCCGGAGAGAACGCGACCGCGACGACTCCGAGCGTTGACTTCACCTGCAGGTCCGGCCGGACGACCGGATGCGCGGGGTCCGCAACGTCCCACAAGCGCACCCGGTTGTCCCTGCTGCCTAGGGCGAGGACTTGACCGTTCGCGCTGAACGCCACGTACTGAAACGAGGGGAACATCCCCCCGACCGGAGGGGTGGTGACGGTAGCCGACAATCGCAGTTGCGCGGTGGCGGACACCGCCCACAGGCTCAGGACTCCCTCTTCCTGTTGGGTGGCGATCAGATTGCCCGTGGGGCTCGCGGCCACGGTGGCGCCGGGCAGGGGTCCGATCGGAGCCGGGTGGGACGGGTCCTTCGCGTCGAGGACGGTGCCTCCCTTGTCCGCCAGGACGAACAGCTTTCCGTCCGTGGTGAAGACGAGGGTGTTCACTGGACCGGCCGTCGCGGACGTCACGCTCACGGAGCTGGGCCGACGGCCCGAGGCCACATCGAAGAGCCGCACCTCGCCCTCGCGCGTCCCCACCGCCAGCAGGTGTCCGTCCGCACTGAAGGCGACTGCGGTCGGATAGCCCTGCGGCACGTCCAACGGCGTGAGAGGACCTCCGGTGGTTGGTTCGAGCAACCCTACTTCGCCGCCCGCCAGCGCCAGCACCCCTTGACTGCTGTAGGCGGCCGCGCGGGTGGATCCGGGGGCACGGATGACACGGGGCAGTGCTCCGCTTTCGACCAGCGCCCCCGTCGCCTCGGCGGTCGGTGCGAGCCGGTAGGCCTGCACGAGCAGTTGGCGCGCCAGGTCGGGCTGAGTGTCCTGGATCGACCTGGCTTCCGCCACGAGCTGCCGGGACTGTGCCACCAGTGTCTGGGCCAAGGCCTCGTTGCGCTGGTCGTAGGCGGTGATTCCGCCGGCCACCGCGGTGAGCAGCAACGTGGTGAGGACCGCGATCGTGGCCCTCACCGTACGGACGGTCCGGCGGTGCTGGCGCAGGTGGTCGCCGATCAGCTCGTCCTTGGACCTCCCGGTCAGGGGGGCGACGAACTCCGCCGCGCATTCGATCAGCCGCGGGTCGGCCGCCGTGGCGCCACCCTGATGCCGTAGCCAGCGCAGGTCCACCCAGCGCGGCTCGTCGGTGAACGCGTGCGCCAGCTCCTCGTGCGGAAGGGCGTCGGTCCGTGACCAGTCGAAGGTCCTCCGCCCGGGGTCCCAGACGAGCGTGCCCTCGGTCCAGGCGATGAGCAGGGTGTCCACCGAACGGTGGGTGAGCCACCAGTGGATCTCGGCACGGACCCAGGGAGAGGCCGCGGCGGCCGGACTGGCCATGAGCACGAGCCACCGTGACCGGGCCAGTCCCCGCTCGATCTCCGCCCAAAGGTGCGGACTTGCCGCGAGGTTGGTCTCGTCACGGAAGAGCTTCAGACTTCTGGGTCGGTACCACGGGCGGTCGAAGGTCTGTAATCGGTTCTGGAAGGCTTTCGCCAGGTCCTTGTCCCAGGCGTGGCTGTACGAGACGAAAGCGTCGTATTCGAATGCCCCGTCCTGACGTCGGCTCACCGCAGTGTCTCCCCCGCCCGCGATGTTCAGCGCGCTTCGCGGGCCGAGCCGGTCGCCGGCCCTCCGACGCCCTCCGGCGGGTCGGAGGGGATGCGCGGTCCGGGTACGGGCCGGATCAGTGACTCCGCATCCCGTACGCCGGCCAGGCGGGCGAAGCCTACTGCGTACGAGTGGAGTTCGCTCTGGACCCGCTGCAGCTCCGCGCGGCAGGCAGCGCTCTGCTCCCACGAGGACTCGGGGCCCCCGGGGTGGGCCAGTTCGAATTCCCTCAGCCGGGGATGCCACTGCGAGAGGAAGGGCCTCAGCTCGCGGTTGAGCATGGTGATGGCGAGGGACTCGACCGTCTGCCCGCCCGGTACCGGGGCCGAAGGGCGGGAGGTCTTCAGGGTTTCGCGTGTCGTGGCGAAGAGCCCGTACAGGGAGGTCAGTGCCTCCCGGAGCACTCCCTGGTCGCTGGCCAGCGGCTGGGTGGACACCCGTGTCACGGTCTCCACGAACATCTGCCAGGCGACCTGGCGGGCATCGTTGTTGACGGCGAACGTAAGTTCGCTCAGCTGTGGGATGGTCACCTTCACCTCGGTGAGGCGGGCGGTGCGCTGATACCAGTGCAGGACGAGGACGGTCAGTGCCCCCGCGATGCCGCCGGTGACCACGAACAGGATGCGGCCGGTCACCTCGGTGAGGCTGAAGACCGCAAGCCCCGTCAGCGCGCCGATGGCCGTCGCCGCGACCAGCCGGACGGTCGTTCCCGAGTTGCCCCGGCGCCATCCCGGCCGGGCTCCGGAACGCTCTGATCGTGCACTCATCGGCTCCCCCGTACCTCGCCTGTGAGGCAAACATATCCCCAACACCGGTTGGGTGAAGGCGATATGGAAGTACCGCACCTCGCAACCTCGATGTACTCACCGTTGGTGCCGACGGGGGAATGGGGTGTCCGCCGGGCCGTACGTCTCATCGTGCCGTCCGGTATGCGCCGCCTGAGGTCCTCCCTATGCCCGCCTTAAGCGGAGCCTAACCTCGCCGTTTCAGTTGGCGTGGGTCCGGATTCTGTGTGGTAAAGCGAAAGTGCCTTCTGAGCTGGGACGATGAACCTTGTCGAGGGGTTCTGTCGGTCCAGCTGGAAGGCACTTTCTGCGTGCAGGGTATCGGTTCGCGTCCCAGGCTCTATGTCTCTGCTGACGGTGCGGGGGTGGTTGGTCACGCCGGAGCACGGTTGCTGGCTGATCTTGCCGATGCCACCGGGCTGACCAGCGCGTACTCCACCGTACTGAGGCCGCTTCGTCCACGCGGCACTGGTCATGACCCGGGGCGGATCGCCACCGACCTCGCGGTGATGGTGGCTGATGGCGGCGAGGCCATCACGGATCTGGCCGTGCTGCGTGACCAGAGCGAGGTGTTCGGTCCGGTCGCCTCCACGCCGACGGCCTGGCGGCTGCTGGCCGCCGTCGACGAACGCGTACTGGACCGTCTACGCTCGGCCCGCGCTCAGGCCCGGGAAGTGGCCTGGCTGCAGGCATGCGAGACCCGCTCAGGGATACCAGCGGCGAAAGCCGGCGGGCGGGAAGTGCCCGGCCTGGTCCTGGACCTCGACGCCACGCTGGTGACCTGCCATTCCGAGAAGGAGGCGGCCGCGCCCACCTACAAAGGCGGCTTCGGGTTCCACCCCCTGCTGTGTTTCCTGGCCAACACCGGCGAGGGCCTGTCCGGGCGACTTCGGCCCGGGAACGCCGGAGCCAATACCGCCGCTGATCACATCGCGGTGCTGGACGACGCTCTCGCGCAGATCCCCGACGCCCAACGGCACGGCACCGACATCCTCGTCCGCACCGACAGCGCCGGATCCGCGAAAGCCTTCCTCACCCACGTCCGAGACTTGCGGACACGCGGAATCCGCACCTTCTTCTCGGTCGGATACGCCATCACCGAGCCGGTCCGCCGCGCGATCCGGGCCCTGCCCGAGCAGGTCTGGCACCCCGCCCTGGACCAGGACGGCACGCTGCGCGAGGGCGCCGAGGTCGCCGAACTGACCGGCCTGGCCGACCTCGCCGGCTACCCGGCCGGCACCCGCATCATCGTCCGCCGCGAACGTCCCCATCCCGGAGCCCAGCTCTCGCTGTTCGACCAGGACGAGGGCCTGCGGCACCAGGTTTTCCTCACCGACACCCCCTTCACCTCCGGCCCGGCCCAGTTCCTGGAGGTCCGCCACCGCCAACACGCCACCGTCGAGGACCACATCCGGTGCGGCAAGACCACCGGCTTCGGCCGCTTCCCCTCCCGCCGCTTCCCGGTCAACGCCGCCTGGCTCGAACTCAGCCTCGCCGCGATCGACCTCCTCGCCTGGACCCGCGTCCTCCTGCTGGACGGCGAACTCGCGGCTGCCGAACCCAAGAAACTCCGCTACCGGATCCTGCACGTCGCCGCCCGATCACCCGGGGCGGCCGCCGCCTCCGCCTTCGGATATCGGCAACCTGTCCCTGGCGACATGAACTCGCAGCCGCATTCCACCGCCTGGCCGCACTGCCCCGTCCCGCCAGCTGACTCGCCGTCCCCGCCCACCCCCGACTCAAGGACCTCGGAGAACCCGACCCGGCGTCGGGCCCTCAGCATGTCCACCGGCCGACACGGCCGCAAACAACCTCGCTCAGCCGCCCAGCAACGCCAACTGAAACGGCGAGGCTAAGGTTCGTGGATGGTGTCCCGGGAGGGGGGATTGTCCGTTTCGGGGCGGCTAGCGTGCTGCCGCATACCGACTCCCCAGTAACAGAGGCAGGCACGTCATGGGCAGCACGACCGGTCACCGTCGCAAGGTCAACGGCAGGGTGAAGGCGGCGGGCGCGATCGTGGTGGCGGCGGTGATCGGTGGCGCGGCCCTCGCGTTCACCGGGACCGCACAGGCCACCGCCGTCGGCGCCGTGTACACCACCTCCAGCTCCTGGAGCGGCGGTTACACCGGCCAGTACGTCATCACCAACGGCACCGACCGGGCCCAGGCCGACTGGACCCTCCAGTTCGAGCTGCCGGCCGGTACCAGGATCGACTCCCTGTGGAACGGCACCCACACCGTCGACGGGCAGCGCGTCACCGTGAAGCCCGCGAGCTGGAACCGGGAGCTCGCGCCCGGGGCCTCCGTCACCGTCGGGTTCGTCGCGAGCGGGCCCGGCGCTCCCGGCAGCCCGAAGGGATGCCTGATCAACGGCGTCAAGTGCTCCGTCGACCAGAGCGCCACCCCGCAGCCCAGCGGCCGGCCCACCACCCTGCCGACCCCGGCCCCGACCGCCTCGGCCGCTCCCACGGCCACGCCCACGGCGACCGCCTCCGCCTCGCCGACGGCCGCCCCCACCGGCAGGCCCACCGCGACCGCGCCGGCGCCGGCGCCCGGCGGCGGCGCGCGCTTCGCCCCGTACGTGGACACCTCCCTCTACCCGGCCTACGACCTGCTCGACACCGTGAGCCGCGCCGGCGTCAAGGAGTTCCACCTCGCCTTCGTCACCGCCGGCGCCGGCTGCACCCCGATGTGGGGCGGTGTCACCGACCTGGCGGGCGACAAGGTGGCCGGGCAGATCGGGGCGCTGCGCGCCAAGGGCGGCGACGTCCGGGTGTCGTTCGGCGGGGCGGCCGGCCGCGAGCTGGCGCTCAACTGCGCGAGTGCCGACGAGCTCGCGGCGGCGTACGGCAAGGTCGTGGACCAGTACCGGCTCACCAAGGTCGACTTCGACATCGAGGGCGCGGCCCTGCCCGACACCGCCGCCAACGTCCGCCGCGCCCAGGCCATAGCCCGGCTGCAGAAGTCCCACCCCGGCCTGGACGTGGCGTTCACCCTGCCCGTGATGCCCGAGGGGCTGACCCAGCCGGGCGTGGCGCTGCTCTCCGACGCCCGCAGGAACGGTGTGCGGATCGACTCGGTCAACATCATGGCGATGGACTACGGCCCGGCGTACGCCGGGGACATGGGGCAGTACGCCGTCCAGGCCGCGACGGCGACCCAGGCCCAGCTGAAGGGGGTCCTCGGACTGTCCGACCAGGCGGCCTGGAAGGCCGTGGCCGTCACCCCGATGATCGGCGTCAACGACGTCGCGTCGGAGGTCTTCTCGGTCTCCGACGCGACGCAGCTCGTCGAGTTCGCCTCGGCGAAGGGCATCGGCCGGCTGGCCATGTGGTCCGCGGCCCGCGACAAGCAGTGCCCCGCGGGCACCCTGGACCACGCGGACGCCACGTGCAGCTCGGTCCTCCAGCAGCCGCTGGCCTTCACCAAGGCGTTCAGCGCCCTGCGCTAGAGGGGGGAGCGGGGGCGGGGCCGCCCGAAGACCTGAGGACCTCCAGCACCTGCGCCGTGATCGCGGCCTCGTTCCCCTCGAACTCCGGCCCGGTCAGCCGGTCGGCCTCGGCGGGCAGGCCGGTCAGGACGGGGGTGTGGAGGTGGCCGCCGGGCAGGCCCGGGCGCAGTTCCAGCCGGAGCCGGTTGGAGCGGTAGGCGACCTCGTTGGAGAGGTAGCCGCCGCCCCCGCCCGCGACGGCGCGGGAGCCGGGCGTCGGTCCGTCCTCGCGGTCCACCGGCGTCGCCGACCCGGCCGGTATCTCGGTCACGGCGGTGTTGAGCCGTACGGGGTAGGGCGCCTGGACCGCGGTCATGGCGTCCGTGGGCAGGCTGGTGCGCAGGAACTCCGCCCCGGGGCCGAGGCCCGGCGCGGTGGCCGGGTTCTCGCGGGTTCCGCCCGACAGGGCCCGGACGTTGTCCGGGTACGGGTCGGCGGAGCGGTTGCGGCCCGCCCAGGCCTCCAGGGTGAAGAGGCCGGGGTAGCCCTGGCTGATGCTGGTGATCATGTCGGCGGAGCGGGGGCCCTCCGCCAGCCGGGGTCCGTAGGCCCGTTCGACGATCCCGGCGTCGAAGTCGGCGTAGCGGACGGGCAGGACGACGGCCCGGATCTCGGCGGTGGTGCCGTCGGTCAGGGTGACGCGGCGTCCGTTGAGCTGGAGGGCGGCCGAGCCGGAGGGGTTGGCCCGGCGCAGCTCGGTGTCCAGGCCGAAGGGGTCGAAGCCGCTCACGAAGATCCGCCGTACGCCCCGGGTGCCGCGGAACCCGTTGTCGGTCAGGCCGCGCGAGGCGTCCTCGAACCGGGACTTCAGCGCCGCCCGGTCCACCGCGAACCCGGGCCGCCAGGCGTCGAGCCGGGCGGTCATCGCGAGCCGGGTCCAGTAGAGCGGCCGGTCGTCGCGGTCGGGCAGGTCGCCGCCGGGCCGGCGCCCCTGCGCCCGGTTCACGGCGGCCTGCCACAGGGCCTCGCCCCACGCCCCGACCAGCCGCTGCGCCCCGGCGGCGTCGCGTACGCCGCACAGCGCGGCCGGGAAGCGGCGGACGAAGCCGTCGAGCCCGGCGTGCTCCGGGAAGGCGGCGGCCCGAGGGTCGGACAGCCGGCCCTGCTCGGCGTCGGGCCGGGCGGCTGCCTGCGCGCCGGGGGCGGCGGGGCAGGCGGGCGGGGTGTCCGCACGGGCGGCGGTGGCCGGCAGGAGGGCGGTGACCCCGAGGAGGGCGGCGGCGAGCGCCGCGCGGCGTAAGAGCATCATGCCGTGTGACATTACACAGAGGGTGCGGAGTCCCGGCAGTACGCCCGCGCGGCCCTGCGGGCCGCCGTGGATGATCTGGTTGTGGTCGACCACGTCCTGCGCCGTGTACGGGGGCAGGTCCTCGGTGTGCCGCTCGTTGACCGGCGGTGAAGAGGCTCAGTACCGCCCGCTTGTCGTCCTGCACGCTCATCGTGTGCGCTCCCTGGCGATCACGGTGTGGATCAGGTCGCCGTGAGCATGGGCGGACCGGGTGTGCGGACGGTCAAGGCAGTGTCGGTGGGGGCCGCCGCCTTCAACCGCCGTCAAACGCCGGTCTGGTGGGCCGGCTCGCGCCGGTCGCCGCCGGCGGCCAGTGCGCCGCCCAGCCCTCCGCCGCCTCCAGCTGCGCCGCCAGCGACAGCAGCCGCGGCTCCGAGTCCGCCGGGCCCAGCAGCTGGGCGCCGACCGGCAGCCCGTCCGGGGTGAAGCCCGCCGGGACGCTGATGCCCGGCCAGCCCAGGACGTTCCACGTCCAGGCGTAAGGGCAGGCCGCGATCATCGCCCGGTCCGTGGCCAGCGCCCCCAGCCCCGCCAGGGCCCCGATCCGCAGCGGTCCCGTGGCCGTCGTCGGGGTGAGCACCGCGTCGAAGCGGCCGAACAGCTCCCCGACCCGGTGGCGCAGTGCCGCCTCGGCCCACCGTGAGACCCGCAGTGCCGTCCCGCCCAGCAGCCGCCCCGTGCGCACCGCCCCGTGCGTGCGCGGGTCCAGCAGGCGGGGGTCGGGCGCCCGCTCCGCCAGCTCCCTCACGCCGGCGGTCGCGCGGGGGGCGAAGGTGAGGCCGATCGGGCCGTAGCGGGGGTCCTCCGGCACCACCTCGTGCCCCAGCTCCTCCAGCCGTCCGGCCAGCCGCTCCACGGCCGAACGCACCACGGGGTCGCAGGACTTGCCCGTCGTGGCGGTGAAGGCCGTCCCGAAGGACAGCGCGATCCGCATCCGGCCCGGCGGCCGCCCGGCCGCCTCGACCGCCGACACCGGGGCGGGGCGGTGGAGGTCCCCCGGGGCCGGACCGCTCGCCGCGTCCAGCAGCAGCGCCGCGTCCGCGACCGTACGGGCCAGCACGCCGTTGACCGTCAGGCCGTGGAAGGCCTCCGGCTCCGGCCACGTCGAGATCCGCCCCCGCTGGGGCTTCACCCCCACCAGGTGCGTCCAGGCCGCGGGGATCCGCACCGAACCCGCCCCGTCGGATCCGAGCGCCGCCGGCACCAGCCCCGCCGCCACGGCCGCCGCCGAACCCCCCGAGGAGCCGCCCGGGGTGTACGCCGTGTCCCAAGGGTTGCGGGTCGCGCCGAAGGAGGGCCCCTCGGTGAAGGGCCACTGGCCCAGCTCGGGCGTCTGCGTCTTGCCCACGACGACCGCCCCCGCCGCACGCAGCCGGCGCACCGCCTCGCCGTCGGCCCGCTTCGGCGGGAAGTCCCCCGCGCACCCGAACGCCGTCGGCTCCCCGGCGACGTCCATGTCGTCCTTGACGGCGACGGGCACGCCCAGCAGCGGCAGCCGCTCCCCGCGGGCCAGCCGCCGGTCGGCGGCCTCGGCCTCGGCGAGCGCGGCCTCGGCGCGGACGATCCGGAAGGCGTTGAGGGAGGACTGCGAGGCCGTGATCCGCGCGAGCGAACGCTCCGTCAACTGCCGCGCCGTCACCTGCCCTTCGGCCAGCGCAACCGCCATCTCCCCGAGCCCCGACACGACGTCCCCCACGGACAACCTCCCCCTACCGACCGGTAATGCCGACGGTAAGGGGAAAGGGCCCGCCAGGACCAGGCCCGGCCCCGTCCGCGTGCCCCCGAGGCGTTCTCCCCGGTCCGGAAAGAATCTTCGGCGGACATGTCGAGAACGCGGCGCCGGCTCCGTCCCAGGGGTGAGCGCGGCCAGAATGGACGCGTCGGACCGGATCGAGGAGAACCGTCATGGCCAAGTACCTGCTGCTCAAGCACTACCGCGGCGCCCCGGCCCCGAGCAACGACGTCCCCATGGACCGCTGGACCCCGCAGGAGGTCTCCGCGCACATCCGGTACATGCGCGACTTCGCCGCGAAGCTGGAGGAGACCGGCGAGTTCGTCGACGCCCAGGCCCTCGCCCCCGAGGGCACCTGGGTCCGCTACGACGGCGAGGGGCGCCCGCCCGTCACCGACGGCCCGTTCGCCGAGACCAAGGACCTGATCGCCGGCTGGATGGTGATCGACGTGGACACCCACGACCGGGCCCTGGAGCTCGCGGCCGAGCTGTCGGCGGCCCCCGGCGCGGGCGGCCGGCCCATCCACGAGTGGCTGGAGCTGCGCCCCTTCATGTCCGAGCCGCCCACGATCACGGAGTGACCGGCCCCCGATGACCGCCCCCCGCCCCCGCCCCGCCCCGGACCCCGCCGTCTCGGGCGGGGCCCCGCCGCACCCCGTCGACGAGACCCTGCTGCGGGAGCTCACCCCGGCCGTCCTCGGCATCCTCGTCCGGCGCGGCGTCGACTTCGCGACGGCCGAGGACGCCGTGCAGGAGGCCCTCCTCGACGCCGTCCGCGCCTGGCCCGCCGACCCGCCCCGCGACCCGCGGGGCTGGCTCGTCACCGCCGCCTGGCGCCGCTTGCTCGACGCGACCCGCGCCGACGCCGCCCGCCGGCGCCGCGAGGACCTCGTCCACCGCGAACCGGAGCCGGGCCCCGCGTCCGACACCGACGACACCCTCGGCCTCTACTTCCTGTGCGCGCACCCCGCCCTCTCCCCCTCCTCGGCCGTCGCCCTCACGCTGCGGGCCGTCGGCGGCCTCACCACCCGCCAGATCGCCCGCGCCTACCTCGTGCCCGAGGCGACCATGGCGCAGCGCATCAGCCGCGCCAAACGGACCGTCTCCGGCGTCCGGCTCGACCGGCCCGGCGACGTCGGGACCGTGCTGCGCGTCCTCTACCTCGTCTTCAACGAGGGGTACTCGGGGGACGTCGACCTCGCCGCCGAGGCCATCCGCCTCACCCGCCGGCTCGCCGCCGTCGTCGACCACCCCGAACCGGCCGGACTGCTCGCGCTGATGCTCCTCCACCACGCCCGCCGCGCCGCCCGGATCGCCCCCGACGGCAGCCTGGTCCCGCTCGCCGAACAGGACCGCGGCCGCTGGGACACGGCGGCCATCGCCGAGGGCATCGAGATCCTGCACGGCGCGCTGGCCCGCGACCGGCTCGGCGAGTACCAGGCCCAGGCCGCCATCGCCGCCCTCCACGCCGACGCCCCCACGGCCGCGGAGACCGACTGGCCGCAGATCGTCGAGTGGTACGACGAACTCGTCCGCCTCACCGACAGCCCCGTCGCCCGCCTCAACCGGGCCGTGGCCGTGGGGGAGGCCGACGGGCCGCGCGCCGGCCTCGCCGCGCTGGCCGGGCTCGACCCCGCACTGCCCCGCCACACCGCCGTCGCCGCCTGGCTGCACGAGTGCGACGGCGACCGGGCCGGCGCCGCGCGGCTCTACGCGCAGGCCGCCCACCAGGCCCCGAACCTGGCCGAGCGGGCCCACCTCACCCGGCAGGCGGCCCGCCTCAACGCGGGGCCGGCCGGCCCCGTCTGAACCGGGCTGCGTCCCGCACGCCGCCGCCCGCAGCCTGCGCGCCGGACACACCCGGATCGTGCTGCTGCCCACCTCGCACGTCCCGGCCGGCGCCCGGGCCGCCGCCCACCTGGTCGCACGGGGCCGCCACCGGACCGGGGTTGGTCGTACCGGAGGAACCGGACCTGGACCTGTTCTCCGGGCCCCGGCCGGCGGGGGCCCGCTCGACGCCGCACGCGGAGGTCGTCCCGCTGGACCTGGCCTACACCGAGGAGTCGGCGGCGGCGCCGGCCGCGCGGTGGGGGGGGGGGGGCTGGGGCTGGACGCGGTGTTCGCGTACGACGACCACGCAGTGCTGCTGGACTCGGCCTGACCGGTCCGGGGTCCCGCTGCGTGGGGCCGCTCCCCGCCCCGCCCTCCCCCCGTTCCCCGGGCCTCGCCCGACCCCGGCGTCCCGAACTCCCCCGGCTACCGCCGGGCGGTGCCCCCGGGCGGGGCCGGACTTCGCCGACGGCCAGGACAGCGGCCGACTGCGGGGACCCGTTGACACGCGGTGACGCCGCGGCGGAGACTGCGGGCGCGCCCCACCGGGCGTGCCCGGCGGTGCGGCCCGGTGCCCACATCGGCGCCGGCGCGCCGCCGACCGTACGGAGTCGCCAGGAGAGCCCCCATGAGCATCCGCACCGTCCGCGACGTCTACGTCGTCGACGCCGTCCGCACCCCCATCGGCAAGTTCGGCGGCGCCCTCGCCGGAGTCCGTCCCGACGACCTCGCGGCCCACGTCGTCCGCGCCCTCGTCGACCGGACCCCCGACCTCGACCCGGCCGGCATCGACGACGTGGTCTTCGGGGACGCCAACGGCGCGGGCGAGGACAACCGCGACGTGGCCCGTATGGCGGTGCTCCTCGCCGGGCTGCCGGTCAGCGTCCCCGGCGCCACCGTCAACCGTTTGTGCGGCTCCGGCCTCGAAGCCGTGATCCAGGCGGCCCGCGCCATCGCCCTCGGCGACGCCTCCGTGGTCATCGCCGGCGGCGTCGAGTCGATGACCCGCGCCCCCTGGGTGGTGCAGAAGCCCGAGCGCGCGCACCCCGCCGGGCACCAGCAGATGTGGTCGACCACCCTCGGCTGGCGGATGACCAACCCCCGCATGCCCGCGGAGTGGACCGGCTCGCTCGGCGAGGGTGCCGAGCTCATCGCCGAGAAGCACGGCATCACCCGCGAGGCCCAGGACGCCTTCGCCCTCGACAGCCACCGCAAGGCCGCCGCGGCGTGGACGGCCGGCCTGTACGACGACGAGGTCGTCCCGTACCCCGGCGTGGACCTGCTGCGCGACGAGTGCATCCGCGAGGGCTCCACCCCCGAGGCTCTGGCCCGCCTCAAGCCGGCCTTCCGGACGGACGGGTCCGGCACCGTCACGGCCGGCAACGCCTCCCCCCTCAACGACGGCGCCGCCGCCCTCCTCCTCACCGACGAGGCGGGCCTGGCCGCCACCGGCCGCGAGCCGCTCGCCCGGATCGGCGCCTCCGCCGTCACAGGCATCGAGCCGCAGCTCTTCGGCCTCGGCCCGGTCGACGCCGTCCAGCGGGCCCTCGGCAAGGCCGGCCGCGACCTCCGCGACCTGGCCGCCTTCGAGCTCAACGAGGCGTTCGCCGCCCAGGCGCTGGGCTGTCTGGCGGCCTGGCCGGAGCTGGACCCCGCCGTGGTCAACCCGCGCGGCGGCGCCATCGCCATCGGGCACCCCCTCGGCGCCTCGGGGGCGCGGCTCGCGGGCTCCGTCGCGCACCAGCTGGCGGCGGCGGGCTCCGGCACCGGCATGGCGGCGCTGTGCATCGGCGTCGGCCAGGGGATCGCCCTGGTCCTGGAACGCTGACCGGCCGCCCCGTCAGGGCACGGGCCGGCCGGCGATCGTTTCCGGACAGGGCGGCGGGTCAACTGCCCAATAACCGAACAGAATCCGGAGACCGAGGTCTGGCACGATGGCGCCTGCCACCGCCGCCCCCCGCCCCGCCCACCCCTCCGGAGGCCCCGCGCCATGCCGCTGCTCGACCCGACACTCTGGCAGGACGGACCCACGCTCACCGGCGGTACGGCCCCGGTCGTCGAACCCGCGACCGGCCGTACCCTCGCCACGCTCGACCTGGCCGCCCCCGCCGACGTCGCGGAGGCGGCCGTACGGGCGCGGGCCGCGCAGCGCGACTGGGCGCGGGCCCCCCACCCGGAGCGGGCGGCCGTGCTGCGCCGGGCCGGGGACCTCTTCGCGGCGCACGCCGGCGAGCTGCGGGACTGGCTGGTCCGGGAGTCGGGCTCCATCCCCGGCAAGGCCGACTTCGAGCTGCACGTCGCCGCCCAGGAGTGCTACGAGGCCGCCGCGCTGGCCTCGCGCCCGGCCGGGCAGGTACTGCCCAGCGAGGCGCCCCGGCTCTCCTACACCCGCCGCGTCCCGGCGGGGGTGGTCGGGGTGGTGGCGCCCTTCAACGCCCCGCTGATCCTCTCCATCCGCTCCGTCGCGCCCGCCCTCGCCCTCGGCAACGCGGTCCTGCTCAAGCCGGACCGCCGGACGGCCGTCTGCGGAGGCCTCGCCCTGGCGGCCGTGTTCGCCGCCGCCGGACTCCCGGCCGGGCTGCTCCACGTCCTGCCCGGCGGCGCCGGGACGGGTGCCGCGGTGGTGGCCGACCCCCGCGTACGCGTCGTCTCCTTCACCGGGTCCACCGCCGCCGGCCGGGCCGTCGGCGAACTGGCGGGACGTCACCTCAAGCGGGCGCACCTCGAGTTGGGCGGCAACTCGGCGCTCGTCGTGCTCGCCGACGCCGACGTCGAGGCCGCCGTCGCGCAGGCCTCCTGGGGCTCCTTCTTCCACCAGGGCCAGATCTGCATGACCGCGGGGCGCCACCTCGTCCACGCCTCGCTCTACGACGAGTACGTGGAGCGGCTCGCCGCCCGCGCCGAGGCGCTCGCCGTCGGGGACCCGTACCGCGAGCGCGTCCACCTGGGCCCGCTGCTCGACGGGGCGCAGCTGGAACGCGTCCACGGCCTGGTCGAGGAGAGCGTGGAACGCGGCGCCAAGGTCGTCGCCGGCGGCACCCACGAGGGGCTGTTCTACCGGCCGACCGTGCTGGCGGCGGTCTCCGACGACACCCCCGCCTACACCGAGGAGGTCTTCGGCCCGGTGGCCCCCGTCCGCTCCTTCGCGACCGAGGACGAGGCGGTCGCACTGGCCGCCGCCGGCCCGTACGGGCTCTCCCTGGGCATCGTCACCCGCGACGCGGCCCGCGGCCTGGAGCTGGCCGAGCGCATACCGACCGGGATCGCGCACGTCAACGACCAGACCGTCAACGACGAGGCGGTGGCCCCCTTCGGCGGCGTCGGCGTCTCCGGAACGGGCGCCCGGTTCGGCGGCGAGGCCAACCTCGACGCCTTCACCGAACTGCGCTGGACCACGGTCCGCCGGACTCCGCCCGGTCACCCGTTCTAGGGACGTGCGGCACGGGGCGGAATGCCACGGGGCGGCCGTTCGTTCAAGCAGGACACGCGCAGGACCCGCACAGGACCCGCGCAGGACACGCGACACGCGCAGGACACGCGGCGACGCAGCGATCAGGAGGTCAGGAAACCGTGGCTACAGTCGAGCTCACCAAGGAGAACTTCGACCGGACGGTCAGCGAGAACCCGTTCGTGCTGATCGACTTCTGGGCGGGCTGGTGCCGCCCCTGCCTCCAGTTCGCCCCGGTCTACGAGAAGGCCTCGGAGGGCAACCCGGACCTGGTGTTCGCCAAGGTGGACACCGAGGCCCAGCAGGAGCTGGCGGCGGCCTTCCAGATCACCTCGATCCCCACGCTGATGATCGTCCGGGACCAGGTGGCCATCTTCGCCCAGCCCGGCGCCCTGCCGGAGGCCGCGCTCACCGACCTGATCGGCCAGGCCCGCGCCCTGGACATGGACGAGGTCCGCGAGAAGATCGCCGCGCAGCAGCAGGCGGCGCCCGGCGAGGCCCCCGGCACGCCGGAGGGCTGAGATTGCCGGACACGGCCCCCGTCCCCCGGGGACACTGGGCGGCATGACCGAACCGGTGGAGTACGACGTCGTGGTGCTCGGCGGGGGCCCGGCAGGCGAGAACATCGTCGACCGGACCCGTGCCGCCGGGCTGAGCACGGCCCTGGTGGAGAGCGAACTCGTGGGCGGGGAGTGCTCGTACTGGGCGTGCATCCCCAGCAAGGCCCTGCTGCGCCCGGTGCTGGCCCGCGCCGACGCCCGCCGGGTGCCCGGCCTGGCCGCGGCCGTCTCCGGGCCGCTCGACGCCGAGGCGGTCTTCGCGCACCGCGACTACTGGACGGGCGACTGGAAGGACGGCGGCCAGGCCGACTGGATCGACTCCATCGGTGCGCACCTGTACCGGGGCCACGGCAGGCTCTACGGCATCCGCAAGGTCGCCGTGACCAGCCCCGAGGGGGTACACCACGTCCTCGCCGCCCGGCACGCCGTGGTCGTCGCCACCGGCACCCGGCCCGTCGTCCCGGACCTCCCCGGGCTGCACGGCGCCGGGGCGTGGACCAGCCGCGAGGCCACCTCCGCCCGGCACGTCCCCGGCCGGCTGCTGATCGTCGGCGGCTCCGTCGTGGCCTGCGAGATGGCCACCGCCTGGCAGGCGCTGGGCGCGCAGGTCACCGTCCTGGTCCGCGGCTCCGGGCTGCTCCCGAGAATGGAGCCCTTCGCCGGGGAACTGGTCGCCGAGGCCCTGACCGCCGCCGGCGCGGTCGTCCGTACCGGGGTGGCCGTCGAGGCGGTCGTACGGGACGGGCCGACGGGCCCCGTCACCGTGGTCCTGGAGGGCGGTGAGCTGCTGGAGGGCGACGAGCTGCTGATGGCCACCGGCCGCGCGCCCCGCACCGAGGACATCGGGCTCGACACGGTCGGCCTGACCCCCGGCGACTGGATCGGCGTCGACGAGAGCTGCCGGGTCGAGGGCCACGACTGGCTGTACGCCGTCGGGGACGTCAACCACCGGGCGCTCCTGACCCACCAGGGCAAGTACCAGGCCAGGATCGCCGGGGCCGCCATCGCCGCCCGTGCGGCCCGGGGCAACGGCGCCCCGGCCCCCGACACCGGCCGCTGGAGCCCGTACGCCGCCACCGCCGACACCGGGGCCGTCCCGCAGGCCGTCTTCACGGACCCCGAGGCCGCGTCCGTCGGCCTGACCCTGGCGGAGGCCGAGCGGTCCGGGCGCCGGGTGCGCGCCGTCGACCACGACCTCGGCAAGGTCTCCGGTGCCGGCCTGTACGCCGACGGCTACCGGGGCCGGGCCCGGATGGTCGTCGACCTCGACCGCGAGGTGATCCTCGGCGCCACCTTCGTGGGTCCCGGCGCCGCCGAGCTGCTGCACGCGGCGACGATCGCCGTGGTCGGGGAGGTCCCGGTCGGCCGGCTGTGGCACGCGGTGCCGGCCTTCCCGACCATCAGCGAGGTCTGGCTGCGGCTGCTGGAGGCCTACCGAGGCTAGCCCGAGCCAGGCCGCCTCTTCCGGAGCCGAAAAGGACGGCCAGTCCCTCAGGTACGCAGGTGCGAGGACCGGCTGACGTCCTGCTGACGTCCCGCTGACGTCCAACACCGCGCCCGAGCTCCACGGGGCCGGCGGCAGCGGCACGGTCACGGACCGGCGCCCGGGCCGCCCGCCGCCCGCGCCAGTACCGCCACGACCTCCTCGTCCGAGGTCTGGGAGAAATCCCGGTACCACTCGCCGACGGCGCGGAACGCGGGCGGCGCGGAGAGGCAGACCACCTCGTCGGCGGCCCCGCGCAGCCGGTCGACCGCCTCCGGCGGCGCCACCGGGGCCGCCAGTACCACCCGCGCCGCCCCCGAGGCACGGGCGATCTCGCAGGCGGCCGCGGCCGTGGCCCCGGTCGCGATCCCGTCGTCCACGACGACCACCGTCCGCCCGGCGAGCGGCATCCGGGCCCGGCCCTCCCGGTAGCGCAGGGCCCGCCGTTCGAGCTCCGCCTCCTCGGCGCGCTCGACGGATTCGAGGTCCTCCCGGGAGGCCCGGCTGTGGCGGACGACGTCCTCGTTGACGATCCGCACCCCGCCCTCGCCGATGGCGCCGAACCCCAGCTCCCGGTGCCCGGGGACGCCGAGCTTGCGGACCACGATCACGTCGAGCGGCGCGCCGAGCGCCCGCGCCACCTCGTATGCCACGGGCACACCGCCCCGGGGCAGCCCGAGGACGACGGCGTCCGCTCCCGCCAGGTGACGCAGCGCGTCCGCCAGCGCGCGCCCCGCGTCCGCGCGGTCGGTGAAGAACCGGCCGGTGGAGGACATGACAGCTCACCCCCGTCCCGGGTACCCCCTTCGAACGAACACCGTCCGGGGCGTTCCCGCAACCCGGGGCCCCGGAGGCGGAGCCCCGGGCGCCTCCGCCGGCCGCCCGCCCCGTCGGGTAGGTTGAACGATCAGGTCGAACACACGCCCCCGGGACGGGAACTGACTGCTCGTCGGGAACCGGACCGGAGGCGTGCCCCCGTCGGCGACGAAGGAGCCAACGTTCGTGATAGTGATAGCGCAGCTCAGTGACGTCCACTTCGACGGGGGTCCCCGGGCCGCCGAGCGCAGCCGCGCCGTCATGGAGTACCTGGACGGCCTTCCGTACGACCTGGACGCGGTCCTGGTCAGCGGGGACATCGCCGACAACGGGACCCCGGCCGAGTACGAGCAGGCCCGCAAGGGGCTCGTCTCGCGGCATCCGCTGGTCGTCTGCCCCGGCAACCACGACGAGCGCACCGCCTTCCGGCGCGTCCTGCTGGGCGAGGAGGACCCGTCCGCCGCACCAGTCGACCGGGTGCTGCGCGGCGAGGGCTTCGTCCTCGCGGCGTGCGACTCCTCCGTCCCCGGCGAGCACCACGGCCGCCTGGAGGATTCCACCCTCGACTGGCTCGACGGGATCCTCGCCGGGACCCCGCACGACGTGCCGGTCCTGGTCGCCTTCCACCATCCGCCGGTCCCGCTGCACACCCCGTACGTGGACGACATCCGGCAGTTCGGCGAGGAGCGGCTCGCGGCCCTGGCCGAACGCCACCCCCACCTGCTGGCCTTCCTGTGCGGCCACGCGCACACGGCGGCGGCGACCACCTTCGCGGGCCGGCCCCTGCTTGTCGCGCCCGGGGTGGTGTCCACCCTGCGCCTCCCCTGGGAGGAACCGACGGGTGACCCGCACGTGCACCTCGACGAGCCGCCGGCCGTCGCCTTCCACGTCATCGGTGAGGACGGACGGCTGACCACCCACTACCGGGTGGTCGTCGACCGCCGGTAGTCGGCGCCGTCCCGGGTCCGGGTGAGGTGCCCCGAGGTGATCAGGTGGCGCCGCAGCGCGGAGCAGTCGTCGTACACGGTCCGCAGCGCGTCGTTGACCGGTTCGCCGGCGCCGGGCAACGCGATATCCGCCGCCGCCCCCGGACCGGGAGGCGGCGGCGGACCGGACCGCTGTCAGGGTGTGACGGTGATCTGCTGGGCGGGGTCGGTGGTGTCGGAGACCAGGTAGACCGCGTTGAAAGTGGACGAGGTCGCGCTGGTCGGGCAGCCGAAGCCGCCGGACACCGTCACCGGGACGGACGCGCCCGAGAAGGTCAGGCTCGACGGGGCGCCGTTGGCCCAGGTGGCCGGGACGCTCGCCGGGCCGCCGGGGGCCGCGGTGACCGTACAGGTGGCCAGCCCCGTGGTGTGCACGACCAGGCCGCCGGTGGGCACCGTCATGGTGGCCGTGACAGGCGAGCCGTTCTGCATGGACACCGACCAGGCGCCGCTCGTGGTCACGGTCGGCGTCACGCCCGGCATGCTGGACGTGCAGGAGCTGTACGTGGGCGGGGAGATCGGCGAGGACACCGCCCCGGAGGGGTTCTGGTTGCCGGGGGCGGCGGGCACCGAGCCGGTGGAGACGGAGACCGAGCAGGTCACCGTGACCGAACCGGCCTTCAGGGTGGCCTTCCCGCTGAGGGCGGCCTTGAAAGCGTGTCCGGCCGGAGTGACGGTGGTCGACCCGGCCGCCGGTAACGGAGCGGCGGTGGCGGTGGCGGAGGCCACCGTCAGGGCGGCCGCGGCCGCCATGCCGAGGGCGAGCGCGGTACGCGTACGGCTCATGACTGTGCTCCTTGGGGATCGGGGTGCGGAGTGGGGGAGTTCCCGGCGGGGGAGGGCCGGGCGGGGGCGGCGGAGCCCCCGGCGCGTGGGGCGGCGTACGGCTGCCAGGCGAACATCAGCCCGCCGCCGAGGATGCCGAGCAGGGTGCCGATCAGGAACCCGCCGAGGTTCGACAGGACCAGCGCGGCGGTGGCGATCAGGGTGGTGAGGACGCCGGCGAGGGCGCGCTGGCGGGGTGAGAGCCAGGCGGTCAGACCGAGGACGATCATGATGATGCCCATCAGGACGGACGGGATCCCCGCGATGCCCTGCTGGAGCATGATCTTCAGTGGTGCCAGCGGAAGGACGCAGATCCACGCCCCGGCCAAAACGGCGAAGAGGCCGCCCCAGAAGGGCCTGCCGCGCCGCCACCGCCGCCAGCGGCTCAGAAGCATTCCTTCTTGCCCTTGCTGATGTTCATGCTCAGCCCGGAGAGCTTGAAGGTGCCGGCGTTGGTCGCCCACGCCGTCTGCTGGAGGTTGCTGATGCTGACCTTGTCCGCCTGTTGGGCGAACAGGTCCTGCATGCCCTGCGCCTCGGCCGGGCTTTTGTCCAGGGTGGAGGCGTCGCGCCCGATCTCGATGTTCGTGAACTCGGCGTCGCCGGCGAGCTGGGTGGCGTCCACGAACAGGTTGGAGGCCTCGACCGGGGCCTTCTGGCCGGCGGTCAGGTTCAGGGAGATGTCCCCGATGACCGGGAGGGTGGTGACCACCGACTGGCAGAGGCTGTGCAGCTTGGCCTCCTTGATGGCGGTGACGGCCACCGGGATCAGCTCCTGGCGGGCGTTGACGTCGACGCTGCCGTACTGGGCGAAGCCTTCGCCCTCCAGGCTCGTCGCCGACACCTTGAACTGCTGGCCCGACACGGCGAAGGAGGCGGCGAGCGCGCCCTGCGCGAGGGCGATGCCCAGTCCCGCGGTCACCGCCACGGCCGGCACGGTCAGCAGCGCGAACCTGCGCCAGCGGACCCGGCCGTCCACTCTGCCGGCGGACTCGTCATCAGAATCGAAAACGGGTAAGGACGGTGTATCTGCCATGAGATCGTCCCTTATCTCGGCTGTGCACCTTTGTTACCGACGAGTTGAATGTAAGAGTGCCAATGGTGGTTGGCAAGGTTGTGCGAGTGCACCCTTTAGGCCGACTCCTACTGCTCCGTACGCAGCAGTTCGGCGACCTCCGCCTCCACCCGCCGCCCCATCGCCCGGGCGAACTCCGTGGCCACCACCTCGCCGGCCACCGGCCGCAGCGCCGCCACCGCCTCCCGGACGTGATCCAGCTGGGTGGCCGAAAGCCGCCCCAGCCCCTCCGGGCCGATCACATGCCTGCGGAACAGGCCGACGAACCGGTCCGCCAGCGCGGCCGCCTGGTCCTGCACGAACTCCCCGGCGTCCAGGATCTCCGCCAGTGGCATCCCCTGCCGCACCAGCGCCACCGTCGCCTCCAGCAGCTGCCGGCTCGGATACGTCACCCGGTCCCCGTCGACCCGTACGTACCCCAGCTCGGCGGCCCGCCGGGTGTGCTCGGCCGTCGCCCCCGGGCCGAACAGCTCGCGCAGCTCGGCCCGGGTCATCGTCACCGGCTCCTCGCGCACCCAGTCCCGGGTCATCTCCCGCTCCAGGCCCAGGAGCTGGGAGAGGCCGCCGCCCTGCTCCCAGGCGGCCAGCAGCTCGCCGATGCCGTTGACCGTGTAGCCCCGCCCCAGCAGGTCGCTGATCAGCCGCAGCCGGGTCAGGTGGTCGTCGGAGTACCAGGCGATCCGGCCCTCCCGGCGCGGCGGGGGCAGCAGCCCGCGCTCCTGGTAGTAGCGCAGGTTGCGCACCTTGACCCCGGCCGCCCGGGCCACCTCCTCCCGGCGCCACCGCCGCCGCCCGTCCCCGCCGTACGTCCCCGCCCCAGTGCTCACGCGGCCGAGTGTAGGACCTACCGGCGGGTGTACCGGCAGGTCACATGGCAGGGCGACGGCCGGGGCCGGGGCCGCGGGGCGGTGCGCCGGCGCTCACCCGCCGTGCTGCCGCGCCTCGCGCTTGACGGCCCGCAGCACCACGAACCGCGGTTCGCTCGCGACGACCTCGCTGTTGCCGAAGAGCCGCCGCAGATGCGTGTGGTAGCCCATGTGCCGGTTGGCGACCACCCACAGCTCCCCTCCCGGGCGCAGCGCCTTGCGCGACTGCGCGAACATGCGCAGCGCCGTCGCGTCCGTGGTCGCCTGGTGCGAGTGGAAGGGCGGGTTGTTGAGGATCAGGTCCACCGAGGAGGGCGGCAGCATGGCCACCCCGTCGCCGACGAGGAACTCCGCCGTCCGCCGGCCGGGGCGGACGTTGGCCTCGTAGGTGGCCCGCGCCGAGGCGACGGCCTGGTACGACTCGTCCGTGAACACGACCTCGGCGTCGGGGTCGGCCACCTGGACCGCGGTGCCGACGACCCCGTTGCCGCAGCCGAGGTCCACGACCCGGGCCCCGTCGGTGTTGGTGGGGATGCTCTGGAGGAAGAAGCGGGTGCCGACGTCCAGCCGGTCGGCGCAGAAGATCCCGGCGTGGTTGACCACGGTCAGCCCGGCGCCCGAGCCCCCGTCCTGGTCCACCGTGTACGTCAGTGGCCAGGGGGATTTCCCGGCCGAGGCCAGCACCGCCGGGTCCGGGGTGCAGAAGATCAGCCGCGCCTTCTTCTCCGCGAGGGAGGTACGCGTCGGTCCGACGATCCGCTCGAAGAGGTCCAGCGTGGAGGCGTGGATCTCCTTCACCATACCGGCGCCCACGACCACCGTGCCCGCGTGCAGGTGCGGGGCCAGGCGCAGGAGCTGGTCCTCCAGCAGTGCCAGGCTCTTGGGCACGCGGACGAGCAGGACGTCGATCCGCGCGGGCGGCTCGTCCCGCGTGGTCAGCAGGGTCACCGTGGACTTGGCGGTGCCGATGCCGGCCCGGTCCAGGTTCGCCTCCGTGGCCGCCCGGGCCAGCGCGGAGTCGGTGATCTGGGCCGGGTGGTGGGCGGCCAGGGCCGTCGTCAGCGCACCCCAGCGGTCGCCGACGACGGTGATCTGCCCGGCGCCGGCCAGGTCCACCGGGCCGCGCTCGCCGGTTCCGGCAGCGAGGTGGCGCAGCAGGTACTCGTCGGCGGCGTCCCAGGCGCGGAGCCGGTCGCGCGGGTCGGCGGGGAAGCGGGTGAGTTCGTAGGAGCCGAAAGGCGTGGTCAGGCGGTTCATATCGGACCCAGGCTAGCCGAGGCGGCCGCCGGCCCCCGCATGCCGCGTCGTTCCGCGGAAAGGAGCGGAGCAACGGCACCCCGCGGGACTACCTTGTCCCGTATGAGCAATCTCGATCGCCAGCCCGCGCTCTCCTCCTGCGGCGGCCGCGGCTTCGTCGTGGCCGAACCGGTACGGGAGCTCCTCAGCCCGCGCACGGTCAAGCTGGGGGAGTCCACCGAGGTCCGCCGACTCCTGCCGAACCTCGGCCGCCGCATGGTGGGCGCCTGGTGCTTCGTCGACCACTACGGCCCCGACGACATCGCCGACGAGCCCGGCATGCAGGTCGCACCCCACCCGCACGCCGGCCTGCAGACCGTGAGCTGGCTGCACGAGGGCGAGGTGCTGCACCGCGACAGCGTGGGCAGCCTCGCCACGATCCGCCCGCGCGAGCTGGGCCTGATGACCTCCGGCCGCGGCATCAGCCACTCCGAGGAGAGCCCGCGCCCCCACGCCCGCTTCCTGCACGGCGCGCAGCTGTGGGTGGCCCTGCCCGACGCCCACCGCGACGTCGCCCCGCACTTCCAGCACCACCCCGACCTCCCGCAGGTCACGGCTCCCGGACTCAACGCGACGGTCATCCTCGGCACGCTGGACACCGTGATCTCCCCGGGCACCGCCTACACCCCCATCGTCGGCGCCGACCTCGCTTTGGCCGCCGGCACCGAGACCCGCCTCCCGCTCGACCCGGACTTCGAGTACGCGGTCCTCTCCATGTCCGGCGAGGCCCACGTCGACGGCGTCCCCCTCCTCCCGGGCTCGATGCTCTACCTGGGATGCGGCCGCACCGAACTCCCGCTGCGCGCGTCCTCGGACGCGGGCCTGATGCTGCTGGGCGGCGAGCCGTTCGAGGAGGAGATCGTCATGTTCTGGAACTGGATCGGCCGCTCCCACGAGGAGATCGTCCAGGCCCGCGAGGACTGGGCGACCGGCACCCGCTTCGGCGAGGTCAAGGGCTACGACGGCCCTCCGATTCCGGCACCGGAGCTCCCCCCGACCCACCTGAAGCCCAGGGGAAGGGTCCGCTGACCAGATGATTTCTGCGAATCCGGGCGACGGTCCCGCGCGGTCGCCGCGGATCGGGCCTACGCGCCCGCGGCAACCTCGCCCACCGGAAGAGGCCACCCGCCATGACGGAACGCACCGGTTCGAGAGGAGGTTCCGAGCCGCTGCGCGTCCGATCCGCACCCGGTCGGCGCGGGCAGAAGGGTTTCGGTGCACGACTCGCCGTCCGGGCCACGGAAGCGGAGCATGGGAACTGACCCTCGAATCCGGCGTTCCGTGGAGGTGAACCGCTATGACACTGCCTGTACACCACAGGCCAGGCCGGCTTCCGGAGAGGCCGTTTCCCGTGCTGGGCTGGGGCGAACCGATGGCCAGCGAGTTCGACGAACTCTTCGAGCGGATGAACCAGCTGCTCGCGTCCGCCGCTCCCGTCGGGACGTGGTCCCCCCTGGCTGACATGCATGAGACGGAAAGCGCCTACGTGGTCGAGGCTGAGCTCCCCGGGATCAAGAACGAGGACATCGACGTCGAGATCAGCGACCGGGAACTGTGCATCACCGGCGAGTACAAGGAGCGCGAGCGCATGGGCGTGCTGCGGCGCAGTACCCGGCGCACGGGCCACTTCGAGTACCGGGTGCTGCTGCCGGCCGACGTCAAGGCGGAAGAGGTCACGGCGACGATGGCCGACGGGGTGCTGACGGTGACCGTTCCCAAGGCCGAGGCAGGCAAGGCCCGGCACGTCGAGATCACCGCAGGCTGACGTGCGGACACATCTCCGCCGTGTTCGGGGCGCACGGTGGTGCAGCGCTGTCCACCTCACCCCCTCGCATCGCCGCCCCTGGGTGCCGCGCCGAGGCCCGTCCACGATCGAGGAGCTTTCCGGTGCTCACACGGGTCCGTCTGCCAGGCCGGCACGCGTCGCGGTCGGCGAAGCCCGGACCGGCGCGTGAGCCGCCGAGGCCTCCGGCGCCCACGACCCCCGGATGGCGGCCGTGGATCTTCCCCCTTGCCCTGCTGATCGCGCTTCTCGTCATGGTGGCGCGGGCTCCGTCCTCGCAGGGGACGTCGTTCCCGTACAGCGAGTTCGTGGGCAAGGTGAATGCGGGCCTGGTGAAGACCGTCGACGTCAACGACAAGGGCGGCGTCAGCGGGACACTCCGGGACGGCACCAGATTCACCACTCGCATCCCCACCGCCCTGGACACCAGCCCGCTGGAGCAGCAGCTGCGCAACAAGCACGTGAAGATCACGGCGACGCAGACCGGCAGCGGTAGCGGGCTCTCGACGCTGCTGGCGTTCATGCTGCCACTGCTGGTCATCCTGGCGCTCTTCCTGTGGACCGGGCGCAAGACGGCGCAGACGCTGACCGGCGGCCTCAGCGGCATCGGACGTTCCCAAGCCAAGATCATCGAAGCGGAGCGCCCGATCACCGGCTTCGACGACGTCGCCGGGTACGAGGGCGTCAAACAGGAGATCAGCGAGATCGTCGACTTCCTGCGGCGCCCCGAGCGATACGCGGCGGCCGGGGCCAAGGGGCCGCGCGGTGTGATCATGGTGGGCCCGCCGGGCACCGGCAAGACCCTCATCGCCCGGGCGGTCGCGGGCGAGGCGGAGGTTCCGTTCCTGTCGGTGACCGGGTCGGCATTCGTGGAGATGTTCGTGGGAGTCGGCGCCTCCCGGGTGCGCGACCTGTTCGCCGAGGCCCGCAAACGGGCACCTTCGATCATCTTCATCGACGAGATCGACGCCGTCGGCAGCCGCCGCGGCGGCGCCAGGCTGGGCGGCAACGACGAGCGCGAACAGACCCTGAACCAGCTCCTCGCCGAGATGGACGGCTTCGACCAGAGCAGCGGCATCGTCGTACTCGCCGCGACCAACCGGCCCGAGGCCCTCGACCCGGCCCTGCTGCGCCCCGGCCGCTTCGACCGGCACGTGACCGTGCCGTTGCCCAACCAGGCCGAGCGGGCCGCGATCCTCGCGGTCCACGCCCGCGGCAAGAACCTGGCGCCCGACGTCGACTGGGGCACCGTGGCCCGCGCCACGCCCGGCTTCTCCGGAGCGGACCTGGCCAACCTGGTCAACGAGGCCGCCATCAACGCAGTCCGCGCCGACCGTGTCGTCATCGACGCCGAAGACCTTGACACCGCCCGCGACCGCGTGCTGCTCGGGCGCCGGGAGAGCTCCAACGCCCTTCTCCCCGAGGAACGGTATGCCGTCGCCGTCCACGAATCCGGGCACGCCCTCGTCGCCGGGCTGTGCGAGCATGCCGACCCGGTCGCCAAGGTCACGATCCTGCCCTCGGGACCGGCGCTGGGCGCCACCGAGCAACTCCCCGAAGCCGAGCGGCACCTGTACACCGAGGGGTACCTCACCGATCTCCTCACCGTCCGGCTCGGCGGGCGGGCGGCAGAACTCGTCGTCTTCGGCGAAGGCTCGACCGGCGCGGCCGACGATCTGGCGGGCGCCACCCAGATCGCCGGCCGCATGGTGGCCGAATTCGGCCTGTCATCGGCACTCGGGCCCGTCGGCTACGCGGTGGGAGCCCCGCACCACCTGGGCGGCGAGGGCGCAGAGGAGGCTGTGCGGCGGCCCTACTCCGAACACACCCAGCGGATCGTCGACGAAGAGACCGCCCGCCTGGTCGGGCAGGCCGAGGAGCGTGCCGTCGCCCTGCTCCGCGACCACCGCGCGGAACTCGACGCCCTCGCCGCTCTCCTCGTCGCCCGCGAAACCGTCGACGGGTCCGTCGTCCTCGACGTACTCGGTCGGCGACCGGGTGCGAACGAGGACCGTCCGCCCACCACCACGGGCGGCCCCACGACCGGCGCGACCTGAGGCCCGGATCCGGCGGGTGACTCCGATCGCCGGCCCCACCGGCATCCCGGGCGTGCGGAAGGCGCGCGACAGGGGGCGGGCCCCGGTAGTGCTCCGGTAGGGGCCGTTCGGGTTCTAGCGGGGGCCGAACGGCCCTCACGGATCCGGCTCCGGCTCGTAGATTGGGATGCACGAGGCAATGCCCCCGCCTGGTGGAACGGCCGACCGCCTGCGCAGGACCGAAGCGGATGCCGACAGGGGCGAGGCGCTTCGGGTCATGCGGGAGCACCGGATCCGCCGAGACCCTGTGTTCAGCGATCGAGGGCTGGTTCCCGGGCGGGAATGAGGGATCCGGGGACCAGCCCCCGAACGTGCCAGCGGTGAACTCCCCGCAAGGGAAGACTGGTCGAGGGGAACGGCCCCAGCAGCGGCACCGCCTCCTCGGGGCGCCCTTCCAGAGGATCGGCTTCCGGCGAGGGGGCAGGACGCCCCGACCGAAACGCATGACGATCACAGCCGAAGGAGCCCGCCGGCGTCGGGGAACCGGCGTCACCCGGGCCCGCCGACCAAGGGAGCGCGGCATGGGAACCACGACGAGGGCCAGCGACGACACCCTCAGGAGTCTGTGCGAGACGCGGGGCCCGACGACCTCGGTCTATCTGCGGCTCGAGCCGCGTCCCCAGAGGGAGGACGACGCCAGGCTGCGCTGGCGCGCGCTTGCCCGTCGGCTGGAGGACCTCGGTGCCGGCGAGGACGACATCGCCGTACTGACACGGAGCGTCGACGAGGCGCTTCCCGGGACCGGGACGCTCGCGGCCTTCGCGGCCGACGGCGAGCTCCGCTACTCCACGGTCCTTTCCGGTGACCGGGACGCCGACATCGGCATCCACGCACCCCTGCCGCATCTGGCACCGCTGCTGGAGTGGCGCCAGGAGCACCCGGCCCGCGTCCTCGCCCTGGTCGACCGCACCGGTGCCGATCTGGAGGCGTACTTCAGCGGAGACACCGAGCCGGTGCGGCGTACCGTGACCGGGCCCGACGACGAGATCGAGCGCAACGCGCCCGGCGGAATGTCCCAGGGCCGCTTCCAGCGCCGGGCGGAGGACTCCTGGGAGCACAACGCCGCACGCGCGGCCGAGGCCCTGACCCGTGCGGTGTCGCGGGTCTCCGCCCGTCTGGTGCTGCTCGCCGGAGACGTGCGGGCGCTCCAGCTGCTCACCAAGCACCTTCCCGACCGCCTCCGGCGTCAGGTCTCCGTACGCAATGTGAGCGGCGGACGCACACCTGACGGATCCGCCCGGATCCGGCAGGAGCAGATCGAGGCCGAGACTCACCGTGCGTCGGAGGAGCAGACGGGGGAGCTGCTGCGACGGTTCGCCGAGGAGCGGTCTCCAGGAGGGCGGGCCGTCGAAGGCGTGCACTCCACGCTGGGCGCGCTTTCCGAGGGCCGCGTGGAGACGCTGGTGCTGGTCGACGAGCCGGACGACCCGAGAACGGCGTGGTTCGGTCCGGCGGCTTCCGACGTGTCGGACCGTCGCCCCGCGCCCTCCCGCGTCGGCGGCCCCGTGATCCGCGGTCCGCTCGCCGATGTGGCGGTCCGGTCGGCCGTGCTGTCCGGGGCGGACGTACGCGTCGTGCGTCCCGGTGCCGCCGGCGCTCCGGGCCAGGGCATCGGGGCGCTGTGCCGGAGCGTATGAATCCGCTCGGCTTCGCCGGCCCGGCCCGCACTTATTTCCGGGCGTGGGCGGTGTCCTCCGCGGACACCCCACGCCGGGGGAGGCCTGCGGGGCTGCCGGCCGCGGTCGACGTCGTCGCGGCCTCGCCGGCCGTCCGGTGCGGGACCGGCCGTCCGGTGCGGGAGGAGCCCGGGGGCCGGCCGCCGCCGGTCCCCATGGTGCTGCCCGGGCTGCCGCCACGGCGCGGTGACCGGGGCACGGCCCTTCCCTGACGGCCGGACGCGGCGCGCGAGCGAGGAGGGGCGTGATGAGAGCGGACGGCGCTGCCGGAGGCAGCGGGTACCGCGGTGTGCCGCATACGGCTGACCTGCGGGTGGAGGCGTGGGCCTCCACGCGCGAGGAGTGCCTGGCGCAGGTGGTGCGGGGTACCTGCGCCTCCTTCCTGGACCTGGCGGGGGCGGTCGCAGACCACGAGCGGGACGTCGTGGTGCGGGCGCAGCGGGACGAGGATCTGCTCGTCGGCCTGCTGGAGGAGGTCGTGTACTGGCTCGACACCGAAGGCGAGGTCCCGGTCGAGGTCGAGCTGACCCCGGTCGACGGCGGCGTGCGCGGGGTTCTGCACATGGCCGAGGCGGGGTCGCTCCCGGTGACGGGGGCCGCGCCGAAGGCCGTCACGCTGCACGATCTGGTCATGGTCTGCGGGCCGGAGGGCTGGACGTGCTCGGTGACGCTCGATGTGTGACGGCGGTCCGTGGGGGTGTCGCCGCCCCGCCTCAGCGGGCCCGGTCCTTGCGGAGGAACCGGCGCAGCCGGCGCAGGGGCCAGGTGTTGATCACGTCGTCGGGGGTGAGCCATCCGCGTTGAGCGGTGCCGACGCCGTAGCGGAGGTAGGCGAGCTGGGGGACGGAGTGGGCGTCGGTGTCGACGGCGAACTTCACGCCGTGGCCTCTGGCGCGGAGGATGTCCTCGTCGCCCAGGTCGAGGCGGTCGGGCTGGGCGTTGATCTCCAGGGCGGTACCGGTGCGCGCGCAGGCGGCGAACACCTCGTCGAGGTCGGCGTCGATCCCGGGCCGTTTGCCGATCAGCCGGGCGGTGGGGTGGCCGATGACGTTGACGTGGGGGTTCTCGCAGGCACGGACGATCCGCCGGGTCATCGCCGTGCGGTCCAGGCCGAAGTGGGAGTGCACCGAGGCCACGCACAGGTCGAAGCCCTGCAAGAACGCGTCGGGCCAGTCCACCTCCCCGTCCGGCCCGATGTTGAGCTCGGTGCCGTGCAGCAGCCGCATCCTGTGGTGCCGGCCGTCCAGGGACCGTACGTGTTCGCGCTGGGCCAGGGCCTTCTCGTCGGTCATGCGCTGCATGGACAGGTCGGGGGCGTGGTCGGTGACCGCGTAGTAGGCGTAGCCCCGCTCGGCGGCGGCCGTCACCATCTCCTCCAGTGAGGCGAGGCCGTCGGTGAGGTCGGTATGGGTGTGCAGGTCGCCCTTGACGTCGTCCTGCGTCACCACCGCGGGCAGCTCCCCGCGCAGACCGGCTTCGATCTCCCCCCGGTCCTCGCGCAGCGTGGGCGGGATCCACGGCAGCCCGAGCCGGGCGTACACCTCGGCCTCGGTCCGGGCTGCGACCCGCTCTGCGCCGTCGGTGTCGAACAGGCCGTACTCGGAGAGCTTGAGCCCCGCACGGACGGCGATCGTGCGGGTGTGGATGTTGTGTGCCTTCGAGCCGGTGAAGTACTGCAGTGCGGCACCCCACGCGTCCGGGCGGACCACGCGCAGGTCGAGCTGGACGCCCTCGCCGGTGCGGACGGAGGTCTTCTTGGGACCGCGCACGAGGACCTCGGCGGTGGAGGGCAGTTCGGTGAGCGCGTCCATGAACGGGGCCGACCGGTCGGCGGCGACGAGGATGTCGATGTCGCCGATGGTCTCCTTCATGCGGCGCAGCGATCCCGCGTACGCGCAGTCCTCACAGCCGGTGATCCCGGAAAGGTCCCTGACGATGTCCTCGGCGGCCTCCAGGGCGGCGCTCAGCAGGATGCGCCCGCCTGCCTGTCGCATGAGGGCGATGCCGTGCAGGATGTTCGCCTCGGTCTTCTCCCCGAACCCCTTCAGATCGCGCAGTCGCTCCGCCTTGATGGCGTCGGCCAGCTCGTCCACCGAGCAGATGCGCAGGTCCTCGTAGAGCGCCATGGCCTTCCTGGGGCCCAGCGTGGGGATGGCGATGAGCTGCCGCACCCCGTCCGGGATCCTGGCCCGGGCCTCCTCGACGGCCGTGACCTTGCCCGTACGGAAGTACTCGACGACCTTCTCGGCGATCGACCGGCCCACGCCCGGGATCTCCCGCAGGCCCGCGGCGTCGAGGTGGGACACATCGGCGGGGTGACCGCCGATCGCGCGGGCCGCCTTTTCGTAGGCGCGCGCCTTGAACGCGTCGCCTCCCGTGATGGCGATGAGGTCCGCGTACTCCTGGAGGAGCGCCTCGACCTCCGCGTTGGGCCGGACCACGTCTTCCAGTCTAGGAACGGGGGGCGCGATGTGCCCTCCGGCGCGCGAGTCCGTGGCGCCGAGGGTCTACTGGAAGGCATGAGGCCCGGAGAGGGATGACGGGCATGGACATCGGCCTGGTGCAGGAGACACCGTTCCGGTTCCGCATCGAGCGGCAGGACCCGATGCGCGTCCCGGGCATCGTCTTCGCGACCCGGGAGCTCCTCCCGCAGGCGGTCGGGGACAAGGCGCTCGAACAGGTCGCGAACGTGGCGTCCCTGCCCGGAATCGTTCGTGCCTCGTACGCCATGCCCGACGTGCACTGGGGTTACGGCTTCCCGATCGGGGGCGTGGCTGCCACGGACATCGATGCCGGTGGCGTGGTCTCGCCCGGCGGCGTCGGGTTCGACATCTCCTGCGGTGTCCGGCTGCTGGCCGCCGGCATCGACCGCGGCCCGCTGGCCCCCCGGATGCGGCGCTTGATGGACATCCTCGGCGACACCGTCCCGCGCGGCCTGGGGCCCGGCGGCCTGTGGAAGCTGTCCGGCCGCCCCCAGCTGGAGGAACTCATGGTCGCCGGCGCCGCTTACGCGGTGGAGCACGGCCGGGGCGTCCCCCGTGATCTGGAGCGCTGCGAGGACGGCGGGAGGCTGGCAGGGGCGGATCCGTCACAGGTCGGCCAACGGGCCGTCGACCGCGGGCTCCGGCAGGTGGGCAGCCTGGGGTCGGCCAACCACTTCCTTGAGGTGCAGGCGGTGGACCGCGTCTACGACGCCGGGACCGCGACCGCCTTCGGCCTGCATCCGGGCCAGGTGTGCGTCATGATCCACTGTGGTTCGCGCGGCCTGGGCCACCAGGTGTGCAGCGACCATGTCAGAGTCATGGACCAGTCTCTGCGCGCCTACGGCATCCACCTGCCGGACCGGCAGCTGGCCTGCGCTCCGGCCGTCTCCGTGCCGGGCCGGGACTACCTCGGGGCGATGGCGGCCGCAGCGAACTACGGCCGCGCCAACCGGCAGCTGCTCAGCGAGGCCGCACGGCATGCCTTCGCCGTCGCCGCCGGGGCGGAGCTGGACCTGGTCTACGACGTCTCCCACAACATGGCGAAGATCGAGATCCATGACGTGGAGGGCGTACGCCGACGGCTGTGCGTCCACCGCAAAGGCGCCACCCGGGCCCTGCCCCCCGGTCACCCCGACCTTCCGGGCGACCTCGCGGAGGCCGGACAGCCGGTCCTGGTGCCAGGCACCATGGGGACGGCCTCGTACGTGATGGCGGGCACCGCCGGCAACGACGCCTTCTGGTCCTCCGCGCACGGCGCCGGACGTGTCTGGAGCCGCCACCAGGCGCTGCGCCTGGTCCGGGGCGAGCAGCTGCACGAGGAGCTGGAATCCCACGGCATCGCGGTCCGCCCGGCCTCCTGGCGGGCGCTCGCCGAAGAGGCCCCTGACGCCTACAAGGACGTCGACGCCGTGGCCGCCGCCACGGAGGCCGCGGGACTCGCCCGGCTGGTCGCCCGCCTGGTACCGCTCGGAGTCGTCAAGGGATGAACGGTCGGGGACCCACCCACGGGCGGGCCCCGTGCGGTCGGGACACCGGTGACGGCCCGGATCCGGTCCCGTGGCCGACCACCTCGCAGGGCGGCGTGCCTCGACGACGGCCTTGCCGCAGCGCGGACGACGTCGGACCGCTCGTCCGGCGGCGTCCCTCAACCGCCGGCTCCCAGCCCTTGGGACAGAAGCAGCTCGTGCGCCAGCCGGGCACCGCGAGCCGCCTGCTTGTCCCTCTCGGGGTCCTGCGAGGGGATGTCCTCCAACCCTTCGGCGAGTGCCTTGACGGCCTGGGCGAGGACCTGCACCTGGACTTCGAGGGTGCGCAGCCGCTCGTGCTCGTTCGGGGCGATGTTCTCGGTCATGACGGGTCGCCTTCCTGAAGGGGGAGAGGAGAGCGGCCGCCGGACGCTCCGGCGGCGCGGCGTTCACGGACGGGCGATCTGCCTGCCCGGCTTCCCGGGGCCGGTCTGCTCAGTCATGGGGGACGACGGCGACGGGGCAGCGGGCGTGGTGCAGGGCGGCCTGGGTCACCGGGCCGAGGCGCGGGGCGAGGGCGGGACGGTGCTTGCGCCGGCCGACGACGAGCAGCTCGGCCCCCTCGGCCGCGCGCACGACGGCCTCGGCGGGGCCTTGGAGCCGGACGCCGTCGGCGACCTCCACACCGGGGAAGCGTTCGCGCCAGGGCCCCAGAACCTGCCCCAGCCGACTCTGCGCGTCGTCCGTGATCTCCTTCGTCACCCCGTGGTCCACGCCCCACGGGGTGCGCGCATGGATCGGCAGGCTCCGGCCGTGGACGGGACGGAGGGGGACGCCGCGCGCTGCTGCGGCGTCGAAGGCGAAGGCGAGCAGGTCATCGCACGGGCCGTGCAGTTTCAGTGCGACGACGACGCCCCGGGCGGGTGACGGCGCCTTCTGCCCGTCCGTGGCACGGACCAGGACCACGGGCTGCTCTGCGTGTGCCACCACGGCTGTGCTCACGGAGCCCATGAAGTAGCTTTCGGCGGGAGTCAGGCCAAGCGAGCCGAGCACGGTCAGTTCGGACTCCGACGCCGCCTTCACCAGGGCGTTCTGTGCGTCGTCGGCGACCAGGCTGCCGACGATCACGAGGCCCGGGTGGCGTGCCTGGAGTTCCGCCTGCGCGTGGTGCACGAGGCGTTTCGCCCAGTAGTTCTGCTCGATCTCCGCAGGGACACGGGCTGGTTCGGGCGCCAGCATGGGCCAGGCGTGCAGCAGGCGAAGCGCGACCTTGCGACGCCCGGCCTCGTCGGCGGCCCAGCGAGCGGCCGCCATGCTCTCGGGTGAGCCGTCGAGGCCGACCGTGACGACTGGCTCCATGGCGACCGCCTCCGTCTCGTATGGCGCCGTGATCGTGATGGACCTGTGGACGCCGGCACCTGCTGGCCGAGGCGCGCCGCGTTCTCTCCGAGGAGTACCCCAGATCGTCCTGGCGCGCATGCGGGCCGCCACGGGACCGGGCTTGCAGGCGCGGGCGTGTCCGCTCGCGCGCCGATGGCACACGGGCCGCTGACAAGGTCGCCCTGCCCTGCGTTGTCCGTCGCCCCCGGCATAGGGGCTGGCTGAACGGGACGGGGCCCGGTGCGGCCGTCCCGCGACCCCGTCGCGGTCGGTGCCTGTCATGGCCGGAGCCGCTCATACCGTCCGGCGGTCGCCGCCTCCTCTCCCCGGGCAGCAGGGCGCACGCCGGCCACGCCCTGCCTGCCGTGTCTCCATCCCTGCTCCGGCGAAGAACCGCCGCTCACCGCCGTTCCCGGTGCGGCTGCCAGGCCGGGGACCCGGATGGCGGATGGGTCTCGATCACACATCCCGCGCCGGGAAAGATCTCTGTCTCGTGGCCGTCTTCGTAGCGCACCCGGTAAGGCGGCTCACCGTCGGGGCCGAGTACTCTCACGACGGTGGCGTGGTGCTCGGGCGTGCCCACGACCCTGCCGGTGAAGCGCAGCACGTCACCTTCATGGGCTTTCATCGGGGGCTCCCTCCGTTCGGTGCCGCTTTCCCTGTCTTCGATCAGGATGGGCACCGGGGCCTGCCCGCGGAGAAGAGCCGTTCGGTACCTCCGGCGGGACAAACGGCCTGTGCGGAGGCCGCCTGCGCCGGACGGGGCACGGATCGTGCCGCAGGCGCGTTCTGGAGTGGGAACGAGCAGGGTCGGCGCGCCGACGCGAACGCCCCGGTACGGGAAGCGGCAAGCGCCCTGTTCCGCGAGGGAACACACGGCACAAGCAGGCGTCACCGTCCTTCCTGCGTGTGCGCTTCTTCGAGAGTGAGGGCGACCCAGCATGTCCAGCCGACGGGCTGGAGGATCCAGAAGCTGATGATGCGGTAGAGGATCGTCGTGGCGATGGCCTGTCCGGGTGGCATGCCGTAGGCGACGAGCAGTGCCGACATCGTCGTCTCGGCGATGCCCAGGCTGCCCGGTGTCAGGCGGAGGCTGCTGGCGATCTGTGTGAGAGCGTACGCGAGGAGCAGTCCCTGCCACGGCACGGCGAAGCCGAGGGACCAGATGCAGGCCGTCAAGCACCCCAGGTCGAACGTCCAGTTGAGCAGGGCGAACACGAGCGGCTGCAGCCAGGGAAGGAGGCGGGGCTGAACCCTGCGGGCCTGGCCGATGAGATCGTTCAGATCGGCTCCCGCCCGCCGGAGCCGATCCGAACGTCCGCCCGTGCGTGCCCAGAGACGCCGCAGACAGCGACGTGCGCCGGTGACGTGTGAGAGGCCGAGGATCACCACGGCTGCGGCCAGGGCCGGCACGAGCATGTAGAGGAAGAGGGGACGGACCGCCGTAGCGGGCCCGTCCGGGCCCGCTACGAGGACACCCAGGGCGAGCATCAGGAACAGGCTCGCAGCCGAGGCCACCCCCGAGGCGACCAGGACGACGCCGGCGAGCAGCTGGCCGGTACCGCGGCGGGACAGGGTGTGCAGCAGCCATGCGGCGGAGACCGCCGCCCCGCCGGGCAGCAGGCCGGCCAGGGCATTGGCGGCGACGGTGGTGCACGTCATCCTGCGCAGGCTCATAGGGACGCCGCCCGCCCGCAGCAGCCAGCGTGGAACCGCGGCGAAGAACACGACGGACAGTGCCTCACAGGCTACGGGGAGGGGCAGTCGAGCCAGCCGGACTGCAGTGATCAGGCGGTAGGCCTCTGCGATCTCGTCCCGTCGGGAGAGGGCGAACACGACGGCGGCCACTATGAGGATTCCGGAGCACAGCGACCAGAGCCAGCGCGGGCCGGGTACGGAAAGGATTCCGCCGCTCTGGTCTCGTGGCTGTGGCATGGACCGTCACCTTCGACACTGCCGCCGCGATCAGCGTGCAGAAGCGGCACATCTCCCGCCGATCAAACCGCACGGGGAGCGCCCCCGGGACCCCGGCACGCCGTGACGGGCAGCCCTGCCGGTTCGGGTGTGGGCCGCGAAGCCACTCGGGTATCCACCTCACCGAGGCGGTACGGCCTGCCTGCGGCCGCCCCGCCGTCCGTCCTGAGCGGTCTCCCGGTCCGCGACGAGGTGGCGTGTTGGCACCCGGGTGGCCGCCGCTCCGGGCGGACACTTCTCGCATGTCCGAGGACCAGACACCATCCGTCCCTCCCGAACCGCTGTTGCAGATGATCGCCAACCTTGCCCGGTTCCATGGAGAACATGAGCAGTTCTACGCCCAGGCTCCGCTGCGGCAGGCGAGCGACCTCCAGGCGTGCTCCCGGGCGCTGAAGGCGCTGGCAGGCCGGTGGAGTACGACTGGCGCCGGTGCGCCGGCAGGGAATCCGTTCGCCGGTGCGGAGGATCTGAACGCCCCCGGGCTCGTCGCCGAGTCGGGGATCCTCTTCATGGAGGGGGAGGGCGAGCCCGTCGAGCTCCAGCGGCTGAGGCGGGACGTCAGGGAAGCCGCGGAGGACAGCGAGCAGACCGGAATCTGGCTGGCGGCGGCGATGGAGCAGGCGTGGGAGGCAGCCGGCCTCCTGGCTGACTACCCGGCGCTTGCCGATCTGCTGGGGGAGCGCCACCGCATCGTCGCCAACGACTGGCAGGCGGCGGGGTTGCTGGCTCTGGTCGCCCAGCTGCTGCGCCGGTCCCTCGACCTGTTGGATCGGGTCACGTTCTCTCCCGCGGCGCTGCGAGCCGACCTCGAGTCCGAGCGGAACGCCCCCGCCTACCTCTTCTCGGCGTCCGAGATCCTCGACCGAGCGGCTGACCTCCTCGCGGAGTCGGCAACGCTCGTGCGCGACAACGAACGGCGGTGGCGCGTGTTCGGCGCTCGCGTTCGCCGGTTGCGGTCCGACTGAGCGGCTGCGTCGAAGCCGTCGTACCGCGCATCCGTCGGGCCGCGCGGGGCCGGGTGCGCTGACCGGTTCGGTCCCGGTCGTGGTGAGCCGGGTGCGGTCGTCGTGGGGCCGCCGATCGCGTGAAGGGTGTGGGGGCGGGGTGTGGTCCGACCGTGCGAGCGGTGCGGCCGAAAGGGGGGCGCGTGGCGTGCCGGTGCGGTCCGCCGCTGTGCGGGGTGCTTTCGTCGGTGGCCGGGCCGGTGGCCGCTCCTTCGACCGGGGCCGGCCCCTCCCGACGCGTCGCCGACCGGGCGCTGCTCCTGGGGGCGGGCGCTCCGTCCCACCTGCCTGAGGAGAGAGCGTGGCCACGACAGCCGACACCGGGCGCGGTGCTGGATCCGCGCAGTTGCTCGCCGGCCAGAAGGCGCTGGTGACCGGTGCCAACTCGGGCATCGGCCTGGCGACCGCCGTCGCCCTGGGCCGGGCCGGGGCGGACGTCGTGGTCAACTACGTCGTCGGCGCGGACGAGGCCGAGGAGGTCGTGGCGCAGATCAAGGGCTTCGGGGTCCGCGCCTACGCCCACCAGGCCGACGTGTCCGACGAGGAGCAGGTGGTCGCCATGGTGGCCCGGATGGTGCAGGAGCTCGGCACCATCGACATCATGGTGGCCAACGCCGGACTGCAGCGGGACGCGGCGCTGGCCGAGATGACCCTTGCCCAGTGGCAGAAGGTCATCGACGTCAACCTGACCGGCCAGTTCCTCTGCGCCCGCGAGGCCGCCAAGGAGTTCGTGCGGCGCGGCGTGGTGGAGGAGGTCTCCCGGTCGGCCGGGAAGATCATCTGCATGAGCTCGGTCCACCAGGTCATCCCGTGGGCGGGACACGTCAACTACGCCTCCTCCAAGGGTGGTGTCGGCATGCTGATGCAGACCCTCGCGCAGGAGCTGGCCCCCCAGCGGATCCGGGTCAACGCGATCGCGCCCGGCGCGATCCGCACGCCGATCAACCGCGACGCCTGGTCCACCCCCGAGGCCGAGGCCGATCTGCTGCGGCTGATCCCGTACCACCGGGTGGGCGACCCGGAGGACATCGCCAACGCCGTCGTCGCGATGGCCTCCGACCTCCTCGACTACGTCGTCGGCGCCACGCTCTACGTCGACGGGGGCATGACGCTCTTCCCCGGCTTCGCCACCGGAGGCTGACCCGCCCGTACGGCCCCCGGGCGACCGGGCGACGTACGCCGCGCGCGCCGGCCGCCGGATGGTGCGCCCACCGGGTGAGGACGGCTCCACGGTGCCCCTCCGCCCGCGTCACGGCCCCCTCAGCCCCGTCGTCCGCGGGCACGACCAACGAGGCACACATGTCCAGTACGGTGTTCCACCTGGCGGAAGCGCCGCCCCAACTCCTTCCGGCCCGCGAGCTGATGGCCTTCACCCTCGGTTCGCACATCCTGCTGGTCCCCTTCGGGGTGGCGCTGCCGTTCCTCACGCTGTTGATGCACTACCGGGGGCTGCGCCGCGAGGACCCCGTCGCCCTGAAGCTGGCGCGGCGCTGGTCCGCCGTGATGGCCGTGCAGTTCGCCATCGGCGTCGTCACGGGCACGGTGCTGTCCTTCGAGCTCGGTCTGCTGTGGCCCGGCATGCTGGGGCGCTGGGGCGACGTCTTCGGGCTCGGGTTCGGCGTCGAGGCCTGGGCCTTCTTCCTGGAGGCCGTGCTGATCGCCGTCTACCTGTACGGATGGCGTCGCCTGAAGCCGTGGACCCACTTCTGGCTGGGCGCGCCGCTGCCGCTGGCGGCCCTGATGGGGGCGTTCGGGATCATCGCGGCCAACGCCTGGATGAACACCCCGCGGGGATTCAGCCTCGACAGCCAGGGCAACCCCGTCGACGTCGAGGTGCGCCGGGCGATCTTCACGCCGATGTTCGGTCCCGAGTACTGGCACTTCGCGGTCGCGATGTTCATGACCGCCGGGTACGTGGTCGCCGGGGTGTACGCCATGGGCTGGCTGCGCGGGCGGCGCGACCGGTACCACCGGCTCGGCTTCACACTGCCGTTCACCGTGGCCGCGATCCTGACGCCGGTCCAGTTCGTGATCGGCGACGCCACCGCCCGCGCCGTCTTCCACAACCAGCCGGTCAAGTTCGCCGCCACGGAACTGGTCTGGGAGACCGACACGCACGTCCCGGAGTACCTCTACGGACGGCTGAACACCGACGGGAAGATCTCCGGCGGGATCAGGATCCCCCAACTGGACTCCATCCTCGCCGGCTTCCAGCCGAGCACCCGGGTGACGGGCCTGACCTCGGTCCCGGCGTCCGACCGGCCCACCACCGTCCAGGCGACCATCGCCCACTGGGCCTTCGACACCATGGTCACCATCGGCAGCCTGCTGATCCTGCTCGCCCTCTGGTACGGCTGGAGCCGGCTGCGGCACCGGGAGCTGCCCCGCAACCGCTGGTTCTTCCGCTGCGCCGCCGTCGCGGGAGCGGCCTGCCTGCTCACCGTGGAGTGCGGCTGGATCACCACCGAGGTGGGCCGCCAGCCCTGGATCGTCTACAACGAGATGAGGGTCTCGGAGGCGGTGACCACCACCCGCGCCGGATCGCTGTGGGCGATGTTCGGCCTGGTCGCCGTCGTGTACGTGCTGGTGTTCGGCGCGTTCCTCGCGGTCGTCCTCACGATGCGCACCCGCTGGCGCACCGCCGACGAGAACCCGGACGCCGTGCGGGGTGCCCCGCCCCCGGAGGCCGACACCCCCTACGGGCCCAGAGACGAGCCCGGCGCCGGGGCCGCGGTCGGCGGGGCACCGCCGGCCGGAGGCTCCGGCCGCGACGCCGGGGGTGCGCCCTGATGGCGGACTTCATCGCCTGGGTTCTGGTCGCCGTCATCGCGGCCTACGCCTGCGGAGGGGGCACCGACTACGGCGCGGGCTTCTGGGACCTCCTGGCCGGCGGGCCGGAACGCGGCAAGAGGCCCCGCCGGCTGATCGACCACGCGATGGCACCGGTCTGGGAGGTCAACAACGTCTGGCTGATCTTCGTGCTCGTCGTCATGTGGACCGGCTTCCCGACGATGTTCCAGGCCGTCTTCGAGGCGATGTGGCTGCCGCTCGCGCTCGCGGCGGTCGGGCTGGTCCTGCGGGGTGCCGGGTTCGCCCTGCGCAAGCCGGCCCACCGCATGTCCCGACGGCGCGTCTACGGCGCGGCGTTCGCGGTCTCCTCGCTCCTCACGCCCTTCTTCCTCGGAGCGGTGCTCGGCGGCATCGCCTCCGGACGGGTCGAGGTCGGGACGCTCGCCTCCGCGGACGCCTGGGCCAATCCGACCTCGGTCCTCACCGGCCTGCTGGCCGTCGCGGCCGCCGCGTTCCTCGGGGCGGTGTACCTCTGCTCGGACGCCCGCCGGTTCGGCGCGGACGACCTCGTCGGCTACTTCCGCCTGCGGGCGCTGCTCGCCTTCGCGGCGGTCGTCGTCCTCGCGCTCATCGCCCTGCCCGTCACCCACGACGACGCCCGGTACGTCTGGGACGGCCTCACCGGGGGCCCGGGACTGCTGCTGGTCCTCCTGGCCGCCGTCTGCGGGCTGGCCACGGTGGTCCTGCTGGTGCGCCGCTCCCACGCCTGGACCCGCCACACGGCGGCCGCGAGCGTGGCCCTCACCGTCGGCGCCTGGGGCTTCGCGCAGCGGCCCTACGTGCTGCCCACCACGCTGACCGTGACCGACGCCGCGGGCGCCCCGGCCACCCTGCACTGGCTGGTCATCGTCACCGGCATCGCGATCGTGCTGGTCGGTCCCGCGCTGGTGCTGCTCTACCGGCTGGACACCCTGGGCGAACTCGAGCCCCTCACCGACACCGACACCCAGGCGGCCCGAGCCGCCGGGGACGACGCGTAGCCGGGCCCGTCGGCCCATCCGCTCGATGAGGCGGTCCCCGACCCGCAGGGCGTTGGCGATGGCGGGCAGCGACGGGTTCACCGCGCCGATGCTCGGCAAGTGTGCCCGCAGACCCGCCATCGCTCACCCGGGTCCCTCCCGCCACGCCGTGCCGACCGGGCCCGGTGCGGCGGGGGACACCGCCCCGCAGGTTGCGCACCGCACCCGGCCGGCCCCCGGGCGCCGTGTCGCGCTTGACCGGCCCGGCGCGTGGCCGCATCCTCCTGACCGGGGCCGTCACCGCAGGCCACGACCACGCCCGCGCTTCGGACCGCCGCCGGGCGGACCGAGGAGGCCACGCGTGCAGGACAGCCGCACCGGACGCCAGCTGACCCTCCGACACGGCGCGCACGAGGCCGTCGTCGTCGAGCTGGGCGCAGCGCTCCGCTCGTACACCGCCGGCGGACGCGCCGTGATCGACGGGTTCGCCGCACAGGACCCGGTCACCGGGGGGCGCGGCCAGATCCTCGTGCCGTGGCCCAACCGGATCCGGGACGGACGCTACGCCTGGGAGGGGCGGGAGCTCCAGCTGCCGCTCACCGAGCCCGCCGCGGGCAACGCCATCCACGGACTGCTCCGCTGGGTCCCCTGGCGGGTGGCGGAGGAGAGCGCCGACCGGGCCGTGCTCGACGTGGAGCTCCGGCCGCAGCCGGGCTACCCCTTCCACCTCCGTGTGGGGGTCGAGTACGCCCTGGACGGTCACGGCCTCGAGGTCGCCGTCACGGCCCGCAACCTCGGCCCGGACACCGCGCCCTACGGCTTCGGCCAGCACCCCTACGTCATGGCGGGCACCGCCTCCGTCGACGAGGCGGTGCTGACCCTGCCCGCACGGACGCGGCTGGTCACGGACGGGCGGGGGCTGCCCGTGGCCGCCGAGCCGGTCGCCGGGACGGAGTACGACCTACGGGCGCCGCGCCCGCTCGGGACGCTCCGGCTGGACACCCCCTTCGGCGATCTGGAACGGGACGCGGACGGGCGGGCCGTCGTCCGCCTGGCCCATCCGTCGGGCGCCCTCGGCACGGACGTCTGGCTGGGGCCGGGCGCCGACTGGGTGCAGCTCTACACCGGCGACACCCTGCCGCCCGGGGAGCGGCGCCGCGCCGTCGCCGTCGAGCCCATGACCTGCCCGCCGGACGCCTTCCGCAGCGGCACGGGCCTCGTCGCCCTCGCCCCGGGCGCGCACCACACCGTCCGCTGGGGGATCACGCCGTGGGGGCGGTGAGGCCCGCGCGGCCGGGCCGTCCGCACGGGCCGGAGCCGGAAGCCGGCAAGTACGGCGAGCCCCGCTGGCCGATGGCCGTGGCCGTCCTCGCCTCCGCCGTACTGACCCTGCTCCTCCCCGACGACCTGCGCCTGGGGCCCCGCTGGGCGCTCCCCGTCGCCGAGGGACTGCTCCTGGTGACGCTGGTCTCCGGCGACCCCGTCCGGATCAGCCGCCGCTCGGACACCCTGCGTGCGGTGTCGATCGCCCTGGTCACGGTACTGGCGTGCGGCTCCCTCTGGTCCACCGTGCAGCTGATCGACGATCTGATCCACGGCGGGAACGAGACCAGTTCCGCCACCTCCCTCCTGCTGGCCGGCGGCAGCGTCTGGACCACCACCGTCCTCGCCTTCTCCCTGCTGTACTTCGAGCTCGACAGCGGCGGTCCGGCCGTCCGGGCCCACGGGATGCCCCCCACTCCCGCACTCGCCTTCCCCCAGCAGCTCAGCCCCGAACTGAACGCCCGGGACTGGCGGCCCCGCTATGTGGACTACTTCTACCTCGGGTTCACCAACTCGACCGCGCTGAGCCCCACCGACGTCATGCCGCTCGCCCCCTGGGCCAAGATCGTCATGACCCTCCAGTCCGTCATCTCCCTGGGCATCCTGGGTCTCGTCATCGCCCGGGCCGTCAACGTCCTCGTCTGAGGAACGGCCGCCGACGGCCGGTCGCGACCGCGGGCGTCCGGTGGTGCAATGGCCCTGAGGGGGGTACCCGCCAACACCCGTAGGTGACGCCGTGAGTGAAGATGCCGAGACGCGAGAGCCGATTGAGGAGATGGGCCCCATCGACTACCTCGTGGTGGAGTTCCCCGGCAGCCGGATGACCGGTGAGGGCTTCCCCCTGCTCGTCGACCTGGTGGACCGCGGCCTCATCCGCATCCTCGATCTGGTTTTCATCAGGAAGGAGCAGGACGGCTCGGTGGCCGCGCTGGAGATCGCGGACCTCGACGCCGACGGGGAGCTCGACCTCGCCGTCTTCGAGGGCGCGTCGTCGGGCCTCCTGGGTCAGGACGACCTGGATGAGGCCGCCCACGCCATCGAGCCCGGCAGCTCCGCCGGACTGCTGGTCTACGAGAACGTCTGGGCGGCGCCGCTCGCCGCCGCGCTGCGCCGCGGCGGGGGCCAGCTGGTCGCGTCCGGACGCATCCCCGTCCAGGCGATCCTCGCCTCGCTGGAGGCGACCGAGGCCGACTCCTGACCGCACCGGACACCCACCGACAGCCGACACCCCGCCGCCGTACCCCGGCGGGCGGGAGAGACATCGAAGGACCGCCATGCCAGGACTACTCCGCGGCGTAGCCCGCACCGCCGTGGTCGCGGGAACCGCGACCGCGGTCTCGAACCGTGTGTCCCGCCGGCAGGCCGGCCGGTGGGCCGCCCAGCAGCCGGAGCCCGAGCCCGCCCCGGCGTCTTCGCCCCCGCCACCGGCCGCGGCGCCCGTCTCCGACCGGTCGAACATGCTGGACGAGCTGAAGCAGCTCGGCGATCTCAAGGCGCAGGGCGTGCTCACGGAGGCCGAGTTCGAGGAGCAGAAGCGCAGGATCCTCGGCTGACCGCGGCAGCGCGCCGGCGACCCGGACGCGGGGGGGGCCCCCCCCCCCGGGGGGGGGGGGGCGGGGGCGGGGGGCCGCGGGGGGGGGGGCCCCCGCCCCCCCCCCCCCCCCCCCCCCCGCCGCGGGGGGGGGGGGGGGCGCGGGGGGGCGGGGGGGGGGGCCCGCCCGCCCCCCCCCCGGGGGGCCCGGGGGCCGGCGGGGGCCCCCCCGCCCCCCCCCCCCCCCCCGGGGGGGTGGGGGCCGCGTCCGGCTGCGGGGCCATGCTGGGAGCACGACCCGTCCCCCCCCCGACCCGTCCCCGCGGAGAGGTGATCGACCATGTGCAGGTGGCTGGCCTATTCGGGAACCCCCGTACTCCTCGACACCATCCTGTACAGACCCGCGCACTCGCTGATCGACCAGAGCCTGCACGCGCGGCTGGGCGTCGAGACGACCAACGGCGACGGCTTCGGAATCGGCTGGTACACGCGGGAGTCCGGCATCGACACCCCCGCGGTGATGCGGGACGTCGGCCCCGCCTGGAACAACCGGAACCTGCGGGAGATCGCCCAGCACGTCACGTCCCCGCTCTTCTTCGCCCACATCAGGGCCTCGACGGGGACGGCCGTCCAGCAGACGAACTGCCACCCCTTCCGGTATGGCCGCTGGCTGTGGATGCACAACGGCTCCATCACCGGCTTCCACGAGATGCGCAGGGAGCTCTGCCTGGCGGTCGAACCCTCCCTCTTCCCGGGGATGGAGGGGACCACGGACTCCGAGGTGATGTTCTACCTGGCCCTGACCCTGGGGCTGGAGGAGGACCCCCCCGGGGCGGTGGCCCGGATGGTGGGCCTCGTGGAGCGCACCGGCCGCGCGCACGGGGTCGAGAACCCGATGCAGATGACGGTCGCCGTCACGGACGGCGAGGCGCTGTGGGCGTTCCGCTACGCCAGCGGGGGCGACGCCCGGTCGCTCTACTACAGCACCCGGGTGGAATCCCTGCGCGCACTGCACCCGGACATGTCCTTCCTCCGGGAGCTGTCCGACGAGACCCGGCTCGTGGTCTCGGAGCCCCTGGGGGACCTCCCCGGGGCCTGGAACGAGGTGCCCGAGCACAGCTACGGCGTGGTGCGCCGCGGCGACGACACGCTCCACCCGTTCGTCCCGGCCGCCTGATGCTGCGCCGGCCGTCCCGTCTCCGGCGGCCGGGCGGGTGACGGCGGGGCCGTCCCCGGCGTGTGCGGCGCCGGGGAGGGGCGGGCCGTGCGACGGTGCATGGCCTCTGCCAGCTCACCGTCGGGAGTCGTCCGTGCTGGAACGCCAACAGCTCGAGGACCGTACGCAGGTCACCTTCGTCCTCCCGGAGGGCGCCCCCGACGGGCCGGTCAGCGTGGTGGGGGACTTCAACCAGTGGGACCCCTCCGCACACCCCCTCACCCCCCGTGGTGACGGCACCCGTGCCGCGACGGTGGCCCTGCCCGCCCGCCGCAGCCACTCCTTCCGCTACCTGGCGGCCGGCGACTACTGGTTCGACGACGAGCAGGCCGACGGCCACGACGGCGCCAACGGCCGGCTCCACACCTGACCGCGAGCGGACGGACCCGGGAGGGCCGCGGCCGCCGGAGGGCGGGGCCGCGCGCGGACCGGGGGAGAGTGCGGCTGCGATGGAGCTGACGGTGGTGTCGATGCCGGAGATGCGCGTCACCCGCCCCGACGTGGCTCAGGTGCGGGCCCGGCTGGCCTCGGAGCGTTTCCTGCTCGTCGACGTGGAGCTTCCGGAGGAGGAGCTGCCGGAGGGGGCGGAGCCGGCGGAGGTGGAGCCGGAGGTGGTGCCGGCTGAGGAACCGGCGGGAGAGGAATCGGTCGCCGACCGGCTGGGCCTGGACTTCGAGGGACTGGACTGGTTCGGCCGGGCGGGGGAGCAGCCGCGCGCCGAGTACCTGGGCGACCGTGCCGGCCTCGTCGTACCGCTGGTCCGCGGGGAGCAGATCACCCACGTCCACGTGCTGGTGACGGAGCGCTTCCTGATCACGGTGCACCGGGGCCGGGGCGAACAGGCACTGGACTTCGCCGAGAGGCTGTCGCGGCAGGAGGCGGACGACACCGTGGCCGTGCTCTTCTTCCTGCTCGGCGAGGCGCTGGGGACCTTCCGCCGGGCCGCCGTGCAGGCCCTGCTGGAGGCCGAGGCGATCGAGGACGCCATGTTCGAGGAGCGCCGGCCCGAACAGCTCTACCGGCTGGCGCGGCTCCGCCGGCGCTCCGCGCAGCTGCACCACTTCCTGCGGCCCTTCCTGGACGTGACGGACGAGGTCCTCACCCGGCGGATGCTGAGTCCCGCCTTCCCTCAGGAGCGGCGACGGCTCGCCCAGGAGTTCCAGACCAGAGGGCGACTGGTGCTCGCGGACATCGAGTCCCTCAAGGAGGCCACCCGCCGGGCGTTCGCCAGCCACGCCTCGCTCAGCGCCGGCGAACAGAACGGCGTGATCAACCGGCTGACCATCGTGTCGGTGGTCTTCCTGCCGCTGTCGTTCCTGACCGGGTTCTTCGGCATGAACTTCACGTTCCTGACGGACAGCATGGAGAGCCGCGACGAGTTCTGGCTGCTCGCCGTCGGCCTCCAGTTGCTGGTTCTCGCCGGCTGCCTCTACGTGCTGCACCGCACCCGGGCCTGGAGCAGGCTGCGCGAGGAGGATTAGGGCTGGACTAGGGCCTGTCCGGCCAGGGGCCGGCCCCGCTCGGGCGCGCTCGGCGGGGGAGCGCCGGGGCTGGGCCGTCGTGGGGGTCTTCCGGGGCCGCGGCCGGCGGGGCCGTCCGGCTGCCCGGGCCCGCCTATATGCTTTAGGGAGTCCCGATGCGTTGTAGGCGGACTTCGAGGAGGAGGCGCCATGGCACGGCGTGCGGGGCTCACGGCGGACCGGCTGGTACAGGCCGGGGCGGAGCTGGCGGACGAGATCGGCTTCGAACGGGTCACGCTCTCGGAACTCGCCCGGAGGTTCGACGTCAAGGTCGCGAGCCTGTACTCCCACCTGCGCAACTCCCAGGACCTGAAGACCCGCATCGCGCTGACCTGCCTGGAGGAGCTCGCCGACCGGGCCGCCGACGCCCTGGCCGGACGCTCCGGCAAGGACGCCCTCAGGGCGTACGCCGACGCCCTGAGGGACTACGCCCGACAGCACCCCGGCCGCTACGCCGCGACCCGGTTCCCGCTGGACACCGCGACCGCCCTGGCGAGCGCCGGCGTACGGCACGCCCGGATGACCCGTGCCATCCTGCGCGGCTACGACCTGGCCGAACCGGAGGAGACCCACGCCGTCCGCATGCTCGGCAGCGTCTTCCACGGCTACGTCAGCCTGGAGGGGACCGGCGGCTTCAGCCACAGCGCCCCGGACAGCCAGGCGAGCTGGGAGCGCATCGTCGACGCCCTCGACACCCTGCTGCGCACCTGGCCGGCCGCGGGCGGAGCGGCTCAGTAGGGCCAGGACCAGTCGGCGACCTCCGGAAGGTCCGTGCCGTGTTCGCGGATCCAGCCGTGGTGGCGGATGTGCTGGTCGGCCATGGCCTGGCGCAGGTGTTCGGCGCGGTCGGCGAGGCCGGGGACGCGGTCGATCACGTCCATGACCAGCCGGTAGCGGTCCATGCCGTTGCGGACCACCATGTCGAACGGGGTCGTGGTCGTCCCGGACTCCTTGTACCCGCGGACGTGCAGCTGCGAGTGGCCCCTGCGGCGGTAGGCGAGCCGGTGGATGAGCCAGGGATACCCGTGGTAGGCGAAGACCACCGGCCGGTCGGTGGTGAAGAGGGCGTCGTACTCGGTGTCCGTCATGCCGTGCGGGTGCTCCTCGTGGGGCATGAGCCGGGCGATGTCGACCACGTTGACGACGCGGACGGCCAACGAGGGGAGGTGCTCGCGCAGTAGGGCCGCGGCGGCCAGTACTTCCATGGTCGGCACGTCGCCGGCGCAGGCCAGCACCACGTCCGGTGCGCGGGAGCCGTCGTCGGTCCCTGCCCACGCCCAGATGCCGGCGCCGCGCGCCACGTGCGTGCGGGCCTCGTCGGGGGGGAGCCAGTCGAAGCACGGCTGCTTGCCGGCGACGATCACGTTCACCCGGTCGCGGCTGCGCAGCGCGTGGTCGGCCACGGCCAGGAGGGTGTTGGCGTCCGGCGGCAGGTAGACCCGTACGACCTCGGGGCTCTTGTTGAGGACGTGGTCGACGAACCCGGGGTCCTGGTGCGAGAAGCCGTTGTTGTCCTGGCGCCAGACGTGCGAGGTGAGCAGGTAGTTGAGGGAGGCGATGGGCGCCCGCCAGGACAGTTCGCGCGCGGTCTTGAGCCATTTGACGTGCTGCCCGACCATCGAGTCGACGATGTGGGCGAAGGCCTCGTACGTGGAGAACAGGCCGTGGCGGCCGGTGAGCAGGTATCCCTCCAGCCAGCCCTGGCAGACGTGCTCCGACAGGATCTCCATCACCCTGCCGTCCCGGGCCAGGTTGCGGTCCACCGGCTCGATGGAGCCCTGCCAGGCCTTGCCGGTGGCCGCGTACAGGTCGTCCAGCCGGTTCGAGGCGGTCTCGTCGGGCCCGACGACCCGGAAGTCCCTGCGCCCGTCCGTGTCCCGCATGACCTGCGTGAGGTAGCGCCCGAGCACCCGCGTCGGCTCGTGCAGGGTGCGGCCCGGCTTGTCGACCGGGACGGCGTGCGCGTCGGGCGCGGGCAGCGGGAGCGGGCGCAGCAGCCGGCCCCCGTTCGCGCAGGGCACCGCGCCCAGGCGGCGGCCGCCCTCCGGGACACAGGCCACGACCTGCGGCTTCGGACGGCCCGCGGAGTCGAAGAGCTCCTCGGGCCGGTACGAGCGCAGCCAGTCCTCCAACTGCCTCAGGTGCGCGGGGTTCTCGCGCACCCCGGCGAGCGGTACCTGGTGGGAGCGCCACGTGCCCTCGACCGGATCGCCGTCGACGGCCGCCGGCCCCGTCCAGCCCTTCGGCGTGCGCAGCACGACCACCGGCCAGCGCGGGTACTCCCGGCCGCGGTCGGTGGTGCCCGCCGCCCGCGCCTCCCGCTGGATGACCGCGATGCGGTCCAGCGCCTGGTCCATCGCGCGGGCCATGGACCGGTGGACCAGGGCGGGGTCACTGCCCGTCACGTACAGCGGCTCGTGGCCGTAGCCGCGCAGCAGCGCGTCGAGCTCGGACTCGGGGATCCGGGACAGCACCGTCGGGTTGGCGATCTTGTACCCGTTGAGGTGCAGGACGGGCAGGACGGCCCCGTCGTGGACCGGGTCGAGGAACTTGTTCGCGTGCCAGGACGCGGCCAGCGGGCCGGTCTCCGCCTCGCCGTCGCCGATGACGCAGGTGACCAGCAGGCCGGGCCGGTCGAAGGCGGCCCCGTAGGCGTGGGCGAGGGAGTACCCCAGCTCCCCGCCCTCGTGGATGGAGCCGGGCGTCTCCGGCGCCACGTGGCTGGGCACTCCGCCGGGGAAGGAGAACTGCCGGAACAGCCGGGCCATGCCGCCGGCGTCGCGGGACACGTCCGGGTAGGTCTCGCTGTAGGTCCCCTCCAGCCAGGAGTTGGCCAGGACGGCGGGGCCGCCGTGGCCGGGACCCCAGACGCACAGTGCCTCCAGGGAACGCTCCCTGATCACCCGGTTGAGGTGGGTGTAGACCAGGTTGAGGCCGGGTGAGGTGCCCCAGTGGCCGAGCAGCCGCGGCTTGATGTGCTCCGGCCTGAGCGGTTCGGTCAGCAGGGGGTTGTCCAGGAGGTAGATCTGGCCCGCGGCCAGGTAGTTGGCGGCGCGCCAGTGGGCGTCCAGCTCCGAGATCGAGTGCGCGGTCAACGCGGTCATGTCCGCTCCTGCGGGTGAGGGTCCGGGAGTCCGTCGACTGGGCCGATGCCCCCACCTTGCACCGGGCGGCGCCCGGTCCGCAGCGGGAGGACCGGCCCTCCGGGAGGGACCGTCGGCCCTTTCGCCCGCCTGCCCGGCCCCGACAGGATGAATCCGGCGGCGCCCGGTCCTCCCCCGGCCGGCGCCGCCCCCACGGGCCGCCCTACTCCGCGGCCGGCGCCGGGTGCCGGCCGGGCGGGGTCAGGGCGTGGCTGGCGATCACGGCGGCCTGCACGCGCCGCTCCACCCCGAGCTTGACGAACAGCCGCGAGATGATGTTCTTCACGGTCTTCTCCGCGAGGTACAGCCGCTTGCCGATCTCCCGGTTGGTGAGCCCCTCGCTGACCATCAGGAGGATCTCCTTGTCCCGGTCCGTGAAACCGGGCAGCCCCGGCACCCGCTCCTCCTCGGGCACCTCGCCGCGCATGCGCGCCATCAGCCGTGCGGTCGCGCCGGGGTCGAGCATCGACTGGCCGGAGGCCACCGTCCGCACGGCGGTGACCAGGTCCGTCCCGGTGATCTGCTTCAGGACGTAGCCCGAGGCACCCGCCATCACGGCGTCCAGCAGCGCCTCCTCGTCGTCGAACGAGGTCAGCATCAGGCAGGCCAGGTCGGGCATCCGCGAGCGCAGTTCACGGCACACGCTCACCCCGTCGCCGTCCTGGAGGCGCACGTCCAGGATCGCGACCCGGGGCCGCAGGGCGGGGATGCGCGCCAGGGCCTGTTCGGCCGTGCCCGCCTCGCCCACCACGGTCAGGTCGGGTTCGGCGTCCAGCAGGTCGTGCACCCCCCGGCGCACCACCTCGTGATCGTCGAGGAGGAAGACGCCGATGGGCTCCGTAACGGGGGAGGGGGCACTGCCGCCGGTCATCACACAACTCCTTCGCCTGGGTCCGCCCGCACACGCGAACACCGGCATCCTGCCCGGCCGGTGGGCCGATCGGCCAGGGCCGATCGGCCCTGATCACGGCGGTGCGGTACCGACCGGCCCCCGGAGGAAGGGACCTTCGGCCCTGTCCGGGGGCCTGCCGGGCCTTCCGGAGCGCGCGCGGCACCGGCTGGACTGGTGGAAGACGGGAAGGGCGCGGTCCGCAAGGGTCGCACGCAGCGCGGAGGATGCCATGACGACCGCCTTGATCGACCTGAGGACGGTGGCCCACGACGACCGCGGCCTGCGGGTCGCACTGGCCGGCGAGCTCGACTTCCACACGGCCGGGCTGGTGCAGCCGCGCCTGTGCGCCCTCGCGGAATCCCACCACCCCGACCTGGTCCTGGACCTCGGCGACCTCTCCTTCTGCGACAGCGCCGGCATCGACCTCTTCCTCAGCCTGGACTGCCGCTGCCGTGTGGCGGGGACCCGGCTCCTGCTGTGCGACGTGCCGCCCCTGGTCGCCAGGTCCATACGGGTGCTCGGAGCCGACCGCGACCTGAAGCTCGTCGTCTCGTGACCACCGGCGCCCGCGCCGGATGGAGGTGCGCACCATGGACCAGGAAGCCCTGCGCCGGCCCGCCCGCCGGGCGCCCGCGACGGCCGTTCGGCACATGCGGGAACTGGACAGGGCCGAGGCCCTGGAGCTCCTCGCCACGGTGTCGCTGGGCCGGATCGTCTTCACCCGGCACGCGTTGCCGGCCGTACGGCCGGTGAACCACCTCGTCGACGGCGAGGACATCATCATCCGGATCCACGGAGGCGGCGCGCTGGCCTCCCTGGCGGCCCCCGCCGACGCCCCCGGCGTGGTGGTGGCGTACGAGGCGGACGCCATCGACCCCGAGACCCACCTGGGCTGGAGCGTCGTCGTCACCGGCTACGTGCGTCCGGTGACCGAGGCCGAGGGCGCCGACCGGTACGCGGAGCTGCTGTGCCCCTGGGTGGGACGGCCCATGGCAGGCACCCTGCGCATCCGCCCGGACCTGGTCACCGGCTTCCGGCTGGAGGCCGCGCCGTCGGCCGGCCGGGCGCTGCACGTCTGACCCCGGCCCCGTCCGGCCGCGGGCCCTGCCCTCAGACGCCGCCGGGCAGCGGCGCCCGCCACACCAGCCGGCTGCCCCCCTCCTCGGGGGTCTCGATGGTGAAGGTCCCGCCCACGCCCCGGGCCCGCTCGTCCAGGTTGCGCAGACCGCTCCTGCGCCCCTGGGACGGAATGCCCGTGCCGTTGTCGGAGACGGTCAGCACGATCTCGCCCAGGCCGGCCCTGAGGGTCACCCCGACCCGGGTCGCCCGTGCGTGGCGGGCCGCGTTGCTCAGGAGCTCGCCCAGCGCCGCCACCACGTGGTCGGCGATCGGCGCGGGGACGTCGGTGTCGAGGAGCCCCTCCATGCTCAGGCGCGGCGGATGGCCGAGGGCGACGGCCGCGTCGCCGACGGCACGGGCGGCGCGCGCCCGCAGCCCGGGGCCGCCCTCGCGGTCCTTGGTGCGCAGCCCGAAGATCGTGGACCGGATGATCTTGATGGTCTCGTCCAGGTCGTCGACCGCACGGCCGACCCGCTCGGCGGCCCCCTCGTGCTCCACGAGCCGGGCTGCGCTCTGCAGGGTCATACCGGTGGCGAAGAGCCGCTGGATGGCCAGGTCGTGGAGGTCACGGGCGATCCGGTCACGTTCCTCGAGCAGGGCTATCTGCTCGGCGTCCCGGCGCCGTTCCGCCAGTTCCAGGGCGAGGGCCGCCTGCCCCGCGAAGGCGACGAGCGGCTCCAGCTCGCCCTCGCCGAACGCCGGGTCCCCCGTAGGCCGCGACAGCAGCAGGACGCCCCGGCTCTCCCCGCCCGCGGTGCCCAGCGGGACCGCCACGGCGGGCCCCAGCGCCTCCCGCCCCCGGGCCTCGGCCGGATAGAGACCGTCCCCCGAGACCTGCATCGCCGTCACCGGCTTGCCCGCGCGGTGCGCGGCCCCGGAGAGCGTGCCCTCGAAGGGGACGACCAGCCCCTGGCACGCGGCCCCGTCGGCGCCGGCCGCGAACTCCACGACCAGGCCGTCGACCCCGGCGACCGGCACGGCGACGTGCGCCAGCCGCGCCGCCGTGATCTCCTGGGCGCGCCGGGCGATGAGTTCCAGCACCGCCGGGCGCGAACTGCCGGACAGCAGGCTCTCGGTGATCTCCGCGTTCGCCCGGAGCCACAGCTGCTGGCGCTGGGCCCCCTCGTAGAGCCGGGCGTTGTCGATCGCGACCCCGGCGGCCACCGAGAGGGTGGAGATCACGGTCTCGTCCTCGGTGTCGAAGTCGACCCCGCCCCGCTTGTCGGTCAGGTAAAGGTTCCCGAACACCTCGTCACGGACGCGGATCGGCACGCCGAGGAAGGTGCGCATCGGCGGGTGGTGGGCCGGGAACCCGTACGAGGAGGAGTGCGCCCCGAGGTCGGTGAGGCGCAGCGGCTCCGGATGGTGGATGACCTCGCCGAGCAGGCCGTGGCCGGCCGGCAGCGGGCCGATCGCGGCGATCTCCTCGTCGGTCAGCCCCACCGTCAGGAACTGCGCCAGCGTGCGGCCGTCGGGGCCGATCACGCCCAGGGCCCCGTACTCGGCATCCACCAGCAGCGCCGCCGCCTCCACGATCCGGCGCAGCACCTGGGAGAGGTCCAGCTGCCGTCCGACCGACACGACGGCCTCCAGCAGGCTGTGCACCCGGTCGCGGGTGCCGCGCACCTCGTCGATGCGCACCTGGAGCTCGTCCAGCAGCTCGTCCAGCCGCATTCGCGGTACCCGAGTCAACGGATCCCCCACACCCACGCGTCCGACCTCCGATTGCCCACCCGTTGTTCCGGCATGACTACGGTCAGCGTATCGACTCGCGCGGGCGCGGCGGGCCTGTTGCGGGCGCTGCCGCACGGCGTCGCGCCGGCCCGCCGTCCGTCCGCGCGGCGGGGACGCGGGGGCGCCTCACCCGGTCTCCAGGACCTCCGCCACCGGCCGGCGCGGGGTGTCGGCCCCCGCGGGGCCGTAGCCGAGGCGCAGGACCATCTGGATGTGGCCCGTGGCGGCGAGCGGGTCGCGGACCGTCCAGCGCAGCTCCGGCCATTCGAGGGGCTGGGAGGTCATCGAGGTGGCCAGGCCGTCGGTGGTGGCCTGGAGGAGGACGCGTTCCAGTGCCTGGCCGGCGCGCAGCCAGTCGGCGGGGGCGTCGCCGGGCGTGCTCAGCAGGGCGAGCTGCGGCCGCTTCTCGAACACCGCCCAGCCGCGGTCGGGCACCGGGGAGGCACGGCCGAAGTCGCGGACGGGTGCCGGGCCGCCGGAGGCGCGCGGGCCGAAGGCCGCGGCGGGAACGCCGTCGTGGCGCACGGCGGCCTCGTCGGGCGCGGCGCCCGTCCAGGAGGCCGTCTCCGCCCGGACCGACGGATCCAGCTCCTCGCGGTGCTCCGCATCGCGTACGAGGGAGAGCACGGTGTCGGCGTGCCACACGTCGGGGACGGCCAGCCGGCAGCCTTCGAGCCGGGCAGCCGCCCGGAGCCCGTCCAGGATCGCGGACGGCACGGGCTCGTCGCTGAACGGGTACCGGCTGGTGTGCCGGAGCCGCAGCGCGCCGTGCAGCGCGGCCAGGTCCCGGCCCTCGTCGTCGGCGTACGTCCCGTCGAAGGCGACCGTGGCCAGCAGCCAGGGGTCGGAGGGGTCGGGCAGCAGGTCCACACGGGTGCCGAGCCGGTGCCGGGCCGCGGACACGCGCAGGTTGAACAGGGCCGCGGCACAGCCGAGGTGGAGCGCGCGGTGATCGGGGTCGGTCCGCGTCATGGCCCGCCGCGGATCGCCGTACAGGGAGAGGGCGCCGCTGTCCGGGCGCAGGACGAACCGCCAGGGCTGGGCGTTGTGCATGGAGGGGGCGGTGACGGCGTCGCCGACGAGCAGGGCGGCCGTCGCGGCGTCGACGTGGGCTGTGGTCATGGCACTGGTCCTGTCTGTGGGGCGGGGGCGTCCCGGCGCGTCACCACGGCATCGCCTGGCGGGAGCGGCCGTTTCCGCTGCCCTGCGCGTCGTCGGAGCCGGCGGTGAGGCGCGGGGCCACGGCCACCACCCCGTCCATCCGTTCGACGAGGCTGAGCAGGACCGGGAGCCCGCTCCGGTCGGGCAGGCGGCCCTCCAGGGTGACGATCCCGTCCACCACGTGCACCTGGACGTCCCCGGCCGGCACGTCCAGCACGTCCTCCAGGATCTCCTGGACCCGCCGGCGGATCTCGGTGTCGGGCCGCAGGAACATCCGCAGCAGGTCCCGGCGGGTGACGATGCCGACGAGCCGGTCCTCCACGTCGACCACGGGCAGCCGTTCGATGCCGCGCCGCGTCATCAGCCGGGCGGCGTCGGCCGCCGTCTCCTCGGCGCGGACGGTGACGGCGGGGGAGGACATGATGGAGGCCGCCGTGGGCGGCTGCTCCCCGTCCTCGTCGTGTCCGGGGGCTCCGGCGGAGAGCGGTGCGGCGCGGGCCAGGACGTCCGTCTGCGAGATGACGCCCATGACGCGGTCCTCGTCGTCCAGTACGGGGATCCCGCTGATGTCGTACTGGGCGAGCAGTTTCACGATGTCCTTGACGGCGGTGCCCGGGGCGGCGGAGACGACCTCGTCGGACATCAGGTCGGCCACTTTGATCTGGTTCACGGTGCCTCCCGCTCCGCCGGGCGGTGCTCTGCCGGGACGGCGGCTGATGTCGGATGGGTCTGCACCTCACCTTCCGCCGGTGCGGCGTGCGGATCGAGGGCCGAACGGCCCCGTCCGGGGACCGGAGGGGCCCACCGGTCCGGGCCCGCACGGCACCGTCGTCACCGGCGGCCGGCGGGACCGTCGGGAGGCGGCTGGGTGTCCTCGTGGACCTGGGCGGCGATGACGGCCGCCTGGACGCGGCGTTCCACCCCGAGCTTGCCGAGGAGCCGCGAGATGTGGTTCTTGACGGTCTTCTCGGACAGGTAGAGCCGTTTGGCGATCTGCCGGTTGGTCAGACCGTCGCCGATGAGTTCCAGGACGGCCCGCTCCCGCTCCGTCAGCGCCGCCAGACGGGCGTCGTGCGGCTCCCTGACCGCCTCCGGGTCGCGCAGCGAGTGCATCAGGCGGGCGGTCGTGGCCGGGTCCAGCATGGACTGGCCGGTGGCGACCGTACGGACGGCGGAGACCAGGTCGGAGCCCTTGATCTGCTTCAGCACGTACCCCGCGGCCCCCGCCATGATCGCGTCCAGCAGGGCGTCCTCGTCGTCGAACGAGGTGAGCATCAGGCAGGCGAGGTCCGGCATGCGCGAGCGCAGCTCCCGGCAGACGCCGATGCCGTCGCCGTCCGGCAGCCGCACGTCGAGCACGGCGACGTCGGGGCGCAGCGCCGGCCCGCGGGCCAGGGCCTGCTCGGCCGTGCCGGCCTCGCCCACCACGGTGATGTCCGGTTCGGCGTCCAGGAGGTCCCGCAGTCCGCGCCGGACCACCTCGTGGTCGTCGAGGAGGAACACCGTGACCGGTGCCTCGGGGGAGGGCTGCGCAGCGTCGGACATGGTCGCCCCTGGTTCGGTGCCCGCCGGGTTCTTCCACCCGCATTGTCTCAGGAAGCCGCGCTCCGCACTCCGGGACCGGGCCGTCTACGCGGCCGCCGTGCCGGCCGGGCCGTCGAGTTCCATCCGGACGTCCACCACGCCCTCGACCGCCCGGACCGCCCGTGCGAGCAGGGGCACCAGCGCGCGGTCCCGCAGCGGACCGCGCAGGGTCACGACGCCCTCCTCCACGGTGAAGTCCAGGCCCGTGCCCGGGGCCAGACCGGCGAGCACCTCCTGGTGGATCTCCTCGGCGAGCTCCCCGTCGGGGCGTAGGAACACCTTCAGCAGGTCACCGCGGCTGACGACGCCCTCCAGCATGCCGACCTGGTTCACGACCGGCAGGCGCTTGACGCCCTTGCGGGCCATGATCCGGGCGGCCTCGGCGACCGGTGCGCCGGGGTGGACGGTGATCGCGGGGCTCGACATCAGCTCCTCGGCCAGGACGGCGCCCGCCTTGGACGCCTCCTCCAGCTGCTCGGGCAGCGCGGGCTCCACGCTCCGGAACTCCTCCTTCGGCAGGAGGTCCGCCTCGGAGACCACGCCGACGACCCGCCCCTCGCCCTCCAGGACGGGGAGAGCGCTGACCTTCCACTCGTGCATCAGCTCGACGATCTCCTTGTAGGACGCCTCACGGCCGATGGCGACGGCGGTGCGCGTCATGACGTCACTGACGGTGTAGCGGGATGCGGGCATGACCGGCTCCTCGGCGACGGGGACGAGCGCAGCCCGGAGGGTCCGGCGGAGTGCGCGCGGACGGCCACCGGGTTCGGGTCCGCCTCCAGTCTTCGCGCACCGGTGCGCTGCGGACAGGGGCCCTGTGGCCCCGTCCGGGACCCGACCGGCCCCTCCCCGGTCCCGCCCGCCCGGGGGGACGCTGGCGGCGGACGGCCGGGCCGCGGCCGCCCGTCCCGTCGACCAGGCAGGTGCACGATGTACTGGAACGGTCACATGGGACCCTGGAGCTGGTTCGCGATGTCCCTCACCACCCTGGTGTTCTGGGGCCTGATCGTCGCCGCCGTCGTCCTGGTGGTCCGCACCTCCAGGGGGGACGCCCCCGGACGGTCGGCACCCACCGAGGGCCCCGACCCCGCCCGGGGCCCCGACCCCGCCAGGGGCGCCGAGACGCTCCTCGCCGAGCGCTACGCCAGGGGCGAGATCGACGACGAGGAGTACGGGCGGCGGCTCGCCGTCCTGCGCGGCCACGCGGCGGGACCCGCGCCCCCTGAGGCGGGCAGCGGTCCGCGCGGCACCCCGCCCTGGGGCGCGTAGCCGCCGGCCCGTGCGCTTCGCGCCCGCTGGGCCGGGCGCGCGGCACGATGGTGCGGCACCGATCCGCCGCCCGCCGCGAGCCCCGGAGGCCCCATGCCGACCCACGGACGGACCGCCGCCGTCCCGCACGCCGTCCGCGGCTACCGCCGGGCCTGGCTGGGCGGCGATCTCCTGGCCGGGATCACCGTCGCCGCCTACCTCGTCCCGCAGGTCATGGCCTACGCGGGCGTGGCCGGCCTGCCGCCGGTCGCCGGCCTGTGGGCCGTCCTGCCAGCCATGGTCCTCTACGCCCTCAGCGGCTCCTCCCGCCTGCTGTCCGTCGGTCCCGAGTCGACCACCGCGCTGATGACCGCCGTGGCCGTGGGCCCGGTGGCGGCCGGAGACCCCGCCCGGTACGCGGCGCTCGCCGCGGCCCTGGCCCTCGCCGTCGGCCTGCTGTGCCTGGTCGCCTGGGCCGCCCGGCTCGGCTTCCTCGCCGACCTGCTGTCCCGGCCCGTTCTCGTCGGCTACCTGGCGGGAGTCGCGTTCATCATGATCGTGGACCAGCTGCCCCGGCTGACCGGCACCGAGGGCGGCGGCTCGGGCTTCTTCCCCCAGCTCCTCTCCTTCGTCCGCGACCTCGGCGACGTCCACCCGAGCACGCTCTGGCTGGGGGCCGGCTGCCTGCTTCTGCTGTTCACCCTGCCCCGGGTGTGGCGCGCCGTACCCGGCCCGCTCCTCGTCCTCGTCCTCGCCACGGCGGCGGTCGCGGTCCTCGCCCTCGACGAGGAACACGGCGTCGCCGTCATCGGCCCCGTCCCGACCGGCCTGCCGGGCCTCGCGCTGCCTCGGCCGGGCGACCTCCCGGACCTGCTCCTGCCCGCCCTGGGCGTCCTCATGGTCGGCTACACCGACGTCATCCTGACCGCCCGGGCCTTCGTCCGCCACGACGACCCCTACCCCCTGGAGGTCAACCGGGAGCTCCTGGCGCTCGGTGCGGCCAACCTCGGGGCCGGCCTCCTGCACGGGTTCCCCGTCAGCAGCAGCGCCAGCCGCACCGCCCTCGCCGAATCCGCCGGCGCCCGCACCCAGGTGTACTCCCTCGTCGGCGCCGCCTGCGTGGCGGCCGTGCTGTTCCTGCTCGGCCCCCTGCTGGCCCACACCCCCGACGCCGCTCTCGGCGCGATCGTCGTCTACGCCGCCGTCCGCCTGGTGGAGGTGGGCCAGTTCCGCCGCCTCGCGGCCTTCCGCCGGCGCGAACTCCTGCTGGCCCTCGGCTGCACCGTCGGCGTCCTCGCCCTGGGGATCCTCTACGGCGTCCTGGTCGCGGTGGCCCTCTCCGTCACCGACCTCCTCGCCAGGGTGGCCCGCCCGCACGACGCCGTCGAGGGCATCGTGCCCGGTCTGGCGGGCATGCACGACGTCGACGACTACCCGACCGCCCGCACCATCCCCGGCCTGGTCGTCTACCGCTACGACTCCCCGCTGTTCTTCGCCAACGCCGAGGACTTCCACCGCCGCGCCCTGGCCGCCGTCGACGTCCAGAGCACCCCGGTCCACTGGTTCGTCCTGAACACCGAGGCGAACGTCGAGGTCGACATCACGGCCCTCGACGCGGTCGAGGCCCTGCGCTCCGAACTCGCCCGGCGGGACGTCGTGTTCGCGCTGGCCCGGGTGAAGCAGGACCTCCGCGACCCCCTCGACGCCTACGGCCTCACGGCGGCGGTGGGCCCCGACCGCATCTACCCCACCCTCCCCACGGCGGTCGCCGCCTACCGTGCATGGCGGCGGGCCGAGGGTTACCAGGACGACCCCTGACCCCTCCCCGACCCGTCACGAAAGCGGCCGGACGGAGGCGTCCGGGAAGTGGCGGCAGGAACTCCGGAACATGCCAGGGTCACGTACGCGCCATTCGCACCCCGGGGACGCCTTCCGGCAGCCGGGGCCGGGTTTGGCCGCACGGGTACCCACCGTGGACTGCCGCTATACGCTGCGTGATCATCGTCACAGGTTCTCCAGAAGCTCTTCACGGGGCGCACACTTCCGGCCTTTGTGCGCCCCCACGCCGCTCCAGGGGGCAGACGGCGCGCGAGGCGCCGCCCTAGCCTCCCGGGCCATGCGATCACCTCTGAAGGGCCGCCTCGGCCTCGCCGCGATCCTCGCCCTCGTCCTGGCCCTGTTCGGCCTCGCTCCCGCGGCCCAGGCCGACCCCGCCCCGGCCGCTCTGACGTTCACCACGAACGCCGCGACCGTCACCCCCGGCGGGACGGTCAACCTCTCGATGACGCTCACCAACAACAAGACCTACGACGTCTGGTTCGTCTACCAGGCCATCTCCCCGACCTGGCTCACCACCCAGCGCGCCGACCTCAAGTACAGCTTCACCGGCTGTAGCGTGGCCACCCCGACCGGCGCCGCCGCCTGCTCCGGCGTCGGCCCGTCCGACCTCGGCACCAACTACGGCGCGACCATACCTCCCGGCCAGAGCCGCACGGTGACGCTGACCCTCCAGGTGGCCGCCGACTCCGGCTGCAACGGCAACATCGGCTTCTACTCGTACTACTACGCCGAGTTCAGCGACAGCACGAACACCAGTGGCGGCCCGGTCTACACGCCCGAGACGCGCGTCCTCTGCGCCTGACGGCCCGCGTTCCGGTCGGGGTGGCCTGAAATCGCCCACCGGCCTCCCGACTGTTGGTCTGGACCACCAGGGCGGGGTGCTGCCGGACCGAGACGGTCCGGCAGCACCCCGCCCCGCTCCGGACCGGCGCCCTTGGGTGGCGAATCGTTTCGCCCGCCGGGTGCCGGAAGGGGCGTGAATGGGCAGGGGCGGGCAACTCGACTCGCTGTGGGGACAGTTGGTCGCCTGCGTTTTTCCGTCGGTTTTCGCAACACCCCCACGAAAGCTACACACAGGCACCACCATGTGACGCGACGGATGCGTCGACGACTGGTTTCTGAGGGGGAGGCCGGCGTCGCGCAAGGGGGTGTCCGCCGCTTCGTGCGCGCCGCGCTCACCCCTGCCCGGGGAGGGGACTTTCACCGCATGAAGCGAACCATACGTACCGCCGTCTTATCGGTGGGCGCGCTCATCGCAGCCGCCGGACTGCCGGCCGGCACGGCCCACGCCGACGCGACCACGCCCCGCGTGGACCTGCGGGTGCTGGTCGTGGCCGACGGGGGCCCGGCCGTCCAGGCCATCACAGCGGAGCTGGACTCGGCGGGGACGCCGTACACGCAGGTCGACCTGACGCGGTCCGACCGGCCCACGATCGACGCGGCCTTCCTCGCCGACACCGTCGGAGGCCGGCCCCGCGCGAAGTACCAGGCCGTCGTCCTGCCCAACGACAACCCGTTCGCCGCGGGTTCGGCCGAGACGGCCGCACTCACCGCCTACGAGCAGACCTACGGCATACCCCAGGTCGACGCCTACACCTACGCGCGCCCCCAGGTCGGCCTCCAGTACTTCGTCTCCGGCGGCTACGCGGGCAGCGTCGACGGCGCCCAGGCGGCCGTCACCGCCGCCGGCCGCTCCGGCCCCTTCGGCTATCTCGAGGGCCCCGTCCCGTTCGAGGACAACTCGCCCACGGTCGGTGAGAGCTACGCCTACCTGGCCCAGCCCGCCCCCGGCGCGGACTTCACCACCTTCGTCGACGCGCCCATCCCCGGCACCGCCCGGCGCGGTTCGCTCGTCGGCGAGTACCGCCACGACGGCCGGCGCGAACTCGTCGTCACCTTCGTGTACAACCGCTACCAGCAGCAGTTCCGGCTGCTGGCCCGCGGCATCGTCGAGTGGATGACCGGCGGGGTCCACCTGGGTGCCTCCCGCCACTACTTCTCCGTCCACGTGGACGACGTCTTCGCCGCCGACGACCGCTGGGACACGCAGCTCAACTGCACCCCGGGCGACGTCGACTGCGCCGGGGGCGGGGGAACCCCCAACCCCATCCGCATGACCGCCGACGACGCCGAGTACGCCAAGAACTGGCAGGCGGGCCGCAACTTCACCCTCGACATGGTCTACAACGGCGCCGGCAGCCTCGACCAGCGCGAGGACAACAACGGCGTCGACCTGCTCGCCGACAGGCTCCAGGCCGACCGCGACCGGTACCGCTGGATCAACCACACCTACACGCACGCCTTCCTGGGCTGCGAACAGGACGTCAGCGTGGTGCCCTGGCGGTGCGCCGCCAACCCCGACGGCAGCACCAGGTGGGTCAGCCGCAGCACCATCGACAACGAGATCGTCCTCAACCGGCTCTGGGGCCAGAGCTTCGGCCTGCCCCTGCAGAACGACGAGCTGGTCACCGGCGAGCACTCGGGCATGGCCGTCCTGCCCCAGCAGCCGCAGGACAACCCGAACCTGGCCGCCTCCCTCACCGGCAACGGCGTCAAGTGGGTCGCCTCGGACAACTCCCGCGATCCCGAGCAGCGCCAGGTCGGCTCGGCCGCCACCGTCGCCCGCTACCCGATGAACGTCTACTACAACGTCGGGAAGGCCACCGAGGCGGTCGACGAGTACAACTGGATCTACACCTCCCGCGCCCAGGGCGGCAGCGGCATCTGCGAGGACCACTCGGACACCACGACCTGCCTGCCCGCACCCCTGGACACGGCCACGGGGTACGCCCAGAAGATCGTGCCGGCGGAGACCCGCACCGCCCTGGGACACGTCCTCGGGAACGACCCGAAGCCGCACTTCATCCACCAGTCGAACCTGGCGGAGGAGCGCCTCGCCTACCCGGTGCTGAACGGGGTCATCGACGGCTACGACGCGCTGTTCGACGCCAACACCCCGCTGGTGAACGAGCGGATGAAGGACATCGGCGCCGAACTCGAGCGCCGCGGCGCCTGGAAGAGCGCCCTCCAGGCCGGACAGGTCACCGCCTACCGCATCGGCAACGCCGTCACCGTCGTGGCGCCGGCCGGACTCGACGTCACCGCCACCCTTCCCACCGGCACCCGGCTGGGCACCGCCGACTTCGGCAGCCCCTACGCGGGACGGGTCTCCGGGTGGACCACCGCGACCGGCAGCGCGCTCGAACTGACCCTGCCGTCCTCGGCGCCCGCCGCGCCCTCCGCCGCGGCCGCGCCCCGGCCGGCGCTCGCCACCGCACCGGCCCCCGGCACCACCGTGCCGCCCGCCGTGCGCGAGGGCGCCGCGGACACCGACCGGCGCTGAACCGGCGTCCCGCCGGGCCGGCCGCCTCCGCGCGGCCCGGCCCGGCCCGACCACCCCCACACACCGGCCGTGGAGCACACCCATGCACGCTCAAGCCGGCGTGCGGCGCCCCGGCGCGCCGCACGTCACCCTGCTCACCGAAGGCACCTATCCGCACAGTCACGGCGGGGTCAGCGTCTGGTGCGACCAACTCGTCCAGGGCATGCCCGACATCGACTTCGACGTCATAGCCGTCACCGGCACCGGCCGGGAATCCCTGGCCTGGGACCTGCCCGGCCACGTCCTGGGCGTCAGGTCCGTGCCCATGTGGGGCGATCCCCCCGAGGGCCGCGCCCCGCGCGGCCGCGGCCGCCGCAGGCTCTCCGGCGCCTACGAGCAGTTCCTCACCGCGCTGCTCGACCCCCGCGCCGAGGACGCGTTCGCCCCCGCCCTCTCCACGATGGCGCGGGCCGCGTCCGACGGCGCCCTGAGCCCCTTCCTCCGCGGGGACCACGCGATCGCGGTGCTCGCGGCGGTCTGGAACCGCCCCGGGCTCACCGTGCGCGAGGCCCGGCCGACCCTGCACGACGCCCTGACCGCCACCTCCCTCCTGGAGCACGCCCTGCGCCCCCTGGCCGCCCCGCCCCCGGAACACGGAGTGGCCCACGCCGTCAGCGGCGGCGTGGCCGTCCTGCCCGGACTGGCCGGGCTGGAACGGCACGGGGTCCCGCTGCTGCTGACGGAGCACGGCGTCTACCTGCGCGAGCGCTACCTCGGCTACCGCACGGCCCCCTACCGCTGGCCGGTCAAGGCCGTCGTCCTCGGCTTCTTCCGGCTGCTCGCGGAGGAGAGCTACCGGCGGGCCTCCCTGGTCACTCCCGGCAACCGGTACAACCGGCTGTGGGAGGAGGAGGGCGGAGCCGACCCACAGGCCATCCGCACCGTCTACAACGGCGTCGACCCCGCCGCCTTCCCGCCCGCCGGGCCCGAACCCGACGTCCCCACCCTCAGCTGGGCCGGCCGAGTCGACCCCATCAAGGACCTGGAGACCCTGATCAGGGCCTTCGCCCTGGTCCGCGCACGCGTCCCCGGGGCCCGGCTGCGCCTGTTCGGCGGGACGCCGCGCGGCGGGGAGGCCTACCGCGAGCGCTGCGAGGCGCTGGCCCGCGACCTCGGACACGCGGACGCGGTCGCCTTCGAAGGCCGGGTGGACGACATCAAGGACGCCTACGCGGCCGGGAACGTCGTGATGCTCTCCAGCATCAGCGAAGGCTTCCCGTTCACCCTCATCGAGGCCATGTCCTGCGGCCGCGCCACCGTGTCCACCGACGTCGGCGGCGTACGGGAGGCGGTCGGCGACGCCGGCCTCGTCGTCCCGCCGCGCGACCCGGAGGCCATGGCCGAGGCGGCCCTGGAACTCCTCGGGGACGCCCCGCGGCGCGCCGCGATGGGAGAGGCGGCCCGGCTGCGGGTCATCGAGCAGTTCACCCTGCGCCAGACCATCGACACCTTCCGCTCCATCTACCTGGAACTGCCCGGCCTCGACCGCACCCCGCCCACCACGGCCGGCCGCACCCGGGTCCCCGCGCGGGCCGTCCCCACGCTGGTCCCCGCCCCGGCGGTCCTCACCCCCGCCGCGGCCCCCGCCCCGGCGGTCCTCACCCCGGTGGCCGTCGCCGCCGGGCGGGCCCGCAGACAGGAGCGGGCCCGCCCGTCCGCACCCGGCCGGATCCCCACGGCCGACGGGCGGCCGGCCCGCGAGACCGGGGCCGACGCCGTCACCGACGCGGGGAGCCTCGCCGGATGAGCGGGCCGATGTCACTCGAACCCGGCGGGTCGCACCAGGACATGCTGGCCCTGCGGCTGGCCGACACGGCCGCGAGACCGCCGCGCCGGGCCTGGGCCGAGACCACCCTCGCCCTCAGACTGCCCGGCCCCGACGAGGCGCAGGTCAGCCGGCTCGCCGCCGAACTCGCCGACCGCGTCGGGCCGGCCGTCCACCCGTACGAGGTGGCCGCCCTGCTGGAGGCCGAGGGCCTGTCCGCCGAAGTGATCCGAGAACGGTACGGACACCCCAACATCTTCTCGCTCGCCGCCGCGCTCTACGAGCGGGTGCCCCGCGTCTTCCCGGAGCCCGCCCGGGCGCCGGACCCCTGGCGCCCGGACACCCTCCGGTGCCTGCTGCGCGGGGTGCTCTTCGCCCTCCCGGGGCTGGCCTACCTGCTCACCGCGCCCCTGTGGAACCCCGGCCGGCACGCCGCCGGGCCCATCGTCGCCGGGATCGTCTCCTGGGCGTGGGGCCAGGCACTCGGACACCGCGCCTACCTGCGGATGGTGGCCGGACGCCGCGAGGCGGGCCGGACCCTGCTGGTCGGGGCGCCGCTCGGGGCGGTCGCCGCTACGGCGGCGGGAGCCGCGGCCGCCGGGGGCACGGCCGTGACCTGGGCGGTGGCCGCGCAGTCGCTCTACCTGGCCGCCGCCGGGATCCTGCTGGTGCTGGGCCGGGAGCGGCTGCTGCTGGCCGCGCTCACCCCGCTGGTCGCGGGGGCCGCCGTCCTGCCCTGGTGGGAGCCGGGCCCCCTGGTGCGCGCCGCGCTCCCGGCGGTGGCGCTCCTCGCGACGCTGGCCGCGGTCGCCCGGGTGCTGCACGGCGCGTACGCCGCCCCGGCGGCCCCGGACGGCGGCTCCCGGCCCCCGCTGCGCCGGTCCCTGCCGTACGGTCTCTTCGGACTGGCGGCGGCGGTACTGGTCCTGCTGGAAGGACGGGCGGAGCCGTACGCGGTGATCGCGCTGACCCTGAGCATGGGCCCGGCCGAATGGCTGCTGTACCGCTTCCGCGGCCTGTCCGTCACCGCGCTCGGCTCGGCCTCCACCCCCGCGGGGTTCCTGCTGAGGTCCGCCGGGGTCCTGGGCCTGTGCCTGGCGGGCTACCTGCTGCTCCTGCTGCCCGCCGCGCTGCTGACCGGCGCCGCCCCGGCCGCGCTGCTGCTGCTCACCGCGACCCTGTGGACCGCCCTGCTGCTCCAGGCCTTCGGGGTCGCCTGGCCGCCGGCGGCCGTCTGCGGGGCGGCGGCGGCCGGCGCGGGAGCCGCCGTCCTCCTGGGACCAGTGGCCGGCCCCGTGGCCCTGACCCTGGCCTGCGGGCCGGCCGCGACGGCCCTGGTCCTCTGCACCCTGTGGATCCTCGGACGCCCGGCCCGCCACGCCTGACCGTCCCGCACACCCATCGCACCACCCGCGACACCCCCGAACGCATCGCCAACCTCTTTGAAAGGTACACCAGTTGACCTCCGCACCGCTCGCCGCCGTCACCGGGGCCGAAGGCTTCATCGGCTCCCACCTCACCGAGGCCCTCGTCGCCCGCGGCTACCGGGTCCGTGCCATGGCCCAGTACAACTCCTTCTCCTCGTACGGATGGCTGGAGACCCTGGCGCCGGACGTCCTCGACGAGGTGGAGATCGTCCTCGGCGACGTCCGCGACCCCGGATCCGTCCGCGGCCTCCTCGAAGGCGCCGAAGCCGCCTACCACCTGGCCGCGCTGATCGCGATCCCGTACTCCTACCGGGCCCCGCACAGCTACGTCGACACCAACGTGACCGGCACCCTCAACGTGCTGGAGGCCGTCCGCGCCCTCGGCACCCCCCGCCTGGTGCACACCTCCACCAGCGAGACGTACGGCACCGCGCAGACCGTGCCGATCACCGAGGACCACCCGATCAACACCCAGTCCCCGTACGCCGCTTCGAAGGCGGGCGGCGACCGGCTGGCCGACAGCTACCACGCCAGCTTCGAGACCCCGGTGGTGACGCTGCGCCCGTTCAACACCTACGGGCCCCGCCAGTCGATGCGCGCGGTGATCCCCACCGTCATCGGCCAGGTGGCGGCCGGGGAACGCGTCATCACCCTGGGCGACCTGCGCCCCACCCGCGACTTCAGCTACGTCAAGGACACCGCGCAGGCCTTCCTCGCCGCCGGCACCGCACCCGCCGACCGGGTGGTGGGCCGCACCTTCAACTCCGGCACCGGGGGCGAGATCTCGGTCGCCGACCTCGTCACCCTGATCGGCAAGGTCATGGACGTCCCGATCGAGGTCCGCGAGGAGAGCGAGCGGCTGCGGCCCCCGGCCTCCGAGGTGATGCGGCTGGTCGCCGACGCGACCCGACTCACCGCCGCCACCGGCTGGCGGCCGCGGCACACCCTGGAGGAAGGCCTCGGGCACACCGTCGAGTTCTTCCGCGACCCGGAGAACCTGGCGCGCTACAAGACCGGCATCTACAACATCTGACCGCCGGGCGCTCCGCCGGCGGTCCCCCCATCCCCACGCCACTCGACCTCCCCCCACCCAACCCTAGGAGGAGACCCATGTACGCAGTGATCCTGGCGGGCGGCAAGGGCGTCCGGCTGCGGCCCTACACCACGGCCCTGCCCAAGCCGCTCGTGCCCATCGGCGACCAGCACGCGATCCTGGAGATCGTGCTGCGCCAGCTGTCGGGGGCCGGGTTCACCCGGTGCACCATAGCCATCGGCCACCTCGGCGAGATCATCCGGGCCTACGTCGGCGACGGCTCCCAGTGGGGCATGAGCGTCGACTACGCCACCGAGGAGAGCCCGCTCGGCACCATGGGCCCCCTGCTCAACCTGCGCGACCGCCTGCCCGAACACTTCCTCGTGATGAACGGCGACGTGCTCACCGACCTCGACTACGCCGACGTGCTGCGCCGCCACGAGGCGTCGGGCGCGCCGCTGACCATCGCGACGTACCCGCGCAAGGTGCACATCGACTTCGGGGTGCTGACCACCGATGCCAGCCGCGTGGTCGGATTCACCGAGAAGCCCAGCATGGACTACCACGTCTCCATGGGGGTGTACGGTCTGAGCCGCTCCACCCTCGACCACTACACGCCGGGCCTTCCGCTCGGATTCGACGAACTCGTCCTCGACCTGCTGCGCGACGACAACCTCCCGCAGTCCTACGCGTTCGACGGCTACTGGCTCGACATCGGGCGCCCCGACGACTACGACCGGGCCAACGCCGAGTTCACCACCCGCAAGTCCTTGCTGCTCAAGGGAGCCTGAGCACCTCATGCGCATTCTCGTCCTGGGCCGGACCGGCTACCTGGGCGCCCATGTCGCCGACCGCCTGCGCGCCCTCCCGGGCGCGCGGGTGTTCGACGGCGGCCGCGCGCCCGGCGCCGACTTCGGCATCGACCTCGCGGCCGACCACCCCGACCGCCTGGCGGACGTCCTGGCCGCGGCCGCGCCCGACGCCGTGGTCAACTGCGCGGGCGCGACCGGCGGCGACGCCGTGACGCTCGCCGAGACCAACGCCCGCGGCCCCGCCGCCCTGTGCGAGGCACTGCGGATGGCGGCGCCCGCGGCCCGCCTGGTGCACCTGGGCTCGGCGGCGGAGTACGGGCCCGGCGAGCCCGACACCCGCGTCGCCGAGTCGGCCGCCACCCGCCCCGTCACCCCGTACGGGGCGACGAAGCTGGCCGGCACCGTCGCCGTGACCGCCTCCGGGCTGGACGGCGTCGTCCTGCGGGTGGGGAACCCGGTGGGGCCCGGCGCCCCGCCCAGCGGACTGCCGGGGCGGATCGCCGCACTGCTGCGGGAGGCCGGCCCGGACCCGGAGGCGGTGCTGCGGCTGGGCGACCTGTCCGCCCACCGCGACTTCGTGGACGTGCGCGACGTGGCGCGGGCGGTGGCGCTCGCGGTCACCGCCCCCGGACCGCTGCCGCCCGTCCTGAACATCGGCGCCGGCCGGGCCGTCCCCGTGCGCGAGCTGGTGCGGGGCCTGGCCGCGCGGGCGGGCTTCCGGGGGAGGATCGAGGAGGAGGCCGCCGGCTCGGCCCGTTCCGCGCAGGTGTCCTGGCAGTGCTCGGACATCACCGCCGCCGGCGAGACCCTCGGCTGGCGCCCGGTCCACGGCCTCGAAGACTCGCTGGCCGCGCTGTGGGAGGCCGGCGCCCCGGAGGAAGTCCGGACGCCATGAGCCTGCTCGTTCCGCTGTACGTCCACCCCGCCGAGGACCCGGGCGCCTGGCACCGGCTCATCACCGGAGCCGCCGGGACCTACGGGGTGGTGCTCAACCCGGCCGACGGGCCGGGGGAGAGCCCCGACCCGGCGTTCGCCGCAGCCGCCGCCGCCCTGCGGACGGCCGGCGCCCGCCTCCTCGGCTACGTGGACACCGGGTACGGGGCCCGCGGCCAGGTCGAGGTCGTCCACGAGATGTGCCGCTACCAGGAGTGGTACGCGGTCGACGGCTGCTTCCTCGACCGCGCGGCCCCCACGCGGGAGGAGCTGCCCGGCGCCCGCCGGCTGGTCCGCTCGCTGCGCCGGCTCGGCGCCGCCCCCGTGGTCCTGAACCCGGGTGTCCACCCCGAGGCCGGCTACCTGCGCCTCGCGGACCTGACCGTCACCTTCGAAGGGCACTGGTCGACGTACGTCTCCTCCTTCACCCGGCCCGCCTGGACGGCGCGCCACGCCCCCGAGCGCTTGTGCCACCTCGTCTACGGGGTGCCCGAGGCCCTGGTCCCGCTCGCCGTGCGCACCGCGCACGAACGGGGAGCCGCGGTCTCCGGGCCGGTGACGGGCGAACTCCCCAACCCCTGGAAACAGTTGACCCCCGCACTCACCGGGATGGAACGATGAGCCGCACCCTGCCGCACCGCCTGGTCCTGCTGGCCGTGCTGACGGCACTGGTCCTGACGGGCTGCTCCAGCACGGACGACGACGATGACGACGACGCCGCACCGGCCCCGTCCGGCCCCACCGCGAGCCAGGGGCCGGGACCCGCTTCCCCCGGTCCCTCCTCCGCCCCTCCCGCCCCGTCCGGGTCGCCGTCGGGCCCGTCCCCGTCCCCTTCCGGGACGGGCGACCAGGCCGCGGGACGCTGGAAGCCGCAGCCCGGACTGGCCTGGCAGTGGCAGCTCGACGGACGCTCGGACCCCTCGGTCGACGTGCCCGTGTACGACATCGACGGGTTCGAGAACTCGGCGGCCGACGTGGCCCGGCTGCACCGCGACGGCCGGAAGGTGATCTGCTACGTCAACGTCGGGGCCTGGGAGGACTTCCGGCCGGACAAGGACGCCTTCCCCACCACCCTGTTCGGCAAGCCCAACGGCTGGAAGGGCGAGCGCTGGCTGGACGTCCGCCGGATCGACCAACTCCGCCCGATCATGGAACGGCGCTTCGACATGTGCCGGGACAAGGGCTTCGACGCGGTGGAACCCGACCTGGTGGAGGCCTACGGCAACGACACCGGCTTCCCGCTGACGGCGGAGCACCAGCTCGCCTACAACCGCATGATCGCCGAGATCGCGCACGCGCGCGGGCTGTCGGTCGGCCTCAAGAACGACCTGCCGCAGATCCCCCAGCTCGAAGGCGTCTTCGACTTCGCGGTCAACGAGGAGTGCGCCCAGTTCGGCGAGTGCGAGGCGCTGAGCCCCTTCATCAAGGCCGGCAAGGCGGTCTTCCAGGTCGAGTACAAGGGCGCGACCTCGGGCTTCTGTCCCGAGGCCCGCCGCCTGAAGCTCTCCTCGATGCTGAAGAACCCGGAGCTGGACACCTGGCGCAAACCCTGCTGAACCGCGCGGGCGGTGCCCGCGTCAACCGCCGGCCGCGCCGTCATCCCCCGGACCCGCCCGGGCGCGGGCGGGTCCGCGGTGCGCCCGGAATCCAGTGCCGGTGGGGCGTTTCGCGGGGCGCAGGGCGGTGGGTGCGCCGGAGCGGGCGCCCCCATGGGACGAAGGCGCCCCCGATCGGTGCCACCATGCGTCGCGAACAGCGGGTCAAGCGACGAGAGGTTGGAACGTGACGCCTCAGGCGACCGGGAACCCCACCCGGCAGCTCTCCGAAGGGCAGCGGAAGCACACCCCCGGCCCACACGGCACCCCCGAAACCCCCGGTACCCCGGAAACCCCCGGCACCCCCGAACCCCCCGGACCCGCCGGCGCCCCCCACGCCGGCCCCGCGGGAGCGGCGGCCGGCCGCACCGACACCGAACTCCTCATCGCCGCCTCCGTGCTGCTCGCCGACGCCGCCCTGGCCGCCAAGCGGGCCGGGGCCGACCTCACCGGAGCGCTCACCGGCGGCCGCTTCGCCCTCCAGGCCCTGCGCCGGCCCGCCTGGGCCCTCGGCACGGCGCTGTCCTGCGTACGCGCCCTGACCGGCCCGGCCGGCCTCGGCTTCGGGGCCAACGGCGGCGTCGTCGGCGAACTCGCCCGCATCGCCGGCAACGTGACCCGCCGGCGGCCCGCCGCGGTCGCCATGGCGGTGGACGCCTTCGCCCTGCGCATCGAGGCGGCCACCGTCACCCACCCCAACCTGGACTCGCCGCACGCCCGCCGCCTCACCGGCGCCCTCGTCGCCGGCGACCGGCTGGAGGCCGTACGCGCCCTGCACGCCCTGGTGGAACGGCTCGGCGTCACCCGCGCCCTCACCACCGTCAGCCCCGTGATCATGGAACTCCTCGCGCTGACCGGACTGCTGGACGAGAACCCCGTCAACGACGACTTCTCCTGGGTCACCCTCGCGGGCGGCGTCCCCACCACCGACCCGTTCCTCGGCCTGCCCAGCTCCCTCCTCAAGTACCTCAACCCCGGCCCCGGCCGCGCCGAACGCGCCGAACCGGACCCGATCCTCGCCAAGGTCCTCGGCGGCTCCCGCAACGACATCGTCAGCTACATCAACGACATCGGCGCCCTCGGCAACCACGGCCTGGTCCTCCTGCGGCGCGTCGCCTGCGCCGACGGCGCCGAACGGCACGTCCTGCTGCTCCCCGGAACCAGCTTCGCCCTGCTCAGCAACAGCACCCCGCAGGACCTGGTCGGAGCCTTCGACGGCTGCCTGCGCACCGACACCACCTACACCCGGGCCGCGAAGAAGCTCCTGCACCGGGCCGGCGTGCCCGCGGGCTCCGAGCTGATGCTGGTCGGCCACAGCCTCGGCGGCCTGACCGCCATGAACCTGGCCGCCGACGCGGACGTCGCCTCCGAGTACCGGATCACCCACGTTGTCACGCTCGGCTCCCCGATCGACAACAAGCGGCCCGCCGACCACACCACCCGGGTCGTCAGCCTGGTCAACAAGCACGACGTGATCCCGATGCTGGACGGCCGCGGCCCCGCCTCCCCCCACGACATCCCGGACGGCTGGGTCGAGCTGTCCTGGCTCGACGAGTCGTACGACTACCCGCTCTCGCACGCCCCGCAGGCCTACTCGGACAGCCTGCGCGGCGAACTGGCCCACCACCGCGAACGCGTCAACGGGCTGATCCGGCGCTACGACGGCGAGATCACCGCAAACCAGCCGTACATGCTGCGCGACAAGTGACCGTGCGCGACAAGTGACCGACCAGGAACCCGTGCCCCACCCCCGCGCCTGCCCGCGACCCGAGGGAGAACGCCCCCGATGACCACCCCCGCCACCGCCCGGCCGCTCGAGAACGCGGTGTTCGGCGCGGCCATGCTCGCCCACCGACTGCCCTGGGCGGACGCTCCCGCCCGCGCCCTGGGCCTGGACTCCCTCACCCGAGAGGGCGCGGCCCGCGGGGTCCTCGCGCACCTGCGCCGCAGCGGCTCCGGGCGCCCCGTCCGGCTGCGCACCCCGTTCGGCACGTTCCTCGTCCCGCTCGGCCCGGCCGACACCGCTGCACTCCTCGCCGAGGGCGCCGCCGCGGACGCGCTCGCCCCCGCCGTACGGCTCGACGCGGCCGGACGCCGCCACGGACTGCACCCCCACGTCCCGCTCCCGCCGGACGCCGTCCCCTCCGCCGCCGCGTTCGCCGGACCGCTGGCCGAGGAACTGGAGCGGACGGCCGCCGCACGCCGGGACGACCACGCCCTCCCCTGGGAGGCCTGGCGGCCCGGGCTGCTGCGCGCCGCCCGCCGGGTCGTCGCGGGCGCGGCGGCGGCGGACGACACCCTGCTCAGCGAGGTGCTGGCCAGGACGGCCCACGCCGCGGGAGGCCGCGGGTACGACGGCAGGGCGGCCGCCCTGGGCCGCAGGACCGCCCCCTACCTGGCCGACCCGGACCCCGGCTCGGTGGCCGCCGGCCTGGTCCGCGGGTCGGCGGCCGTACCCGCCGCCCGTACCGGGGACGCGCCGGCGGCGGGGGAGGGGCGGCCCGGGGAGGCGCTGGCCCACACCCTGGCGGTGGTCTCGGAGGCGGCCGTCACGACCGCCCTCCAGGCCCTCGCCCTCACGGCCGCGGGCGTGCCGCGCGCCGCTGCCGGCCCCGCCGGGGCCGTGGCCCTCGCCCTCGACCACTTCCCGCCGGTCGAGGCTGCCGTCCACCCGGTCCGGACCCCCTTCACCTGGGAGGGACTCGCCGTCGGCGCCGGCACCGAGATCCTCGCCGCCCCCGGCTGGCTCCGGGAGGACGGGGACGCCTCCGGCTCCGGGGACACCGGCGACGGCCTCGACGTTCCGTGGCACGAACGGCCCTCGCCGCTGTGCGGATCCGCGACCGGCTGCACGGCCTCCGCGTTCGCCGTCCGGGTCGCCGAGGAGACCGTCCGCTTCTTCACCGCGACCGCCCGGCCCGCCCTGCTGTCCCCGGCCATCAGCCCGGACCGGATGCCGCTCACCCTCGCCCCGCACACCCTGCGGGTCGCCTTTCCCGCCGCCGGCGCCGTCCCCCCGGCCGTGCCCGCCGCCGGCCCCGCCTCGTACGCGGTCCTGGCCCGGGCCGACGCCGACCGGCTCGACCGGCACGCCCGGAGCCTCGCCGACTGCGCCGCCGCACCGGGCTGGAACGGCGACGAGAGCGGCGAGCGCTTCCGGATGCGGCTGCTGGAGCACGCCGAACGGTGCACCCGCGCCGCCTCCGACGTCCGCGAGGCCGCCCGGCGCCTCGGCGACTGACGCGCCCGGAGCGGCGTGGCCCCGTACTCTCCGGGGCGGGCGGCCCGGCGCCGCCCGCCCCGCGGGGTCCGTCGCTACCGGAGGAGGGAGTCGCGCCGTTCGCGCTCCCGTTCCACCATGTCCTGCACGGTGGCCTGGACCTCGGCGCACAGCCGTCGGGCGGCGGCCGAGCGCTCGCCGAAGCCCCTGGGCCGCTCCGGCGGCTCGATCGGCTCGCCGATGGAGACCAGCCACTTCGCGGGCAGCGGGAAGGGCGAGGTCAGCGGGAAGTAGGGCAGGTCCAGGAACCTGGCCAGGGCGGGCAGCTCCCCGAGCTTGGGCGAGGACTCCTCGGCCCCGATGACGGCGACCGGCACGATCGGCGCCCCGGTGTGCAGGGCGGCCACGGCGAATCCGGGGCTGAAGGGCTGGAGCCGGTAGCGGTCGCGGAACGGTTTCTCCAGCCCCGAGACCCCCTCCGGGAACACCGCGACCAGCTCACCGTCGCCCAGGCGCTTCATCGCCGCCCTCGGGTCGATCGGGACGGCGCCCTTCCGCGCGGCGTACGGACCCAGTACCGGGAGCCGGAAGACGAAGGGCGCGGCGAGCACGTGCAGCCGGCGCCGCAGCGAGCGGAGCAGCGCCTTCTGCAGGACGAACGCGTCCAGCCCCCAGGCCCCGGAATGGTTGGAGACCAGTACCGCCGGCCCCTCGGCGGGGATGTTCTCCAGCCCCAGCACGTCCAGCCGGAACCAGTCGTCGATGAACCATTCGAGCAGCCGCTCCCAGGCGTTCTCGCCGGCATCCCCGAGCAGCTTGCGCAGGAAGCGCAGCTCGCTCCCGGCGACCTCGATGACATCGGCCAGGCTCTCGGACACGAGACGGTCCTCCCCTTCTCCGTGCGGTAGGCCAACCAGCCCTCGCGGCAAGGGCCTCCACGGTGAACGGCGGCAAGGCCCCTTTGATCACGAGGACGCGGCGAATTCGTCCGTCGAGTCTTCGTTCGCCCGTTCCCCCGAGCCGGCCCGGACCCGCGCCACGCGCGCCACGCAACGATCTTCGGCTCGTTGACCGGGTGGACCGTTCACCGATCGAACCCCCCCCAGGAGCCCCCATGGCCGAGACCGCGCTGCCGGTGATCCTTCTCGCGGACCCCGATCCGCTCCGCCGCCACGAGACGGCCGAGCTCGTACAGGGCTGGTACCGGACGTCGTTCCGCGTCCTCCAGGTCGGCGGGCTCACCGAGGCGGAGCGGGTGCTGCACGCGCTGGCCGGGCGGGACGTGCCCGTCTGCGCGGTGGTCACGGACGAGCACCCCGGGGCGTACCCCGAACGGCACCCGGCCACCCGCTGGCTGCTCCTCACCGAGGGCGCCACCGGCCCGTCCGGCCCGTCCGTCACCGTGGTCGACCGCACCCCGGCGGCGGCCCCCGACGGCGGCACCGGCCTGCCCGAGCGGCTGCGGGCCGCCCTCGACGACTCCCTCTGCACCTGGAACGCCGCGCGCCGCGGCGACCTCCCCACCGCCGAGGTGCGCGGCCACCGCTTCTCGCCGGCCGCCTACGCCGTACGGGACTTCCTCGGCCGCAGCGACGTCCTCTTCCGGTGGGTGCCGCAGGAGGAACTGCCGGACGCACCGGTGACCGTCCGGCTCGGCGACGGCACCGAACTCGTCGACCCCTCGATCAGCGAACTGGCCGACCGGCTCGGCCTCATCAGGCCGGCCGAGCACGAGCACTACGACGTCGCCGTCATCGGCGGCGGCCCCGGCGGACTCTCCACGGCCGTCTACGCGGCCGCGGAGGGCATGAGCGTGGTCGTCATCGAGGACGACGCGCCCGGCGGCCAGGCGGGATCGACCTCCCGGATCGAGAACTACCTGGGCTTCCCGGTCGGGCTCACCGGCGGCGACCTCGCACAGCGCGCCCTCCAGCAGGCCCGCCGGGTCCGCGTCGAATGGCAGCCCACCCGGGTGGCGACCCGCCTGATTCCCGCGCAGTCGGGCGACCACACCGTCGAGTTCGTCAAGGCGGGCACGGCCGAGACGGCGTCGGTCTCGGCGGCAGCGGTCGTCGTGGCCACCGGAGTGGAGTGGAACCGCCTCGCGAGCCCGGGCACCGAACGGCTCCTCAACTCCGGTGTCTACTACGGCGCCTCCCTCTCCGACGCCCCCTCCACCGTCGGCGAGGACGTCTACATGGTGGGCGCGGGCAACTCCGCCGGCCAGGCCGCGCTCTACTTCGCCCGCTACGCCCGCTCCGTCACCCTCGTCGTCCGCGGCACCGACCTCGGCGCCTCCATGTCGAACTACCTGGTTCAGCGGATCGAGCGGACGCCCGGGCTGAACGTCCTGCTCGGCACCGAGGTGGCCGAGTGCCTGGGCGGGACGACGCTGACCGGCCTGCGGCTGCGCGAACGCACCGGGGGCGAGCGCACCGTCCCCGCCCGCTGCCTGTACGTCCTGATCGGCGGGCGCCCGTCGACGGACTGGCTCGGCGGCGCCCTGGATCTCGACGACCGCGGCTACGTCCTCACCGGCACCGGCGGCGTCGGCCGCGACGCCCTTCCGATGGAGACCAGCCTGCCGGGTGTCTTCGCCGTCGGCGACGTGCGCGCCGGCTCCGTCAAGCGGGTCGGCGCCGCGGTCGGCGAGGGCGCCGCCGTGGCCCACTACCTGATCGAATACCGCCGCCGCCACTCGGGCCGCTTCCGGGAGGCCGGCGCCTTCGGCGGGTTCTGAGGGCACCTGCAGTCGCCGGAGGCCGCAACTCGGACATGTGGTGGGGCCTCCACCCCGGTCACGCGGCCGTCGGCCCCCGGCCGCGGCGGCGCGGCTCATGGAGGCGGAGCAGGCGGGCTTCGACGCGCCCCCCGAGGACGCGGGTCTCGAAGGCCGGCTGGGGGGCGGTGGCCGGCCCCTCGACGTTCCAGCCGTCCGACAGCCGGAACAGGCTGCGGTGCCAGGGGCAGCGGACGCAGCCGTCCTCGACCTCCCCTTCCGACAGCGGGCCGCCCATGTGGGAGCAGCGGTCGGCCAGTGCGCGGACGGTGCCGTCCTCCTCGCGCACGACGAGGACGTCCACCCCGTCGATGCGGGCGGGGGTGGCCCGGCCCACGGGGAAGGCGGCCGCGGGCCCCACGTGGTGCCACCCGTCCCGGACCCGGTGTCCGACCAGTTCGGCGTGGTTGGCGCCGGCCGCCTGCCGGTAGGCGAGATGGCCGCCGAGCGCGCCCGCCGCGCCCACCGTCGCCAGCCCGGCCATGGCCAGGGCCCGGCCGCGCAGTCCCCGGCCGCGGGTGCGGGCGTGGAGCGAGGCGGCGTAGAGGGCGACCCCGGCGGTGTTGGCCAGGGCGTGGACGAGCCCGGTACGGGCCTGCTCGGGCGGCAGCTCCGCCCAGTCCGCCCAGCCCGCGGCGGCCGCCGGGACCGCCGCGGCCAGTCCGACCCCGACCAGCAGGGGCGCGGCGCGCTGCCGCCCCGGAAGCAGGTCCAGTACGGAGGCCGAGAGCCAGGTCCCGACGGGCACCTGGACCAGCAGGGGGTGTGCCGGGTGCCCCAGGGGGCGGCCGTGGAGCAGGTCGCGCGCCGCCCCGAGCGGAAGGGCCCGGACCGCTCTGCGGAGCCCTCCGATCAGGGCGTCGGCCTGCGGGGCCTGCTCGATCCGCTCGACCACTGCCAGCAGCGGGCCCGGGCCTGGTGTCCTGCGGTGCGTGTCCATGGGCTCGCGTCTACCCGGGGCGGCCGGAGCCATGTGCGCGGGAGGCGTGTACGGTCGCCCGGTGCGGGCGCGCGGCCAAAGTCCCGTCGCAGCCGGGCCCGGGGTGCCCCCGGACCTCCTGTGCGGCGCGCGCCGCACGCATGGCCGGCCGTCGGTCGGGGCAGGGGCGGGCGGGGGCACAAGCGTCAGGGAGAGGGCCGCCATGACGGAACCGGACCTCGGTGACTTCGCCGTCGCGCAGGACGGCCCGCTGTACGTGGTCACGGCGGCCGCGGACGGGCAGCGGGCCGGCTGCCTCGTCGGATTCGCCTCGCAGTGCTCGATCGACCCCCCGCGCTTCGTCGTGTGGCTGTCGGTGGAGAACCACACGTACGCGGTGGCGCGCCGCGCCCGGCATCTCACCGTGCACGTCCTGGGCAGGGACCAGAAGGCGCTGGCCCGGCTCTTCGGCGGCAGCACCGGGGACCGCACGGACAAGTTCGCCGGGATCGACTGGCGGCCCGGGCGGGAGGGCAGTCCCGTCCTGACCGGCGTGGCGGCCTGGTTCACCGGGCGGATCGAGGCCGTCTTCGCCGGGGGAGACCACGAGGGCTTCCTGCTGGTTCCCGTCGACGGCGGGACAGCGGCCCCGGGGCCCGCCGCCGCGCCGCTGCGGTACGGCGACGCCCGGGACATCGAGGCCGGGCACCCGGCCTGACCGGCCTTGCCGCTCAGGGGCATCGACAGTCCGGGCGCTCGCTTCCGCGAGGGACGCACCGCGACCGCCCCGTCGTCACGGCGCCGTTCAGGGACTGCGTGACGCGCACGGCCCCGACACGCCGGCCGCGTACGGGCCCGCCTCCGCCCCGAGGCGGTCCGCGGCGGTCCAAGGGATCCGCGTCGCCGGGGACGCGCCCGGCGTCCGCGTCACAGGGCGAGCACGATCCCGTACGCGAGGAAGAACAGTGCGACCATGACGGCCAGGGCCACGATGGCCACGAGCGGGCCCTTGGACCAGCCGCGCTTCAGCGGCCGGTGGGGTCCGGCGCCCGAGGCGGTGCTCGCCTCGGCGGGAGGGGTCTCGCCGGGCGGCACCGAGCCGCCCGGCTCCAGACCGGTGGTGGTGCGGGGATCGGGGTCGGGGGAGTGGGTACTCATGTCCGGCGTGTCCCCGGAAACGGGGCGGCCATGCCCGGGCGGACGTACTTCCCCGGGCGGGCCGCGTCCCTCTGCACGAAGCCTCCTCCCCGTCCCGTCCCCCGCGCGCTGCTTGGAAGAGCTCCCGGTTCGGCCGGACGCGCCCGGGTAGGCGCCGTTCCGAGACCGCCGGCGGCCACTGTCAGCGCGGCGCCGGAGGCGACCGATCCTGCCGTCCCTCGAACTCCCGGGAGAGAGCATGTCCGAGCAGAACGAGCCCGAGCGCACCGTTCCCGCGCACTCCGCACCCGAGGTACCGGGCAAGCCGGGAGCCGGCACCCCCGGGGTGGAGGAGCCGGCCCGTCCGCGCCCGCCGCTGCCGCCCAGGCCGGACCAGAGGGGCCCGGAGTCCGTCAGCCCCACCGGCCAGGCCACGGGCGTGCGGCAGGCACGCGAGGCCCAGAGCGGCGCCTACCTGACGACCGCGCAGGGCACCCGCCCGTACGAGACCGACCACTCGCTGAAGGCCGGCTCCCGCGGTCCGGTTCTCCTCCAGGACCACCACCTGCGCGAGAAGATCACCCACTTCGACCACGAACGGATCCCGGAGCGGGTGGTGCACGCGCGGGGCGCGGGCGCCCACGGCGTCTTCCGCGGCTACGGCGCGGCCGGCGAGGTGTGCCGGGCGGCCTTCCTCGGCAGGGACGTGGAAACGCCCGTCTTCGTCCGGTTCTCCACCGTCCTCGGCTCGCGCGGATCCGCCGACACCGTACGCGACACCCGCGGCTTCGCCGTCAAGTTCTACACACAGGAGGGCACCTTCGACCTGGTGGGCAACAACATCCCGGTGTTCTTCATCCAGGACGCCATCAAGTTCCCCGACGTCGTCCACGCCGCCAAACCCCACCCGGACCGAGAGGTACCGCAGGCGCAGAGCGCGCACGACACCTTCTGGGACTTCGTCTCCCTGCACACCGAGGCCACCCACCACACCCTCTGGAACATGTCCGACCGGGGCATCCCCCGCTCCTACCGGATGATGGAGGGCTTCGGCGTCCACACCTTCCGGCTGGCCAACGCGGCGGGGGAGACGGCACTGGCCAAGTTCCACTGGAAGCCCGAACTGGGCGTGCACTCCCTGACCTGGGAGGAAGCCCAGCTGATCGGCGGAACGGACCCCGACTTCCACCGCCGCGACCTCTTCGACGCCATCGAGTCCGGTGCCCTTCCCGCGTGGGAACTGGGCATCCAGCTCTTCCCCGACACCCCCGAGCAGACCTTCGAGGGCATCGACCTCCTCGACCCCACGAAGATCGTGCCGGAGGAACTCTCGCCCGTGCAGCCCGTCGGCCGGCTGATCCTGAACGCCAACACCAGGAACTTCTTCGCCGAGACCGAGCAGGTCGCCTTCCACCCCGGGCACCTGGTGCCGGGCATCGACGTCACCGACGACCCGCTGCTCGCCGGCCGGCTCTTCTCCTACCTCGACACGCAGATCAGCCGCCTCGGCGGCCCCAACTTCGCCCAGATACCGGTCAACCGACCGCACGTCCCGGTCAACGACATGATGCGCGACGGCATGCACCAGACGGCCGTGCACACGGGCGTGGCACCGTACCGGCCCAACAGCCTGGACGGCGGCTGTCCCTTCCTGGCGGGCGCGGACTCGGCCGCCTACGTCGAAGCGCCGGTGCACGTACCCGCCGCGAAGAAGAGCCGGGAGGCCGCCGCCTCCTTCTCCGACCACTTCAGCCAGCCGCGCCTGTTCTGGCTGAGCATGAGCCCGACGGAGCGAGAGCACATCATCGCCGCGTACACCTTCGAACTGGGCAAGTGCTACGAACAGGCGGTCAGGGAAAGGGCGGTGGGCGTCCTCGCCAACATCGACCCCGAGTTGTGCGCACAGGTCGCCGCCGGGCTCGGCCTGCCCGTCCCCGAGCCCACCGTCCCCCTCGCCGACGTCGAGCCCAGCCCCGCGCTGTCCCAGGTCGGAGGGACCTGGCCGGTCGACGGCCGGGTGATCGGCATCGTCGCCGGCCCGGACACGGAACCGGGGGAGGTGCGGGCCGTGCAGCGGGCCGCCGTCGCGCAGGGCATGCTCCCGCTCGTGATCGCGCCGACCGGGGGGACGCTCGACGACGGCGAGGACGAACCCGTCGGCGTACAGCGCACCCTCGCGACCGCGCGATCGGTCGAGTACGACGCCCTCGTCCTCGCCGGTGCCCCACGGCCCGCCGCCGACGCCGACGGTGCGCGCGACGCCAAGGCGGGCGTCCCCGGCAGTCCGCAGCTCGACCCGCGGGTACTGCTCCTGGTCACCGAGGCCTACCGGCACGGCAAGGCCATCGCCGGCTGGAACGGCGGCGAGCGGGCGCTGGAGGCCGCCGGCATCGCCACCGACGGGCCCGGCGTCATCGTCGGCGACTCGGGCGAGTCGGTGCTCGACGCACTCGCCGTGGCGCTGGGCAGGCACCGGGTCTGGGACCGCTTCCCCGCCCCGAACGGCTGAGCCCTTCCCCACCGCCTACGGCTCCTCCTCCGGCTCCTCCTCGACCACGTGCATGGCGGCCTCCTCGGCGGAGGCCGCCCCGCCGTTGATTCCGGTGTCGCGGGCCAGTACGGAGAGGTGCCGCCGCACCGGCGACGGGTCGTCCGCCGGGGCCATCCGGCCGGCCCGGGCGCGGCCCGCAGTGGAGGCGTCGCCGTGGGGATCGCCGGACATGTCCTCGCTTCCGCCCCCGCCGTCCCCGATCAGGTCCTCGCCGGGGACGGACTCCGAGCCGGATGCCGCGTCGTCCGCCGCGGGGTCCGGCTCGGGCTGCTCCTGGGCGAGCCGCTGGTCGAGCGTCTCCCCTGTGTGCTGTTCCTCCGCCGTGGTGCCGTGCCGGGTGACCGCGAGGGGCCGCTCGGGCGGGGAATAGCCCGTGTCCAGGGTCTGGTCCAGGTCGGGTTCGCCGAGGGCGTTCTCCATGTCCGGCTGCGATTCGCCGGGCTCCGCCTCGTCGTGGGGCTGGTAGACATCGTCCCCCCGGGGCTCGCTGCTGCTCATGGCCGTCGGCTCCTCTCCGGCGGGACCGCACTGCCGTGCCGGCGTCGGGCGGGGCGACCGGCCTGGAACAGTTCCAGCATACGCTCGATCACCTCGTCGAAGTCCTGCCAGGGCCCCGACGGTTCCGCGGCGGCCCGGCGGGGGGCTGCGTCCGGGTGGCTGCTCCTCCTCACCGACATGGCGACCTCCTCTCGGACGCGGGCTTCTTCCCCGGATCCGGAGGCCCATGCCGGGGAGCGCGGGCGCGTGGACAGGCCCGGACGGGGTAGGCGTCGCACACGGCCGGCGTGCGCCGGCCCGTCCCCCGAGGAACGGAAAGGAGAAGGCCATGCCCCGTGGCTCCTCCCCGAAGCGGGAGCGGCAGTACGAGCACATCAAGGACTCGGCGCTCGACCGCGGCGAGTCCGAGAAGCGCGCCGAGGAGATCGCCGCCCGGACGGTGAACAAGGAACGCGCCCGCTCCGGCGAGTCGAAGACGGCCAGCAGGTCGTCCATCGAGGACATGTCCTCGTCCAAGCGAGGCGGACAGCGGTCGCACAGCGGCTCCCAGGGGCCCACGAAGGACCAGCTCTACAACGAGGCCAGGAAGCGGAACATCAAGGGCCGCTCCCAGATGGACAAAGCGGAGCTCAAGGAGGCCCTCGGCCGCTGAGACCGCCCCGCGCGGACGGTGCGGGTCACGGAGGATTCGGGGCCCGAGAGCGGGGCAGACGCACGGCGGGCCCGCGGGGCGCGTCGTGATCTTTCCCCCCCGATTCACGACCCCCGCGGTCCCGCCCGGCCCCCTCGCCTCCCCCCTGGGGGGGCCGGGCACCCTTGCGCTGGCGCGTGGGACGGCGCGGGCCGGGAAGCGGTGGGGGTCGGCCGCCGGCCTGGCCGGGGTGAGGTCGACGACCGTCGTGCCCCATGCTCGGATCCGAGCCCGTCACGGGAACGGGGGGCTCCTGCGTGTCTGCGTGCCGGCCGGGCGCGCCCGGCGCGGACCGGAGGATTTCCGGCGGACCGCACCCGGGGGCGTCCCGGGCCTGGTCAAACGGGGGTCGCGTGCGCAAGGATCACGGCCGCACCTCGCACACACCTCGCCATCCCCGTCCCAGGAGGATCTGTATGGCTCGCCGCATATCCCGCGGCCTCGTCGCCGCGGCCAGCGCCACCGTGGCCACGCTCGCCCTCGCCGGCCCGGTCTCCGCGCAGTCCGCGGGCAGCGGGGCGGCCGCCTCCGCTCCGCCCCAGGCGCGGATCTTCATGGTCAACCCCGTCCAGTCCTCCGGCGACCAGTCGCTGACCGACGGCAAGGACGGCAACGCCGCCGTCCCCGAATCCGCCTACACCCTGGCCGCGCTGCGCAACCTCGACGGCAGCGGCTCCCTCTCCGGGAAGTGGGCCGCCGTGCGGTCGGAGACCGGCGGTGCGGCGCGGCTCGCGGACGTGGGCTCGTACAGCCGCAAGGACGACCGGTTCGAGCAGGTCATGGCGTACTTCTGGGTCGACACGGCGCAGGAGTACCTGCAGAGCCTGGGCTTCGGCAGCGACCTGCCCGGCGCCAACGACCGCGTACAGCCCGTCCGGATCAACCAGTGGGGCGCCGACAACTCCTTCTTCTCCGACAAGAAGGCCGAGATCCGCTTCGGCAAGGGCGGCGTGGACGACGCCGAGGACGCCGAGGTCATCGTCCACGAGTACGGGCACGCCGTGCACAACGCCCAGGTTCCCGGCTTCGGCACCTCCCCGGAGGCCGGAGCGATCGGCGAGGCGTTCGGCGACTACCTGGCCGTCTCCGTCGGCGCGTACGCGGACGAGGCCCACGGCTGGCCGCGCCGCACCGACCTGGCCTGCGTCGGCGACTGGGACTCGGTCGAGTACAGCGCGGCCCCGCACTGCCTGCGGCGCGTCGACGGGGACAAGGTCTACGCCGACCGCGTCGGCGAGGTCCACGCGGACGGGGAGATCTGGTCCCGGGCGCTGTTCGACATCCGGCAGGCGCTCGGCGCCCGCACGGCCGGCCGGATCATCGTCGACGCCCAGTTCGGCTTCCGGCCGGACACCGACTTCCGGGACGCGGCGCTGACGACCGTCGCGACCGCGCAGCGCATGTACGGGGCGGAGGCGGCGGCCGCCGTGCGCGCGGCCTTCAGGGCCCGCGAGATCCCCGGCGTGTAGCCGGGCGCGCGGGTGCCGCCGGCCTGGCCCCGGGCCGGGCGGCACCCGCGCGGACGGCGCGGTTCAGGCGTTCAACAGGCGGTTGAAGAACGAGCGGTAGTGCCGCAGGGCCTGGCGCAGGTCCTCCGTGGCCACGTCGTCCCCGCGCTGCCACTGCCCCTCCAGCTCCTGCTTGTGCGAGGAGAAGGTGCCGGCGAGGCTCTGCATGACCTCGGCCACCAGGGTGTCCGCTGCGGTGACGGCCTCCCGCGGGTCGTCGACGAAGCGGCCCTGGATCTCGCCCCAGGCCGTCCGGTAGCGCTCGGCGTCCACGGTGTCGAGCAGCGGCTGCCCGTCGCCGCTCTCCGCCCCGGTCCCGCCCCGCGGTTCGGCGGGGCGCCGCCCGGCTGTCGTGCCCTCCTCCCGGGCCCCGGCCCCGTCCGCCGACACGTCGTGCGAGACGTCGTGCGACACCTCGTCCGGCCGGTCGGTCCCGGCCCACCCGTCCTCCTCGCGCAGATCGGCGGTGGACCCGCCGGACAGTGTCTCCCCGGTCGCCTCGCCGGGGTATACCGGAGGCCCGGCGTCCGCGCGCCCGGTGCCCGGGCCCGCCAGGTCCTCCGTGGTCAGGGGGGCCGCGCCCCGCTGCGTCCTGTCGTGGGTGCCCATGTCACCGACTCCTCTGATCCGTCAGCAGTTCGTCGAACAGGGCGCGGTAGTGGACCATCGCCGCGCGCAGTTCCTCCGTGGTCGCCTGCCCGTCCGCGCTGCGCGACCTGACCTCGTGCGCGGCCCGGTAGTGCTCCAGCGTCCGCCCGTGCTCGACCGACAGGTCGCGGACGGCTCCGCGGTACCCGTCCGTCGGGTAGCCGCGTTCCCTCATCAGCTTCGCCACCAGGTCGTCGGCCTCGTCGACCGATCCCGCGGGCCGGTCCACGAAGTGGACCTGGACCTCGCTCCACCGGTCGGCGAACTGGCGCTGCCGTTCGGGGGGCAGTTCCCTGATGTCGAGCTTGTCGTGCCGGGCCTCGCGGGCCCGCAGGTCGCGTTCGGCGGCGAGGACGCCGCCCTTCTCGTCGACCGCGCGCTCGTACTCGGGTCCGAAACGGCGGCGCAGGTGGCGCCGGCGCGCGAGCAGTGCCAGGGTCACGGTGATGGCGAGGACCACGATCACCGCGGCCACCACGACGGCTATGAGTGTGCTTGTCGACATCTCGGTCCTCCGTCCCGGGCACCTCGCGCCCGTACCAGCGCGGCTGCCCACCCCATATGAGGACAAACCACAGCAATCTTCCTGCGGAACTACGAGTTCAGCCCAGCAGGTTGTGGGCGGGCGGCACGTGTCGATCTGCGGCCGCAGCTCCCACGGGTAGAGCGCCGGCGCGCCCGCGCGGTGGTGGGCGGCCCACTGGAGCGACAGGTCGAGGGTGATCCGCGGGAAGTCGTTCGTCACCACCTCAACGGTTCGGACGTCCACGATCGCCGGCACGGTGATCCCCCGGTCGTAGCCGGGGTCGCGGGCGAGGTAGGCCTCCCGCAGCCGCTCGATGCCGAGCACGGGGTCGCGCCCGGCGCCTACCCGGGGACACGCGCGGTGAACGCGGCCCGGACGGGCTGTGAGGTGGCTGTGAACGAGCGGAATAGTGGGGTCCGGGGTGCGGGAAGAGGGTCGACAAGTTCTATATTCGTACGAACCATCCACGCGCGGCGGCCCGGCTGCGGTGATCAGGGGGGACGACAGGCATGGCCGACACCGACACCGTTCCGGGCAACCGGACGGAGTCCCGGAGTGCCCGCAAGCTCCAGCGGAAGGCGCGCAGCCGCAAGCGCCTGGGCATAGCCATAGCCGTCGTGGCCGTCGCCGGGGCGGCGGCCACTGCATACGCCTTCACCCTGGGCGGCGACCCGGGGGCGGCGCGGCGCGACGCGAAGCTCGCGGCCTCGGAGAGCGCGGCCGAGGCGGCCGCCGCCGCGAAGGGCGCGGAGGAGCCGTGGGACGGCAAGGTCAAGGTGCTGGGCGACGGTTCCACCTCCTACACCGGGCCGCAGCCGAACCAGCTCAAGCCCGAGAAGCTCAAGCCCGGCGAGAAGCCGCCGCAGTTCGTGGTCTTCTCCTGGGACGGCGCCCTGGAAGGCGATGACCACCTGTTCTCGCACTTCCGTCAGGTGGCCAAGGAGAACAAGGCCCACATGACCTTCTTCCTCACGGGCATCTACCTCCTGCCCGACGGCAAGAAGATGCTCTACCGCCCGCCGCAGCACCCGCAGGGCGCGGCCGCCATCTCCTACCCGACCGTCCCGCACGTGAAGTCCACCCTGGCCCAGCTGCGCGGCGCCTGGACCGACGGCAACGAGATCGGCTCGCACTTCAACGGGCACTTCTGCGGCCCCAAGGGCGGCGGGGACTGGAGCCCCGACGAGTGGAAGAGCGAGATCGACCAGACGTACGCGTTCGTCAAGAACTGGAAGACGAACACCGGCTTCACCAAGGAAGCCCCCCTGCCCTTCGACCCCGACCGTGAGGTCGTCGGCGGCCGTGCGCCCTGCCTGGAGGGCCAGAAGAACCTGCTGACCGCGATCAAGCCGTACGGCTGGCGCTACGACGCGAGTTCCTCGGGCGACTTCCAGCTGTGGCCGTCGAAGATGAACGGCATCTGGAACTTCCCGCTCCAGCTCGTGCCCCTCCAGGGCAAGGAGCTGCAGGTCCTCTCCATGGACTTCAACTTCCTCTACAACCAGTCCGGCGACAGCACCAAGGGCGACCCGGCTAAGTACCCGGCCTGGGAGGCGCAGACCCGCGGCTCCTACCTCAACGGCTTCAACCGCGTCTACAACGGCAGCCGGGCGCCCATGTTCATCGGCAACCACTTCGAGGACTGGAACGGCGGCATCTACATGCAGGCCGTGGAGGACGTGATGCGGGACGTCTGCCCGCGCTCGGACGTCCGCTGCGTGTCCTTCAAGGAGCTGTCGGACTGGCTCGACGCCCAGGACCCCAAAATCCTGGCCCAGCTGCGCATGCTGGACCCCGCCCAGGCGCCCGACTGGAACACGCTGGTCAAGTGAGGGGCCGGGGGCGGGGCCGGAGAGGACTCCGGCCCCGCCCCCCGTTCTACTTCACGGCCTTGATGTAGTCCGCCCACAGCCGCACGGCCCGGTCACTGCCCGGCGTGCCCGGGGCGTCCCCGCCCAGCCCCGTCAGCGGCTGTGCGATCAGGTCGGTCAGCGCCATCCGGTAGACCACCACCGCCGTGGACTCCTTCTCGGTGTTCGCCACGAACCAGCCCGCCGTGTTCGCCGCCGTGGTCCCGGTCTTGCCCGCGGCGCCGGGGTGCGCCTTGGCCGCCGCCTTCGCCGAACCGTCGGTGACGGCGCCGCGCAGGGCCTCCGTCACGGAGCGGGCGGTCTTCGCCGACATCGCCCGGACCGGCTTCGGCGCGTCCAGCGGCACCGCGGTGCCGTTGCGTGAGACCGAGCGCACCGAGTAGGGGTCGGTGTGCATGCCGTCGGCCGCGAAGGTCGCGTAGGCGCCGGCCATGCGGATCGCGCTGGGCTTGGAGTTCTCCCCGAGCGAGAACGTCGGGATCCGCGTGCCGAGGCTCGACGGCAGCAGGCCCGCGCGCTCGGCGAACGTCTCCACCCGGTCGAGCCCGACGTCGAGGCCGAGCTGGAGCATCGGGGTGTTGACGGAGTTGGCGACGGCCTGCTGGAGGGTCACCTGGCCCCAGCTGCGGTTCCCGTCGTTGTGCCCCTTGACCACCTTGCCGCTGCGGTCCCAGTACGGCCCCTCGGGCGTCTGCACGGTCACCTGGTCGTTTCCGTCGTACACCGTGGCGGGGGTGACGGGGGTGCGGTCCTTGCCGCGCGTGCGTACCACCCCCTCCTCCAGGGCGGCGGCGTAGACGAGCGGGGTGAACGCCGTCCCGACCGGGATCGTGGTCGAGTTCGCCTGGTTGAACCCCTGCTTGAGGTAGTCGGGGCCGCCGTAGACCGCGAGCAGCCGCCCGTCCGGGGCGACGCTCGCCGCGCCGATCTTCGCGTGCGTGTCGGTCCCGGGCCGCTTCTCCGCGTCGAAGTCCTTCTGGGCCTTCTGCACGGCGTCCGTCAGCGCCGCCATGCGGGACTGGTCGAAGGTCGTGTAGACCTGGTAGCCGCCGAGGTCGAAGTCGGCGTCCTTGACGTGCCCGGCCTTGACCGCGTAGGCCTTGGCCAGCTCCACCAGGTAGCCGTTCTGCGCGCCGGGCGTGCCGGCCGTGCCGGGGCCCGTGGGTTCCGGGAACTTCGTGTACGAGGCCCGCTCCGCGGGCGTGAGCTGGCCGGTGTCGACCATGCGGTCCAGGATCCAGCTCCAGCGCTCCACGGCCCGCTTGTGGTTCTCCTCGCCGAGTGCGGGGTCGTACAGTCCGGCGCCCTTGAGGAGGGAGGCGAGGAAGGCGCCCTCGCTCGGGTTGAGCTTCGAGACGTCCTTGCCGTAGTACGCCTGGGAGGCGCGCTGGATGCCGTAGGTGCCGCGGCCGAACCAGCTGGTGTTGAGGTAGTCCTGGAGGATCTGCTTCTTGCCCTTCTGGTTGTCCAGCTTCAGGGCCAGGAGGATCTCGGTGAACTTCCGGGAGAGGGTGCGGTCCTGGTTCAGGTAGGCGTTCTTCACGTACTGCTGGGTGATGGTGGACCCGCCCTGGGTCTCGCCGCCCGTCAGCGCGGCGCGCACGGCGCGCATGACCCCGGAGGGGGAGACGCCGGGGTCCGTGTAGAAGCTGGCGTTCTCCGCCGCGAGCACGGCTCCCTGGACCTTGGGGGGCACCTTGTCCAGGGGCATCTCCTGCCGGCTGACCCAGCCGGTCCGGGCCATGGTGGAGCCGTCGGCCCAGTAGTAGACGTTGTCCTGTTGTGTGGCGAAAGAGTTGAGGTCGTCGGGTATGTCCGTCGTGGCGTACGCGATGCCGACGAAGGCGGCGCAGCCCGTGAACAGGTACAGGCAGGCGCCCAGCCACTGGCGCCAGGAGGGTGTCCAGCGGCGCCAGCCGCTGCGGCCGGGTCTCGGGTAGGCCGGCCGCATCCGCCGCAGCAGCGGCAGCAGGGGCCGCATCCGCAGCAGCAGGGGCCGCACCCGCGCGGCGGCGGGCGCCAGGGCCCCCGCCAGGGCCGGCGCGAGCGCCCGCAGCCGCCCCGCTCCCGCGCGGGGACGCCGGCGCGCCCCCGATCCGCCCAGACGGCCTGGGGAGGCCGCTCCGGCGGCGTCCGAGGGCGTGCGACCGCCCCGCGACCGCCCTCTTCCGCCCGTATGCTGCCTGGCCACTGCGGATGCTCCCTCTTCCGTGCTTTCCGGGACACCCTAGATGCATTCGCTGTGAGCCGGTCGGGGTGGTCACCACGAGCCACGCCCGCCGCCCCGGGACCTTCCGCGGTGACGAAGCGGAGTCAGGCGACTGCATGCATCGGCTTCTCCTACCGGGCATCGGGTGACAAAGCGGAACGCGCCGAATCAGTCGCCTAGTTGTGCGAAAATTCCGTCCTCCCAGTCCGTGTGGACCGGGTGACAAGGGGAGAACAGTGATACCTAAGAGGTTCAGGCCCGCCGCCATCGCGGCCCTGACCGTGGCCCTGGCGTCCGGGGGCTTCTTCGCTTACTCGGCGAGCGCCGTCCCGGGCCCCGTAGAGGCCGACAAGGCCACCACCGACGCCTTCGCCCGCCTTGCCGACGACGTGCTCTCGCAGCGCACCCAGGCCCTGGTCGACGGCCAGACCGTGCGCCACGGCCATGGCCAGGGGGGCAAGAAGAAGGCCCGCGTCTCGGACCGCCTGAAGAAGGACGAGGACGCGGCGATCCAGTCGCTGCGCTCCCGCAAGGCGCGGCTGGCGGAGCTGGGCGAGGTCTACAGCGGGGCCGACACCAAGGTCACCGTCGACCGTGCCGTGGTGACCGGGGGGAAGGCGACCGTCCAGGTCACCGAGCAGACCACGCTCACCTACAAGAAGGTGCACGGGGACGAGCCGTCGACGACCGACTTCAAGACGCGCTACGAGCTCACGCTCAACAGCAGGAAGGGCGGTGACTGGGAGCTCGACACGATCAAGTCCCAGGAGAGCGGCCCGGTCGCCGTCAACGAGCCGGTCGCGGCCAAGGCGGCCGTCGTCAAGGACGACGGCAACCAGTACCCCGACGGTACGCCCGCGTCCACCAAGTACCCGGCGACGGCCAAGCCCAAGACGCTGACCGGCGGCGCCTACAACTACGCCGCCATGGCGCAGTACGCCGAGAAGTACTGGAGCAACTACAACCCGGCTTACCGCAAGTTCAGCGGCAACGGCGGCGACTGCACCAACTTCATCAGCCAGGCGCTGAAGGCGGGCGGATGGAAGCCGGTACCGGGCACGTCCTCGGACTACCGCAACTGGTGGTACGACGGCGCCAAGCAGGCCGACTCGTGGGTCGGCGCCAACGAGTGGGCCTGGTTCACGCTCTCCAACCAGCGTGCCGCCAACCTGGCCAACGTCTACCAGCTGGACGTCGGCGACATCCTGCAGGCGGACTTCAACCGGGACGGGTCCAAGGACCACTCCATGATGGTGACGTACCGCAGCAAGGCCGGAATGCCTTACCTGACGTACCACTCCACCAATACGTACCGGAAGTCGCTCGCGAGCATCCTCGCGTCCTACCCGAACGCGGTGTACTACGCATACCGCACCTGACGGGCGGCCCTGACGGGCACTCCCCGGCCCCTCCCGCCGCGCGGCCAGCGCGGCGGGAGGGGCCTTTTTGCGCGCTCACGGCCGGAAACCGCTGGTCGGAGGGGAAAACATGCCATCCAGAAAGATCACTGCATCGAAGTAATACCAAGACCATTCCAAGGTCAACTGGCGGAGCGGGCCGTTACTGTTCCTCAGGATCTGGACGGATTCCCGAATATTCATCCTCTTTTTCCGGTTTACGAAGGAGAGCTCGTCCGATGACCATTGACACCAGCCCCGAGGCGCAGCTGCAGGAACCGCCCCGGCGGCAGAGCCTGAGCACGGCGGCGGCCCGCAACCTTGCCACCACCACCAAGTCCGCCCCGCAGATGCAGGAGATCACCTCCCGGTGGCTGCTGCGGATGCTCCCCTGGGTGGAGACCAAGGGCGGCACCTACCGGGTCAACCGCCGTCTCAGCTACACCGTCGGCGACGGCACCATCGACTTCGTCCAGGACGGCGCCCGTGTCCGCGTGATCCCCCGGGAGCTCGGCGAACTGGCCCTCCTGCGCGGCTTCGACGACGTCCAGGTGCTCACCGCGATCGCCGACCGCTGCGTGCAGCGCGACTTCCGGGCCGGCGAGGTCCTCGTCGAACGCGGCACCCCCGCCGACCAGATCCACCTCATCGCGCACGGCCGCATCAGCCAGACCTCCGTCGGCAAGTACGGCGACGAGGTCGCCGTGGCCGTCCTCGCCGACGGTGAGCGCTTCGGCGAGAACGCCCTGCTGGACGCCGACGCCACCTGGGACTACACGGCCACCGCCGACACCCCCGGAACCCTGCTCACGCTCTCCCGCGCGGAGTTCTCCGCCGTCGTGGCCCAGGCGCCCCACCTCCAGGAGCACATCCGCAGGTTCAGCTCCCTCCCGCTCCAGCGGCAGAACCGTCACGGCGAGGCCGAGATCGCGATGTCGGCCGGCCACACCGGCGAGGCCGAACTGCCCGGTGCCTTCGTCGACTACGAGCTCAACCCGCGCGAGTACGAGCTCTCCGTGGCGCAGACCGTCCTGCGGGTCCACACCCGGGTCGCCGACCTCTACAACGGGCCGATGAACCAGACGGAGGAGCAGCTCAGGCTCACCATCGAGGCGCTGCGCGAGCGCCAGGAGCACGAGCTGATCAACAACCGCGAGTTCGGCCTGCTCCACAACGCCGACTTCAAGCAGCGGATCCAGACCCACTCCGGCCCGCCCACCCCGGACGACCTCGACGAGCTCCTCTGCCGCCGCCGCGGCACCCGCTTCCTCTTCGCCCACCCCAAGACGATCGCGTCGATCGGGCGCGAGTTCAACGCGCGCGGGCTCTACCCGGACCACGTCGACCTCGGCGGACAGCAGGTCCCGGCCTGGCGCGGGGTCCCGATCCTGCCCTGCAACAAGATCCCCATCACCAAGGAGAACACCAGCTCGATCCTGGCCATGCGCCCGGGCGAGGACAACCAGGGCGTCATCGGCCTGCGCCAGACCGGCCTGCCGGAGGAGTACGAGCCCGGCCTGTCCGTGCGCTTCATGGGCATCGACGAGCGGTCGATCATCTCCTACCTGGTCTCCACCTACTACTCCGCCGCCATCCTCGTCCCCGACGCGCTCGGCGTGCTGGAGAACGTCCAGATCGCCCGCAGGCGCGACTGAGGGCACACACCGACGGCCACGACAGCCCGGGCCGTCCCGGGCCGACCGAGCACGCCCGGGGCGCGGGACGGCCCACCCCTCTCACCAAGGAGCCACGGATGCCCGACCCCGGGCCTTCCCCCCAGCAGCCGGGCCCGACCGCGGCACCGGCCCGTTTCGGCGCCCCGTCCCTCGCCGACGCCCTCGCACCCGTCCGCGGACCCGTCGGGGCCGCCTCCGCCGGCGGCCGGGTCCTGCCCGCCCGGCCGGTACGGCCCTTCGGCGCCGCCCCGGTGCCGGAGGCCGCCGCCACCACGCCGGGGGCCGCCGTCACCGCGCCGGGTCCGACTGCCTCGGTCCCCGCGTACGAGCCCGCGCCGGCCGCGCCCGCGCACGCGGCGGCCGCCCTGGAGCGGATCCTGCGCGGCCCGGCCGGCCTCGGGACCGTGAGCCTGCACTGGGCCCGGACCGAGGAGCCCCCCGCCGCACCGGAACCCGCGGCGCCGGCGGCCGGCCGGCCGATCCCGGGCCTCTACCACCACCCGGTGGCCGAGCCGGACCCCGTCCGGGTGGAGGAGCTCGGCCGGCGGATCAAGGCGTGGGCGGTGGACGAGGTCCAGGCGTTCCCCCCGGAGTGGGAGGACCAGTTCGACGGCTTCTCCGTGAGCCGCTACATGGTCGCCTGCCATCCGGACGCGCCCACCCTCGACCACCTGATGCTCGCCGCCCGGCTGATGGTCGCCGAGAACGTCGTCGACGACGCCTACTGCGAGGACGGGGCCACCTCCCCCGACGTCGGCGGCCGGCTGCTCCTGGCGCACACCGCCCTCGACCCGGTCCACACGACGGGGGAGTACCAGCCGGCCTGGGAGGAGTCGCTCTCCTCGGACGCCGCCCGGCGCTCCTACCGCTCGGCCATGGAGTACTTCACCGGGGCGGCCACCCCGGCCCAGGCGGACCGGTTCCGGCACGACATGGCCCGGCTCCACATGGGGTACCTCGCCGAGGCGGCCTGGGACGCGACGGAGTACGTCCCGGAGGTGTGGGAGTACCTGGCGATGCGCCAGTTCAACAACTTCCGCCCCTGCCCCACGATCACCGACACCGTCGGGGGCTACGAACTGCCGGCGGAACTTCACGCCCTGCCCGCCATGCAGAGGGTCATCGCCCTCGCCGGCAACGCCACCACCCTCTCCAACGACCTCTACTCCTACATGAAGGAACTCAAGAGCCCCGGCAAGCACCTGAACCTGCCCGTGGTCATCGCCGAGAGGGAAGGGCTCTCCGACAAGGAGGCCTACCTGAAGGCGGTCGAGGTCCACAACGACCTCATGCACGCGTTCGAGGCCGAGTCCGCCGCGCTCGCCGCGGTCTGCCCCGACCCCCGCGTGGCCCGCTTCCTCAAGGGCGTGGCCGCCTGGGTCGACGGCAACCACTACTGGCACGCATCCAACACCTACCGATACACACTGCCCGATTTCTGGTAAACGAGGGGACTTGTTCCATGACCAGCACCGTCAGCACCACCCCGTTCATCCCGGCACCCGCCACCCCCTACCAGGGCGACATCGCCCGCTACTGGAACGAGGAGGCCAGGCCCGTCAACCTGCGGCTCGGCGACGTGGACGGCCTTTACCACCACCACTACGGCATCGGCGCCGTCGACCACGCCGCCCTCGGCGACAGCGCGGACAGCGCGTACGAGAAGAAGCTGGTCGCCGAACTGCACCGGCTGGAGTCGGCGCAGGCCGAGCTCCTCCTGGACCACCTCGGCGCCATCGGGCGCGACGACATGCTCGTGGACGCCGGCTGCGGCCGCGGCGGCTCGATGGTCATGGCCCACCAGCGCTTCGGCTGCAAGGTCGAGGGCGTGACGCTCTCCGCCAAGCAGGCCGACTTCGGGAACAACCGTGCCCGCGAACTGGGCATCGAGGAATCGGTTCACTCCCGCGTCTGCAACATGCTCGACATGCCCTTCGAGACCGGGCAGGCCGCCGGCTCCTGGAACAACGAGTCGAGCATGTACGTCGACCTGCACGACCTCATGGCCGAGCACTCCCGCGTCCTCGCCGTCGGCGGCCGCTACGTCACCATCACCGGCTGCTGGAACCCGCGCTACGGCCAGCCCTCCAAGTGGGTCTCCCAGATCAACGCCCACTTCGAGTGCAACATCCACTCCCGCCGCGAGTACCTGCGCGCCATGGCCGACAACCGGCTCGTCCCGCAGGCCGTGATCGACCTGACGCCCGACACCCTGCCCTACTGGGAGCTGCGGGCCACGTCCTCCCTGGTCACCGGGATCGAGGAGGCGTTCATCGAGTCCTACCGGGACGGTTCGTTCCAGTACGTCCTGATCGCGGCCGACCGCGTCTGACCCGGCGGCGGCCGCCGACCGAGGCACGCGGGCGCCGGGCCCGTCCGCGACGGGCCCGGCGTCGCGGGTCGTTCAGGGGCGCTGGAGCGTGGCCACCAGGCCGGCGACGAGGTGCGCCCGCTCGGCCATGGCCCCGATCTCCACGTACTCGTGGTCGGCGTGGGCACCGCCGCCGACCGCGCCGAGGCCGTCCAGCGTCGGGACCCCCAGCGCGGCGGTGAAGTTGCCGTCGCTGCCGCCGCCCACCGCCCGGGCCTCGATACCGGGGAGCAGCCGCTGTGCCACCGCGAAGAGCCCGGCCGCCGCCGACTCGGGCATCGGGGGCCGGGTGATGGACCCCTCCACCGTGATCCGCGCCCCGGGCAGGTGCGGGGCCAGCGCCGCGAAGGCGGACTCGACGCGCTCCCGCTCCTCCTCCGTCTCCACGCGCACGTCGACCACGACGGTGGCCTCCGCGGGGACGACGTTCTCCAGGGTGCCCGCGGCCGCGACGGTCGGGGTGACGGTCGTACCGGCCTCGGGACGGCCGAACTCCGCGATGTCCAGGACCTGGTGGGCCGCCTCGACCAGCGCGTTGACCCCGGCCGCCGGTTCCAGGCCGGCGTGGGAGGCCCGGCCGGCGATGGAGACCTGGAAGGCGCCGCAGCCCTTGCGCCCGGTCTTGAGGCCCCCGCCGTCGGCGGCGCCCTCCAGGACCAGTACGGCACCGCAGGCGAGGGCGCGCTCCTCCAGAAGGGCCCGGGAGGAGCGGGAGCCGACCTCCTCGTCGGCGGTCATCAGAATCTCGACGCCCGACCGGTCGGGGAGCGAGGCCAGGCCGTGGACCGCCTGCACGATGCCGCCCAGCATGTCGAACACCCCGGGGCCGGTCACCCGGCCGTCCCGGACCGCGAAGGGGCGGCGCTCCAGGGTGCCCAGCGGGAACACCGTGTCGTGGTGGCCGAGGATCAGGACCCTGGGCTCGCCGCCGCCCGACCAGTGGACGTGCGGACCGGCATCGCTTTCGACCAGGACGGCCTGGCCGCCCAGACGGCGCTCGATGATCCCGGCCACGGCCTTCGCCGACGCCGCCAGGGCCTCCACGTCGCGCGAGGGGGACTCGACCTCGACGAGCGTGCGGAGGTCCTCGATCATCGCGTCGACGTCCACGGGGACACTCTTGTGCATCGTCACGTCGCACAGAGTAGTACTCCGTGCGACGTGATGGACCTCCGGCCCGGCCCCGGCGGGCGGTCCGGCGTCAGCGGCGGCTCCATTCCTCCGCCAGCAGCCGGTACGAGCGGACCCGGTCCGCGTGGTCGTGCGTGATCGTGGTGATCAGCAACTCGTCGGCCCCGGTGGCCTCCTGGAGGCGTTCGAGGTGGTCGGCCACGGTCTGCGGCGAGCCCACGAACTGGGTCTCCACCCGGTCGGCGACCAGGGCGTGGTCGGCCTGCGACCAGCCGGCGGTCAGCGCGCGGGCCTCGTCGGGGGTGGGGAAGGGGATCGCCCCCTCGGCGGTGCGGATGCTGCGCACCCAGGGCGCGTACCCGGCGGCCAGCTCGCGCGCCCCGGCGTCGTCCGGGGCCACCACGACGTCGGCGGAGACGCTCAGGTACGGCCGGTCCAGCGCGGTCGACGGCTTGAACGCTGCCCGGTAGCCCTCGGCCGCCTCCAGCACGGTCGCCGGGGTGACGTGGTAGTTCGCCGCGAACCGCAGCCCGTGCCGGCCGGCGGTCTCCGCGCTCTGCCCGCCGCTGCTGCCCAGGATCCACACCTCCACGTCGGCCCCCTCGCCGGGCACGGCCCGTGCCGCGATGCCCTCGGCGGACCGGTACTCGCCGCGCAGCAGCGCTAGCACGTCCCCGACCTGCTCCGCGTAGTCCTGCGGGCGGGCGCCGGGCAGGTTCAGCAGCTTCTGGTGGAGGGCCACGTTCGGGTGGCCGAGCAGATGGGCGAACGAGAACCGCGGCGGGATCCGCAGGCCGTTCGGGGTGTACCCCTCGAAGGGCTCCCAGCCGGCCGGGCGCGGCGCCGGCGGCCCCGCCGAGCGGCCCAGGCCCAGGTCGAGGCGGCCCGGGTGGAGGGCGTCGACCAGGCCGAACTCCTCGACCGTGGACAGCGCGGTCCGGTGGCCGAGCTGTACGGCGCCCGAGCCGATCCGGATCGAGGTGGTGGCGGAGGCGGTCAGCGCCAGGACCACCGCCGGGGAGCTCCCCGCGAGACCGGGGTTGAGGTGGTGCTCGGCGAACCAGTAGCGGGCGTAGCCGAACCGCTCGGTCTGACGGGCCAGGTCGATGCTGTGGTGCAGGGCGTCGGCGGCGGTGGAGCCGGAGGGGATCGGGATGAGGTCGAGGACCCCGAGGGGGATGCGGGACATGGCCGGGTCTCCTTGCGGACCGGGTGGCGGGGGAGCGGGGCCGGGGACCTCGCGGTGCGGCACCGGCGCGATCCCCGACGGAACAGTTCTAGCGACCCGCGGGGGCGGCGTCGACAAGATCGTCGGTGCTCGGCCGGACACTCCGCCCGCTCTGGCCGAAACCCCGGGGGTGGCGCGCCGGGCGGCCGGGCGGCTCACGGAGCCCGGGCCCCTGGCACGGCGGGCCCGAGGCGGTCGCGCAGGGTGCTGCCGCCGTACTCGGTGCGGAAGCCCACGCGTTCCCGGAGCAGCGGGGCGACGGTGTCGACGCATCCCTCCAGCCCTGACCGTGCCGCGCGGTGCTGACCTGCTGATCAGCGCCGCGCGGCACGTTGAACCGGCCTTCGGTGCCGAAGTTGCCGCCCCCGGTGTACGAGGCCCCCGGCCCGTGCGTCGGGCACGGCCCGCCGGGGTGCGGCACGGCTCCGGACGGCGACGGCCTCAGGCGGCCACGGCCTCCCGGGTGCGGGCCCCCTGCACGGGCGGCGCCAGACGGCCCGTCCGGTGGAGCCCGTACAGGGCGGCCGTGCAGCCGAGGCCGAGCCCGAACAGCGCCAGCCAGGGCAGCGCGGACATCCCCGCCGCGCGGGCCGCGTCCAGCGCCGCCCCCGTCAGCAGGTTCCCCAGCGCGATGCCCACGCCGCAGACGGTGTTGTACAGCCCGTAGTGTGTCGCGACGAGGCGGTCCCCGGAGAGGCGGACGATGGTGTCCATCTCGAAGGGGTAGGCGATCATCGTCCCCACCGCCAGGAGCAGCGCCGACAGGGCCGGGGGCACCGCCGCCAGCAGCCGGGTCCCCGTCACGGAGTCCGGTACCGGCAGCGCCGTGGCGGCCAGCAGCGGCAGGAAGGCCGCGCCCATGGCGAACAGCCCCCAGGCCAGGGCCCGGCCCGGCTCCATCCTGGCCTTGCACCAGGCGGTGACGCGGGTCTGGAAGAGGATCGTGCTCAGCCCGGAGACGGCGAACAGCACCGCCACCGCCGCCGTGCCGAAGCGGCCCTCGCCGCCGACCCGCCGGACCTCCAGCGGCAGCGCCATGTACACCTGGAAGTTCATCACGTACGAGCCGATCATGGCCACGGAGAACAGCAGGAACGGGCGGTTGCGCAGGATCCCGCGCCACTGCGCCAGCACCCCCTCCCGGTCCCCCGGCGCGCTCCCCGCCGCGGAGTCCGGGCCCCGCCGCTGCGGCAGGGCCCGGATCTGCACGAGGCTCAGCACCGCGAAGATCCCGGCCGCCACCAGGCAGGTGACCCGGAAGTCCACGCCCGTCAGCACCATGCCCACCAGCGGCCCCAGCAGGATCCCGGCCTGGTAGAACACGTTGAACAGGGCGAAGGCCTCGACGCGGCGCTCACCCGCGTCGGCCGCCAGGTAGGCACGGCTGGCCGGGTTGAACAGGGCCCCGGCCAGTCCCGTCGCGGCGGAGGCGGCGAGGAGCGCGGGCACGGAGTCCACCAGCCCGAGCGTGGCGAATCCGGCGATGCGCAGCGCCAGCCCGGTGACGATCATCGGCTTGTAGCCGAGCCGGTCGGCCAGGGTGCCGCCGATGAGGAACATGCCCTGCTGGCTGAAGTTGCGGACACCGAGGATCAGCCCGACCGTCCAGCCCGCCAGCCCGAGCGGGCCGGCCAGGTGGGTGGCCAGGTAGGGCATGAGCATGTAGAAGCCGAGGTTGATGGTGAACTGGTTCACCATCAGCAGCTGGACGCTCCGCTCGTACGAACGGACCTGTGCGAGGGTGCCCTTCATCAGGCGGGCACCCCCGCCCGCGTCAGGGTGAGCGGGTCGACCACGGCGGCGCAGCGGGTCCAGCGTGTGACCTCCTTCTCGTCCAGCCGCACGATGGTCTCCGGCTCCGGCGGCGGCGGGGAGTCGAGCAGACCGTGGGCCGCGCAGTAGTCGTCGTCGTACACGGTGCCGAGGTAGCGCTGGGGGCCGTCGGGGAAGACGGCCGCGATCCGGGTCTCCTCGGGCAGGGAGCGGGCCAGCCACCCGGCGACCAGGGCGACCGCGCCGACGCTCCAGCCACCGGTGGCGTAGTGGGAGGAGGCCAGCTGGCGGCAGGTCCACACCGCCTCGCCCGGCGCGACCCAGTGCACCTCGGAGAACTGCTCGTAGGCGACGTTGCGGGGGTAGATGCTGGAGCCCAGGCCGCGCATCAGCCGGGTGCGGGCGGGCTGGCCGAAGATGGTGGAGCCGACGGTGTCCACGCCCACCACCTTCAGGCCCGGGTACAGCCCGCGCAGGACGCGCGAGACACCCGCCGAGTGGCCCCCGGTGCCGACGCTGCACACCAGGACGTCGATGTGGCCCAGCTCGGTGGCCAGTTCGAGGGCCAGCGGGGTGTACGCGGTGGTGTTGTCCGGGTTGTTGTACTGGTCCGGGCACCAGGAGCCGGGGTGCTTGCCCAGCAGTTCGGTGACGCGGTCCCGGCGCGCCTGCTGCCAGCCGCCGGTGGGGTGGGGTTCGGAGACGACGTCGACCCGGGCCCCGTACGCCGTCAGCAGCCGGGTCATCGAGGGCTCCAGGCCGGGGTCGGTGACCAGGGTGACGGGGTGTCCGTGGACCATGCCGGCCAGGGCCAGGCCCAGGCCCAGGGTTCCGCTGGTGGACTCGATGATCCGGGCGCCGGGCTCCAGGTCACCGCGGGCGCGGGCCCGCTCGACCATGTGCAGGCCGGGACGGTCCTTGATGCCGCCGGGGTTGAAGCCCTCCAGCTTCGCCCAGAAGCCGCGCCCCGCCGGGGACAGGGGCTCGGACACGCGCAGCAGGGGTGTGTTGCCGACCAGGCCGGAGAGGGTGGTGCGGGCGGGCGGGGTGACGTCGGTGGCCGAAGAATGCATGGTTCCGCTCTCGTTTGGTGGTGCGTCGGTGGGCGCTCTCGGGAAGGGTCGTGCCGCGGCAGGGCCGAGTTCCCCATCGGGGAGCGTCAGCCTCTGCGAACGGGCGTACGGGAGCGGCCTAGAGCCGCCATCGACAGACGACGGCCAGAGTGGAACGTCCGGAACGGGCTCGGGCGGGCCCGTCGGCGGCGGGCGGCGCGGTGGCCGCGGCGTGCGCCGGAGCCGCCGGGGGCCGGGCCTCCCCGGGGGGCGGCGGGGTGCCGGCCCGGGGGGAGGTGACGGGGTCGGAGGGGGAGCAGGCGAAGCCGTGGGCCGGGCCGGGGTGCGGGTGTCCTGCAGTGCCCGTGGACCCGGCCCGGAGCGCGGCTCCAGCGGCCGGTGAGCGGTCCGCGACGGGCGCGTGCGGGGCGGGCGCGTGCGGGGCGGAGGAGCAGGACAGGGCCGCGCACAGCAGCGCGCCGAGCAGCGCGACGAGCAGGACGGCACAACGGGTTGGGACGGGGCGAAAGGGGTGTGCGTGGGGGTGGGTCGGCACCGTACCTCCGTGCGGCGGACGCGCCCCGGCCCGGAAGGGGGCGGGGGAGGCGGGGGATCGCGGGGGCTGCTCCCGGTGCGGCTGTGCGCGCGGGGTCGCCGGCGGCGTGGATCCCGGTGTCTACACCCGCAGGACGGCGGGGCTTCTGGTGACGGCCGGGGCGGTGCCGCCGGCCGGCTCGGCCGCGCGGGCCGCGTAGCGGGCGGCGGTGTCGCCGGCCGTGGCACAGCCCTCGACGGGCGCCGCCGGGGCGGGCGGGGCGTCGACGGCGGAGGCCGCCCGGGGCGGCAGGGGCACGCACTCGTGGACGGGGTGCGCCGGGTCGTGACGTCCGACGACACCCGCCGCGGGAGCCGCGGCACCGGCCCGGGGTGTACGGGCCGGGACCGTGTCGGCCGGGTTCGCGTGGCCCGCGACCGTGTTGGCCGGGACCGGGCCGGAAGAGATCGCGTGGCCCGGGACCGCGGCGGCCAGCGTTGCGTGGGCCGGGGCCGTGTGGCCCTGGACCGTGGCGGCCGGGTTCGTGTTGGCCGGGACCGGGCCGGAAGAGATCGCGTGGCCCGGGACCGCGGCGGCCAGCGTTGCGTGGGCCGGGGCCGTGTGGCTCGGGGCCTCCGTGGCAGCCGGGATGGCGTCGGCCCGGGTGGCGGCGGAGTGCGCCGGGGGCTGCTGCGGGGCGGCGTGCTCGGAGGTGCTGTGGGAGCCGCCGGCGCCGTGCGCGCAGACCAGGCCCAGGAGCAGCAGGACCAGCCCGAGCAGATGCGGCAGACCCGCGCGGGGGCGGGGCCGCGGCATGCGCGAGGACCGGGCTGTGACCACGCCGTGATCCTAGCGTGTCCCCCGCGTGATGATGGGACGCGAATCGGACAATCGCCGACCGGGTCCGTCGGCGTCGTCCCGTACGGGATCAGGCACCCGCCTCCCGAGCGTCCAGCGGGACGTGCCAGGCGTTGCGCCGCCGTACGGCCCGCAGTTCGGCCTCCAGCGGGTTCGGCGGCACCGTGAGGACGGGGCACGGCGCGTGCGCCAGGCAGTAACGGGCCACCGACGGCCGCAGACCGCGCAGCAGCCGGCCGCGCGGGCCGGCTCCCACCACCAGCAGGTCGCCCCCGTCCCGGACGGCGTCGACCAGCGCCGCCCCCGGCAGGCCCCGTACCGCCCGCCCGGCCAGGGTGACGCCGGGGCCGCCCGGGCCGAAGGCCGCGTCGAGCGCCTCGCGCAGCCGCTCGACCGCCACCGCCCGGCACTCGGGCAAGGGGGAGCACACGCAGGACGTGCGGCTGCCCAGGCCCCCGCCCGGGGCCTGCCAGGCCAGCACCGCCCACAGCTCCGCGCCCCGCAACCGGGCCTCGGCGGCGGCCCGGTGCAGGGCCGTCAGGCTTCCGGGGCTCCCGCTCACGCCCACCACCACGCGTCGCCGCACCGCCGCTCCTCCCCAGCCGATCGCCCCGCCTGAATCCGGCGGGCCGTGTCCGGGCTCCATTGAACGGCAGGGCGGGCGCGGTGGCCGTCAGCGATCCGTATGGACCCGGGCGGGAGGCGTCAGGGTCCCGTCAGGAGGGCCGGCGCGGACTCCGGGGCGTCCGGGTCAGGCGGGGTCCGGGGTCGCGCGGACCAGGACCAGGGAGCCCTCGTACGTGCTCTGCGTACGCAGGCGACCGTGACGGGCGTTCCGGGCGCCGGACTCCAGGTCGCGGCGCAGGCCCCCGTCGAAGCGCTCGCGCACTCCGTCGTCGACGAGGCTCCACGCCGAGCAGGCCCGGCGGGCGGCCGGGTCGAGGAGCATCTCGGGGCGCCCGTGGTAGGCCTCGTCGACACCGCCGGTGCAGTCCAGCGGGATCGGCACGGTGTGGACCGCGCCCCTACCGCCGAGGGCGGCGGCGATGTCCTCCACGCGCGGGTAGCGCCGGGCCTCGGACCGGGAGGGCTCCACCGCGGTGACCTCGCGGGCCGCCTTCTCGTACGATCCGGCACCGGCACCGACGTTGAGGACCGTCCGGGCCTCGCCCAGGGCCTCGGCGGCGAACCGCGCGATTCGGGTGCCGGGCCGCCGGTACGAGTGGTCCGGCGTCGCATCAGTCCGTTCCGGCCGGTGTCGGGAGCACGGGCAGTCGCAGGACCATGCGGGCGCCGCCCGGGGAGTGCTCGGCCGCGAGGGTGCCGCCGTGATGGGTGGCCAGGTCGCGGGCGATGGCCAGCCCGAGGCCGGCGCCGCCGTGGTCGCGGCTGCGGGCGTCGTCGAGGCGGGTGAACCGCTCGAAGACCCGCTCCCGGTCGGCGGGCGGGATGCCCGGGCCGTCGTCGCGGACCTCCAGGACGGCGGTCCGCGCCCGCGGCGGTCCCGAGGCGCGCAGCGTCAGCTCCACCCGCCCGGCGGCGAACCGCTGGGCGTTGTCCAGCAGGTTGGTCACCACCCGCGTCAGCCACAGCTCGCTGCCCTCCACCACGACCCCGGCCTCCGTGCGCACGCGCACAGGGACCCGGTCGCCCAGCCGGGAGTCCACGGCGTCCCGCACCAGGTCGCCCAGGTCCAGGCGGACGGACGCGGCCGGCTGCGCCGCGTCGATGCGGGCCAGCAGGAGCAGGTCGGAGCAGAGCCGCTCCAGCCGGTCGGTGTCCTCCAGTGCCCCGCCGATCAGCTCCGGCCACAGCTCGGGGTCGCGGACCGCCAGGGCCACCTCGAGCTGCGTGCGCAGCACGGTGAGGGGGCTGCGCAGCTCGTGCGAGGCGTCGGCGATGAACTGGCGCTGGCGGATCCCGGAGGACTCCAGGCGGTCCAGGGTGCTGTTCATCGTCCGGGCCAGCCGGGCAACCTCGTCGCCGGTGGCCGGCACGGGGACCCGGCGGTGCAGGTCGCGGTCGCTGATCTCGGCGACCTCCGCGCGGATCGCCTCGACGGGGCCGAGGGCGCGGCCGGTGACGCGCCAGGTCACCAGCGCCACGAGCGCCAGGAGCAGGGGCCCGCCGACGAGGAGCGCGGCGGTGGTGGTGTCGTCGGCCGCGTCCACGTCCCGCAGCGAGGTACCGACGTAGACGGCGACCGGGCCGTCCGGGGTCTGGGCGGTGACCTGGACGACCCGCTGGCGGTGCTCTCCGCCGAGCGGGCGGATCCGCCAGGTGTGGAAGACCGTGCCCGGACGCAGGGGCCCGGCCGGCCCGAGCGCGGGCAGGCCGGCCAGGTTCGGGGTCGCGCGCAGCACCCGGCCGCGGGCGTTGACCACCTGAACGAAGTCGGCGCCGTGCAGCGGCGCCCGCATCCGGTCGAGGCGGCCGCCGGAGGCGAGCTGCGCGACGGCGGAGGCCTGCTCCTCGGCGTCGCGCTCGGCGTTGCGCAGCATGCCGGCCCTGAGCAGCCCCAGCAGCGCGACCGAGGCCAGGGCCAGGGCCACGGCCACGACGACGACGGCGCCGGCGGTGGCCCGCGCGCGGACCGTGGTGGGCCGCAGCCGGCGCAGCAGCGACCGGCACCGGCGCAGCGGCGGGGCCAGGGCGCGCGGTGCGCGCACCGCCGCGGTCTCAGCCACCGTCGGCCGCCAGCCGGTAACCGACGCCGCGCACCGTCTCCAGGGCGGACCGGCCGAACGGCGCGTCGATCTTCCGGCGCACCGCGCTGACGTGCACCTCGACCACGTTGGGATCGCCGTCGAAGGCGCTGTCCCACACCTGCTCCAGGATCTCCCGCTTGGGCACCACCTCGCCCGGCCGCCGGGCCAGGTACTCCAGTACCGCGAACTCCCTCGCCGTCAGCCGTATCTCCGTGTCCCCGCGCGAGCACAGGTGGCGGGCCGGGTCCAACAGGAGGTCGCCGACCCGGAGCGCCTGCGGGCCCCGGCGGCCGGTGCGCCGGCCCAGCGCGCGCAGCCGGGCGACCAGGACCAGGTAGGAGAAGGGCTTGGAGAGGAAATCGTCGGCCCCGGTGTCGAGGGCCTCCGCCTCGTCGTACTCGCCGTCCTTCGCGGTGAGCATCAGGATCCCCGACTCGTTGCCGGCCGCGCGGAGCCTGGCGCAGACCCGGTAGCCGTTGAGGCCGGGCAGCATGATGTCGAGCACGATCAGGTCGTAGTCGTGCTCGCAGGCCATCCACAGCCCCTGCGGGCCGTCGTGGGCCACGTCCACCGAGAACCCCTCGGACTGGAGGCCCCGCTGCAGGGCAGCGGCGAGCCGCCGTTCGTCCTCCACCACCAGTACGCGCATGCCGACCAGGGTCTCAGGCCCGGCCGGCGCTTTGCTGAAGGGGTCTTCAGCAGGCTTCAGGTGGGCTTCAGCATCGCCTCGGCAGGCTCTGGGGCGAGCCGGGTGCGGTGCCCGGTGGTTCCCGAGGAGTCCCGCCATGTCAGAGTCCTTCCCGCAGCCCGAGCAGAGCCCCGAGCCGCAGACCGAGGCCGTCGCCGGTGACGGCGCGGCCAAGCGCAAGGGCCGCCTGGGCCGCGTGGTGCCCCGCGGCGCCGGCGCGCGCTGGGCGGTGGCCGGAGCGGCCGCCGCGGTGATCGTGGGCGGCGGGGCCGCGGCCGTGGCGGTCGCCGGCCACCACCACGGCCACCACGACCCGATGGCCAAGGGCGGTCGCATGGCCTGGTCCGAGCCCGATCAGGGCGGCGGCCACGGCGGCAGGTACGGCGGCGGCCACGGCGGCCCCCAGGGCGAGCGCCCCCACCCGAAGAAGCCGAAGGTACGGGACGGCGCCGGCGCGCGCGGGGACTTCGCGAAGAAGGTCCCGGCGGCCCCCGCCCCGCTGCCCCAGCTGCCGATCGACCAGGCCGCGCAGAAGGCGGCCGCGGCCGTCCCCGGCGGCAAGGTCGAGTCCCTGCGCGCGATACCGCAGGAGGGCGGCGGCAGCGCCTGGAAGGCCGTGGTCCTCGGCCCGGACGGCGTCCGCCACGCGGTGACCCTCTCCGGCACGGACGGCACCCCCACCGCGAACACCCCCCTCTCGAAGGCCTAGCCCGCCCGGCCCGGCGCCCCTCCCGGTCGGGCGCGCCGGGCCACCTCGGGGGCGTGCCCGGGGGCGGCCGGGCGGCCGCCCGCCGCGCGTCCCGGGGGCCGCCCCGGGGGATGGCGCGCAGAATGTAGGGGGAGCCCTCCGCCCCCGTCCGGGCGGACGCGGCCATTGGGCGTGCCCCGGGCAGAGGAGGCGTCTCGTGCCGTCGGACCAGCCGGGGGGCGCGCCGTCTGCCGGGCCGCTCCGCTCCGAGCCCGGGTCGCTGCTGGAGCACGTGCCCGTTGCCGTCCTCGGTCTGGACCCGGCGGGCCGGGTCCGCTACTGGGGCCCGGGCGCGCAGGAGCTCTTCGGCTACGAGGCGCCCGCCGCGCTGGCCCGCCCCGCCGCCGCCCTCTTCCCGGAGCCGGACGACGGCCCCGGCCCGGCCGAGCGGCTGGTGGAGCGGGCCCTGGCCCTGGGCTACTGGCGGGTCCGGCTGCCCGTCCTGCACCGCGACGGCACCGTCTTCGACTGCGGCTTCCGCGCCTTCCCGGTGACCGGCGCCGCCGACCGCGACGACGGCACGGTGGTCATGGCCCTGGCCAGCAGGGGCGACGAACTCGACCGGGTCAAGACGAACCTCGCCTTCCTCGACGCCCTCTTCGAGACCTGCCCCATCGGGCTGGTCATGCTCGACGAGGAGCTGCGCTACGTCCACCTCAACCAGGCGCTGGCCGACATGGACGGGATCCCCGTCGCCGACCACCTGGGCCGCGACACCGGTGAGATCATGATCACCGCCGACGGCGGCGAGTTCCGCCGGATGCTGCGCGCCGTCGCCGACGAGGGCCGCCCCCTGGTCGGCGTCCTGGTCGGGATGCGCACCGCCGGCCGCCCCGACGTGGACCAGGTGCGCTCCGTCAGCCTCTTCCCCCTCAGCGGGGCGGTCGGGACGGGGCGCGGGGTGGGCGGTCTGCTCGTCGACGTCACCGACCGGGAACGGGCCCTGCTGGAGGCCACCGCGGCCCGCCGGCGCCTGGCCCTGCTGGACCGGGCCAGCGCCCGCATCGGCACCACCCTGGACGTGGACACCACCGCCCGCGAGCTGGTCGACGCCACCGTGCCGGACTTCTGCGACGGCTCCGTCGTGGAGATGGTCGAGTGGATGTACCCGTCCGAGGCCTTCGACCCGGACCTGCCCCTGATCACCCGCCGGATCGCGGCCGGCACCGTCCTGCCGCCGCCCGCCGCCGGACTGCTGTCCTCCCTGGACCGGGTGACGTACCCGCCGGGCTCCAGCGTCCACCGGATGCTGAGCACCGGGCGCCCGGTCTGCGTCACCGTCGACGAGTTCACCGCCCGGACCGTCGGCCGGCACCAGCGGGCCCGGCAGATCCTCGACAGCGGCCTGGCCTGCGTCCTCGTCGCCCCGCTCATCGCCCGCGGCCACGTCCAGGGCATCGCCCTCTTCGGCCGGTCCGCCGCCCGGCCCGCCTTCGCGGGGCAGGACCTCGGCCTCGCCGGCGAGATCGCCTCGCGCGCCGCCCTGTGCCTGGACAACGCCCGCCTCTACAGCAGGGTCCAGGACATCTCCCTCACCCTCCAGCGCGCCCTGCTGCCGACGGCCCCGGACGAGACCGCGCACGTGAGCGTCGCCCACCGCTACCTGCCGGGCAGCCGCGCCACCGAGGTCGGCGGCGACTGGTACGACGTCATCGCCCTGCCCGGCGGCCGGGTCGCGCTCGTCGTCGGCGACGTGATGGGACACGGGGTGCCGGCCGCCGCCTCCATGGGCAGCCTGCGCATCACCGCCCGGGCACTGGCCCGCCACAGCCCCGACCCCGGGGCCCTGCTCGCCGAACTCGACACCACCGCCCGGGACACCGGCGTCGAACTGGCCACCTGCCTCTACGTCCTCTACGACCCCCGCACCGGCCGCGCCCGCATCGCCAACGCGGGCCACCCCCCGCCGCTGGTGCGCCACCCCGACGGCACCGTCGAGACCCTCGGCGGCGTCCTCGGCGTCCCCCTCGGGGTCGGCGGCGTCCCCTTTCGCACCACCGGGGCCGAACTCCCCGACGGGGCCGTCCTGGCCCTGTACACCGACGGCCTCGTGGAGGCCCGCGGCCAGGACATCGACGAGGGGCTCGACGCCCTGCGCACCGAACTGGCCCGGGCGGCCGGGCCGCTGGAGGAGGAGGCCGACCGGATCCTCGCGGCGCTGCTGCCCGACGGGGCGACCGACGACACCGTCCTCGTCCTCGCGCGGATCAGCCGTACGGACGCCGGGTCCTAGGACTCCTCCAGCAGGCGGGTGGCCATCGCGCGCATCTCGACCTTGCGGATCTTGCCGGTGACGGTCATGGGGAACTCGTCCACCACGTGCACGTAGCGCGGGATCTTGAAGTGGGCGAGCCGCCCCTCGCAGTACGCGCGCACGGACTCGGCGGTGAGCGGCTCGGCCCCCTCCCGCATCCGCACCCAGGCCATCAGCTCCTCCCCGTACTTGGGGTCGGGGACGCCGATGACCTGGACGTCCAGGACGTCCGGGTGGGCGTGGAGGAACTCCTCGATCTCGCGCGGGTAGAGGTTCTCGCCGCCCCGGATCACCATGTCCTTGATCCGGCCGGTGATGCTCAGGTAGCCGTCCGCGTCCATCACCGCCAGGTCGCCGGTGTGCATCCAGCCCTCCCGGTCCACGGCCTCGGCGGTCCTGTCCGGCTCGCCCCAGTAGCCGATCATCACCGAGTAGCCCCGGGTGCACAGTTCGCCGGGGGTGCCGCGCGGGACGGTCCGGCCGCTGCCCGGGTCGACCACCTTGACCTCCAGGTGCGGGCCCACCCGGCCGACGGTGGAGACCCGGCGCTCGACCGAGTCGTCCGCGCGGGTCTGCGTGGACACCGGCGAGGTCTCCGTCATGCCGTAGCAGATGGACACCTCGGTCATCCCCATCCGCTCGATGACCTCGTTCATCACCTCCACCGGGCAGGGCGAGCCCGCCATGATCCCCGTCCGCAGGCTCGACAGGTCGTACCCGTCGAATCCGGGGGCGGCCAGCTCGGCGATGAACATGGTGGGCACGCCGTACAGGGAGGTGCAGGCCTCGGCCTGCACCGCCGCCAGGGTGGCCGCCGGGTCGAAGGCCGGCGCGGGGATCACCAGCGCCGCGCCGTGGCTCGTACAGGCCAGGGCCCCCATGACCATGCCGAAGCAGTGGTAGAAGGGCACCGGCACGCACACCCGGTCCGCCTCGGTGTAGCCGCACAGCTCCCCGACGAAGAAGCCGTTGTTGAGGATGTTGCGGTGCGAGAGGGTGGCGCCCTTGGGGAAGCCCGTGGTCCCGGAGGTGTACTGGATGTTGATCGGGTCGTCCGGGTGCAGGCAGGCCCCCGCCCGGGCCAGCGCCGCCGGATCGGCCCGCCGGCCGCGCTCCAGCAGCGACTCCCACAGCGGCCCGTCGAACAGGACCGTGAACTCCAGGTCGGGGCAGCGCGGCCGGACCTCCTCGATCATCCCCGCGTAGTCGGAGCTCCTGAAGCGCTCCGCCGCGACCAGCAGTCTGGTCCCGGACTGGTTGAGGACGTACTCCAGCTCGTGCGAGCGGTACGCCGGGTTGACCGTGACCAGGATGGCCCCGATCTTCGCGGTGGCGTACTGGACGAGTGTCCACTCCGCGCGGTTGGGCGCCCAGACGCCCACGCGGTCCCCCCGCTCGATCCCGAGGTCCAGCAGTCCGAGAGCGAGGGCGTCCACGTCGGCGGCCAGCTCCCGGTAGGTCCACCGGCGGCCGGCGGCCACGTCCACGAGGGCGTCCCGGTCGGGGAAGCTCCGCGCGGTGCGGTCGAGGTTGTCCCCGATGGTCTCCTCCAGGAGCGGGACCTCGGCGCTCCCGGACGCACAACTCGACGCGACGGACACACGTACCTCCTGGGCAGGGAGCCGGGACGGCGGCGGGCGCGCCCGGCTCGTGGCCCGGCGCCCGCCCATGATCGCCTCCAGGGGCCCGTCCCGCCAGATCCCGAGGGGTGGGATTCACACCCCCCTGTAATCGAGCACATGTTCGGGTAAAGGAGTAGGGTCGAACCATGCACGCACTCCAGGGGTCCCTCTTCGACCAGACCGACGAGTTCCGGCTCGGCCCCCTCACGGCCGTGGAGCGCACGGAACTGGGGGCCGGGGCCTGGGTCGACCGGCTCCCCGGATGGCTGGCCGGCGCCGACGCCCTGTTCGAACACCTCGCCGCCGGGGTGCCCTGGCGCGCCGAGCGGCGGCAGATGTACGAGCGCGAGGTGGAGGTGCCCCGCCTGCTGGCCTTCTACCGGGCCGGCGACCCCCTCCCGCACCCCGTGCTCACCGAGGCCCGCGACGCCCTCGGCCGCCACTACGCCCCCGAACTCGGCGAACCCTTCGTCACCGCCGGGCTCTGCCTCTACCGCGACGGCCGCGACAGCGTCGCCTGGCACGGCGACCGCAACGGCCGCTCCGCCACCGAGGACACCCTCGTCGCGATCCTCTCCGTCGGAGACCCCCGCGACCTCGTCCTGCGCCCCCGCGACGGCGGCCCCACCCTGCTGCGCCTCCCGCTCGGCCACGGCGACCTCGTGGTGATGGGCGGCTCCTGCCAGCGCACCATGGAGCACGCCGTCCCCAAGACGGCGCGCGCCGTCGGCCCCCGCATCAGCGTCCAGTTCCGCACCCGCGGCGTACTGTGAGGCCATGCGCAGCCGGAGCCTTCTGCGGGGCTGGTGGGCCGCACTCCCGCCCGCGGCGGGCGGGGCCGTCATGGCCGCCGGAATCCTGTCCGTCGGCCTGGAACTGACGGGCCACGGCCTCCTCTCCCTCGCGGCGCTGGCCGTCTCCGCCGCGCTCTGGCTCCTGCTGGCCGCCGCCGTCGCCGTCCGGCTCGCCGGTGACCGGGGCCGCTTCCGGGCCGAGGCCGACACCCCGGCCGCCCTCACCGCCGTCGCCGCCACCACGGTGCTCGGCACCCGGATCTCCCAGCTCGGCCGGCAGGACGTGGCCGCGGCCCTGCTGGTCCTGGCCGCCCTGATCTGGCCCTGGCTGCTCCTCACCGGCATGCGGCACTGGCGGCGCCGCATGCCGGGCGTGGTCTTCCTCGTCTGCGTCGCCACCCAGGGACTCGCCGTCCTGGGCGCGGCCCTGTCCACCGTCCACCACCTCGTATGGCTCGCACGGGCCGCGCTCGTCTGCTTCTGCCTGGGCGTCCTCCTGTACGTGCTGGCCCTGCGGCGCTTCGACTTCCGCGAGGTGTGCGGCGGCGCGGGCGACCACTGGGTCGCGGGTGGCGCCCTGGCCATCATCGCCCTGGCCGGCGCCAAGCTCATCGCCTCGCCCGTCGGAGCCGCCGGCCCGGCCCACACGGCCCTGGGCGCCGCCACCCTGGCCGCGCTCGCGCTCTCGCTCGCCTGGTACGCCGTCCTGCTCGCCGCCGAGGTCCGCAGCCCCCGCCCGCGCTACGACGTCCGCCGCTGGTCCACCGTCTTCCCCCTCGGCATGACCGCCACCGCCTGCCTCGCCGCCGCCTCCGTGACCGGCCCGGCCTGGCTTCTCCCGCTGGGCGAGGTGCTGCTGTGGATCGCGGTCGCCGCCTCGGCCCTCACCGTCGCGGGCTTCCTGCAGTCCCGCCGGCCGCGCCGCCCGCGTTCCGGGTGACCGTCGGCTCCGCCCACCCGCAGGTCCGGCGAACTCCGCGTCCCGCACCGGTCCGGGCCGTGTCACAGCCCCGCTACAGGCCCGTGACCAGTCGTAATTAAGTACCGGTCGGTCCCTCCCGCACGTGAGAATGAGCCATCTCGAACCGGGAGGAACCCATGAGCCAGGACCACCTGACTCTCCATGACCTGATGCCCGCACAGGCACTGGCGGAGGCTGTCGACGCCGGGTACGTGACCCGCAAGCGGCACCCCGAACTGCCGCTGTCCATCTACACGTACACGCGCGCCGCGCAGTACGAGCGGGTCTGGAACCAGGTCACCACGCGCTGCCGCGGCCTCGTCGCCGACGACGCCACCGGAGCCGTCGTCGCACTGCCGCTGCCGAAGTTCTTCAACGTCGGCGAGCACGAGTCGGGCCAGCCCTACGCGCCCGCCCTGCCCGACGAGCCGTTCGAGGTGTACGACAAGGTCGACGGCAGCCTCGCCGTCGTCTTCCACTACGCGGGTCGGTGGCACGTCGCCTCCAAGGGCTCCTTCATCAGCTCCCAGGCCTCCTGGGCCCAGCGCCGCCTCGACGCCCGCGACACCGCGGCCCTCGTGCCCGGCACCACCTACCTCGCCGAGATCCTGTACCCGCAGAACCGGATCGTCGTCGACTACGGCGACCGCCGGGACCTCGTCCTGCTCGCCGCCTTCGACCCGGCCGGCGCCGAGGTGCCGCTCGCCGAGGCCGCCGTCCACTGGGAGGGCATCGGCTCCGTCGTGAAGGTGTGGCCCTCCATGCCGCTGCCCGAACTGCTGGCGCTCACCGCGTCGAACACCCTGCCCGGCGGCGGCTCCGCCACCGGCATGGACGCCGAGGGCTTCGTCCTGCGGTTCGCCTCCGGGGTCCGCGCCAAGGCCAAGCTCTCCGAATACGTGCGCCTGCACAAGCTGCTCACCGGCGTCACCGAGCGGGACATCTGGCGCAGCCACGGCATCCAGCGCTTCGCCGGGACCTCCGCCAAGCGCCTGGCCCAGGGCCTGGGGCTCTCGGTCGCCGAGCTCGGGGGCATCCGCTCCCGGGGCGGCCGGCCCCTGGACGCTCTGCTGGAGCAGGTCCCCGACGAGTTCGACACCTGGGTGCGCGAGGTGATCGCGGGCCTGGAGGAGGAGTTCGCCCGCCGGGAGCGGACCATCGACGAGGCCTACAAGCGCTTCGAGCACCTCGCGGACGACCGGGGCGCCTTCGCCCGGGCCGTGCGGGAGCTCCGGGACGGCGACCTGCGCGGCGCCATGTTCATGCGGCTGGACGGCCGCACCACCGAGCTCGTCACCTGGCGGGCCGTACGGCCCGAGACGGCCGATCCCTTCACCACCGACGAGGAGAACTGACACCGTGTCCGAAGAGCCCGAACTCCCCGTGGTCCACGTCATGACGGGGTTGCCGGCCTCGGGCAAGACCACGGCCGCGCGTGCCCTCCAGGCCGAGGCGGCCGGCCGGATGCGCCGGGTCAACCTCGACGACCTGCGGGCCATGCTCGACGTGCCGGACCCCGAGCGGGGCCGCTCGCACAGGCACGAGCAGACCGTGCTCGCCGTCCAGGACGCGGCGGTCGCCGCAGCCGTCGCCGACGGCTTCGACGTGGTCGTCGACAACACCCACCTGACGTCGCACATCCCGAAGCGGCTCAAGGCGGCCGTGGCCGGCCGGGCCAGGTTCGTCGTGCACGACTTCACCGACGTGGCCGTCGAGGAGTGCCTGCGCCGCGACGCCGCGCGGGAGCGGCCGGTCGGCCAGGAGATCATCCGGATCCTGGCCGAGAAGCACGCGAAGGCCCGAAAGGGCGGCTGGCGGCTGACCGCGGAGTGGCTCAACGACCAGCCGGCGGTACGGCCGTACGTCGTGGACCCGGCGCTGCCCGCGGCCGTGATGTGCGACATCGACGGGACGCTCGCCCTGACCGGGGACCGCGGCCCGTACGACTTCTCGCGCTGCGAGCTGGACCTGCTGAACGAGCCGGTGCGGCACGCACTGGACGCCTTCCGGCGCGGCGGGGACCGGATCGTGCTGCTCTCTGGGCGCGGCGAGGAGCACCGGCCGCAGACCGAGTCCTGGCTGCGGGCGCACGCGGTGCCCTACGACGAGCTGTGGATGCGCGCGGCCGGGGACCCGCGCCGCGACGACGTGGTCAAGGCCGAGCTGTTCGACGCGCACGTGCGCGAGCGCTACGCGGTGCGCGTGTCGCTCGACGACCGGGACCGGGTGGTGGCGGTCTGGCGCCGGATGGGCCTGCCCACCTGGCAGGTCGCCTACGGCGACTTCTGATCCGGGGTACGCGGCCGGCCGCCGTGCGCGGCCCCGCGGAGGCGGGCGCGCACGGCGGCCGGGGCGGTCGAAGCCGGTCGAGGCCGGTCCGGACCGGTCGCGGTCAGTCGCGGCACCACCGGACGGGCTTGAGGTCCTTGACGTAGCGGGCCGAGACCCAGTCGTGCTCGTAGCCGTCGCGGGCCATGCGGCCGCGGGCCTTCGTACGGCCCTCGCCGTCGCCGTCGTCGTCCCAGTCGTCCCGCTTGTCGTCACCGGGGTCGATCAGGTACCAGAGGTCGTTCCCGGCGACGTTCTCGCCGCGCGTCTTGCACTTCAGGGCGAGCGTCTCCCCCGGGTACACCTTGTACTGGAGGTGCGAGTGGGTGGTCGGCCTGCTGCGGACGCTCAGCGGCCCGCGCGAGATGACCTTGCCCAGGGAGTAGCGGTGCTTGTGGTAGCCGCCGTCCTCGTCGTAGGAGGAGTCGTCGTCGTCCCTCGCGTCGCGGGGGCCGTCGTGGCGGGCTCCGCCGTGGGTCGCCGGACCCTGGTCAGCGACGGCGGTGCCCCCGCCGACCAGGCCGAGCACCAGGCTTCCGGCGGCCAGGGCGAGGATGGTCCTGGTGGGCTTGAGCATGAGCGGCTCCTCTGGGAAGACTCCCGCCCGGCCGCGCTGCGCGGCGAGGCGCGGCGGCCCGGCGGCCGCCACGGACGACTATGACGACGGCGGCCGTGGGGGCTCCCGGCGACGCGCCGCTGTTTAGCCCGATATGCCCAATGTGTTCCTGGGGTCCGCGAAGATGCGGGCCGCAGGGTCCGCAGCCAGAGTGGGGCGCATGGGTATCGAAGACTACGGCGGCGGCCCCGGCGCCCAGCAGACCGGCGTCCTGGTCGTCACGACCAACGACGTGCCCGGCTACCGCGTCGAGCAGGTCATCGGGGAGGTGTTCGGCCTCACCGTGCGCTCCCGGCACCTCGGCAGCCAGATCGGCGCCGGCCTGAAGTCCATGATCGGCGGAGAGCTGAAGGGCCTCACCAAGACGCTCGTGGAGACCCGCAACCAGGCCATGGACCGGCTCATCGAACAGGCCAAAGCCCGCGGCGCCAACGCGGTGCTGATGATGCGCTTCGACGTCACGGACGCCTCCGACGTCGGGACCGAGGTGTGCGCGTACGGCACGGCCGTCGTCCTGGTGCCCGCCGGCGGCTGACCGGCGGGCCCGGGAGGCGCCGGCGGCTGACCGGCGGGCCCGGGAGGGGCCAGCGGCTGACCGGCGGGCCCGGTGCGCGCCGGCGCCGTGCTCACGGGCCCGGGCCGTTGTCAGTGGACCCGGTAGACCTGGCCCGTCTGCGCCCCCTCGACCGACCGCACGTAGGCCGTCGCCACGCGGGCCGCGGGCACGGCCTCCATCCCGGCGAAGAAGGGGCCGTAGGCCGGCAGGGACTCCTCGACCACCGTCGGGCTCACCACGTTGATCCGCTGCGGCGGCAGCTCGATCGCCGCGGCGCGCACGAAGGCCTCCACCGCGCCGTTCGCCGCCGAGGCGGCCGCGCCGGCCCGGATCGGCTGCTCCGAGAGGATGCCGCTGATCAGCGTGAACGAACCGGTCGGGGCCACGTGCCCGGCGCCCTGGCGGACCAGCTCGAACTGGCTCAGCGCCTTGCCCCGGAGCGTCGCCGCGAAGTCGTCGGGGGTCAGTTGGGACAGCGGCCGGAACACGGCGTCCCCGGCGGCGACCGCCACCGCGTCCAGCGGCCCGGCCTGCGCGTAGAGGCGGGCCACCTGCTCCGGGTCCGTGACGTCGGCCACCAGGTCGCCGCCCGAACGGCCTACGCCGACCACGTCGTGCCCGCGCGCCGCGAGCGCCTTGCGTACGGCGGTTCCCAGCGTGCCGCCCGCACCGACCAGCAGAATCCTCATCCCAACCTCCAAGTGCCGTGCCCCGGGGGAACCTCCCCCGGGCACCCCCGACGCTAGGGACCGCGCGGCCCGTCCGGAAATGCCGTCTGGGCAGCGACTATGCTCCACAGGCATGGACGACGTGGAACTGCGGCACCTCCGGGCGCTCGACGCGGTGGCCGAAGCGGGCACGATCACGGCCGCCGCGGCCCGCCTGCACATCACGCAGCCCGCCCTCTCGCGGACCCTGGCCCAGCTGGAGACCCGCGTCGGCATCCGGCTGGTGGACCGCTCCTCCCGGCACCTGGCCCTGACCGGGGCCGGCGCCACCCTGCTCGGACACGGCCGGGCGATCCTCTCCCACCTGGACGCCGCCCTCGCCGACACCCGGGCGGTGTCCCGCCCGCTGCGGCTCGGCTACACCTGCGCGGTGCTCGGGCGGCAGACCGTGCCGCTGATGCGCGCGTGGCGCCGTACGCATCCCGGCACCCCGCTCGACGTGGTCCGGCGCGACAACGGCACCGCGGGCCTCGCCACCGGGGACGCCGACGTCGCCGTCCTGCGCATCCGCCCCGACGACCCGCGGATCCGCAGCGAGGCCCTCTACACGGAGGACCGGGTCGCCGCCCTGCCCGACGACCACCCGCTCGCCGACCGGGACGGGGTCCTGCTCGCCGAGCTCACCTGCGGCCCTGGGCTGCCGCTGGCCCTCTGGCCGGAGGCCGGCACCGCCTCGCCCGACCTGTGGCCGCCGCACCGGCGCCCGGCCCGGACGGTCGAGGTCGGCAACGTCGACGAGTGGCTGAACCTGATCGCCACCGGCGGCGCCTTCGGCGTGGCGACGGCGGGCACCGCCGAGAGCCACGGACACCCGGGCGTCCGCTTCGTCCCGGTGTCCGACGCCCCGCCGGCCACCGTCTACCTGTCCTACCCGCGCCACCCCACGCACCCGGGGACCCCCGAGTTCCTGGCCGCGGTCCGGGAAGCGGTCAGCGGCTGAGGCCCTTTCGGGCGTTCCCGGGGACGGGCCGCCCCCGCGGCGGGCATCCTGCGCACAGGGCCCCGGCACGGGGGACGAGGACGAGGACGAGGACGAGAGGCAGGACCGCACGATGACCGGAGGCAAGACCGCCGCAGAGGTGTTCGACGCGCTCGCGGAGCGCTACGAGGAGGCGTTCGGCGGCATCCCGGCCCAGCGGCAGGCCCTGGACTGGCTCACCGGGCGGCTGCCCCGCGGCGCCCGCGTCCTCGACGTCGGCAGCGGCACCGGCCGCCCCACCGCCGAGACCCTGGTCCGCGCGGGCTGCGCCGTGACCGGGATCGACGTCTCCGCCGAGATGGTCGCCCTCGCCCGCACCCGGGTCCCCGGGGCCCGCTTCGAGCAGGCCGACGTCCGCACCTACACCCCGCCCGGACCCGAAGGCTTCGACGCGGTCTGCGCGTTCTTCCCGCTGCTGATGATGGACCAGTCGCAGATCGCGGCCTCACTGGAGCGGATGGCCTCCTGGACGGCGCCCGGCGGCTACCTCGTCGTCGCCACCGTCCCCGGCGACATCGACGCCCTGGACATCGAGTTCATGGGCCACCGGGTCACCGTCAGCAGCCTCTCCGCCCAGGAGTACCGGCGCCGGATCGAGGCGGCGGGGCTGGAGGTGCTGCACCACGAGACCGTGCTGTTCCACCCCGCCGGCGGTCTCGCCGACCCGGAGGAGCACCTCTTCTGCCACGCGCGGCGTCCCCTGTCCTGAGGCCCCGCCGCGCAGCCCCGCCGCCAGGCCGCCGATCACCACCGCCAGGCCCAGCCACACCGCCGGACCCGGCACGCCGCCGCCCGACAGCGCGCCCGCACCGGCCGCCGCGAGCGGGGCGACCCCCGTCAGCAGCCCCGCCCGGCCGGAGCCCACGGCCGCCACCGTGCGGTACCAGAGCAGGAACGCCACCGCCGTCACCAGAACCGCCAGGTAGCCCACCGCCGCCCACTGCGCCGCCCCGAGCTCCGTCAGGGCGGACGCGGGCTCTGCGGACACCGCGAGCACGGCCAGCACCACCGCCCCCATCCACACCGCGTGCACGGACACCCCCCACGCTCCGAGCCGCCCCAGCACCGGCACCGCCAGCAGCGTGAAACCCGCCTCGCAGGCCAGCGCCAGCACGGCCCAGCCCACCCCGGCGGCGTCCGTGCGCCCGGCCCCCTGCACCAGCACCGCCCCGGCGACCACCACCGGCGCCGCCAGCAGCACCCGCCGGCTGGGCCGGCGCCGCTCCAGCAGCGGGCCGATCAGCCCGAGCGCGACCGGTACGGAGGCCACGGCCACGGCGATCACGGCGGGCTCGGCGTGCCCCACCCCCCGGACGACGGCCACGTTGAACAGCACCAGACCGGTCACCGCCACCCCGGCCAGCCACAGCCACTCCCGCCCCCGCGGGCGCGGCAGCGGGACTCCGGCGGCCCGGGCGAGGAGGACGAGGACCAGCGCGGCGGCCGCGTAGCGCACCGCCTGGGCGGTGAACAGCGGGGCGTCGGACAGGGACCGCGAGACGGTGACACTGCTGCCGACCAGTGCCATGCCGACGACGCCGGGAGCCAGGTCGCGCAGGGCAGCGGCGGGAAGGGAGGGGGAGGTGCTCATGCGGACCAGCCTGGAGGCACAATGGCCCGGTGAGCAGGTCCAAAGAAGCCCCCGACGACAGGTCCACAACCGGCTCCTCCACCACCGGCTCCGACTTCCTCCAGCTCGACATCGGCCGGGCCCCCGAGGGCGGCCGCACCGAGTGGCTCGCCGGGCGGCTGCGCGCCGCGATCGCGGACGGCACCCTGCCCGTCGGCAGCCGGCTGCCCGCCACCCGGGTCCTGGCCGCCGAACTGAACGTCTCGCGCGGTCTGGTGACAGAGGCCTACCAGCGGCTGGCCGAGACCGGCCAGGTGGCGGGCCGCGGCCGGGGCGGCACCGTGGTCGTCGCGGCCCCACCGCCCCCGCCGCCGGCCGGTGCGGCCCGGCCCGCCGCCCCCCGAGGCGGGCCGGTCGACGCCCTGCGCGCCGTCCCGTGCCGGATCGACCTCTCGCCCGGCGTGCCCGACCTCACCGCATTCCCGCGCACCGCCTGGCTCCAGGCCGAGCGCCGGGTGCTCGCCGGCCTCACCGCCGCCGACTTCGGCTACGGGGACCCGCAGGGCGCACCCGCCCTGCGGGAGGCCGTCGCCGGGTGGCTGGCCCGCAACCGGGGGATCCGCGCGGACCCCGGCGAGGTCGTCGTGGTGGCCGGTGTCGCCCAGGCCCTGGGACTGCTCGCGGCGGTGCTGCGCGGGGCGGGCGTGCACCGGGTGGCGGTGGAGGACCCCGGCTCGCTCGGCGCCCGGCAGCAGCTGGAGCACGGCGGACTGCACACTGTGGGGGTACCGGTGGACGGGGCGGGGCTGGATGTGGCCGCGCTGCGGGGGAGCGGCGCCGGGGCGGTCCTGCTGACCCCCGCCCACCAGTTCCCGACCGGGGTCGTGCTCGACGGGGAGCGGCGCCGGCGGCTGCTGGCCTGGGCGGCGGCAGGGGGACTGGTCCTGGAGGACGACTACGACGCCGAGCACCGCTACGACCGCGCCCCCGTGCCCGCCCTGCGGGCCCTGGCCCCGGAGTCGGTCTGCTACGCCGGCAGCGTCTCCAAGCTGCTCGCGCCCGCGCTGCGGCTGGGCTGGCTGCTGGTCCCGCCCCGGATGCGCGACGAGGTCGTCGAGGCCAAGCGCTACGCCGACCTCGGCAACCCCGTCCTCGCCCAGCTCGTCCTCGCGCGGCTGATGGACTCGGGCGAACTGGAGCGACACCTGCGCTTCGTACGCCGGCGCCACCGCCGCCGCCGGGACGCGATGCTCGGCGCCGTTGCCCGGCACCTGCCCGGCGCCCGGGTGCACGGCGCGGCGGCGGGCCTGCACCTGATGGTCACCTTCGACGGCGCGGCCTTTCCCGACACGGCGCTGGCCGCCGCCGCACTGGCCCTCGGGGTCAAGTCCCACCCGCTGTCCTGGCACCGCCTGCGCCCCGGCCCGCCGGGCCTGGTCCTCGGCTACGCGGCCGGGGCTGCCGCCGAGATCGAGGAGGGCGTGGCCCTGCTGGGCCGGGCCCTGCGCGGGTGCACCCGGGGCCGGCTGCGCTGAAGCGCCCCGGGGGCACGTCCTCCGACGGCCGGGCGGACACGGGCGCGGAGGCGTTCCGCGGCCGCCGCCGCGCCCCTCGGCGGATCCCGCGGAAAATATTTCGGGAACGGCGGCAACCGATCGCGGACCCGCGCGTCGTGCGGGGGTGAAGGGCGAAGTTCCGAGCCCTGGACCCGACCGTGGAGATGCACCGTGAAGAACCTGAAGCGCGTTCCCCTGTCCGCCCGCCGGGCGGCCGCCGTCGCCGCCGCCACCGGGGCGGTCGTCGCCCTCGGCGGACCGGCCTTCGCCGCGCAGGGGCCTTCCGCCACGCCGGCGCCGCCCTCCACCTCGGCGGCGCCGCACCCGGTCCCCTCGCAGCCGGCCAACGGCCAGCCCTCCGCCATGCCCGCGCAGCCCGGCGGCAAGCCGAGCCCGGTCCCGACCCACCCGGGCGGCGGCAGCGGCCAGCCCTCCGCCATGCCCTCGCTGCCGCCGGGCGCCACGCCCAGCCCGTCCGTCTCGCAGCCGGGCAGCGGCCGGCCCTCCGCCGTCCCCTCGGGGGAGCCCGGCTCCGGCGAGGGCGCCGAGCTCGCGCATACTGGCTCCTCGGCGACCACCATCGCCCTCGGCGCCGGAGCGGCCGGGCTCATCGCCGTCGGCGCGGGCGCCCTCTTCACCGTGCGGCGCCGCGCCGGCAACTGAGGAAACACGTGCTCGCACTCGCACCGTCCGCCAGCCCCGCCGCGCCCGGTTCCTTCCGGGCGTGGCGGGGCTTGTGGTGGTGGCTCACCCGACGCGAAAGCCCCGCCCCGCCGGCCGGACCCGGCGCGCACCCCTACCCGTACACCTACGGCACGGCCGGCCGGGAGGACGCCGGCGACCCCGCGCCCGCGCCGACCGTCAGCGAGCTCTACCACGCCCACCGGCTGTCCATGGTCCGCCTCGCGGTGCTCCTCGTCGACGACCTGGGCACCGCCGAGGACGTGGTCCAGGACGCCTTCACCGCCCTCTACCGGCGGCACGGGGAGCGGATCACGGAGGTGGACAACGCGCTGGGCTACCTGCGCACCTCCGTCGTGAACACCGCGCGCTCCGTGCTGCGCCGCCGCCGTACGGCCCGCGCGTGGGTGCCGCCGGCCACGGCCGACGTGCCCTCCGCCGAGGCGTCCGTCGTCCTGGACGAGGCGCACCGCGAGGTCCTGGCGGCGCTGGGCCGGCTGACCCCGCGCCGCCGCCAGGTGCTGGTGCTCAGGTACTGGGCCGACCTCAGCGAGGCGGAGATCGCCGAGACCCTGGGCATCAGCCGGGGCTCGGTGAAGTCGAACGCCAGCCGCGCCCTGGACGCGCTGGAACGGATTCTGGAGGGACGGGTATGACCGGCGAACGCCCCGTGGAGCGCCGGCTGCGGCAGGCCATGGAGGCCCGGGCCGAGGAGGTCACCGTGCGCTCGCTGCGCCCGGCCGACCCGCCGGGCCCGCACCTCAGGGCCCCCCGCGTCCGGCTGCGCCGTTCGGCCTGGGTCCTGGCAGGCCTGTCCGGCCTGGCTGCGGCCGCCGTGGCCGGCTACCTGGTCCTCGGCCCGGACGGGGTCCCGGCCCGCCCGGTTCCGCCCGCCGCGCCGCCGGAGCTCACCCCGGCCCCGACGCCGACCCCGACCCCGGGCGGGCCGTCGAGCGCGACGCCCTCGCCGGAGCCGTCGCAGCCGTCCACGGGCGCGGCGAGCCCCCGCCCCACCCCGACGCCGTCGGCCCCTTCGGCGCGCCCGCAGCGCACGACGCCCGCGCCCCCGCCGACGCAGGGCCCGGTGCAGAGCTCGGCCGTGCCGTCCTCAGGGTCGGGCGCCGGACAGCCGTCGGCGTTCCCGAGCCCTCCGAGGTAGCAGCCCCGGGCCCCCCGGCCTCGCCGCCGGGGGCTACCCGCGCAGGTTCTCGACCGCCGCCACCAGCGGGGCCAGTTCCGGGCGGCCGGCGGCCTCGTCGAGAGCCTCGCGCAGGGCGGCCGCGTTGGTGGGGCGGGCCTCGGCCAGCAGGTCGAGGCCCGCCCTGCTCACATCGGTGTAGATGCCGCGCCGGTCCGTGTCACAGAGGTAGCGGTTCAGCAGCCCCCGGTCCTCCAGCCTGCTGACCAGCCGGGTCGTCGCGCTCTGGCTGAGCACCACCGACTCCGCCACCTGGTTCATCCGCAGGTGCCCGCCGGGCCCGTCGTGCTGGCGGCTCAGCACGTCCAGCAGGGAGTACTCGCGCACGCTCAGCCCGTGCCCCGCCTGCAGGGCCCGCTCCAGGTGGGCCTCGATCCGGCCGTGGAGGAGGGAGAGGGCGCACCAGCCCTGGGCGAGGGGGGTGGGGGCGCTGTCCGTGGCCGTCATGGGCTCCTCCGTCGTCAAGGCGAACGCGTGCGGCGTGCGCGTGCGCGTACACCCAGGATAGGGGACGCGTGCAATAGCCCGCGCTTGCAAATATCAGGCGTCTGCAATTAATGTGGACGACTGTAAACGGCTGGCGCAATCTTCCGGCCGCTTCTCCCGCACTGACCTCCCCCCACCCTGAAGGGCCGCACGCTCATGCCTCTCGCGCTCCTCGCCCTCGCCATCGGAGCCTTCGGGATCGGCACCACCGAGTTCGTGATCATGGGCCTGCTGCCCGAGGTCGCCGCCGGATACGGCGTCTCGATCCCGACCGCAGGCTTCCTGGTCACCGGCTACGCTCTCGGCGTCGTCCTCGGCGCCCCCGTGATGACCGTCCTCGGCACCCGCGTCCCCCGCAAGCGGATGCTGATGCTGCTCATGGGACTGTTCGTCGCAGGCAACGTGCTCTCGGCGCTGGCCCCCGCCTTCGGGGTGATGCTGGCCGGCCGGGTCGTCGCCTCCCTCGCCCACGGCGCGTTCTTCGGGATCGGCGCGGTCGTCGCGGCCGGGCTCGTCGCGCCCGAGCGCAGGGCCGGCGCCATCGCCATGATGTTCACCGGCCTGACCGTGGCCAACGTGGTCGGTGTCCCGCTCGGCACCCTCGTCGGCCAGCACCTCGGCTGGCGCGTCACCTTCCTGGTCGTCGCCGCGTTCGGCGTCGTCGGCCTCCTGGGCATCGCGCGCCTGGTCCCCGAGCTGCCCCGCCCCGAGGGCGTACGGATCCGCCACGAACTGGCCGCCTTCCGCAACGTCCAGGTGCTGCTCGCGATGGCCATGACCGTGCTCGGCTTCGGCGGTGTCTTCGCGGCGATCACCTACATCACCCCGATGCTCACGAACGTCGCCGGCTTCGCCAACACCTCCGTGACCTGGCTGCTGGTCCTCTTCGGCCTGGGCATGGTCGCCGGCAACCTCGTCGGGGGGCGCCTCGCCGACCGGGCGCTGATGCCGATGCTGTACGTGTCCCTGGGCGCGCTGGCCCTCGTCCTCGCCGCCTTCACCCTCACCGCCCACAGCAAGGCCGGCGCCGCCGTCACCGTCGCCCTCATCGGGGCCCTCGGCTTCGCCACCGTGCCGCCGCTGCAGAAGCGGGTCCTCGACCAGGCCGCGGGCGCCCCCACGCTGGCCTCCGCCGTCAACATCGGCGCCTTCAACCTGGGCAACGCCCTCGCCGCCTGGCTGGGCGGCCTGGTCATCAGCGCCGGCCTCGGCTGGACCGCCCCGAACTGGGTCGGCGCCGCCCTCGCCGCCTCCGCCCTGGTCCTGGCCCTCGTCTCCGGCGCGCTGGAGCGCCGTACCTCCCGCCGGGCGGCGGCAGGGAGCCGGGTCGTGGCGGCAGGCACCCCCGCCGCCCCCGCCCCCGTCCACCGCTGATCCCCCACCGATCCGCCCCCGCACAGGAGCACCACATGTCCCGCACCCCCCGTACCGCCGTCTCACCGCTGACCACCGAGGACGCCGAACTGCTCGTCACCGCCGCCCGTACCGCCGCCGAGGCGGCCGGGGTCGCGGTCAGCGTCACCGTCCTGGACGCGGGCGGCCACTTGCTGGCCTTCCGCCGCGACGACCGGGCCGTCCTGATCTCCGGCGAGACCACTACCCGCAAGGCCTACACCGCCCTCCAACTGAACGCCCCCACGGCCGCCCTCACCGAGGCCGTCCTGCCCGGCGCGCCCTTCCACTCCCTGCCCACCGCCCTCGACCGCCCGCTGCTGTTCATCGCCGGCGGCCTCCCGGTCCACCGCGACGGCCACCTCGTCGGAGCCGTCGGCATCGGCGGCGGCGCCCCCGAGCAGGACCACGGCTTCGGCGAGGCGGCCCTGGAGGCCCTCGGCCGCGCCGATTCCGACGCCTGAGTCCGCCCGGCCAGGGGCACCCTCCTTCCGCCCCGGGTCGCGCGCACCGGTCCCCCGTGCCAGCTTGGTACGGGGGACCGGTGCATCATGAGGCGGACGAAGAGAAGGCGCGGCACGGGACGGACCATCGCGACGGCAGCGGCCGCCGGCCTGGTCTCCTTCGCCGTTCCGGCGTGCTCCGCGGGAGCCGAGGACACGGGCGCCGCCCCCGGCGCCACCGCCCCGCCGGGAAGTCCGCCGCCCGCCTCCGCCACCCCGGCCCCGCCGCCGGCCTCCTCGTACCCGCTGTCCAGCGCCCCGCGCACGGTCCCGGCCGTCCGCGAGCACACACCCGCCCGGGGCCCCGGCTGGAAGCCCGCGCCCGCCGGGCGGGTGCTCGTGGCCCCCGCCGACAGCGCGGCGCTCTCCGACGAGGGCCGACTGCTGGCCGGCGAGCTGCACCTCGGGTACGTCGAGTCCGACCAGGCCCGGCCCGGCGACGTACGGCTGGCCCTCGGGGCGAAGGGGGCGCCCGAGTCGTACACCCTCACCGTCCGGGACGGCCGGGTCACCATCACCGGCCCTGACGAGGCGGGCGTCTTCTACGGCACCCGCACCCTCAAGCAGGAGATACGCGGGGCAGGGGCGGCCCCCGAGGGCACGGTGGAGGACGCCCCGGCCAAACCGCAGCGGGGGCTCAACCTGGACATCGCCCGCAAGAACTTCGCCCCCGACTGGATCGAGGACCGGCTGCGCGAGATGGCCGACCTCAAACTCAACCAGCTCGGCCTGCACTTCTCCGACGACCAGGCCTTCCGGATCCAGTCGGACACCCACCCCGAGATCGTCTCCACCCCGCACCTCACCAAGGCCGACGTCCGGCGGATCACGGCACTCGCCGCCCGGCTGCACATCGCGCTCGTCCCCGAGATCGACTCTCCCGGCCACCTCGGCGCGGTGCTGCGCGCCCACCCGGAACTGCAGCTGCGCGACGCGTCGGGCCGGGCCGTCAAGGGCGCCGTGGACATATCCGACCCGGCGTCGGCCCGGCTCGTGGACGACCTGCTGCGCGAGTACCTGCCGCTGTTCCCGGCCGGTGCCTGGCACCTGGGCGCCGACGAGTACCAGGCACTGGTCGTCAAGGACCCGGAGGCCTCCTTCCCGCAGCTCGCGCGCGCCGCGCGTGCCCGCTACGGGGCCACGGCCCGGGTGCAGGACCTGGCGACGGGCTGGCTCGACGACCGGGCCGCGGTGGTCCGCCCCTCCGGCAAGGCGCTCAAGGCGTGGAACGACGGGATCTTCGCGGGCGGCATCGCCAAGGCGGCCCCGGACATCCAGGCCGAGTACTGGACCGGCAAGGAGTACGGCGCCCGGCCGCCGACGGAGTACCTGGCCACGGGCCGCAAGGTGGTCAACCTCAACGACGAGTACCTCTACTACGTCCTCGGCGAGCCCAACCAGTTCACCTATCCCACCGGCAGGCGGATCTACGAGCAGTGGACGCCGCTCGTCCTGCGCGGCACCACCGCCGTCCCCGCCGCGTACGACCCGCAGATCCTCGGTGCCCGCCTCGCCGTCTGGTGCGACCTGGCCGCCTCCCAGACCCCGGCCCAGGTGGCCGCCGGCATCCGGATGCCGCTGGCCGCGCTCTCCCAGAAGCTCTGGGACCCGCGGCCGCCGCAGGACCCCTGGCCCGAGTTCCAGGCCCTCGCAGGCCGCCTGGGGCCCTGAGCGGCGGCCGCCGGCCGGTCACGGGCGTCCGCTGCCCGGGGCCGGAGGACGTACTCCGCGCCGGAACGCGCGGGATCCGCGGCAAGTGGCCGCCGAGCCCGCCGGGGCCGCTACCAGATCGAGTTGACCCACTCCGGGTGGTCGATGAACGGGTTGCGGTTGTGCTGGTAGGTGTCGAAGATGACCTGGTTGCGCCGCTTCTCGAAGGCGTCCGGCGGGTCCATCTGGTTCCACTGCTTCAGCAGGCTGATCCGGCCGAAGAGGGGGGCGGTGCCGTTGTTGACCTTGTCGTTCATCTCCAGGTCCGGGAAGCCGTCCCCGCCGTCGTAGCGCACGGCCATGTAGAGCAGCATGCGGGCGACGTCGCCCTTGACCGCGTCCCGCGGCTCGAAGGAGTCGGCGTCGGTGTAGCTGCCGGGGGCCTCGGCGACCGGGCTGCCGCCCATGTCGAAGTCCTTGTTGCCGCGCGTGCTGTTGACCGTGACGTCCTCGGGGCGCAGGTGGTGCAGGTCGGTGCCCGGGCCGGTGGCGGTGCCGAAGTCGCCGTGACTCTTGGCCCAGACGTGCTCGCGGTTCCAGTCGTCGACCCCGCCGCCGTTGGAGTTCTTGGACTGGGAGCGGCCCGAGTACACCAGGATGACGTTGTTGGGGTTGTTCGGGTCCTGGTCGGTGACCTTCAGCGCGTTCCACACGCCGTCGTACGTCACCGTGGACTGGTTCTTGATGATGTTGTGCAGGGCCGTCTTCAGCGCGGCGCCGGTCTTGCCCGCGGCGGCCGCGTAGTAGTCGTCGACGCTCGTCGCGGAGGCCGCGGCGCGGGGAGCCGCCGCTGTCCGCTGCGGGCCGGCCGTGGCGGTGGCCGGTATGAGGAACAGCGCGGCGGCCGCGAGGCCGGCGGCCCAGGGGGCCGTACGGGAGATTCTCATGACGTGGGGGATACCTCTCCACAAGCACCGCCCCCGCCCTGGCAGTTGGCGGGGTGTCGGGTGGCGAAGCGAGGCTCACATTGTCATGTATCGAACAGGTTAAAACCATGTGTCGTACGGGGTTCCGGAAGGCGTTTGCCGCCGGGCGGGCGCGGGCACGGTAGGCGGTGCCCGGACGGCCCCCCGGCCGGCCGCCGACAGCACCCCTGGAGCAGCCCATGGCAGTGAAGATCCTCATCGTGACCGGCGACGCGGCGGAGTCCCTGGAGGTCCTCTACCCCTACCAGCGCCTCCAGGAGGAGGGGTACGAGGTCCACATCGCGGCCCCCTCGCGCAAGAAGCTGCGGTTCGTCGTACACGACTTCGAGGAGGGCTTCGACACCTACACGGAGAAGCCCGGCTACACCTGGCCCGCCGACATCGCCTTCTCCGAGGTGGTCCCCGAGGAGTACGCGGCGGTGGTCGTCCCGGGCGGCCGGGCTCCGGAGTACCTGCGCAACGACCCCGAGGTGTGCCGGATCCTGGCCGCCTTCGCCGGGGCCGACAAGCCCGTCGCCCAGATCTGCCACGGCCCGCTGATCACCGCCGCGAGCGGCTCCCTCGGCGGGCGCCGGGTCACCGCCTATCCGGCGCTGGAGCCCGACATGCGGGCGGCCGGGGCCGAGTTCCAGGACTCCGAGGCCGTGGTCGACGGAACCCTGGTGTCGGCCCGCGCCTGGCCCGACCACCCCGCCTGGATGCGGGAGTTCCTGACGGTGCTGCGCGCCAAGGCGCCGCTGGCGTAGGCGCGCGGACAGGCGCGAGGGGCCCCGCCGGATCCGCCGGGGCCCCTCGCGTCCTGCGGTGTCAGCTGCCCGTGGTGACCCGCGGGGCCGGCTCGTACTTGTAGTTGGCCTGGCCGAAGTTCTTCTTCACGGCCGCCTCCCAGGAGCCGTCCGAGACCATCTTGCTGAGCGCCGCGTTGATCTTCTTCTGGAGGGCGCTGTCGCCCTTCTTGATGCCGATGCCGTAGTTCTCGTTGCTCAGGTTCAGCCCGACCAGCTTGAACTTGCCCTCGTTGCCCTTGCGGGCCGCGTACCCGGCGAGGATGGAGTTGTCGGTGGTCATGGCGTCGACCAGGTTGTCCTGGAGGGCGACCAGGCACTCCGAGTACCCGCCGAGCTCCAGCACGCTCGCCTTCGGGGCCAGCTTGCTGCGCACGTTCTCGGCGGAGGTGGAGCCGGTCACCGAGCACAGCCGCTTGGTGTTGAGGTCCTCGGCCTTGTTGATCGTGGTGTCGTCGGCGCGGACCAGCAGGTCCTGGTGGGCGACGAAGTAGGGGCCGGCGAAGTCGACCTTCTCGCGGCGCTTGTCGTTGATCGTGTAGCTGGCCGCGACGAACTTGACCTCGTTGTACTGGATCAGCAGCTCGCGGTCGTTGCTGAAGACCTCCTTGAACTCGATCTCGTTCGGCTTGTACCCGAGCTCCTTGGCGACGTAGGTGGCGACGTCGACGTCGAAGCCGGTGAACGTGCCGTCGGGCTCGCGCATGCCGATACCCGGCTGGTCGAACTTGATACCGACGGAGAGGGGCTCCTTCGGGGCTTCGCCACCACAGCCGGAAGCGGTGGCGGCGAGGGCGATCACTGCGGCGACCGCACCGGCCTTGGGAACCTTCATGTGCTGCTCTTTCCTCGGGAACGCGGATCCGCGGGGGGACTGTCGCGGGAAACGTGGGGGGACGTGCGGAACCGCGGGGCGCGAGGGCACGTGTATGAGGAAGCTAGGAAGGCGGCAGGCGCAGCGTCACTACATCTGAGGAAAACTTGAGGATAACGATCCGGTTCCGCCGGAGATCCTGCGGCGGCTGCGCTCCGCGACGGAAGAAGGGGGGCGGCGCATGGCGACGGGCGGGACGCTCGGGTCGGCACGGACCGAGGGGAACGCCCCGTTGTCGGGCGGCAGGGCGCGTATCGGGTTCATCCGGACATCGCGCCTCCCTGAGTCGGTGACGCACGCCCGGGAGGGGCGCCGCGTCACCGGAACCGACTTGCCGGCCGCCGGCCCCTGGCGGGGCGTCAAGCCCCTGGGTGACCGGTGCTCCCGCAGGTCATTCAAACTGGTGATCGAGTTTCGGCCACGCAGTCGCTATGATCACCGCAGCAAGGCCGTAGCGCAGAGGTCGTCGCGCCCAAGCATCGAGCTGGAGGACGTCGGTTCGAATCCGACCGGTCTTGCGTCTTCTTCCCGCCCCGACGGCACGGCGGCGCGCGCCGCCGCGCCGTCAGGGCGGTCGTATCCGAAGTTGCTCGGTCGCCGGAAGCCGGCGAAGGAACCGGTGGAGTGGTGATGACACGGCCGACGCCCGTACGGTGCCCCGCGATCGAGCACCCGGACCTGCCGCTCGCCGACCCGGCGGGCCTGGACCCGCTGCTCGCCCGCCTCGCGCAGGACCGCCTCGTCGAGGCCGACGAGGCCTTCCCCCTCGGCACCCTGCGCGCCGACGGCCGCGTCGACCTGTGCAAGCAGGGCCTCGGCCCGGCCGGCGCCTCCCGCCTGCTGCCCGCCGCCACCGCCTCCCCGCACGCCGTGCACCTGCTGCTCGGTACGAACTCCATCGGCGACGAGGGCGCCCGCACCCTCGCCGCCGCCCTCACCGCGGCCGGCCCGGAGCACGGCCTGCACACCCTCTACCTCGGCTGCAACCGCATCGGCCCCGAAGGCGTCCTGGCCCTCGCCGGCGCCCTCGCCGAGGACACCACCGTCCGCGCCCTCTGGCTCAAGCGGAACCCCGTCCGGGAGGACGGCGCCCGGACCCTGGCCGCGCTGCTGCGCCGCAACACCGCCCTGCGCACCCTCGACCTGGTCAACACCGGCATCGAGGCCGACGGCGTACGCCTTCTCCTGGACGCCCTGCGCACCCGCGAGACCCCGCTGGAACGCATCTACCTCGGCGGCAACGGCCTCACCGCCGAAGCGGCCCCGCTGCTCGCCGCCCTCATCCGCGAGGCCGGCGTCCGCGAGCTGTACGTCCCCGCCAACCACCTCGGCGACGAGGGCGCCGCGGTCCTCGCGGCCGCCGCCGCCGAAGCGGGCCCCGACCGCCCGGTGCGCCTGGGCCTCGGCGGCAACGGCATCGGCGTGCCCGGGGCCCGCGCCCTGGCCGCTGCCCTCGGCGGCATCGAGTCCCTGGACCTCGGCCGGGTCATGTCCGAGCGCAGCCTCGGCTCCCCCGGCAACGCCACCGGGGACGAGGGCGCGTACGCCCTGGCCGACGCCCTGCCCGGAAGCGCGCTGCGCCGCCTGGAGCTGCGCCACACCGGCATCACCGGCCGCGGCGCCAAGCGCCTGCTGGCCGCCCTCCCCGACGACTGCCCCCTGGAGCACGTCGGCCTCGGCCCCGGCACCCCCCGCCGCCTCAAGCGCTCCTTCGCCGAGCGGATGCGCCCCGCCCGGGCCGGCCACCCGGACCTGCGGGCCATCGGCAGCGTGTACCGGTGAGCGCCTCCAGCGAGCAGTCCCTCGCCGACCTGCCGCCCGGCGCCCTGCACGACGAGGACGCCGCCGCCTGGCAGCGGATCCGCCGCTACGCGGTGCCCCGCTGGATGATCGAGCAGGCCACCGCGCACCGCCTGGCCGGGGACTGGCGTGCCGCCTGCGCAGCCGCCGGCACGGAGACCACCGTCGACCTGACGGCGCTCGCCGCGGAGCACGGCACCGCCGTCGCCGAAGCGGTGGCGGAGGACCTGCGCCACTTCGCCCCCGACCTGCTGCGCTGGCATCTGCCCCGGGTCCTGGGCGGCCGCACGGTCGTGGCCCCGAACCGCCGCGTCGTGCTGGCCCGTTACGGCTCCGGACCGGACGCACCCCTCCTGTACGTCACCACCCGCGCCATGGTGGACGGCCCGCAGCGGCTGCGGCTGCACTGCGCGCCCGTCGACCCCGGGGCGCGGCGCCACTCCTACGCCTCCTGGGTCGTCGAGGACTGGACCCGCGCCCGCTGGCTCTGGGACGTGCGGCACACCTCCGAGCTGCGCTCCAGCGTCGGCCCGGCCGACCGGATCCCCTTCTTCCGCGCCGACGGCACTCCGCTGGGCGAGGACGAGCTGCCCACCGCCGACCCCGGACCCGCCGACCCCGCCGGGCGCGCGGAGTGGGCCGCCGTGCTCCAGTGGCGCCGGGAGAGTGTCGAGGCCTTCGCCGCCGCCGGGATCGCACTCGACCTGAGCGCCCCGCCGAACGCCTACCGCTGGACCAATGCCGCGGCCGCGCTGAAGGGCGCCGCGCTGAGCCCGGCCCTGCTCGCCGCCGGGGTCCGCCGCCTCGCCGCGGCGGGCGCCGGCGAGCGGTTCACCTTCGCCCCGCACTGGAGCTGCCTGCTGCTGGTGGAACCCGACGGCCCGGACGGCGGGCTGCGGGCGCGGCTCGTCGACTCGCCCGACGTCCGCGACGTACCCCGGCTGCCGGACCACGCCTGGCGTCCGCTGCCCGACCTGCACCTCGTGCGCAGCGGCCGGACCGCCCCGCGGGAGCTGCACCCGCTCGTCGCCGACGCCCTGTTCCCCGGGGCCGGCCCGGCCGAGGGCCCGCCCGGCCCCGCCGCGCCGCGGCCCGTCCGGGTCCGCTGCGTCGGAGAGTGGCACGAGGTGGGCTCCCGGGACGGCGCGCTCGAAATCCCGCACACCGCCGAGGAGCAGCAGCGCGAGCGCGCCATGCGCGCGTTCGGCGGCGCCGTCGCCGGCTGCTTCGCCGTGCGCGAGGCGTGGACCACCGGCGAGGGCCGCCTCCCGCGCGCCCTGCGCGCCGAGCGCCGCGAGCTGTTCGAACGCGTCCAGCACGGCGACACCCCCGGCGTCCTCGCGCTGCTTGACGCGGGCCTCGACCCCCGGGTGCGCAACGGCCGCGGCCAGGGCCTGCTGCACCTGCTGCCCTTCGTGCGCCACGAGGAGCTGCTGCCCCGGCTGCTGGAGGCCGGACTCGACCTGGAGCAGGAGGACGACGCCGAGCGCACCCCGCTCCAGAGCGCCGTCCAGAACGGCGGCACCGCGTCCCTGGTCAGGGCGCTCCTGGCGGCCGGGGCCCGTACCGACGTGGTCGACAACATGGAACTGTCGCTCGGCCAGGTGGTGACCCGTTACAAGCGCACCGACCTGATCTTCCTGAAGGAACTCGTGGAGGAGCGCCACCCCGGCATCAACTTCGAGGAGTACGACGAGTTCCTGGCCGAGCGCGCCGAATGGGGCGACTCCGACGACGACCACGAAGAGGACGGCTACGCGGAGGCCGGCGACTCCGAGGCGGGCGACGCGGTGGACGCGGGCGGGTCCGGCAGCGACGGCAGGGCAGGCGAATGAGCACCGCGCCCGCCCCCGCGCTGGCCGCCGCCGACGCCCTCAACGCACGGCTCGGCGCCACCCGTACCGAGCCCGCGGCCAACCCCCAGCTGGAGGCGCTGGCCCTGGCGGTGACGGCCAACCAGCCCGTCCTGCTGTGGGGAGAGCCCGGCATCGGCAAGTCCGCCGGCATGGAGCGGCTCGCGGACGCCCTCGGGGTCCGGCTGGAGACCGTCATCGCCAGCGTCCACGAGCCCTCGGACTTCGCCGGCCTGCCCATCGTCGGCGACGACCCCGCCACCACCGGCGTGCCCATGGCCCCGCCGGACTGGGCGGTGCGCCTGGCCCGCACCGGGCACGGCCTGCTCTTCTTCGACGAGCTGTCCTCCGCCCCGCCGGCCGTCCAGGCCGCCCTGCTGCGCGTGGTCCTCGAACGTCGTGTCGGAAGCCTCGAACTGCCCGCGTCCGTACGGATCGTCGCCGCCGCCAATCCGCCGTCCAGCGCGGCCGACGGCTGGCACCTCAGCCCGCCGCTCGCCAACCGCTTCGTCCACCTCGACTGGACCCACGACGCCCGCACGGTCGCCCGCGGCATGGCCGGGACCTGGCCCGAGACGGCCCTGCCGGCGGTCGACCCCGCGCGGGCCGGCGGCGCGGCCGCCCGCGCCCGGGGCGTGATCTCCGGCTTCCTCACGGCTCGTCCCGGCCTGGTCCACCACATGCCGAACGACGCCGAGGGCCGCGGCCGGGCCTGGCCCTCCCCGCGCACGTGGGAGATGGCGCTGCGCCTGCTGGCCACCGGCTACGCGGCCGGCGCGGGCCGCGAGGCGCTGGCCGCCGCGCTCACCGGGGCCGTCGGCGACGGAGCGGGCCTGGAGCTGCTGACCTACCTGGAGAACCTGGACCTGCCCGACCCGGAGAAGGTGCTGGCCGACCCCGACGCCTTCGCCCTGCCCAAGCGCGGAGACCGCCAGCTGGCCTTCCTCATCGCGGTCGTGGCCGCCGTGCAGGGCGAGCTCACCCGGCCCCGCTGGGAGGCCGGCTGGGCGGTGCTCGCCAAGGCCGTCGACGCGGGAGTGCCCGACGTGGCCGCACGGGCCGCCGCCGACCTGGCCGCGATGCGCGACCTGTCCTGGCCCGTACCGGCCGGGATCGACGCCTTCGTGGAACTGCTCCAGCTGGCCGGGGCCCTGCCCGGCGCCCGCTGACCGTGGACCGCCCCCTGGACCGGGCCAAGCTGCTCGCCGCCCGCTACGCGGCGGCCGAGGCCCGGCCCTACCTGGCCTCCGCCCTGTACGCGCTGACCGTCGTTCCCTCCCCGGGGCCGACGGGGGTGCGCACGATGGGCGTCGACCGGTACTGGCGCTGCTACGTCTCGCCCGAGTTCGTGGAGCGGACCCCCGTCCCCGAGCTGGCCGGCGTGTGGATCCACGAGGTCGCCCACCTGCTGCGGGACCACCACGGCCGGGCCGACCGGCTCCCCGCCGCCGACCAGCGCGATCCGCTGCGGATCAACATCGCCCAGGACTGCGAGATCAACGACGACCTCCTCGCGGACGGGCTGCGGCTGCCCGACGGCAGGATGGAGCCGGGCCGCTTCGGCCTCCCCGCGGGCGGCCTCTTCGAGGGCTACCTGCCCGGCATCCCGCGCACGCCCCCGCACGAGCACGTGGACTGCGGCTCCGGCGCGCATGGTGTGCCCGCGCCCTGGGAACTCGGCGACGGCGGCGCCGGCACCGCCCGGATCGGCCCCGTGGAGGCGGAGGCCCTGCGCCGGACCACCGCCCAGGCCATGCGCGCCCACCGGCGCACCCGGGGCCGCGGCAGTCTGCCCGCCGGATGGGAACGCTGGGCGGAGGAGGTGCTGGAGCCCGTCGTGGACTGGCGGCGTGCCCTGACGGGGGCGGTCCGCGAGGCCGCCGCCTGGGCGGCCGGCGCCGTGGACTACACCTACCGCCGTCCCTCGCGCCGCACCCCCGCACTGGGCGGCCGGGTGGTGCTGCCGAGCCTGCGCCGGCCGCTGCCCCGGGTCGCGATCGTCGTGGACACCTCCGGCTCCATGGGGGACGAGGAGCTCGCCGCCGCGCTCGGCGAGGTCACGGGAGTCCTGCGGGAGGTCGGCGTCGGTGGGAACCGGGTCGCGGTGCTGGCCTGCGACGCCGACGTACAGGCCGTGAACCGGGTGACCAGCGCCCAGCAGGTGACGCTGGCCGGGGGAGGCGGCACCGACATGCGGGTGGGCATCGCTGCCGCGCTGGCCGTGCCCGACCGGCCGGACATCGTCGTGGTCCTGACCGACGGGTACACCCCCTGGCCGGAGGGGGCCCTGCCCTGCCGGGTGATCGCCGCGCTGATCGGGGCGGGCGCCCCGCAGCCGCCGGCCTGGGTGGAGACCGTACGGGTGGATCCCGCCCGCTGAGAGGCGAACTGGCTGGTTGTGTACGGTGGTTCGCCCGGTGATCACGAACGCGTGGCAGCATGGCAGGGCAGCACCGGCCAGAGCGGCCGAGCGGAGGGGGAGTCCGGTGACCGGAGTACGCAAGAGCCTGGCCAAGGTGGAGATATCCCTGCGCTGGGACCCCAGCCCGGCCGGGACGCCCCCGCACGACCTGGACCTCGTCGCCGGCGTCTTCGGGATCCGCGACCCGTACGGGGAGCCGGTGTACCTCGTGCACTTCGGCAGCCGCGCCCCCGACGGCACGGTCACCCTCGACCGGGACAGCCGCGACGGGCAGGGCTTCGGCTGGGACGAGGTGATGATCCTCGAACTGGACCGCATGGCGCCCGAGCTGGGCCGGGTCGTGGTCGGCGTGGTCATCCAGGACCCGGGCCCGGCGGGCACGCCCGGCCGTACGGTCTTCGGCTCCGTCGCCGGGACCGGGCTGCGGATCCGGGAGGGCCGCACCGACCTCGCCACCCTCGACTTCGCCGGGCTCGCCGGGGCCGCGTCGGCCACCGTCGCCGAGTTCGTCCGGGACGGCGCCGGCGGCTGGGTGCTGGACGCCCGGGCCCGCGGCTTCGAGGCGGACCCCCAGGAGTACACCCGGGTCATGGGCGCGGCCCGGGGCTGACCGGGCGCGGGGCGCGGGGGCGTGTGAAGCGCCCGCGTGGAAGAGCCCGCGTGGAAGAGCCCGCGCGGAACGCGTCCGCGCGGGGAGGTCCGTACCGGACGGGGCGGCGGTCCCCCTGCTCGGGAGGGCCGCCGACCCGTCCGGGTGGCGCGCTGCCGCCGTCCCCACGAGGCAGCGCGAGCGGGTCGCCGTCCGGTCATCGTGGACGGCGGCCTGCCGGTTCAGGTGGCCGGTCGTTCCCCCGGGCCGATCCCCAGGGCGGGCAGCAGGGCCGCGTCGACGAACCGGACCAGGTACTCGGCGTCGGCGTAGCGCCCCTCCAGCACCGGCCGGATCCGCAGGACGCCCATGAGCTGCGCCGGGAGGAACTCCACGGCCGGATGGTCCGCGGTGATCTCGCCCCGCGCCACGGCCCGCGCCACGATCGCGTCGAAGGCCGCCAGCTCGGGCTCGACCAGCGCCTCGCGCAGCGCGCGCTGGAGGTCCTCGTCGCTGAGCACGGCGTTCCCGAGGGCCTGGGTCAGCCGGGTGTCGCGCCCGGAGGTGCCGGCCGCGATCCGGGCGGCCTCGCGAAGGTCGCCCGCGAGGTTCCCGGTGTCCACGTCGGCCAGCGTCCGCTCGCCGCGCCGCGCCCGGCCCGCGCGCAGGGCGGCGGCGACCAGCTGGGGCTTGGACTTCCACTGCCGGTACAGCGTCGACTTGCCGCAGCTGGCACGGGCGGCCACGCCCTCCATGGTGAGGGCCTCGTACCCGTGCTCGCGCAGCTGGTCCAGGACGGCGTCGTAGAACTCCTGCTCGCGCTCCGGGCTGATCTTGGATCGGCGCGCGGTGGCCTGCGGCGTGGACGTCATGGGGTGCGGCTCTCCTCGCGAGCTCCCGGGCAGTGGGTCGTGCCTCCCAGTGTACGGCTTCGGCAGCTTATCGGTACACCATCGTATCGATACGCGAATGTATCGATACACTGGCGTGTCGATCGGAACGGTCCGACCGAATCCGCTCCACCCGAAAGAAGTGAGACCGGGGGATGACCTCCCACACCACACCCGGCCGGCCGGCCGCCCCCGCGGGCGGGGCCCGGCGCCGGCTCATACGCGAGCTGCTACTCGTCGTGGGCCTGTTCGCCGTGTACAAGGCGGGCCGGATGCTCTCGACGGGCCGCACCGAGGAGGCCCACCGCAACGCGGGATGGGTCTGGGACGCCGAACGCGCCCTGCACCTGCCCGGTGAAGGGGCCGTGCAGCGGCTGCTGCTCCACTCGGACGCCGCCGTCCACGCCGCGAACACCTACTACGCGGCCGTGCACTTCCCGGCGACCGTCCTGTTCCTGGTCTGGCTGTACCTGCGCCGCCCGGGGCACTACCTGTGGACCCGGCGGGTGCTCGCCGTCCTCACCGGCGCGGCCCTCGCCCTGCACCTGGCCTTCCCCCTCGCACCGCCGCGGATGCTGGAGGCCGCCCACCTGGTGGACACCGGCCAGGTCTACGGGCCGACCGTCTACCGGGCCGCCCCGGCCGCCGACACGATGGCCAACCAGTTCGCCGCCATGCCCTCGCTGCACTTCGGCTGGGCGCTGATGCTGGCCCTCGGGATGATCGCCGCGACCCGCTCGCGGTGGCGGGTCCTGTGGCTGCTGCACCCCCTCGCCACGCTGCTGGTGGTCGTGGGCACCGCGAACCACTACTGGGTCGACGCGGGCGTGGCCACCCTGCTGCTGGGCGCGTCCCTCCTGCTGGTCCCCCGCCCGGCGGCCCCCGGCACCCCGGCCCCGGAACGCCGCCTGCCCCGCCCGCGCGGCACGGCGGAGCCCGCCCAGCAGGCCCCCGCCCCGGCCCCGGTCCCGTCCGCAGCCTCGGCCCCGGCTGCGGCCCCGGCCCCGGCCTCGGCTTCGGCTGCGGCCTCGGGCGCAGCTCCGGCCCCGGCTGCGGCCCCGGCCCCCGCCTCGGCTTCGGCTGCGGCCTCGGGCGCAGCTCCGGCCCCGGCTGCGGCCCCGGCCCCGGCCTCGGCTTCGGCTGCGGCCTCGGGCGCAGCTCCGGCCCCGGCTCCGGCCCCGGTCCCGTCCGCCGCGCCCGTGCCCGCCGGGGGCGAGCGGTGAAAGCCACCGTCCTCGCCGTCGCACTCTGCCTGGCCTCCGCCGTCACCTACGCGGCCGCCGCCGTCGCCCAGGAGCGGCTCGCCCGCCGCGCCGTCGCCCGCACCGCCCGCGACCTGGTCGGCAACGGCGCCTGGTGGTGGTCGGCCGGGCTGAACGCCGGCGCCGCGCTGCTGCACGCGGCCGCCCTGCGCTACGGCCCGCTCACCCTGGTCCAGCCCCTCGGCGCGCTCACCCTCGTCGCCGCCGTTCCGCTCGGCGCGCGCGGCGCCGGCCGGCGGGTCGCCGCCACCGAGTGGCGGGGCACCTTCGCCACCGTCGCCGGACTGGGCCTGCTGCTGCTTCCCGCCTCCGGACCGGCTCCCGACGACACCCTCACCGTCGCCGAGGCCCTCACCGTCTCCGGCGCGACCCTGGCCGTGATCGCCCTGCTCACCGCCCGCAAGGACCCCGGCCCCGGCCTGCGCCACGCCACCGCCTCCGGGCTCGCCTCCGCGGTCGCCTCCGCCCTGACCCAGACCGTGGCCGTGGCGGGCGGCCGCGGCGGCGCCCTGCTCAGCGCCCGGGTGGTCACCGTGGCCCTGCTCGTCGTGGTCTTCGCCGTCGGCGGGATGCTGCTCTCGCAGCGGGCCTACCGGGGCGGCCTCGGTGCCCCGCTCGCCGTGGTCAACCTGGCCAACCCCCTCGCCGCGGCCGTCATCGGCATGGTGCTGCTCGGCGAACGCCTCCAGGGCGGGGCCCTGGGCATCGTGCTCGCCGCCGCCGGAGCCCTCGCCGCCGGCCGGGGGGTCCTGCTGCTGACCAGGACCGCGCCCGGCGACCAGGCCGGCGAAAGCCACGCCGTACCGGCCGGCCATGTGACAGCATGACCGCCATGGCCGACCGCTCGCACCTCTCCCTGTGGTCCCGGGACTCCGTGCTGTCCATCGGGTCGGTGGGCTCCGTGCTCTCCGTCGGCTCGGTCGGCAGCGTGCTGTCCGTCGCCTCCTTCGGCTCCGCGCTCAGCATCGGATCGGCGGCCTCCTGGCTGAGCGCGGGCTCCGCCTTCTCGGCCCGCTCCACCCTCTCCCTCTTCTCCTACCGCTCCCGGGGCGGCCTCGCCGTGACCGGCATCGGCGCCGTGACGGCCGCCGTCGCCGCCACCGCGCTCCTGCGCGCCCGCGACCGCTGAGAACCGCGGTGCCCGCGGCTGCGTCCTCCCCACCGTAGAGACGCTGACCAACGAGCGGAGTGAACGACCATGGGCATCATCGGCTGGATCGTCCTGGGCCTGCTGGCCGGAGGCATCGCCAAGATCCTGCTGCCCGGCCGGGACCCCGGCGGTTTCATCGGCACCACCCTCATCGGCGTCGCGGGCGCCTTCATCGGCGGCTGGCTCTCCGCCCGGTTCCTGGACCGCCCGATCCAGAACCACTTCTTCGACCTCGCCACCTGGGGCGCCGCCATCGCCGGCTCCCTCGTCCTGCTCATCGGCTACCGCATCCTCTTCGGCAACTCCCGCGACTGAGCCGTCTCCTCCGGAGGAGACGGCCCGGGAAGCCCGCATACGCCGGGGCCGCACGGCGCGCCGTACGAGATACGTGGAGCCCCCGCGACATGGGCGTCACCCCCCTCCCCACCGCCGACCTCTGCGACGAGCACGGCGAGAGCCCCGGCATCTGCACCACCGCCTTCCGCCCCATCGGCGGCCGCCGCCTCTTCGCCGGGCCCGTGCGCACCGTCCGCTGCCACGAGGACAACGCCCTGCCGCGCGAACTCCTCCACACCTCCGGCGAAGGCGCCGTCCTCGTCGTCGACGGCGGCGGCTCGCTGCGCACCGCCCTCGTCGGCGACCTCATCGCCGGCGCGGCGGAGCGCTCCGGCTCTCGGCGTGCAGGCGCAGGGCACCTGCCCCCGCAAGAGCGGCAGGACCGGCGCGGGCTCCGTCGACGAGCCCGTCACCATCGGCGGCGTCACCTTCCGCCCGGCGACGACGACGGCGTCGTGGTCCTCCCCGCCGCCTGACGCGCCGACGGGACCACCCGGAGCGGGGGCGAGATCCCGCCAGGCCCGGACCACCGGCCCTGGCGGGAGGAGCCCGGCAGCCGCTTCACTGCGGGCCCATGAGACGACACAGGATCATGGGCCTGCTCGGCGCGCTCACCCTCGCCGCGGGCACCCTGGCCGCCACCGCCGGACCCGCGGCGGCCACCCCCGCCCCGGTCTCCGCCCGGCCTGCGGACACCCCGCCCGCCGAGTTCGGCACCGACTGGCACGACCCCCTCACCGCCGCACCGCCCGTCGAACACCCCGACACCCGGTCCTGCCGGGTGACCCTGGCCGAGGCGCAGTTCCGCGACTTCACCCCCTACCGGGGCGCGTACACCCCGCCCGAGGGCTGCGGCCGCGCCGACTGGGCCACGGTGGTGCTGCGCCTCGACGGCAAGGTCAAGGGCCGCCAGTACGACCGTCTCGGACACCTCACCCTCGGCGGCGTGGAGATCCTGCGCACCTCCACCCCCGAACCCTCGCCCGAGGGCATCGAGTGGTCCGTCGAGAAGGACGTCACCCGCTACCGAGACACCCTCGCCCGCCCGCAGCCCGTCGAGATGCTGATCGGCAACGTCGTCGACGACACCTACACCGGGGTCGTCGACGTCAAGGTCACCCTCACCTTCTACGCCGCCGAGGGCCGCACCCGCCCCGCCCCCACCCCGGACCGGGTCCTCCCGCTCACCACCCCGGAGGTCACCACCCCGCGCAACACCGAACGGATCCTCGCCGAGGTCTACGCCACCGGCTCCGGCGGCGGCTGCGAGGAGTACTGGTACATGACCGTCCCCGACGCCGCCCCCTACTCCTGCAAGGCCGCCGACGGCCCCTACCGCGAGGTCCGGATCTCCGTCGACGGACAACTGGCCGGGCTCGCCGCGCCCTTCCCGACCGTCTGGACCGGAGGCTGGTCCAACCCCTTCCTCTGGTACGTCACCCCCGGCCCCCGCGCCTTCGACGTCCAGCCGATCGTCTACGACCTCACCCCCTACGCCGCCCTCCTCAACGACGGCCGCCCGCACCGGATCGAGGTGGCCGTCACCGGGGTCCCGGCCGGCCAGAGCGGCTGGAGCACCCCCGCCAACCTGCTGCTGTGGCAGGACCGGGGCCGAGGGGTCGTCACCGGCGCCCTCACCCGCCACGACGAGACGGCCCCCACCGGCACCTCCCGCTGGACACCCGCCGCCCCCGGCGGAGAACACCGCCTCGACACCGAGGGCGCCCACCGCCTCACCGTCGCCGGCCACCTCGACACCTCCCACGGCCGGGTCACCACCACCGTCACCCGGGCCGTGCGGAGCACCTCCGTCCACCGCTGGACCGACGGCGAGAACGCCGACGCCCTCAGCGCCTCCTGGAACGACGAGGAGAGCGTCACCCGGGGTGCCGACACCACCCGCACCACCCGCGCCTACACCATGGACGGCGAGACCACTCTCGGCGCCGGCGACCGGCTGCGCACCGTCCTCTCCCTGGGCGACCGGGCCGACACCCTCACCCTCCGCGGCGGCCGCCGGACCGGGCTGACCCGCCTCGACGACCGGTACACGGGCGACGCCTCGTACACCGCGAACGTCCCGCGCGACCAGCGCCACGCGGTCGGCACCACCACCGCTCGCCACCAGCTGTACGGGACGGGAATCGGCGGCGGCTGTTACGACCGTACGGTGACCACCGCGCAGGGCGCCCTGACGGCGGACCGCCGCCGCTGCTGACGATGGCGCCCTCTACGATGACCGGCCATGGACACGAGTGAGGCCGGCAGACGGCTGGTCGACGGCCGTTTCGAACTGATCGCACCCCTGGGCGCCGGGGGCATGGGAACGGTGTGGCGCGCCCGCGACATCGCCCTGCACCGCGAGGTCGCCCTCAAGGAGGTGCGCCCGCCGGACCCGGCCTCCGAGGCCGCCAACCCCGGGCTCTCCGCCCAGATGCGCGAGCGGGCCGTGCGCGAGGCCCGGGCCCTGGCCCGCCTCGCGCACCCCGGTGTGGTGACGATCCACCACATCGTCGAGCCGGAAGCCGGAACCGACGGCCACCCGTGGATCGTGATGGAGCTGGTCAGGGGCGGCTCCCTGCACGACCGGCTGGCCGACGGACCCATGCCCGTCGCCGACGTGCTGCGGCTCGGGCTCGACGTCCTGTCGGCGCTGCGCGCCGCGCACGCCGAAGGGGTCCTGCACCGGGACGTGAAACCGGCCAACGTGCTGCTGCGGCCCGACGGCGCCGCGGTGCTGACCGACTTCGGCATCGCCGCCCTCGGCGGGGCGACCGCCATCACCTCCACCGGGGTGCTGATCGGCTCGCCCGAGTACATCGCCCCCGAGCGCGCGCGGGGCGAGGAGGGCCTCGCCGCCTCCGACCTCTGGTCCCTCGGCATGATGCTGTACGTGGCCGCCGAGGGCACGCACCCGCTGCGCCGTGCCACGAGCCTGGCCACCGTCGTCGCCGTCCTCGACGACCCGATCCCCGCGCCGGTGCGCTCCGGCCCGCTGGGCCCCGTTCTGGAACGGCTGCTCGTACGGGACCCGGCCGTGCGGCCCGACGGAGCCGCGCTGGAAGCCCTGCTCCGCGACGCGAGCGCCGCCGCCGGAACCGGCACGGCCCCGGCAGGAGCCCCGCCGGCGTTCCTGCCCCCGCCCCCGGTGTCGGACACCCGCCCCTTCGTCCCCGGCGGCGGCTCCCCGTGCGACCGCACCGCACCCGTCACCCCGGCCCGCGCCCGGCGCCTGCGGCCCGTCCTGATCGGCGCCCTGCTCGTGCTGGCCCTCACCGGCGGCGCCATCGGCGTCCGGTCGCTGCCCGACGGGAGGTCCGACACCTCCGGCACGCACGTGAAGGCGGGCGCCAACGAGTACGGCCGGGGCGGCTACCTGTACGCCGACGCCCAGGGCGATGTGAAGAAGGTCTACCGCTCCTGACATCGTGTTTGCTCCCGGTGGTCGCCGCCATGACCGAGCTCATGGGACACCGGCTGACCGCGGTGGTGCGGGCACTGCGCCGCCGCGCGTGGTGACATTCGTACCGGCCGGGACCGTACGGGCGGCTCTGCCGGCGTCCACGCCCCGTCCATAACGTGGTGGTCATGACGGAGCAGATCTCCGCACCGCCGCTCGGGCGGGGGCGAACGGGTGGAACGGGAAGCGGGAACGGACATGCGGGACGGGTGCCGGAGGGCGAAGGACCGGGCGGCGGACCGGAAGGCGGACCGGAAGGCCGACTGGCCGGCCCGCAGGGCCGAGTGGCGAGCGGCGGAGAAGGCCCGCAAGGCCCGGGGCGAGGCCCCCGACTACGGCAGCGGCCCCATGGGCCCGCCCAACGCGTTCACCCTCCTGCCCTGGCTGCTGCTGGGCATGGGCGCCATCTCCAACGTGGTCCACGGGCAGACCCCGAACCCCTGGATCGGGGCCCTGGGCCTGCTCGTCTTCAACTCCCTCTACATCACCCTGGTGTTCCGCGCCTTCGACAAGCGGGCCCGGGAGGCGGCCGCCACCCGCTGGTGCCTGCTCGCGCTCGGCGCCGTCACCTGCGCCCTGGCCGGCGCCTACGGCGGCAACTGGCTGCTGTTCTTCCCGCTGCTGGGCCTCGCCGCCGGCGCGGTGGTCCGGGGCCGCCGGATGGGCCAGGTGATGGTCGGCGTCAGCGTCCTCGCGGGTGTGATCGGCGGACTGCGGGAGGGTTGGGACGTCCTGGGCATCGTCTACGGGACCTTCCTGTCCGGCCTCGTCACCGCCGCCATCCTCGCCCTGTCCGAGACCGTGCGGGAACTGCGCGACACCCGGCAGGAGCTGGCCCGGGCCGCCGTCGACCAGGAGCGGCTGCGCTTCTCCCGCGACCTGCACGACCTGCTCGGCCACACCCTGTCGGTGATCGTCGTGAAGTCGGAGGCGGCCCGGCGCATCGCCCCCCGCGACCTGGAGGCCGCCCTCGGTCAGGTCCGCGACATCGAGACCGTCGGCCGCCAGGCCCTCACCGAGATCAGGGAAGCCGTCACCGGCTACCGCGAAGCCAGCCTGGCCGCCGAACTCGACCGGGCCCGGAACGTGCTGACCGCCGCCGGTATCGAGCCGCTGGTGCGCCAGTCCGGGCCGCCGCTGCCTCCGCAGGCCGCCGCCCTGCTGGGATGGGTGGTCCGCGAGGCCGCCACCAACACGGTCCGCCACAGCGGGGCCGCCACCTGCGAGATCGAGGTGCACGGCGCGGCGGAACGGGTCCGGCTCGTGATCACGGACGACGGCCGCGGCGTGGGCTCGACCCCGCCGGGCAGCGGACTGACCGGCCTCGGGGAACGTCTCGCGGCCGCGGGCGGCACGCTGACCAGCGGCCCCGTACCGGGCGGGGGCTTCCGGGTCAACGCCGAACTCCCGGTGGAGGCGGGCGTGGGTGTCGAGGAGGGGGCTACCCCATGAGGAACAGTCCGACCAGCCCGACCGCTGCGGACACGGAGCAGACGATCCGCTGCGTCCGGTTCCAGTTGTCCCAGCCCCTCTCGCAGCGGCTGCCGACCATGATGCCGACCATGCCGGTTGCGAACGTGCCGAAGCCGACCGTGCCCCTCATGCCGTCCTCCCCTCAACTCGCCTTCCGGGCAAGCCGGTCCGGGATCCACGAGGGTACGCCGCCGCAGGCGTCGTGCACCAGGGGCGCCGCCCCGCGGGGGCGGGGCTGTGCCCACGGCCTAGGCTGGCCGCATGACCGAGCCTGACGCGGGGCGCTCCGTGACATCCGTACGAGTCCTCCTCGCCGAGGACCAGGGCATGATGCGGGGCGCCCTGGCCCTGCTGCTCGGGCTGGAGGAGGACATCGAGGTCGTGGCGCAGGTGGCCGCCGGCGACGAGATCGTGCCCGCCGCCCTCGACGCCCGGCCCGACGTGGCCCTCCTCGACATCGAACTCCCGGGCCGCAGCGGACTCGACGCCGCCGCCGAGCTGCGCACGGCGCTCCCCGGCTGCCGGGTGCTGATCCTGACCACCTTCGGCCGCCCCGGCTACCTCCGCCGGGCGATGGAGGCGGGGGCCGCCGGGTTCCTGGTCAAGGACGGGCCCGTGGAGGAACTGGCCGCCGCGATCCGCCGGGTGCTGGCGGGGGAGACCGTGGTCGACCCCTCGCTCGCGGCGGCCGCGCTCAGCGCCGGCCCCAACCCGCTGACCCCGCGCGAGGCCGACGTCCTGAAGGCGGCGGTCGACGGGGCCACGGTCGCCGACATCGCGACCCGGGTGCACCTGTCGGAGTCGACCGTGCGGAACTACCTCTCGGCGGCCATCGGCAAGACCGGCACCCGCAACCGCATGGAGGCCGTCCGCGCGGCCCGCCGCCAGGGCTGGCTCTGACGCACGGCGGGGGCGGGCGGGCCGCCTGGGTAGGGTGGGGGCGACGGTACACCGCCGAACGGAAGCGCGAAGCCCGCCGAGAGCGCGGACAACGCCGAGAACGAGGAGCAGACGTGAGCGAGCCGGCGTCCATCGCCCTGCAGCAGGAGATCGCCCGGGAGCTGGAGGTCGCCGAGACCTTCGACGCCGAGCGGGAGATCGAGCGCCGGGTGGCCTTCCTCGCCGAGCGGCTGACCTCCACGGGCCTGCGCTCCCTCGTCCTGGGCATCAGCGGCGGGGTCGACTCCACCACCGCCGGCCGACTGTGCCAGCTCGCCGTCGAGCGGGCCCGTGCGGCCGGGCACGAGGCCCGCTTCTACGCGATGCGGCTGCCCTACGGCGTCCAGGCCGACGAGCACGACGCCCAGCTCGCCCTGTCCTTCATCCGCGCCGACGAGGTGCTGACCGTGGACGTCAGGCCGGCGAGCGACGCCGCCCTGGAGGCCGCGCGGGCCGCCGGCGTGGAGTTCCGCGACGCCCACCACGAGGACTTCGTGCACGGCAACATCAAGGCCCGCCAGCGCATGATCGCCCAGTACGCGGTGGCCGGCGCCCGGGACGGCCTGGTGGTGGGCACCGACCACGCCGCCGAGGCGGTCTCCGGCTTCTTCACCAAGTTCGGCGACGGGGCGGCGGACCTGGTCCCGCTGACCGGTCTGACCAAGCGCCGGGTGCGCGGGGTCGCGGACGCCCTGGGCGCGCCCGCCGAACTGGTGTGGAAGACCCCGACCGCCGACCTGGAGACCCTCGACCCGGGCAAGGCCGACGAGGACGCCCTCGGGGTCACCTACGACGACATCGACGACTTCCTGGAGGGCAAGCCGGTCGACGCGCGGGCCTTCGACACGATCGTCCGCCGCTACCGGCTCACCGACCACAAGCGGCGGCTGCCGATCGCCCCGGGGCACCTTCCGGCTCAGTAGGCGCCGTTGACGTTGTCGATGGAGCCGTAGCGGGCGGCGGCGTAGTTGCAGGCGGCCGTGATGTTCGCGACGGGGTCGTACGAGTCCATCGCGGTGCCGGGCACGTGGTAGGCCCGGAAGGTCGGGTCGATGACCTGGAGCAGGCCCTTCGAGGGGATGCCGGCCGCGGCGTTGGAGTCCCAGTTGTTGATGGCGAGGGGATTGCCCGAGGACTCCCGCATCACGTTGCGGTGGATCCCGTCGTAGCTGCCGGGGATCCCGTGCTTGGCCATGATGTCCAGCGACTGCCGGATCCAGCCGTCCAGGTTGTTCGCGTAGGTCTTGGCGGCGGCGGGCACCGCGGCGGTTTTGGCGGCGAGCGCCGTGGCCCGGGTGGCGGCGGCCTTCGCGGCGCCGCCGAGGGTCAGTTTGAGGCCGGGGCGGATGACGGAGGGGTCGTTTCCGATGGCTCCTCGGTTGGCGTCATAGAGGGCCTGCCAGCCGCCGTCCACGGAATGCTCCGTAGCGATCTTCGTGAGGGTGTCGCCGCCCACCACGGAATAGATCAGGGGGGCCGCCGCCTTTTCCACGGCCGGTTGGGCGGCCGGTACGGCCGCGGGACGGGCCAGGGTGCTCACGGCGGGCGCCGCGGCCGGCTGCGCGACGGCCGCCCCGGCCGTGGTCGCGCTGATCAGGGGGAGGGCGAGGGCCGCTCCGCCCGTGCCGGCGAAGGCCAGCCTGCGGGCGATCCTGTGCTGCTTCGGCCGACGGTGCTTACCGGATGCGGGCATGGGCGTGTCCTCACGTGGGGGTACGGGAGAGCCCCGGCGGCGGCCGGATTCGGCATTCGGTCACCGGGAATGAGGGTGACCGTAGGCGAGCGCGGAGGGCCGAACAAGACGGGAATTCCTCCCGGAGATCGACTTCTCTCCGGCCCCCCGGTAAATGACCTTGGAAAACTTCTCCGGAAATCCCGGTTTCCCTTTCCGGGAAAAGGGAATCGACCCTTCCGGGGAAATTGATGTTGGCCCGGCGGGTGTGGCTCACATCACGGCCCCGCCGGACCCTCCGCGCCCGCGCTCAATACGGGCAATTCGCGGGCCGATGCCGCTGATCCGGGCGACTCGCGCGAGAGTGATGTTTCGTGACCGATTGGGACGAATCGGGCGCATTTTCGAGGGTCCGCGGCGAGGTCAGAGAGCGGCCAGCTCCTTCAGGGCGGCCGCCACCGCCGCATCCGACGCCGGCAGCAGCGGAAGCCGTACGTCCGGCGCCGGGATCCGCCCCTGCGCGTGGAGCACGCCCTTGACCACCGCCGGGTTCGGTTCCGTGAAGAGCGCCGCCGAGAGCCGCGCCAGCCCGTGGCCCAGCTCCCGGGCCCGCACCGCGTCGCCGTCCCGCCAGGCACCGGCCAGCTCCGCGAACCGCTCCGTCGCCAGGTGCGCCGAGGCCAGGATCCCGCCCGAGGCCCCGAGCGCGAGCAGCGGGGACAGGTACACGTCGTCCCCGGCCAGCACCGCGAACCCCTCCGGCAGGTCGCCCAGCAGCGCCACCGCCTCCTGGTCGATCCCGCCGCCCGCGTACTTCACCCCGGCCACCCCGGGCAGCGAGCCCAGCGCGCGCAGCGCGGCCGCGTCGAGCGGCTGCCCCGTCCGGTACGGGATGTGATAGACGATCAGCGGCACCGGACTCACCTCGGCCAGCCGCGCGAAGTGGGCCAGCACCCCCGCAGCCCCCGGCCGGACGAACGGGGGCACCGCCACCAGCGCCGCCCCCGCCTCCGGCCACCGTGCGAGCCCGGCCAGCGAGGCCGCCGCCGCCCGGGTCCCGCCCGCCCCCGCCCCCACCGTGAGCGGCGCGCCCCGCTCCCGGCAGACCCGGGCGCAGACCCCGGTCACCAGCTCCCGCTCGGCCTCATCGAGGGCGGCCGCCTCGGCGGTCGTGCCCAGGGCCACGATCCCGGCCGCGCCCGCGTCGAGCACCTCGTGCGCGAGGGTCTCCAGCGACCCGGCGGCGACCTCCCCGCCGCGGGTGAAGGGGGTGACGAGCGGGACGTGGATCCCGCGGGGGAAGAGCCCCGTGGCCCGGCCCGCCGTCCCTCCCGTCTGCCGTTCCACGTGGTGCCGTTCCGTATGCCGTTCGGTGTCCTGTCGCATGCCCAAGAGCCTCGCCCGCCCCGAGCGCCGAATCCAGTTCACGTTCCTTACGTGATCCGTAAGCTGAGCCGATGCTCGACGTACGCCGCCTGCGGCTCCTGCGCGAACTCGCCCGGCGCGGCACCATCGCAGCCGTGGCCGAGGCCCTCTCCTACAGCCCCTCCGCCGTCTCCCAGCAACTCGCCGTCCTGGAACGCGAAGCCGGACTGCCGCTGCTGGAGCGCACCGGCCGCCGGGTCCGGCTCACCCCGGCGGCCCAGAACCTGGTCGGGCACGCCGAGGCGGTGCTGGAGCGGCTGGAACGGGCCGACGCCGACCTCGCCGAGGCCCGCAGCGGCCTCGCCGGGGTACTGCGGATCGGCGCCTTCCCGACGGCGACCCGCGCCCTCGTCCCCGCCGCCCTGGTCCACCTGGCCCGCCGCCACCCGGCGCTGGAGCCGATGGTCCACGAGACCGACCCGGCGGCGGTCGCGCACGCGCTGCGCGCCGGCGAGCTGGACGTCGCCCTCGTCCACGAGTACGACTTCGTCCCCGCGCCCCCGGAACCGGGGCTGGCCACCCGGCCGCTGTACGGGGAGGCGATGTACCTGGCCGCCCCGGCGGAGGAGCCGGAACCGGAGCCGGGGCGGCACCAGGGGCCGGAAGCGGAGTTTGCACCGGCCGTCGGACCCGCCGGCGGCCCCGACCAGGGCGCCGTGCTGCGGGCCCACCGCGACGCGCCCTGGATCACCGCCACCCCCGGCACCCTCTGCCACGCCATGACCCTGCGCGCCTGCCAGGCGGCCGGGTTCACCCCGCGCGTCCGGCACCGCATCGACGAGTTCGCCACCGTCCTCGCGCTGGTCGCGGCCGGGCAGGGGGTGGCCGTCGTACCTCAGCTCGGGGTGAGCGGCCCCCCGGGCTCCGGCGTCGCCCTGACCCGCCTCCACATGGAGCGACGCACCAAGATCGCGTTCCGCAGCGGGGCCGGCGCCCACCCCGCCGTGGCGGCCTTCGCCGCCTCGCTCCGGGCCTGCGTACCTCCGGATCTGGCCGTACCGCGCGCCGGAGCGTGACACAACTCCCGTACCGCGCCACGCCCGTGTACGTTCGGTGATCCAGACCGATCCGATCAGAACGGGGTACGACGTGACACATCGCGTACGAGGAGTCATCGCGCGGAGCAAGGGCGCACCGGTGGAGACGACCACGATCCTCGTGCCCGACCCGGGGCCGGGCGAGGCCCTGGTCAAGGTCCAGGCCTGCGGGGTCTGTCACACCGACCTGCACTACCGCGAGGGCGGCATCAACGACGAGTTCCCCTTCCTCCTCGGCCACGAGGCGGCCGGCGTCGTCGAGTCCGTCGGCCCGGACGTCACCTCCGTCGCCCCCGGCGACTTCGTGGTCCTCAACTGGCGTGCGGTGTGCGGCACCTGCCGGGCCTGCAAGCGCGGACGCCCCTGGTACTGCTTCGCCACGCACAACGCCACCCAGCCCATGACCCTGGAGGACGGCACCCCGCTCTCCCCGGCGCTGGGCATCGGGGCCTTCGCGGAGAAGACCCTCGTCGCCGCCGGCCAGTGCACCAAGGTCGACCCGGCCGCCTCGCCCGCCGCCGCGGGCCTTCTGGGCTGCGGGGTGATGGCCGGCCTCGGCGCCGCCCTGAACACCGGAAACGTCGGGCGCGGGGACTCGGTCGCCGTCATCGGCTGTGGGGGAGTGGGCAACGCGGCGGTCGCCGGGGCCCGGCTGGCCGGCGCCTCGAAGATCATCGCCGTGGACCTGGACGACCGTAAGCTGGAGTGGGCGCGCGGACTCGGCGCCACCCACACCGTCAACGGCCGCACGCAGGACGTGGTCAAGGCGATCCAGGAGCTGACCGGCGGGAACGGCGCGGACGTGGTCGTCGAGGCCGTCGGCCGCCCCGAGACCTACCAGCAGGCCTTCTACGCCCGGGACCTGGCCGGCACCGTGGTGCTGGTCGGCGTGCCGACGCCGGACATGAAGCTCGAACTCCCGCTCCTCGACGTCTTCGGCCGCGGCGGCGCCCTCAAGTCCTCCTGGTACGGGGACTGCCTGCCCGAGCGCGACTTCCCGCTCCTGATCGACCTCTACCTCCAGGGCCGGCTCGACCTCGACGCCTTCGTCTCCGAGACCATCCCGCTCGACGGGGTCGAGGAGGCCTTCGCCCGCATGGAGCGCGGCGAGGTGCTCCGCTCGGTGGTCGAGTTCTGACCCGGTGACGGCGGGCGCGGTTCCGTAGACTCGGCCGGACCGCAGACCTCCGCCCGCCCCGGCCGCGACCCGGCCGGGGCCCGGCGGAGGTCCATCCGCACCCACCACCCCAGGGGCCGTCCGTGACCCGCCGGCGCAGCCACAGCTACCGCCAGCCCGGTGTCGTCCTCACCGACCACCGCTTCAGCGTGCCGCTCGACCACGCCCGCCCCGACGGCGAGCACATCGAGCTCTACGCGCGCGAGGTCGTGGCGAGCGGCACGGACCCCGAACGGCTGCCCTGGCTGCTCTACCTGGAGGGCGGCCCCGGCTTCGGGGCCCGGCGTTTCACCGGGCGGCAGGCCTGGCTGGAGCGGGCCCTCGCCGACTACCGCGTCGACGGCGTCCGCGCGGGCGGCCCCCGTGTCCTGGACCGCCTCCTGACCCTGCCCGAGGAGTAGGCCGCCCCTTTCGGATCCCGGCGGTCGGGCCCGCGAACGCGGTGCGTGCGGGTCCGGAGAGCGTCCCGGCAGCGTCGGGCAGCGCCACCGGCCGCCCGTGACGGTCCGTTCGCCTATTGTGCGGCCTATGACCGAACAAGCTGATCAGCAGGCGCCCTTGCAGCCGATGCCCACCGACTGGCGGCGCGCCCTCGCGGTGGTCGCCCACCCCGACGACCTGGAGTACGGCGCCGCGGCGGCCATCGCCCACTGGACGGACGGCGGCCGCGAGGTCGCCTACGTGCTCGCCACCCGCGGCGAGGCCGGCATCGACGGGGTCGCGCCCGACGCGTGCGCCCCGCTGCGCGAGGCCGAGCAGCGCGCCAGCGCGGCCGTCGTCGGGGTCTCGACGGTGGAGTTCCTCGAACACCGCGACGGCGTCATCGAGTACGGCCCGGCCCTGCGCCGGGACATCGCGGCGGCCATCCGGCGCCACCGCCCGGAACTGGTGATCACGCTCAACCACCGGGACACCTGGGGCGGAGCCGAAGGCGGCGGGAACTGGAACAGCCCCGACCACAAGGCCGTCGGCCGGGCCGTCCTGGACGCCGCCGGGGACGCGGGCAACCGGTGGATCTTCCCGGAGCTCATCTCCGAGCAGGGCCTGGAGCCGTGGGACGGGGTGCGGTGGGTCGCCGTGTCGGGGACCACCACGCCGACGCACGCGGTCGAGGCCGGTCCCGGGCTGGAGCGCGCCGTGCACTCCCTGCTGGAGCACAAGGCGTACATCGCGGCCCTGACCGACGAGGACCCGCACGAGTACGTCAGGAACTTCCTGACCGGCAACGTGCAGCAGGCGGCGGCCCGCTTCGGCGGTGTCCCGGCGGTCCCGTTCGAGGTCTTCCCCCGCTGATCGTCCGCAGTACCCGACGATCCGTCAGTTCATGGTCGTCGGGGCCGCGGACGACGCCGTCTTCGCCCTGCCCGAGGCGCGGCCGAGGGTGGCGGTCGACGCCTCCGCAGACGCCGCCCCGCCGGCCGCCCTCGACCGCGCCGCGATGACGGCTGCCCTCACCCTGGCCTCCGAGGACGCCCGCGAGGGCTTCACCGCGGCGGCCGCCCGCCGGCCCCCGCACTTCAGGGCGTCAGGCCGTCTTGGGCCTGCGCAGCCCGAGGAAGCCCTGGTACTCGGCGCGCATCAGGGCGGCGAAGGAGTCGTAGCGCTTCGGTCCGTACCCGCTCCAGGAGGAGTACCGGTACGCTGCCCACTCGCCGTCGCCGTCCACGTCACCGGGGTCGAGGAGCAGCCAGGTCTGGTCCCCGGCCAGGGATATCTGCACCGAGCGGTTCCACCGGGCGCTCTCGTACTCCTCCTCGTCCTCCTCCTCTTCTTCGTCCTCGTCCTCCGCGTCGAGGTCCGCGTCCAGGTCCTCCCGCTCCCACATGGTGAGCTCCTCGTGGAGGGCGGCCGTCAGCTCCCGGACCAGCCCCACCCCGGCCGCCGGCGCCAGCAGCTCCACGAACTCCCCGGCCCACCGCCAGCCGTCGCTGACCTCCAGGAACGCGCGGTAGGAGGGCGGCAGCGGGGCCCCGAGCCGGGCTTCGAGCGCGGCGATCCGCTCCGGCGGGGCCGGTTCGAAGCCCAGCCGGCCGAGCGGCGGCTCCGAGGGCTCCTCGGCCCGCCGGGCGGCGTCGCGCTCGTCGCTCCAGGTGCGCAGGAAGGGTTCCCATTCGTGGATCTTCATGTTCCCGATGGTGCCGCACCCCACTGACACCGGCCCTCACGGGGTGAACGGGCCGCGCCCCAGCTGCTTGCGCACCGGCGCCACCGCCGCCCGGACCGGCGCCCGCCGCTGCCGGTTCGCCCCGCCGACCACCAGGGTGTGGCCGGTGATGAAGGAGGCCGGAGGCGGAGGGCGAGGCAGGGAAGACGGCGGCCCGGCCCGGTGCGCGGGGTGCGCTCACCCGCAGCGCGGGCTGCCGGCCGTCCCCCAGGGGTGGCGGATGTCGCAGACGGCGGCCGTCACCCGCTCCGCACCGGGTACGGCCGCCAGTTCCTCGCGGGCCGCCGCGAGCTGTCCGGCTCGCCGGCCGGCGATCACCAGGTCCGCGCCGATCCCAGCGAACTCGGCGGCGATGGCCTTGCCCAGCCCGGTGCCGCCGCCCGGCGCCGGGACCACCGGCCCCTCGTACATCCCGGGGGCAGGGCGGCCGTGCCGTCGGCCCGCCCGTCGCCGGAGACCGGCGCGTCGTCGCTGGGTCCGGGGCGTGCGGGCCGGGGCCGCCACCGAGGGTTCCCAAGGCATCAAGCGACCGCTTAGTATGCCGCCGAGCGTGGTTCCTCGACGGCGGCTGGAGGCCCCGGATGCAGGCATGGCGAGTACACACCACTGGAGAGCCCCGCGAGGCCATGCGCCTCGAGGAGGTCCCCGAACCGGTACCCGGCGAGGGCGAGGTCAGACTCAGGGTGCTCGCCGCCAACGTCAACTTCCCCGACGCGCTCCTCACCCGGGGCCAGTACCAGATCCGGCCCCCGCTGCCCTTCACCCCCGGCGTCGAGGTCTGCGCCGAGACCGAGGACGGCCGGCGCGTCATCGCCAACCCGAGCCTGCCCCACGGCGGGTTCGCCGAGTACGTCACCGCCCCCGCGCGCGCCCTGCTGCCCGCTCCCGACTCCCTCGACGACGCCGAGGCCGCCGCCCTGCACATCGGCTACCAGACCGGCTGGTTCGGCCTGCACCGCAGGGCGGGCCTCCGCAGCGGCGAGACCCTCCTCGTGCATGCCGCCGCCGGCGGGGTCGGCAGCGCCGCCGTCCAGCTGGGCAAGGCCGCAGGGGCCACCGTCGTCGGGGTCGTCGGGGGCAGGGCGAAGGCCCGCACCGCCGAGGAGCTCGGCTGCGACCTCGTCATCGACCGGACCGCAGAGGACCTCGTCGCCCGGGTCAAGGAGTTCACCGGTGGACGCGGCGCCGACGTGGTCTACGACCCCGTCGGCGGCGACGCCTACACCGCCTCCGCCAAGTGCGTCGCCTTCGAGGGCCGCATCGTCGTCGTCGGCTTCGCCGGCGGCACCGTGCCCGCCCCGGCCCTCAACCACGCCCTGGTGAAGAACTACTCGATCCTCGGGCTCCACTGGGGGCTGTACGCCGCCAAGGACCCCGCCGCCGTCCTCGCCTGCCATGCCGAACTCACCCGCCTCGCCGCCCGGGGGGCGGTCAGACCCCTGGTCAGCGAACGCGTCCCGCTGGCCGGGGCCGCCGGCGCCGTCCAGCGCGTCGCCGACGGCACCACCACCGGCCGGCTGGTCGTCGTCCCGTCCCTGCCGGACAGCGGGACGCGATGAGCGCCACCGCCGAAGGACTCCTCGCCCGCACCCGCGAGCTGCTCGCCGCCCACCCGCCCGCGGCCACCGCCCCCGCCGACTTCCTGCGCGCCCGCTTCGACGCCGGTCTCGCCTGGGTCCACTACCCCGAGGGCCTCGGCGGTCTCGGCGCGCCCCGCACCCTCCAGGCCGTCGTCGACGCCGAACTGGAGGCCGCCGGCGCCCCCGACAACGATCCCCGCCGCATCGGCATCGGCCTGGGCATGGCGGCCCCCACGATCCTCGCCCACGGCACCGAGGAGCAGAAGCGTCGCTTCCTCCGCCCCCTGTGGCTGGGGGAGGAGGTCTGGTGCCAGCTCTTCAGCGAGCCCGGGGCCGGCTCCGACCTCGCCGCCCTCGGCACCCGCGCCGTCCTCGACGAGGCCGCCGGGGAATGGGTGGTCGACGGGCAGAAGGTGTGGACCTCCAGCGCCCACACCGCGCGCTGGGCCATCCTCATCGCCCGCACCGACCCGGAGCTCCCCAAGCACCGGGGCATCACCTACTTCCTGTGCGACATGCACGCCCCGGGCGTCGAGGTCCGCCCGCTGCGCCAGATCACCGGCGAGGCCGAGTTCAACGAGGTCTTCCTCACCGGCGTCCGCATCCCCGACGCCCACCGCCTCGGTGCCGTCGGCGAGGGATGGGCCGTCGCCCGCACCACCCTCATGAACGAACGCGTCTCCATCGGCGGCATGCGCCTCCCGCGCGAGGGCGGAATGATCGCCCCCGTCGCCGCCGCCTGGCGCGAACGCCCCGGGCTCCGCACCCACGCCCTGCACCAGCGGCTCCTCGGCCTGTGGGTCGAGGCCGAGGTCGCCCGCCTCACCGCCGAACGGCTGCGCCAGCAGCTCGCGGCCGGCCGGCCCGGCCCCGAGGGCAGCGGGATGAAGCTCACCTTCGCCCGCCTCAACCAGGAGATCAGCGGCCTGGAGGTGGAACTCCTCGGCGAGGAGGGCCTCCTGTACGAGGACTGGACGATGCGCCGCCCCGAGACCGTCGACTTCACCGGCCGCGACGCCGGATACCGCTACCTGCGCGCCAAGGGCAACAGCATCGAGGGCGGCACCAGCGAGATCCTCCTCAACATCGTCGCCGAACGCGTCCTCGGACTGCCCGCCGAACCGCGTGACGACAAGGACACCCCCTGGAAGGACCTCGCCCGATGACCGCACGCCCGCCGCGGCCGGGCCACTCGGCCCCCCGCGCCCCCATCGACCTCCTCTACTCCGGCACGGAGGAGGAACTCCGCGCGGCCGTACGGTCCCTGCTCGCCGACCGCTGCGACACCGCGGCCGTCCTCGCCCGCGCGGAGACCGGCCGCCCCCACGACCCGGAGCTGTGGCGCACCCTGGCCGCGGAGATCGGCGCCGCCGGACTGCTCGTCCCCGAGAAACTGGGCGGGGCGGGCGCGGGCCACCGCGAGGCCGCCGTCGTCCTGGAGGAACTGGGCCGGGCCGTGGCCCCCGTCCCGTACCTGACCAGCTCCGTCCTCGCCACGGAGATCCTGCTCGCCTGCGCCTGCGAAGGACCCGAGGCCGCGGAGCTGGTACGGGAGGCGGCGACCGGCCGGCTCGTCTGCGTACCCGCCCTGCCGCTCACCCTGGCCCCCGGCGCGCCCCTGCCGGCGCCGCTCCACGACGCCGGGGGAGGGGTGCTCAGCGGCACCGTCACCTCCGTCGCCGACGCGGTGGCCGCGGACGTCCTGTTGGTCCTCGCCGACACCGGCCTCCACGCGGTCCCCGCCGACCGCGCCGTCCTGCACCCGGCGGTCCCCCTGGACCTGACCCGCCCCCTGGCCGCAGTCACCCTCGACTCCGCCGCCGGGACCCGCCTCGCGGACCCCGCCACCGCACGGGCGGCCGTCGCCGGCGCCCTGCTCTCCGGGGCGGGCCTGCTGGCCTCGGAACAGCTCGGGCTGGCCGAGTGGTGCCTCACCGAGACCGTCGCGTACCTGCGCGGCCGCCACCAGTTCAACCGTCCCGTCGGCTCCTTCCAGGCGCTCAAGCACCGCCTCGCCCGGCTGTGGCTGGAGGTGGCCTCGGCCCGCGCGGCCGCCCGGGCCGCCGCCGACGCCCTCGCGACGGCCGCCGCCGACGCCCCGCTGACGGTGGCCGTCGCCCAGGCCCACTGCTCCGGGGTCGCCGTCCGCGCGGCCGAGGAGTGCGTCCAGCTCCACGGGGGCATCGGGATGACCTGGGAACACCCCGCCCACCTCTACCTCAAGCGCGCCAAGGCCGGCTCCCTCGCCCTCGGCACCGCCGGCCACCACCTCGGCCTGGTCGCCGACTTCGCCGAACTCCCGGCTCCGTAGCGGCCGGGGCGGGCGGTCCGCGGCTCTCCGCGATCCCGCCCGCCCCGCCGAGGTGACCTCCCCCGCCACTCCGCGTTAGACCGCGTACGCGGACCACCGAGCGAGGGAGACCCGTATGCACGCCAGCGCCGCCGTACCGCGCACCCGCCGCGCCTTCCTCCGTACGGTGTTCGGGGCGACCGCCCTCGCCGGCACGGCCGCCGTGCTGGCCCCCGTCCTGCGCGCCCGCCGCCCGCGGCAGACCCTGGGCCCGGCGCCGCTCACCGAGGAGACCTACCGCGGCCGGCACATCAGCGTCGACCCCGCCCGGGCGGCGGTGCACATCGACGGCCGGCCCCTGCACGTCATGCGCCGCGCCGACGGCAGCTACCTCAGCGCGATGAACCACTTCCAGTCCTACGAGACCCCGCTGGAACTCGCCCGCGCCGCCGTCGACGAACTCGGCACCAGCCAGCTGGCCTTGGCCGCCCCGCACCACGGCTGAGGCACAGGAACCAGGAAGGACCCCCGCGGTGTACACCCGGCAGAACCAGAAGAACCTCACCAGCGCGCAGAAGAAGCGGTTCACGGCCGCGCTGCTGGAACTCAAGCGCAACGGCACCTACGACGAGTTCGTGCGCACCCACGGCACCTACTTCGTGCCCGACCGGGACCGGAAGCTGCGGGTGGGGCACATGTCCCCGTCGTTCTTCCCCTGGCACCGCAGCTACCTGCTGGAGTTCGAGAAGAGGCTGAGGGAGCTCGACCCCCAGGTCTCCATCCCGTACTGGGACTGGACCGCCGACTCCAGCCCCGCCTCCTCCCTGTGGGCCGAGGACTTCCTCGGCGGCACCGGCCGGAAGGGCGACCGCCAGGTGACCACCGGTCCCTTCGCCCACGAGCGGGGGAACTGGACCATCACCGTCGGGGTCAGCGAGGCCCCGTTCCTCACCCGCAACCTCGGGCGGCCGGACAACCCGATCTCCCTGCCGACCGCCGCCGAACTCCAGTGGGCGATCGACGATCCCGTCTACGACTCGTCGCCCTGGAACTCCACCACGGAAGGCGGCAGTTTCCGCAACAAGCTGGAGGGCTGGGCCGCGCCGAAGAGCGAGCGCTGGCGCAACCACAACAAGGTCCACCAGTGGATCGGCGGGCACATGACGGGCGGCACCTCCCCCAACGACCCCGCGTTCTGGCTGCACCACGCCTTCGTGGACCTCGTCTGGGACCGCTGGCAGCGGCGCCACCCCGGCTCGGGCTACCTGCCGGCCGCGCCGCTGGAGCTCGGCGACCTCCAGCGCGGCCGGGTGATCGCCCTCGACGAGCCGATGCCGCCGTGGGACGTCACCCCGCGCGAGATGCTCGGCCACGGGGGCATCTACCGCTACGAGTGAGGCGGCCCGCGGCGACCGGCCCGCTCGGGTGCGGGGCGCGCCGCACGTGAAGGGCCCCCGCCGCATGGCGGGGGCCCTCAGCCGGTCAGGCGCGGGAGGCGATCACTCGCCGTAGCTGCCGCCCTCGGTGTGGTGGTGGCCGCCGCCCGAGGCGTTGACGCAGGTGTTGCCGAAGGCCGGGTTCAGCAGGGCGATCACGTTGACGGTGTTGCCGCACACGTTGACCGGGACGTGAACCGGAACCTGGACGACGTTGCCCGACAGGACACCGGGGGAACCGACCGCCGCACCGTGCGCTCCGGCATCGGCGACGGCCAGACCGGCGCCGGCAGCCACGGTGCTACCGGCGACAGCGGTGATGGCGAATGCCTTCGCGATACGCGACATCAAGATCTCCTCGTGAGATGTGGGCGCCGCATCCTCTGCGGCATTTGACATGGCATACAACGCGGCGGGCGCCGAGTGGTCACGGCCCCTTCGGCTACCCGGGGACGGAAAAACGGACAGAGGCGAAGTAGGGCCGTACCGGAGTGACCGCATCCGGCCGCAGAACGGCCACGACGGGGCCCTTGCAGTGTGGTTCGCGGTACAGGGAGACGGTGAGCCCGGTGTGGTTCGTGACCGCGCGGCCACCGCCGCCCTCCGCCGCGACGCAGCCCTTCGGGGAGGTCACTCCGTGGACCCGGTCGTCCTGGCCGACGTACTGGAATCCGGGCCCGGCGGCCTGCGCCGCGCCGGCCGCCGCCGAGAGCAGGGCGCCGAGCGCCAGGGCCGTCGCGGCAGGGGGGATGAGGTTCGCTCGCATGCCGGTCCAACCCGGCCCTCCCGGGACCCGGTCACGCCTTGTCACCCCTCGGGCGGGTGTGCGACCGTGCTGGAAGTGCCCGGACGCGGAAGCGGACCGGGCCGGACCGAGGCCCGGCGCGGACCGGGGACGACCGAGGAGAGCGCGGATGGGCACAGCGGGCGGCTTCGACCGGCCCCGGGCCGGCACCGGGTACGGGGTCGTGGAGGGCCGCCGGCAGGCCGACGGCACCGCCGTGTTCCGGGGCCTCCCCTACGCCGCCCCGCCCACAGGCCCCCGCCGCTTCGCGGCCCCGCGGCCCCCGGACGCCTGGGACGGCGTACGCGACGCCGGGGCCTTCGGGCCGACCGCGCCCAAGGTGCCCTACCCGCCGGCCTTCGCCGCCCTGCTGTCCGACCCGGAGATCCCCGGCGAGGACTGCCTCACCCTCAACGTCTGGACCCCGGACCCGGCCCCCGGGGCCCGGCTGCCGGTGATGGTCTGGATCCACGGCGGCGCCCACACCCGGGGCTCCTCCGCGGTCCCCGTCTACGACGGCTCGGCCTTCGCCCGCGACGGGGTCGTGCTGGTCTCGGTCAACTTCCGCCTCGGGGTCCTCGGCTACGGGCTCTTCCCCGACGCACCGGCCAACCGCGGCCTCCTCGACCAGATCGCGGCCCTGGAATGGGTCCGGGACAACATCGCGGCCTTCGGCGGTGACCCCGGCCGGGTCACGGTCTTCGGCGAGTCCGCCGGCGCCATCAGCACCGGCGCCCTGCTCGCCGCCCCCCGCGCGGCGGGCCTGTTCGCCCGGGCCGTCCTGCAGAGCGGGGCCCCCGAGGCGCTCCCGCGCGACCAGGTCCGCACCATGGTCCGCCGGATGGCCGCCCGGCTGCGGGTGCCCGCCACCGCCCGAGCCTTCGAGGCGGTGGGCCTGCCCGCGCTGCTCTCCGCCCAGGCGGCGGCGATGCGCCGCTCCTCCCCGGTGCTCGGCGGCCCCGCCTTCGGGCTGGTCATCGACCCGGACACGCTCCCGGTCGACCCGCTGGAGGCCGCAGCGGCCTCGGACGTGCCGCTGCTGATGGGCTGGACCGCGCAGGAGCACCGGCTGTGGCTCGCGCCGACCGGCGGGATGCGGCTGCTGGACCGGCTCGGCCCGCTGGCCGTGGTCTACGGCCGGATGCGCGGCGGCAAGGACGGGGCCGCCGTACGGGCGCTGCGCACCGCGCTGCCGGAGGCCTCCCCGGCCGACCTCGCCGGGCACCTGGTCACCGACCGGCTGCTGCGCGACCCCCTGCGCCGGATCGCCGGGGCCCGGCGGGCGGCCCCGAGCCACCTCTACGAGTTCCGCTGGGCCAGCGGCCTGCCCGGCCTCGGCGCCTGCCACGCGCTGGAGCTGGGCTTCGTCTTCGACACCCTCGGCCTGCCCGAGTCCTCCTGGCTGGCCGGGCCGGACGCGCCGCAGGCCCTGGCCGACGAGATGCACGGGGCCTGGGTCCGCTACGCCACCACCGGGGATCCCGGGTGGGCGCCCTGGAACGGCGACGGCCCGCCGAAGGTGTTCGGCGGGCCGGAGCCGGAGGCAGTGCATGCGGAGGCTGTTACTCCACTGGTCCTTCCATGACCTTGCTGATGAACTCGATCGGGCCTTCGCCCATGTTCGGCACGTAGGTCTTGGCATTGTGCTGACCGCCCGGGATCACTCTCAGGCTGGTGTGGATGGGACCCTTGGTATAGGTGGAGACGAACTTCTGGACGTCCGGGAGCGTCTTCTTGTTGCTCTCGTTGTCGCCGACCTGGAAGGCCAGGTAGACGTCCGGAGCACCCTTCTTGTCGATGAGCTGCTTGGCGAGCAGCTCGGGGTTGTTCTCGGCCTTCTCCTTCTCGTGGCCCACCCACAGGGGGGAGTCCGGGACGATGTCGGGTCCGGAGCAGATCGCGGCCTTGAACTTCTCCGGATACTTGAGCACGGCCTTGAGGCTGGAGAAGCCGCCCGTGGAGGAGCCCATGAAGGCCCAGCCGTCACGCGACTTGATGGTGCGGAAGTTCTCCCGCATCAGGTCCGGGACGTCGTCGGTCAGCCAGGTGCCCATCTTGGGCTGGCCCGGGATGTCGGAGCCGTCCCAGTAGATGGCCTTGGGCTCGTCCGGCTGGGGGTTGAGCACCGGCATCGCCAGGATGAAGGGCTTGCTCTTGCCCTCCGAGTACCACTTGCTGATGCTGGCCTGGAGCTTGAGGTCGGTGCCCATCCAGTAGTTGATCGGGTAGCCGGCGCCGCCGGGCAGGGCGATCATGACCGGGAAGCCGCTCTTGGCGAACTTGGGGTCGTTGTACTCCTTCGGAGCCCAGACCCAGACCTTGCCCTTGAAGCCCGACTTCTTGCCGTCCAGCTCGGTGACCGCCACGTGGGTGCCGTCCGGCAGGGTCGAGGCGTTCTTGAACTGGGCCGTCGGGTTCGTGGGCATCGACATCTTCGAGTTCGGCGCCTGCTTGGCCGCGCCGCCCTCGCCGCCCGCGGGCTTCCCGAAGGAGACGGATTCGCCCTTGTCGGTGAACGGCGGTATCTCGAAGTACGCCATCACGCCCGCGCCGATGCCGGCGAGGGCCAGCACGGTGACGCCCGCGATGATCCACTTCTTCGCCTTGGACTTGCGGCGCGGCGGCTCCTCCTCGTAGGGAGGCTCGTAACGGTCGTACTGCTGCTCGTACTGCTGCTGCTCGAAACGGGGCTGCTGCTGCGTGGGCGCCTCGTACCCGTACTGGTCCTGGCCGTACGGAGGGCGGCCGTAGGGCTGTCCGCCCTGCGGGGGCTGCTGCCCGTACGGGGACTGCGGCCGGCCGCCCTGGGGGGCGTACTGCGGCCGGCCCTGCTGCTGGCCGTACGGCGGGCGCGGCGGCGGGTTCTGACCTTCCGGCCTGTACGGCGGCTGGTACTGGCCGTCGGGTGAGTACGACATGTGCGGTGGCTCTCCGGCTGTTGCTGGCCCCGTCGGGGGTGATGACTGCTTCCGTTCGAATGATGAACGATAGTGCCCCGGGGTTCCCTATTTTTCTTTTTCTTGACGGTCCCGGGGGTAGGGCATTGCCCATCCCCTGTAGGGCGCACGGAGTTCCCCTGCTGTTACCCGCGCGTCCCTGGCCCATGCACATGCCCCTGGGTATGGTGCGTCCGCGCCGCCGCCCCCGACTTCCCCCATGTGCCCGGAGGTACATCCCGTGTTTGGCATGACCATTTCACGGCCTCGCCGCAGGACCGCCCTCGCCACCGCCTTCGGCGTCACCGCCGCCGGCGCCGCCCTCTGGGCCGGCCTCGGCAGCGCGCAGCCCGCGCACGCCGCGGGCCTGCCCGCCCCCGACCACACCGTCGTCGTGGTGTTCGAGAACCACGCCTACAACCAGGTCATCGGCAGCTCCAGCGCCCCGTACATCAACTCCCTGAAGGCCGGGGGTGCCAACCTCACCCAGTCCTACGGCATCACCCACCCCAGCCAGCCCAACTACATGCAGCTCTTCTCGGGCTCCAACCAGGGCGTCACCGACGACAGCTGTTACACCCCCGGCTTCAGCTCCGCGCCCAACCTGGCCTCCGAGCTGATAGCCGCCGGCAAGAGCTGGGGCAGCTACAACGAGACCCTCCCCAGCCAGGGCTCCACCACCTGCTCCAGCGGCAAGTACGCCCGCAAGCACAACCCCTGGTTCGCCTTCTCCAACGTGCCCACCGGCACCGCGAAGACGATGACCCAGTTCCCGACGGACTTCACCACCCTGCCCAAGGTGTCCTTCATCGTCCCGAACCTCTGCAGCGACATGCACGACTGCTCCGTCGGCACCGGCGACACCTGGCTCAAGAACAACCTCAAGGCCTACGCGGACTGGGCCAAGACCCACAACAGCCTGCTCGTCGTCACCTTCGACGAGGACAACCGCCTCGCCGGCAACCAGATCCCGACCGTGCTCTACGGCCAGCCCGTGACCCCGGGCTCCACCTCGTCCACCACCTACAACCACTACGACATGCTGCGGACCCTGGAGGGCCTGGCCGGGCTGACCACCCACGCCGGGAACGCCGCCACCGCCAAGGACATCACGGGGATCTGGGCTTCCTGACCATGTACGTCGCGGACAGTCGCGGTACCCCCGCGCCCGCCGTGGCCCACGGGACACCGGCCGTCGCCCCGGGCACCAGCCCGGGGCGGCGCGCCGCCCTTGCCCCCACGGTGCTCGCCCTGGGCACGGTCAGCCTGATCACCGACGTCTCCTCGGAGATGGTCACGGCCGTGCTCCCGCTCTACCTCGTCGCCGGACTCGGGCTCACCCCGCTCGGCTTCGGCCTCCTCGACGGGGTCTACAACGGCGTCAGCGCCCTGGTCCGCCTCACCGGCGGCCACCTCGGCGACCGGCTCGGCTTGCACAAGGCGCTCGCCGGCATCGGCTACGGCCTCTCCGCCCTGTGCAAGCCGCTGCTGCTGCTCGCCCACACCCTTCCCGCCATCGGCGCCGTCCTCGCCCTCGACCGCACCGGCAAGGGGCTGCGCACCGCCCCGCGCGACGCGCTGATCTCCCTCGCCGCCGCCCCCGAGGACCGCGGCCGCGCCTTCGGCGTGCACCGGGCGATGGACACCGCCGGCGCGCTCATCGGGCCGCTCCTCGCCTTCCTGATCCTGCGCGGCGCCGCCGACGGCTACGACGCCGTCTTCACCGTCAGCGCCTGCGTGGCCGCCCTCGGCGTCCTGGTGCTGGTCCTCTTCGTACCCGGCCGCCGCACGGAGCCCGCCCCCGACGCCGCCCCGGTCTCCCTGCGGGCCTCCCTCGGCCTGCTGCGCCGCCGGGACCTGCGCCGCACCGCCCTGTGCGCGCTGCTCCTGGGGCTGTGCACCGTCAGCGACGCCTTCGTCTTCCTGCTGCTGCAGAAGGCCACCGGGATCGCCGACCGCTGGTTCGCGCTGCTGCCGCTCGGCACCGCCGCGGCCTTCCTCCTGCTCGCGATGCCGCTGGGCCGCCTCGCCGACCGCGTCGGCCGCCGCCGGGTCTTCCTCGGCGGGCACCTCGCGCTGCTGCTCGCGTACGGACTCCTCCTCACCGGAGCCCAGCACCCGGCCCTGCCCTACGCGGTCCTCCTGCTGCACGGCGCCTTCTACGCCGCCACCGACGGCGTGCTCATGGCCGAGGCCGCCGGAGCCGTGCCCGAGGAGCACCGGGGCGGCGGGCTCGCCCTCGTCCAGACCGGCCAGGCTCTCGCCCGGTTCGCCGCCTCCCTGGGCTTCGGCGCCGCCTGGACCGTCTGGGGCGCCCGTCCCGCGCTCGCGGTGGCCGCCGTCCTGCTCGCCGTCGCCGTCGCCGGCTGCGCCCGGCTGAAGCCCGACGGGACCTGACCCCCGGCCGTCGTCCGCACCACCGCATCCCCACACGAGAGAGACCGAAGGCCCCCACATGACCCTCCAGCGCCGGATCCTGATCCTGGCCTGCGCCGTCGTCCTGCTCGCCGCCGTCGGCGTGATCGCCGTGGTCCGCGCCGGGTCGCGGGCCGACGAGAAGGACCAGGCCCGGCCCGGCGGCCCGCAGATCACCCCCGGCGCGGTCTCCCTCGCCCCGGGCGACGGGGGCCGGCGGATGGTCTTCCGGAACATGGCCTGGGGCCCGCACCGCGACGAGCTCGCCTCCGTCCCGGCCGCGGCCCCCGACGGCCCCCGCACCTCCTCCGGGGTGAAGTGCCTGCGCTTCTTCGCGGCCGCCGGCACCGGGATCTGCCTCCGGTCCGACAAGGGCGGGGTCCAGGAGAGCTACCGGGCGGTCGTCCTCGACGCAGGCCTCAAGGAGGTCGCCTCCCGCCCCCTCGCCGGCATCCCCACCCGGGCCCGGGTCTCGCCGGGCGGCCACCTGGCGGCCTGGACGGTCTTCGTGGGCGGCGACTCGTACGCGGGCACGAACTTCTCCACCCGCACCTCCCTGCTCGACCTGCGCACGGGGAGGTACGACGCCTCCCTGGAGGACTTCACGATCCTCATGGACGGCAAGACCTACCGGAACGCCGACGTCAACTTCTGGGGGGTCACCTTCGCCGCCGACGAGAGGACCTTCTACGCGACCCTCGCCACCGGCGGCCGCACCCACCTGGTCCGCGGCGACCTCGCCGAGCGCACGGTGACCGTCCTGCGCGAGAACCTCGAGTGTCCCTCGCTCTCCCCGGACGGGACCCGGCTGGTGTTCAAGAAGCGGGTGGAGGGCCTGCCCGAGGAGGCCCCCTGGCGGCTCTACGCCCTCGACCTCGCCTCCATGAAGGAGACCCCGCTCGCCGAGCAGCGCAGCGTGGACGACCAGGTGGTGTGGAACGACGACCGCACCGTCGTGTACTCCCTGCCCGGGGACTTCGGCGCGGACCTCTTCTCCGTGCCGGCCGACGGGAGCGGCGCCCCGGCCCGTGTGACGGCCTCGGCCCTTGCCCCGGCCTTCCTCGGCTGAGGAGCCGGGGAGTGGCCGGCACGAGGGCCGAGGGGGGTCCTGCGGCGCCGGGCGCCGCAGGACCGGGGATCCGGGCGGGCGGGTGCCCGCATGCCCGCAGGAGTGTTACGCCGGGATCAGCGTCCGGCGCCGGCGCCTGCGGGGGGCCGCCGCCGACAGCCGGAGCTCGATGATCGAGCGCACCGTGGGCCACTCCTCGTCGAGGATCGAGTAGAAGGCCGTGCTGCGGACCGCTCCGTCCAGCCCCCGCGAGTGGGCCCGGCGGACCCCTTCGCAGGTGAAGCCGAGGCGCTCCATCGCGGCCCGCGAGCGCCCGTTGCGGGCGTCCGCCCGCAGCGAGATGCGGCGCACGCCCCAGGTCTCGAAGGCATGGCGCAGCATGAGCAGCTTGGCCTCGGTGTTGATCCCGGTGCCCTGGGCGGCCGGGGACAGCCAGGTGTTCCCGATCTCGGCGGCGTCCGGGATCGCCGTCGCCGGATCCCCGAAGGGGACCCCGGGCACGGCGGGCCAGACGAGCGGACCCTGCCAGTAGTCGAGTTCCAGGAACCGGGTCGAACCGACGACCCGCCCGTCAGACGCTCTGACCACGGCGAACGCGAGGGATCGACCGGCTGCCTGATCGGAAAGGGCGCGGTCGATGTACTCGTGGGACGCCTGCAACCCGTGCGGCACGGGAGTGAAGGCGTAAGTCGTACGATCCTCGGCCCCGGCCTCGGCCAGGGCCTCGGTGTGGTGGGGGGCGAGGGGCTCGAGCCGCACGGAGCGGCCGGCGAGGAGTACGGGTACGGGCACGGAGCCTTCGGTCCTTCTGGGCGGTGGGGTGGTTGCACAGTCTGCGTCCCTGACGTCACCCCCCGCGCAAAACGCGGGTGAAAGGCAACGGGCTGTCAGGTGAACGCGAGTGGCTCAATGTAGCCCCTCAGGGTCCTCTCATGAACCCCCTATTTGGCAATGGCGCAAAGTGTGTTTTCGATGACTTTGGTCCGACGGCCCGGGAGCGCTTGATCCATGTTCTCCGACGCCCGGCCGGGCGGTCGGCCGGGGCCCCGCGGACGGCCGCGCCGACTGTCGCCGGCTCCCGTGTCAAGGCCTCTGACCTGCAAGGATGCGGGGAAGATCCGGAGGGGGAGGGGCAGGTGCCGGCCGCGGCCCCCGTCGGCGGCCCGGCCGGGTTCCTCCGCGGCCCGGGTGGCGAGCCGGCGGCCGCCGCGGGAGCGCCCGCGGACGGGCGGGCCGCGCCGGGGCCGGGGTTGCGCCACCCGGGTCCCGGCGCGGGTCCCGCGCGGGTCCCGTGTCCGCTCCGCCGCCGCCCCGCTCCAGGAGACCGGGGACGGCGCGGGGCGGCGGCGGAGGACCGCCGGGCGGCCTCCCGCGGAGGGGCGGGTCCGTGTGTGGAAGGGCTCATTGACACGATGCTGGCGCCCCGTGCGGACACCGGCCAGCCGGAGACGCCCGCCCGGGTCGGCGCCGCGGCACGGCCCGCCCGCCCCCGGGGCGAGGACGCCGCGCCGTGCGGGCCTGCCCGGCGGGCCGACCGGGCCGCGCGGCCCGGCCACGGCCCCGCACCCGTGGCCAGCCGGTGAAGTGGCCCACCTGACAGACTGCCGATCGGCCCGTTCCGGTGGGCCGCCGCGGTGATCCAATGGGCCGGTGACGATACGGTTCCTGCCCGCGCCCGGAGCGCCCCGCCGCCTGGCCGCCGCCCAGTTGAGCAACTCCGTCGGCGACGGCGCCTACTACGTGTGCTCCGCCCTCTACTTCACCCGCGTGGTGGGCCTCTCGCCCGCCCAGATCGGCCTCGGCCTGACTCTCGCCTGGGCGGTCGGCTCGGTCGCCGGCGTCCCGCTGGGGGCCCTCGCCGACCGCCGGGGGCCCCGCGGCACCTCGGTGCTGCTGGCACTGGCCACCGCCGCCTCGGTGGCCTCCTTCCTGTTCATCCGGTCCTTCGGGGCGTTCCTGTGCGCCGTGGTCCTCTACGCCGTCTCCCAGTGCGGGCTCGCGGCCGCCCGCCAGGCCCTGCTGGCGGGCCTGGTGGCCCCGGGGGAGCGCACGGGGGTGCTGGCGCACCTCCAGTCCACGCTCAACGCCGGTCTGGCCCTGGGCGCGGCCCTGGGCGGGCTCGCCCTCGGCGCCGGCACCGAGCGCGCCTACCTCGTCGTGTTCGCCCTGGACGCGGTGAGCTTCCTGGTCTGCGCCGCCGTGCTGCGCGGGCTGCCCGCGGTGGCGCCCGCACCCGGCCGGGCGGCGGGGGAGCCGCGGCTGGCGGTGCTGCGCGACCGGCCGTACGCCCTGGTCACGCTGCTCAACGCGGTCCTGCTGCTGCGGATGCCGCTGCTGAGCCTGGCGATCCCGCTGTGGATCGCCGAGCGCACCCAGGCCCCGGGCTGGCTGGTGTCGGCGCTGTTCGTGCTGAACACGCTCGCCGTGATGCTGTTCCAGGTGCGCCTGGCCCGGCCCGTCACCGACCTGGACAGCGCCGGGCGGGCCCTGCGGGTCTCGGGACTGGTCATGGCCCTGTCCTGCGCGGTGTTCGCCGTCTCGGCGCTGCCCTCCTCGGCATGGGCGGCGGCCGCGCTGCTCGTGGCGGGCGCCGCGCTCCAGGCCGACGCCGAGATGCGGCAGTCGGCCGGGTCCTGGCAGATCGGCTTCTCGCTGGCCCCCGCCGAGCGGATCGGGCAGTACCAGGGCTTCTTCGGCACAGGGGTCCCGGTGGCCCGCACCCTGGGCCCGCTGCTGCTGACGGCGCTGCTGCTGATGTGGGGGATCCCCGGCTGGCTGCTGCTCGGCGGCCTGTTGCTGGCGGCCTCGTTCGCCATGGGCCCGGCGGCCCGCTGGGCCCGTGCCGGGGCCGAGGAAGGCGGCGGGCGGGCGCGGGCCGCCGGGGCGGCCACGCCCGGGCTCTCCTGACCCCCTCCCGGCGGGCCGGGGCGGCAACGGGCCCTGCGATCATGCGGGCATGGACCTGGACGACGTACTGGGCAGGCTGGGGGCGGTCGGCCCCTTCTTCACCGTTCCGCACGGCGAGGAGCCGCCCGCACCGGGCTTCCGTCCCCTGACGGAGCTCTACGGGGAGGGGCTCGGCCCGTACGTCGCCGAGGTGGGCCGGCGGATCGGCACCGGGCCGGGCCGGGTGGCGGCCTCGACCGCGCAGTTCGGGATCGTCTCGCGGCTGTGGTCGCTGGGTCTCGGCTGCGCCGCCCTGGGCGGGGCGGTGCCGGACCTGGACCCCGGCCGGCTGTGGTGGCGGCTGCCCGACGGCGGCTCGCTGCAACTGTGGCTGCCCGCGCCGGCCGCCGTCCTGCCCGCCGGGGCCCTCGGGGAGACCGTGCTGGGGAACCTGGCCGTGCTGGACGCCGCGCTGGGACGGGCGTACGGGGTCTCGGGGAAGGTCCTGCGGGGCAACGCCGCGGCCGGGCTCGTCGGGGGCCTGCGGGTGCTGCTCGACCGGGTGCCGGGGGAGACGGCCGTGGAACTGGCGGCCGGCCTGCTGGCGGACGGCGGGGCCCTGGCCGGAACGGGGGAGTTCGTCCACGAGGAGGGCCTCGGGGTGGCCTTCGTCCGGCGCAGCTGCTGCCTCTACTACAAGGTGCCCGGTGGCGGGCTGTGCGGGGACTGCGTCCTGCGGACCCGGTAGCGCGACGGGGGCCGCCGGGGAGAGGGTCTCCCCGGCGGCCCCCGCCTCCGGTCCCGACTAGAAGGTCAGGTTCCAGGAGTCGATCTTTCCGGTGTCGCCGCCCGCGTTGTCGTTCACGCGCAGCTTCCAGGTGCCGTTCGCGACCTCCGAGGAGGCGTTGACGGTGTAGGTCTGGTTGATGTTGTCCGCGCTGCCGCCGGCCCGGTTGTGGACCGTGTAGACAGTGCCGTCGGGGGCGACCAGGTCGACCTTCAGGTCACCGATGTAGGTGTGGACGATGTTCACGCCGACCTTGAGGGTGGCCGGGGCGTTGCCGGTCACGCCGGTGACGGCGATGGGGCTCTCCACCGTGCTGTTGTCGGCGATCGCGAAGTCCGCGGTGTTCTCGAAGTACTTGCCCGCGGGCGGGGTGGCGCCGACCGCCTTCAGGGCGTCGACCTGGCCTTCGCCGAAGAAGGAGTTGTTGGCCGTGGTCCCGGTGCAGCGGCCGTCGGCCGGGCAGGGGATGTCGTTGGCCTGGGTGGCCAGCCTGTCGCGGATCTGCGCCGGGGTGATGCCCGGGTTGGCGCTCGCGATCAGCGCGGCGACGCCCACGACGTGCGGGGTGGCCATCGAGGTGCCGCTCTTGGTGCCGTACTTGCCGCCCGGCAGCGTGGAGTAGACGTCCTGGCCGGGGGCCGCGACGTCGATGACGCCCTGGCCGAAGTTGGAGAACGAGGCCTTGGTGGTGCCGGTGCCGTTCGCGGCGACCGTGACCACGCCCGGCAGCTCGGTCGGGATGTCCAGGCAGGCGTTGGTGATGGTGCGGGTGACCGGCGTCGAGTCGTTGGGGCTCGCGGTGTCGGTCGTCTTGTGGGCGAGGTCGTAGTTCTCGTTGCCCGCGGCGGCGATCTGGAGCGAGCCCTTGCCCTCGGCGTACTCCTGGGCGCGCTTGACGCCCTCGATGATGGCGGCCTGGTCGATGTTGTCCGGGCAGTTGAACTGCCACGGGTCGGTGTAGTAGCTGTTGTTGGTGACCTTGAAGCCGTGGTCACCGGCCCACACGAACCCGCAGATGGTGTTCTCGGCGAAGAAGAACGAGTTGCCCGGCTCGGCGACGCGGACGGCGGATATCTTGACGCCCGGGGCCACGCCGACGACGCCCTTGCCGTTCTTGGCGGCGGCGATGGTGCCCGCGACGTGGGTGCCGTGCGTGTCGACGTCACGCCAGGCGCCGGTGCGGGTGTCGGGCTTGCCGTAGGCGCAGGAGACGGAGTCCGCGGCGTTGAAGTTCGGCGCCAGGTCCTGGTGCTGGTCGTCCACGCCGGTGTCCAGGATGCCGACCTTGACCGACGCGGAGCCGGGGTTGACGGCCCAGGCCTGGTCGGCCTTGATCTGCGTCATGTCGGCTCGCGCGGGCTCGCCCGCCGGGGTGCTGGCCTGCGCCGGGTTGGCGGGCAGCGCCGGGTTGTAGGCGTCGGCGGGGACGTCCGAGGTACGGGTCGCGCCGACCTGCTGGACCCCGCTGACGCCGCGCATCGTGGCGGCGAAGGAGGCCGAGGAGGAGTGGGCGACGATGACGCCGATCTGGTCGAAGTACGAGAAGACCGTGCCGCCGTTGGCGGTGACGGCCGACCGGACCGCCGAGCTGTCGCCCGGGGTGGTGATCACGAGGTAGGCACGGGTGCCGGCAACCCAGGTCGCACTCTGGGAAGAAGCCGGGGCCGACGCCTTGGACGCCTTGGGGGCCACCGTGACGGCGGAGCCCGAGGGGCCGACGGGAGCGGTGCCGGCGAGCGCGGCGGGGGCTCCGAGGGTGAGGGCGGCGCCGAGGGCGGCAGCCACCACCAGGGCACGTCGAGGTCGACTGGATATGTGGGGTATCAAAACGTCCTCCGATGACCCGGTGATGGTGCTGGTGGCACCTGCCGGGCCGTACGTAACGAGTGGTGGACGCAAGATGTCAGACGCGCGGCCCCGGAGGGAAGTACCTTTTGCAGCGCTCGACTTGAGACTCGCTGGCCGAAACCCGACGGTCGGTCGCCGGTGGGGGCGTTTTCACGCCCTTCGCCGGACTTGTACCCGTTGTGGCGGTTGCGCGTACGGTGTCCGGATCCGGCCCGGCGCAGCGAGGAGGGGGCGGCGCCGGGCCGGAACGCCGGCCGGGCTGGGCACCGTGGGGGAGAGCCCTGCCCGGCCGGTTTCCGGGGGGTGCGCCGGCTACACCGGCACACCGTCCTTGGGGCCCGCCGAGGGGCCGGGGAGGGAGGCCGGGGGGTCGGCCGGGGCCGGGGCGTGGCCGTCGTCCACGAGCACGGACTCGTCGAAGGGCAGCCGCCCCGCGAGGACTTCGGCGGCCCGCTCGCGGTCGAACTCCTTGGTCCACGTCCCGATGAGGACCGTCGCGACCGCGTTGCCCGCGAAGTTCGTCAGCGCCCGCGCCTCGCTCATGAAGCGGTCGATGCCGACGATCAGGCCGACGCCGTCGACCAGTTCGGGCCGGTGCGACTGGAGTCCGCCGGCCAGGGTGGCCAGACCGGCGCCGGTGACCCCGGCCGCGCCCTTCGAGGCCACCATCATGAAGAGCAGCAGGGAGACCTGTTCGCCCAGGGCCAGGGGCTTGCCCATGGCCTCCGCGACGAAGAGCGAGGACATCGTCAGGTAGATGGCCGTGCCGTCCAGGTTGAAGGAGTAGCCCGTGGGCACGGTGATCCCCGTGACCGGCCGGGACACGCCCAGGTGTTCCATCTTCGCGATCAGCCGCGGCAGCGCCGACTCCGAGGAGGAGGTCGACAGGATCAGCAGGAACTCCCGTCCCAGGTAGCGCAGCAGCGCGAAGATGCTGACGCCCGTGCACAGCCGCAGCAGGGCGCCCAGCACCACGACGACGAAGAGCAGGCAGGTGACGTAGAAGCCGACCATGATGACGGCCAGGGACTTCAGGGCGTCGATCCCGGTCGCCCCGACCACCGCCGCGATCGCCCCGAACGCGCCCACCGGCGCCGCCCACATGATCATCCCCAGGACGCGGAACACCAGCTTCTGCACGTGTCCGATGCCGCGCAGCACCGGCTCTCCCGCCGGGCCCATCGCCTGGAGCGCGAACCCGCACAGCAGCGCCACCAGCAGCGTCTGGAGCACCTGGCCGCCGGTGAAGGCCGACACCAGGGTGGTCGGGATGATCCCCAGCAGGAACTCCGGGGTGCTCTGCGCCCCGCCCGCCTTGGCCTGCGCCTCGCCCGCGTGGCGCGCCGCCTCCGTCAGGTGCAGGCCGCTGCCGGGCTCCAGCAGGTTTCCGACGACGAGCCCGATGGCCAGGGCGACTGTGGACATCACCATGAAGTAGCCGAGGGCCAGGCCGCCGACGGCGCCCACCTTGGCGGCCTTGCGGACCGAGCCGATCCCCAGCACGATCGTGCAGAAGATCACCGGCGAGATCATCATCTTGATCAGGTTGACGAAGCCGGCGCCCAGCGGCTTCAGCCCGACGGCGGTACCGGGCGCGGCGAAGCCGACGACGATGCCGAGCAGCACCGCGGCGATCACCGCGATGTAGAGGTAGTGCGTTCTGTCGCGTCTGGCGGCCACGTTCGCCTCCTGGTGGTGAATGCTTTCCGGGAGACCATCGCCCAGCCTGTGACCCCGGTCACCCTTGCGTTCATTGAGTTCACGGGCCGGTGCACACTGAGCGCCATGTTCCGCTTCCCCCGGCCGCCCCGGAGCCTCGCCGGCCAGCTCTTCGCCATGCAGGTGCTGCTGGTCGCCCTCGTCGTCGCCGGCTGTGCGGTCTTCGCGTATGCGACCGCCCGCGGGCAGGCCGAGGACGCCGCCCGGCGCCAGGCGGGGGCGGTGGCCCGGGCCGTCGCGGACTCACCGTCCGTACGCGAGGCGGTACGGGAGGCCGCGCACGCCGGGGCGGACCCCTCGGCCGCGCTCCAGCCGTACGCGGAGCGGGTCCGGGCGGACGCGGACGTGGACTTCGTGACGATCATGGCCCCCGACGGGCGGCGCTGGACCCACCCCGACCCGCACCGCATCGGCGAACGCTTCCTCGGCAACACCGCACGGGCGCTGCGCGGCGAGACCTTCAGCGAGACCTACACCGGCACCCTGGGGCCCTCCATCCGCGTGGTCACCCCGCTCACCGACGAGGGCGGCCGGGTCGCCGGACTCGTCAGCGCGGGGATCACGGTCCGCGCCGTCAGCGCCCGGCTCGCCCGGCAGCTGACCGCCCTGGCCTGGGTGGCGGCCGCGGCGCTGGCCCTGGGCGGCGCGGGCACGTACGTGGTCAACGCCCGGCTGCGCCGCCACACCCACGGGATGGACGCCGCCGGACTGAGCCGGATGTACGACTACCACCAGGCGGCCCTGCACGGGGTCCGGGAAGGGCTGCTGATGCTCGACGGCCACCGCAGGATCACCCTGATCAACGACGCGGGGCGCGAACTCCTGGGCCTGTCCGGGGAGGTCACCGGGACCGGCGTCGACGCCCTCGGGCTGCCGCCCCCGCTCACCGGGGCCCTGCTCGCGGACCGGCCCCGCGTCGACGAGGTGCACCTCACCGCCGAGCGGGTGCTGGTGGTCAACAGCGCGCCGGTGGCGGGCGGCGGCCGCCGCGGAACCGTGGTCACGCTGCGGGACCACACCGAACTCCAGGTCCTCACCGGGGAGCTGGACCACGAGCGCGGCTTCACCCAGGCCCTGCGCTCCCAGGCCCACGAGGCGGCCAACCGGCTGCACACCGTGGTCTCCCTCATCGAACTGGGACGCAGCGAGGAGGCGGTGGACTTCGCGACCGCCGAACTGGAGCTGGCCCAGGCCCTGACCGACGAGGTGGTCACCGCCGTGGGCGAGCCCGTGCTGGTCGCGCTGCTGCTCGGCAAGGCCGCGCAGGCCCACGAGCGCGGCATCGAGCTGCACGTCACCCCGGACAGCGGAGCCATCGACGCCGGGCCGGGGCTGCCGCCGGCCCGGGACCTGGTCACCGTCCTCGGCAACCTCGTCGACAACGCCCTCGACGCCCTCACCGGCGTACCGGGCGGGCGGATCGCCGTCACCGTCCGCCGGGACGCCGGCGGGCTGCTGCTGCGGGTCGCGGACAACGGCCCCGGGCTCCCCGAGGGGGTGGACGTCTTCCGGCGGGGCTGGTCCGGCAAGGGGGAGGGGCGGGGCCTGGGCCTGGCCCTGGTCCGCCAGGCGGCCCACCGGCACGGCGGCTCGGTGGAGGCAGGCGGCGCCCCCGGGGGCGGCGCGGCGTTCACGGCGCGGCTGCCGCTGTCCCCGGCGGTCTGCGGCCCCGCCGGCCGGCCCAACGGGGGCGGTGCCGCATGAGCGCCCCCGTGCGGGTCCTCGTCGTCGAGGACGACCCCGTCGCCGCCGACGCGCACGCCCTCTACGTCGGCCGGGTGCCCGGGTTCACCGCGGTGGCGGCCGTCCACACCCTCGCGGAGGCCACCCGGGTGCTGGAGCGCACCCGGGTCGACCTGCTGTTGCTCGACCTGACCCTGCCCGACGGCAGCGGGCTGCGCTTCGCGCGCGGGCTGCGGGCCGCCGGACATCCGGCCGACGTGATCGCGGTGACCTCGGCGCGGGACCTGGCCGTGGTCCGCGAGAGCGTCTCCCTGGGCGTCGTGCAGTACGTACTGAAGCCCTTCGCCTTCCCCACCCTGCGCGACCGGCTGCTGCGCTACGCCGAGTTCCGCGCGTCGGCCGGCGAGGCCGTCGGCCAGGACGACGTCGACCGGGCGCTCGCCGCCCTGCGCGCGCCGGCCTCGGCCCAGCTCCCCAAAGGGCTCAGCGCCCCGACCCTGGACCGGGTCGCGGCGCTGCTGCGGGCGGCGCCCGAGGGGCTGACCGCGGCGGGGGCGGCCGGGGCGGCCGGGATCTCGCGGATCACCGCCCGCCGGTACCTGGAGCACCTGGTGGACACCGGCCGCGCGGACCGCTCCCCCCGGTACGGCCAGGTCGGCCGCCCCGAGCTGCACTACCGCTGGCTGGCGGCGGAGGCGGGCTCGGTGTCGAAGGTGTAGAACTTCCGGTGGTCGAGCATGTCGGCCGGGGTCACGTCGTTCCAGGGGCGCATGGTGTCGCGCAGGTCGACGACGTTCGGGGTGCCGGCGGCCGGCAGGTACGGCGAGTTCGGGTTCTTCGCCTGCCAGTCGGCCCACAGCTTGTCCACGAAGGCGTGGTGCATCCAGAACACGGGGTCGTTGGGGGAGACCCCGGTGGCCATCTGGCCGCCCACCCACACGTGCACCCGGTTGTGCAGGTTGGCCCCGCGCCAGCCCTCCAGGTTGTTGCGGAAGCCGTTCGAGGAGCTGTTCCACGGCGCCATGTCGTACACCGGCATCGTGAGCACCGCGTCCACCTCGGCGCGCGTCGGCAGCTGTGCCACGCCCTCGCCGAGCGCGCGGCGCAGGTAGGAGCGGCCGTCGACACGCACCGCGATGTCCCACTTGCCCGTCGCGTACGCGAACGGTCCGTCCATCACCTGGCCGTCGCGCGCTCGGCCGGTGCCGCCGAGGAAGTCGGCGGCCCAGAGCGAGGAGCGGGCGGTGCGGTCGGCGGTCCAGTCCCAGTAGGGGATCGAAACGCTCTTGTCCACCGCCTGAAGAGCCGCCTCGAAGTCGAGGAGAAAGCGGCGGTGCCAGGGGAGGAAGGAGGGGGAGCGGTGGCCGACGCGGTCGCCCGAGTCCGTGTCGCCCATGATGAACCCGTTGTGGGTCGTGACGAAGTGGTCGTAGCGGCCGGTGCGCTTCAGTTCGAGCAGCGCGTTGGTGAAGGCGCGCTTCTCCTCCGCGGTCAGCGCGGCCTGGTTCTTGCGGATGGTCATCACATGCCGCCCATCTGCATCGGGGCCAGCTGGGAGCCCTGGAGCTCGCGCACGGCGGCGCGGGCCAGCGAGGTCGGGTCCGCGAAGGTCTCGTAGTGGTTGACCATGCTGATCCAGGTGCCGTCGGCGTTCTGCATGACGTGCAGTTCGCGGCCGTCTATCCGGACGGTGGGCGTGCCGGCGCCACCGTGGTGGCCGCCGTGGTGCCCGCCGCCGGAGGCGGGGGATATCTGGATGCGGCGGCCCATGTACACCTCGTCGACGGTGCCGGCCGGGGTGGCGGCGGCACGGGAGTCGGTGGCGGCGGCGTGCGCGGTGGCGCCTGCGATGCCGAGGACGGTGAGTGCGCCGGCGGTGGTGCCCAGGGCCTGCCGGCGGGTGATCTTGTTCATGGCCGAAGAACTATCAGTGGCCGGAGAGCAGTTGACCTGAATCAGGACATCGGCGGATAAGTTCTATGGAGAACTAATTAAATGATCTTCCCGTCCGGGCCGGCTCCGGTGGCCCGGACGGGAAGATCTGCGGCACACATCCTACCCGACAGTAATTTTTTCGGTCCGATGGTACGCATGTGGACGGTGTCACTCTCCGGAGTCGGCCGGAAGCGGTGCCGGAATCCGCCATTCCCGATCAGTCCTCAAGGGTCCCTGAAGTCCGATTTAGCACTATCTATCCCTTATAGTCCGGAACATGGCTCTTCATCAGACGAAGGACACGCGTGCCGAGGACGCCGACACGGACGTCTTCACGTCCGCCCTGAGCGGCCAGATCCTCCCCAAGAACCGGATCCCCGACGACCACTCGCCCTCCGAGGTGGTCTACTCGCTCCTCCACAACGAGCTCCTCCTCGACGGCAACGCAGCCCAGAACCTGGCCACCTTCTGCACCACCTGGTCGGACGACGGCGTGCACCGGCTGATGAACGAGTGCCTCGACAAGAACATGATCGACAAGGACGAGTACCCGCAGACCGCCGAGATCGAGGCCCGCTGCGTCAACATCCTGGCCGACCTCTGGAACGCCCCGCCCGGCGCGGCCGGCACCGGCTGCTCCACCACCGGCTCCAGCGAGGCCGCCATGCTCGGCGGACTCGCGCTCAAATGGCGCTGGCGGGCGCGCCGCGAGGCCGAGGGGAAGCCCGCAGACCGCCCCAACCTGGTCTGCGGACCGGTCCAGATCTGCTGGGAGAAGTTCGCCCGGTACTTCGACGTCGAACTCCGCCAGGTCCCCCTGGAACCCGGAGCAACCGGCCTGCGCCCCCACCAGCTCGCCGACCACGTGGACGAGAACACCATCGGGGTCGTCGCCATCCTCGGCGTCACCTACACCTGCGACTACGAACCGGTCGCCGAGATCGCCGCCGCCCTCGACGCGATCCAGGAGGAGCACGGCTGGGACATCCCCGTCCACGTCGACGCCGCCAGCGGCGGCTTCGTCGCGCCCTTCCTCCACGAGGACGTGGTCTGGGACTTCCGGCTGCCGCGCGTCGCCTCGATCAACACCTCCGGCCACAAGTACGGGCTCGCCCCCCTGGGCGTCGGCTGGATCGTCTGGCGCACCGCCGACCTGCTGCCCGCGGACCTCGTCTTCGACGTGGACTACCTGGGCGGCGACATGCCCACCTTCGCCCTCAACTTCTCCCGCCCTGGCGGCGAGGTCATCGCCCAGTACTACCTCTTCCTGCGCCTGGGCCGGGCCGGCTACCGCCGCGTCCAGCAGGTCTGCGCCGACACCGCCCAGTACCTGGCCCGGCAGATCACCGACATGGGCCTGTTCACCCTGCTCTACGACGGCCAGGGCGCGCTGCCCGCCGTCTCCTACACCCTCGCCGACCCGGAGGGAGCCGGGTTCAGCCTCTACGACATCTCCGACCGGCTGCGGATGCGCGGCTGGCAGGTGCCCACGTACCCGCTCCCGGCGGACCAGCAGGACACCGTCATCCAGCGCGTCCTGATCCGGCACGGCGTGACCCGCGACCAGATCGCCCTGCTCGTCGCCGACCTGCGCGCGGCCGTGGAGCACCTGCGCGCCGCTCCGCCGCCGGCCCCGGCCACCGCACCCCGGTCCGGCTTCCACCACTGACCGGCCGCTCCCTCAGCCCGCAGCCGACCAGCGCATCCCCAGGGCCGTCAGCGCGGCCGCCCGTTCCGGGGCGAGCTTCGCCGCCCGGGAGCGCTGGTTGGCGATCCACGAACCGAGCCGCACCTCCTGCCCCCCGACCCGCTCCACATGCGTGCGCGGCACCCGCAGGTGCCCCTCGCGGGAGTGGAACCGCCGGGCCGCCTCCAGGTGCCCGGCCCAGGCGTCGGCATGGCTGCGCCGCGGCGCGGGCCGCTCGCCCTCGCCGGCCGGGGCCAGCCCCAGCGCGTGCTCCAGCAGCCACCGCTGCGTCCAGGCGAGCCGCTCCCAGCCCAGCCGCTGGGCCCGTACCCACACACCCAGGTCCTCGCCCTGGACCACCACCAGGCCCGGGCCGGGGGGGATCGCGCCGCCCGCGTCCAGATGGGCCCGGGTCAGCCGGAAGGCCCGCTGCCATCCGATGTCCCAGGCCGGGCACCAGGCCGGGTCGATCTGCTCCAGGGCCTCCCGGCGCTCCGCCGGCAGGGCGCCCGGCCCCTCCCGGCGGGCGGCGGCCCGGTTGTTCTTCATCCACACCCCGACCGGAAACCCGTGCCAGGTGGCGTCCACCGGCGGCAGCAGGTGCCCGTGCTCGGCCGCCCAGGCGCGGGCCGCGGCGAGCCCCTCCTCGAAGGCCACGTCGAAATGGCTCCACACCATCCCGAGCTCGTCCAGCTCCCGCGTCCGCTCCCGGCCCAGCGCGCCCCTCCGGTACGTGCGCCGCGCGTCCGCGATCCACTGGCCGAGCGGGAACCCCGCCAGGGCCGTCGGCCACTCCTCGTCCCCCTCCGGCACCCTGTACGCGAACGGCACCTTCAGGTCCCCGGCCCTCGCCGCGTAGATCCGGGCCGCCTCCGCCCCGCGCCGCCACCGCGTGTGCTCCGGGTTGAGTACCCGCAACCGGATGAAGGCCGCCAGCAGCGCCGGGTCGCGGGGCGTGGAGAAGCTCAGCAGGGCCCGCGCGCCCGCACCGGGCCCCGTCGCCTCGCCCGTCGCCCGGGCCTTCGGCGCCGCACTCGGCGCCTGCGGCTGCGCCAGGTCCTCCACCAACCGGGCGTCGTGCGCCCGCAGCGCCTCCAGGAGCCGCGCGAGGTCCCCGTACGCCCGCGAGGTCAGCATCGAGTCCGGCGACTCGCCGGGACCCAGCAGCACGGGCACCACCAGCGAGGCCACCTTCCCCTCGCCCGGCCGGATCCGCAGCGCCCGGCCCACCGCCTGCACCAGGTCCGGCATGGAACCGCGGACGTCGGCCCAGAAGACGGAGTCGCACTCCTTGGTGTCCACGCCCTCGCCCAGCACCCGGACACTGCCGAGGAAGGCCTTGTCGGCGACCTGGTCCGCGGCGAACGCGTCCAGCACCCGCCGCCGGTGGGACGCCGTGTGCTGCCCGCACAGCCAGTCGGCCCACACCGTGCGCGGGTACGCCGGCTGCGGGCTCCGGCTCGCCGTCCGCAGCCGGGCCGCGACCGCCGGCAGTCCGGCGGCGAACGCCTCGGCCTCCCTGGTCAGGTGATGGAACACCAGCGTCCGCCGGAAGCCCTGGTCCGCCGCGGCCGTCACCAGCGCCGCCTGGAGCGCCGCGATCCGCATCCCGCGCACCCGGTCCGAGCGCCCGTCGGCCCCGAGCAGCACCGCCGACTGGAACCCGGGGTCGCTGACGTCCACGCACACCACCCGGTAGGGGGCGCAGATGCCCCGGTCGATGGCCTCGGACAGGGACAGGGTGTGGCAGCGCGAGCCGAACGGCCCGTCCGGGGCGTCCTCCATCGACGCGACCAGCTCGCCCCGTCCCCGCGGCTCCCGGCCGCCGGCCCGCTCCTCTTCCTCCTCGACGTCCTCGCCGTCGCGCCACACCCGGGGCGTGGCCGTCATGTACAGCCGCCGGACGGAGGGGAGCCGCGCGTTGTCGTGCACCACCGCCCAGGGCTTGCCGATGCGGCCCGAGGTGCGGTGCGCCTCGTCGACCACCACCAGGTCCCAGGACGGAAGCCCCGCCAGATGGGCCTGTTCGATGGTGCCCAGGCCCAGGGAGGCGTATGTCGCGAACACCGTCACCCGCTCCACCGGCCGGGCGCCCCAGCGGGCCAGGATCCGCGGATCGGTGGTGGTCGGCACCCCCACGTCCTCGCCGCGCAGCGAGCACACCGCCAGCGCCCGCCCGGTGCGGCCGCCCTCCCGCCAGGCGGCCACGGTCTGCACGAGCAGGTCCAGGGAGGGCACCAGGACGAGCACCCGGCCGGCCCGCAGCTCCTCGGAGGAGCGCACGGCGACCAGGGACTTCCCCGACCCGGTGGCCATGATGACCTGGGTCCGCAGCCCCCGCTCCGGCACCCGGCCGTCGGCGGGCAGCTGGAGCGCGCGCACGACTGCGTCGACGGCCTCGCGCTGATGGGGCCGCAGCTCCTTCCTCGGCATGCACCTCACTCCGCCCGCTCTGGTCTGCTCTTTGGACTCCAGCTCCTATCTTGCCCGGATTCTGAGTCAATGAGGAGGACGCGGGGCGGTACCCGCTACATGCGGGCGCCGAAGTTCTGCGTCCACCAGGGGCCGCCGGCGCCCGGGTGCATGCCCACGCCGATGTCCTTGAAGGAGCAGTTGAGGATGTTCGCCCGGTGGCCCGGGCTCTTCATCCAGGAGTCCATCACGGACTGGGCGGTCTGCTGCCCCATGGCGATGTTCTCGCCGTACGTCGACCAGCGGTACCCGGCGGCCGTTATCCGCGCGCCCGGGTCCGCCCCGTCGGGGTTGGTGTGCGAGAAGAAGTCCCGACGCGCCATGTCGTCGGAGTGGCCCTGCGCGGCCCGGTCCAGCTGCGCGTCCTCCTTGAGCGGGCCGCAGCCGGCCGCCGCCCGCTCGGAGTTGACGAGGGCGACCACCTGCCCGACCACTCCCGCGGGGGCGGGGGCCGGAGCGGGCGGGGCCGGCTTCGGCGGGTTGCTCCTGGTCGGCTCGGGCTTCGGGTCCGCGGCCTTGGAGCTGCTCGTGGACGGCGACGGCGAGGCCGAGGCGGAGGCCGAGGGAGAGGGCGAACCGGAGGGCGAGGCCGAGGGAGAGCCGGAGGGCTGCGGCGAGGCCGTGTCCGGTGCGGACAGCGCGGACAGCGGGGAGGCGGGGGTGGCGCCGCCCGCCTCGGCGCCCTGGTGGCCGGGCGTCGTGGTCAGGTAGACCAGGCCGCCGCCGGCCACGCAGGCGGCGATCACGGCCCCGCCGATCACCCGGCGTCGGTTCTGGCGCCGCTTGCGCTCCGCCCCGCGGCCGCCGGACGCGTCGCCAGGGCCCGTCTCAGCGCCCTTGCGGCGGGCCGCCCGGCCGGAGTCGGACACCACCGGGCTCAGCTGCGTCGCCGCCTCGGCGAAGGCCACCGGGGCGGCGTTCGCCGTCACGGCGGCCCGTACGCCCGCCATCAGCCCCGCCGCGACGGGGACCAGCGCCAGCCCGGCCAGCAGCCCCTCCGCCGGCATCAGCCCGTTCCACAGCCCGGAGCAGCGCAGGCACTCCCGGGCGTGCCGGGCTATGCGCTTGCGCCACAGCGGCGAGGGCCGGCCGTCCCAGGTGCCCGTCATCGAACGGATCTGCTCGCACGGCGGCTGCGCCTCCAGGGCGCGCTCCACCACCCGCGCCGACTCCAGCTGCGCCTTCATCCGCTGCACCCGCACCGCCGTGTGCTGCGGGGTCAGCTCCAGCGCCGAGGCCACGTCGGCCCGGGTCAGCTCGCCGGCGCACTCCAGCCACCACAGGGACAGCAGCGCCCGGTCGTCGTGCTCCAGCCAGCGCGTGGCGCGGGCCGTCTCCCGGCGCTGACCCGACAGCTGGAGCCGGACGACCGTCAGGTCGGCGAAGTCGGCGCCGGGGTCGGCCACGTCCTGGGCCGCCTCCAGGCCGCTCGCACCCGGAACGTCGCTGCGGTCCTGCCAGTGGGCCCGTATCCGGTTCATGGTGATCGCCACCAGCCACGACCGGAAGCTCTCGTCCGCACGCAGGCCGCCCAGCCCGTCGAGCGCCCGCAGCATGGTGTCCTGCACCACGTCGTCCACGTCGCAGGAGCCGTTCAGGGCCCGGCCGACGATGTTGTAGACGAGCGGCAGGTGGGTACCGACCAGCTCGTCCTGCGCGCGGGGGTCGCCCGCGCGGGCCGCTGCCACCAGCTCTGCCGTGTGCTGTGTACTCATGTGAACTTCCCTGTCCGTACCGGCGGTCGATGATGTCCGACACCTGGGAGACCGTCGAAGGGGACCCCGATAACACTTATCCGGAAGAAGTTTTTTATCCGCAGGAGGATCTCCGGCGCCACCCGGGGGCGCCGGCGCGGGTTCCGGGCGGGCGCCGTACGGGATCCGGCGGCCCTCGTGCGGCCCCGTTCCGGCCTCCGGATGTGTAAGGTCCGGACCAATAAGTGCCCGTCCACGATGCCGAGTTCTCCGCACGGGGAACGTCCGGGAGGGTCCCGTGGGTTCTGTGTCCTGCCGTCCGTACGACGCGATAGCCGCCCAGCGCCTGCTCCCCGTGCTGCGCAGCGCGGACGCCGACGGGGCCGTCCGCACCACGGGGACCCTGCTCGCCGCCGGCTGCCGCGTCGTGGAGCTCACCACCTCCACCCCCGGCTGGGCCGCGGCCGTGGCCCGTACGGCCGGGATCCCCGACGCGCTGGGCCGCCCGGCGCTGATCGGCGTCGGCACCGTCACCACCGCGGCCCACGCCGAGGAGGCCCTTGAAGCGGGGGCCTGCTTCCTGGTGTCCCCGTACCCGGCCCCCGAGGCCCGCGAGGTCGCCGCGCGGCGCGGGGCCCCGTTCCTGGAGGGGGGCTTCACCCCCGGCGAGATCGCGGCCGCCGTCCGGCGCTCGGGCGCGGCGAAGGTCTTCCCGGCCCACGTGGGCGGCCCGGCGTTCCTCCGCTCCCTGCGGGCCGTCCTCCCCGGCGCCCTGCTGATCCCGACCGGCGGCATCGCGCCCGGCGAGGTCCGCGCATGGCTCGCCTCGGGCGCGACCGCCGTCGGCGTCGGCGGCGGCCTCCCGACGGACCCGGCCGAACTGGCGGCCCTGTTCGCGGCCCTGGCGGCCCCGGAGCCGGCCGGGCCGGGCGGGGGTCTGCCCGGGCCCGGTGTGGGACCGGCCGCACCGGGCGCGGCCCCGCCCGTGCACGCTCCGGGCTCCGCACCGCCGTGGGAGCGGCCGGCCGGGCCTCGGGCCGCCACGGGCGCGTCCGACGGCCGGCGGCCCTCCGCGCCGGACTCCGGGAGCGCCACGCCGCCGCGGGGGCGGGCCGTGCCGCGCGGGGAGCGCTGACCATGGCCGCTTCCCGGACCGCCGGGCCCTACGACGTCCTCGTGCTCGGCGAGGTGCTCGTCGAGATCCATGCCGGCACCCCGCTGCGCACGGCCGCCGACGGGACCGCCGCGCGGATCTCCTACTCCGGCGACGCCCTCAACGCCGCGGCCGCCGCCGCCGCGGCCGGAGCGCGGACCGCCCTGCTCGCGGTCGTCGGCGAGGACGAGCTGAGCGTCCCGCTGCTGCGCCGCGCCGCCGAGCTGGGAGTCGACGTCTCCCACGTCCGCCGCGCCCCGCACCCCAACGGCGCCTACCTGCTCAGCGCGGACACCGAGGGGGAGCGCGAGTTCGTCTACTGGCGCACCCGCAGCGCCGGATCCACCCTCTCCCCGGCCCACGTCGAGGACTGGAGCGGGCTGCTGGCCGGCGCCGGGGCCCTGATCACCGGCGGGATCGCCGGCGCGCTCTCCCCGGCCAGCCGCGAGGCGGTGCTCGCCGCCGCCCGGACCGTCCACGGGGCCGGCGGGCACGTCTCGTACGACGCCAACTTCCGCCCCCGGCTGACCGGGCGCGACGAGGCCCGGACCCTGCTGGCCGCGATGGCCCCGCTGACCGGGCTGCTCAAGACCTCCTGCCCGGCCGACGCCCTCGCCCTGGTCGGCACCTCCGACCCCCGCACGGCGGCCGCCCGCTACCGGGCCCTGGGCGCCCGGGCCGTCGCCGTCACCGCCGGGGCCGGCCCGCTGCTCCTGGACCAGGGGACCCGCGCGGCCCACCACCCCGTCCCGGCCGACCCGGACCCCGTCGACGCGACCGGGGCCGGGGACTGCTTCACCGGGACCGTCACCGCCCGGCTCGCCCTCGGGGACCCGCTCCCGGAGGCGGTGGCCCACGCAGTGGCCGCGGCCTCGCTGTCGGTGTCGGGCCGCGGGGGCACCGGCCGCGTCCCCGCCTTCGCGGAGACGGCGGCCCTGGCCGCCACGCTGGCGCCGCCTACTCCTCTTCCTCCCAGTCCTCCGCCTCCTCCCGCAGCTTCTCCTCCAGGGTCTTCTCCGGCGGCTCCTCGTACGCGAGCGGATCGCTGACCCAGCCCGCCGCCAGGACCAGCCGCGAGGTGCGGTGCACGGCAAGGAAGCCGAAGGGGCGGTCGAAGGCCACCTCGGCCCGGCGGGTGCGGTAGCGGATCCGCGGCGGCACTCCGCAGCCCACCGCCGCGGCGACGGCCGTCACGGCGGCGGCCTCGAAGCCCTCGGCGTGGAAGCGCGCCACCGCCGACTGCCGGGCCGAACCGACGGCCAGGGGCTGGGAGCTGACCCCGGGGAAGTGCCCGCGGCCGGTGTCGCGGGACTCTTCCAGGCCGAACAGGCGGGCCCGCTCCAGGAGGTCGTGTTCGCCCCGGACCTCGAAGACGGGCGCCCTGGCGGTGAGCCGGGGCTCGGGCGCCGGGGCGAGCACGGTGGCGATGTCCAGGCCGGGGCCGGGCCGGCCCTCCGGGAGCAGGCTCGCGGGCACGGCCGGCCGGGCGCGGGTGACGGACTCGATCCCGGTCCCGAGCACCTCGCCGGGCCAGGCGTCCGGTTCGCCCAGCACGAGGTGGACGTCCACCCCGGTGTCCCCGACGACCTCCAGCAGGGTCACCGCCCCGGCCGGCCCCTCCGCCACCCGGGCCCGGTCCAGCAGGGCCGTGTTGCGGTGCAGCATCCTCAGGGGCCGCCCGGCCCACGGGCCCGCGGACGCCTCGCCGTGCCACTCCGTGAACGGCTGGATCCACCTCGTGCTCAGGGTGAGGGCAGAAGCCAGCACCAGCCGTGTTCCGTTGGGGCCGTCCGTCAGCGTGACCGGCATGCGCTCGACGAGACCGTGCGTCTGCCGGGCGGCCCACGCGTCCAGCGCCTTGTGGTCGGCTTCCGCGCTGCCGCTCAGGACGCCGTGGCTCCCCGGTGCGAGCCGTTCCCGCCAGGCCGCCTCCAGCGGGAGGTCCGCCCGGGTCCACAGGCCCGTCGCCGCCCGCAACCCCCGGACGCCGCCCAGCGCGGCCAGCAGTTCCCGGGCGGCCCCCGCCGCGCGCTCGGCCGGCAGGCCCAGGGCCTCCGCCAGTTCCGCCCGGGCCGGGCCCGCCGCGCCATCCGCGAGCGGGGCGAGCAGCGGCCAGACCCCGGCCGCCGTGAAGACCGTACCGGTGGCCTCGCCGCCCGCCTCCGCCGCCCAGCGCGCCGTCAGCCGGTTGACCGCCCGTACCGTCGAGTTCCTCATGTTCATGCCCGGGGAGCGTACGGGGCGGGGCACACCCGTGCCGAATCCTTTCTCCACGCCCGGAGTCCGGGCCCGCCCGGTCCCGAAAAACTTCCTTCGCGCCCCTGGGTTCCTCCGCGCCCCGTCGCTACCCTCCGCGCATGATTCCCACGGTGGTCTGGGGCACGGGCAACGTAGGCCGCGCGGCGATCCGCGCCGTCGAGGCCCACCCGGCGCTCGCACTCACGGCAGTGATCGTCCACAACCCCGCCAAGGTCGGCCGCGACGCGGGCGAACTCGCCGGGCTCGACCGCCGGCTGGGCGTGCCGGCGACCGACGACATCGGGGAGGTGCTCGCCGCCCGCCCCGCCGCCGTCGTCTACGCGGCGTCCGGCGACGTCCGCCCCGACGACGCCCTCGCCGACATCACCCGGGCCGTCAGGGCCGGCGCGGCCGTCGTCAGCCCCGCCCTCTACCCGCTCTACGACCACCGCAGCGCCCCGCCGGAGTTCCGTGACCCCGTCCTCGTGGCGATAGCGGAGGGCGGCGGCTCGCTCTTCGCCTCCGGCGTCGACCCGGGCTGGGGCAACGACGTGCTCCCGCTCCTGCTCAGCGGGCTGGGGACCTACGTGGACGCGATCCGCTGCCAGGAGATCTTCGACTACTCCACCTACGACCAGCCGGACTCCGTCCGCCATCTGGTCGGCATGGGCCACCCCATGGAGTACGAGCCGATGATGCTGATGCCCTCGGTCCCGACCATGGTGTGGGGCGGGCAGGTCCGGATGATGGCGCGCGCCCTCGGCGTCGAACTCGACGAGATCCGAGAGACCTCCGACCGGCGTGCCCTCGACGCCACCGTCACCACCCCTTCCATGGGCGTGTTCGAGGCCGGAACCCAGGGCGCCATCCGCTTCGAGGTCCAGGGCATCGTCGGGGGCGAACCCCGCATCGTCATCGAACACGTCACCCGCATCCACGCCTCCTGCGCCCCCGACTGGCCCACGCCGCCCGACGGCGGGGCCGGCGCCCACCGGGTCGTCATCGAGGGCCGGCCGCGCATCGAGGTCACCGTCGAGGCCACCGACGAGGGCGGGAACCGCTCCGCGGGCGGCAACGCCACTGCCGTCGGGCGGCTGGTCGGCGCCATCGACTGGCTGGTGGAGGCGGAACCCGGGCTCTACGACGCCCTCGACGTCCCGCTGCGCCCCGCAGTCGGCAAACTCGGAAGGAAACGGCCATGAGGATCGACGTCCCCGACGGACAGCACCCCATCGAGTACGTGTGGGGCGACCTGGTCCCCGGCATCGGCATGGCGGCGGCCAATTTCTCCCTGTCGGTCTACGCCCACACCACCCTGGGCCTGCGCGAGTTCGAGGCGGCGCGGCTGCGCATCGCGCAGATCAACGGATGCGTCTTCTGCCTCGACTGGCGCACCGACCGGGACGGGGAGAAGGTCGAGGAGGGGTTCGCCGACGCGGTGACCGAGTGGCGCACCACCGACGCCTTCGACGACCGCACCCGGCTGGCCGCCGAGTACGCCGAGCGCTACGCCCTGGACCACCACAACCTCGACGAGGAGTTCTGGGAGCGGATGACCGCGCACTTCAGCCAGGTGGAGATCGTGGAGCTGAGCATGAGCATCGGCTCCTGGCTGGCCTTCGGCCGGCTCAACCACGTCCTGGGCCTCGACAGCGCCTGTGTGCTGCCGGGGAGCTGAACGGAGCCGGGGCCGGCCGGGGCGCGTGGTGCGTCCGGCCGGCCCCGGTGGCCGTCCGCCGTCACAGGTCCGTGGCGATGATCTTCTCTATGTTCCGCTCCGCGAGGGCCGTGATCGTCACGAACGGGTTGACGCTGGTGTTGCCGGGGATCAGCGCCCCGTCGATGACGTACAGGCCCGGGTGGCCGTGCAGGCGGCCGTAGTTGTCGGTGGCCTTGCCCAGCACTGCCCCGCCCAGGGGGTGGTACGTGAGGTGGTCGCCCCAGACCTTGTTGGTGCCGAAGAGGTCGGTGCGGTAGATCGTCCCCTCCTTCGCGTTGATCTTGTCGAAGATGGTCTTCGCCATGTCGATCGACGGCTGCTTCCAGGCGGTCTGCCAGTTCAGCTCGACCTTGCCCGTCGCCGCGTTCCAGGAGAACTGCGCGCGGCTGGGGTTCTTGGTGATGGAGAGGTAGAAGGAGGCGTACGTCTCGATGCCGGTCGGCAGCGGGGCCACCTCGGCGAAGGCGCCGCCCGCGTCCCAGTTGTCGATGCCCCCGCAGGGGATGGCCGCCTGCACCTTCCCGGTCGGGTCCCACATGTGGTTCGCCCGGCCGCACATGACGTTGCCGTTGTCGCCCCAGCCCTTGCCGATCTCGTCGTTGAGGAGCGGCAGGGCGCCGGTCGCCTTCAGCCGGACCAGCAGCTTGCTGGTGCCGACGCTGCCGGCCGCGAAGAACACCCGGTCGGCGGTGACGGTCTTGACGGCGACGACGTCGCCGGTGGTGTTCAGCTCCTCCACGGCGACCGTGTAGCCGCCACCGTCCGAGGGGGAGACGGTGGTGACCCGGTGCAGGGGGGAGATGGCCACCCGGCCGGTCGCCCGGGCCGCAGCGAGGTAGGTCTGCTGGAGGGACTTTTTCCCGGCGTTGTTGCCGTAGAGGATCTCGCCGTCCACGGCCGACTTGGGGACGGTCCCGGCCACCTCCTGCTTCATGTAGTCCCAGTCGTAGACGTCGGGTACGAAGACGAAGGGGAAGCCCGAGCGCTGGGCGTGCTTGCGGCCGACGCGGGCGAACTGGTAGCAGTCCACCGTCTCGAACCAGTCCGGGTCGACGAGGCCCACGCCGAGCCCGGCGTTGGCGCGGGGGTAGTAGGTGCCGTACATCTCGTCGGCGTCGACCGTGGGCAGGATGGCGGCGAAGTTCTGCCGCTTGGGCGTCACGGCCATGCCGCCGTTGACGAGCGAGCCGCCGCCCACGCCGCGGCCCTGGTAGACGATGATCCCGCCCATCTCCTCGGCGTCGAGGATGCCCGTGTACTTCGGGACGTCCTTGTCGATGGGGAAGCCGAGGAAGTTGCTCAGGGGGGCCTTCGTGCGGGTGCGCAGCCAGAAGGAGCGGTAGTCGGGCCTGGTGGTGTTGGCGAAGATCCTGCCGTCCGTGCCCGGGGTGTCCCAGGCCATGCCCATCTCGAGCATGTGCACGTCGACACCGGCCTGGGCCAGCCGGAGCGCGGCGACGGAGCCGCCGTAGCCGGTGCCGATGACGAGGGCCGGGACACGGGTCCCGGAGACGAGGGGGGCGTTCACGACGGTGGATCCGGTGGCGGGATCGGCACGGGCGGCGGTGGTGTTCACCGCGAGGGCCATGGCACCGAGAAGAGAACCAGTTCCAGCGATGAATCCGCGTCGCGAAACGCCTTTGGACACCTTGCTGTTCAGGCCTTTGTCACTCATGAGTGGTTCCTCACTCTCGACGGAGTGGGAACAAGTTCTACTGTCGTGCGCCTGCTAAGTCACTAGACACGTCAGGATAATTTCCGGCCTGTTCGGGTGGCGCCGGCTCCGGCTCCGGCTCCGGTTCCGGTTCCGGTTCGGGCAGTGGCTCAGGGCAGGCTCCACTGGGCCACGTCGTCGCCGAGCCCGGCGTCCAGGGCGAACTGCACCGCCGCCAGGTCCGCCTCCTGCGGCACCCGGAAGACGACGTAGCCGGAGGCCGACCGGCCCGGGTCGAGGGTGACCGTGTCGGGCAGGGCCGGGCCGGCGTCCGTCTCACCGCTCAGGCCGGTGAAGCGCTCCCCGTCGGTGCCGAGCAGGTGCGCGGCCGGAGCGGGCGAGTCCTCGTACGGCACCGTCCCCGTGTTCTCCAGGCGCAGCCCGACGGCGACCAGCCGGTCGGCCCCGGGGGCGGGCGCCGGACCCGCGGGGTCGACGACCCGGGTGAGGGTGACGTCGAGGTGCTTCCCGGGGCGGTCCCCGTCGAGGGGGACGGTCTCGCCGGAACCGTCGGGGCCGGCGCCGAGCAGCAGGGCCGCGACGAGGGAGGCCGGCAGGAGACGGGCGGTCCGGCCCGCGCGGCCGGCCCGGCTCCGGCATCCACCGTGACAGCTGTGACGTTCATGCCCGCTGTGGCCGCCGTGAATGCCGTGACGCATGGCGCACCTCCTCCGCGCCTCCCCTCCCGGCCCACGATCCTCCGTACGGGCGGCTCCCGCCACCGGCGGCGTCCGATACCCTTCGGGCGGGATTCGCGGCATCTGGCAGACTTGGCCGGGTTGTCCGGGCGGTGCAGGACAGGAAACCGGTGCGAATCCGGTACGGTCCCGCCACTGTGACCGGCGACCCCGCCCGCGGGGTCCCGGGAGTCAGACACTGACGCGCCGCCTCTTCACTTCGACCGGGGACGAGGATCCCCCGGAGAGGCCTCACCATGTCGCGTATCCGCGCTGCCCTGCGCCCGCTCTCCGCGCTCGCGCTCCTGATCCCCCTGACCGCGTGCGGCGGTCCCGCCGGCGGGCAGGGGCCCGCCTCCGGTGCGAAGACCGCGCCGGGGTTCCCCTACACCGTCACCAACTGCGGTGTCACCAGCACCTACCAGGCCCCGCCCGCGCGGGCCGTCACCATGAACCAGCACGCCACCGAGATCATGCTCGCCCTCGGCCTCCAGGACCGGATGGCGGGCACGGCCTACCTCGACGACTCCGTGCTCCCCGCCTACCGCACCGCCTACGACGGGATCGCGGTACTGGCCGAACGGTATCCGTCGAAGGAGGTGCTTCTCGGCGCCGACCCCGACTTCGTGTACGGGGGTTACGCCAGCGCCTTCGACCAGGGCCAGGGCCGTGACCGCGCGGGTCTGGCCCTGGCCGGGATCGCCTCTCGGCTCAGCATCGAGTCCTGCACACCGGGCCGTGTCGGGCCGGCCCAGCTGAAGACCGAGATCATGGAGGTCGCCCGGACCTTCGGCGTGCCCGAGCGCGGCGCGGCCCTCGTCGAGGAGGAGCAGCGCCGGATCGACGCCGTCACCGCACGGGTGAAGGACCGGCCCCGCCCGGCCGTCTTCGTCTACGACTCGGGCGAGGCCTCCGCCTTCACCTCCGGGGGCAACGGCATCGGCAACGAGATCGTCTCCCTCGCCGGCGGGACGAACGTCTTCGCCGACCTCCAGGACACCTTCGGCGACGTGTCCTGGGAGAAGGTCGTCGAGCGCGGGCCCGAGGTCGTCCTCATCTACGACTACGGCGGCACCTCCGTGGAGGCCAAGAAGCGGCGCCTGTCGAACGACCCCGCGCTGGCGGAGGTTCCCGCCGTCAAGAACCGGAGGTTCGTGGTGCTCCCGCTGTCCTCCGCCGTCCTGGGCGTCCGCGTCGCCGACGCGGTCGAGTCCCTGGGCCGCGGCCTGCACCCCGACGCCGCGTGAGCGGGCGCCGCCGCACCGCGGCCGTACTCGTGCTCCTCGCCGCCGTGCTCGCCGGATCGGCGGTGGCGGGGCTGGCCCTGGGACCCGTGCGCATCGCCCCCGGGAAGGTCCTCGCAATCCTGTGGGGCGGACCCGGGGCGGGGCGCGGGGGCTTCGCCTCCATCGTGTGGGACGTACGGATGCCGCGCGTGCTGCTCGGGGCCGTGGTCGGCGCCGGGCTCGCGGTCGCCGGGGCCGTGCTCCAGGCCCTCGTGCGCAACGCGCTCGCGGACCCCTTCCTGCTGGGTGCCTCCTCGGGCGCCTCGGCGGGGGCCGTGCTGGTCCTCGTGCTCGGGGTGGGGGCGGGCGCCGCCGCCGGGCTTCCCCTGGCCGCGTTCGCCGGCTCCCTCGTCGCGCTCGTCGCCGTGTACGCCCTGGCCCGGCGCGGCGCCACCATGACCACGGGGCGGCTGGTCCTGGCCGGGGTGGCCGTGCAGTACGTCCTGTCCGCGCTGACCAGCCTGGTGCTCGTGCTGTCGGCGCACCCCGACCAGATCCGCTCCGTGCTGTTCTGGACCCTTGGCGGGCTGGGCGGCGCCCGGTGGGACGAACTCGCCCTGCCGACCGCCGCGCTGCTGGCCGGCACCGGCCTGCTCGTCACCCTGGCGCGCCCGCTGGACCTGCTGCTCGCGGGGGAGGAGGGGGCGCGCACCCTCGGTCTGGACACCGGCCGGTTCCGGGCCGCCGTCCTCGTCCTCGTGTCGCTCGTCATCGGGGTGCTCGTGGCCTGCAGCGGGGCGATCGGCTTCGTCGGTCTGATGGTTCCGCTCGCCGCGCGCATGGTCGTGGGTGCCGGGCACCGGGTGCTGCTGCCCGTCTGCGCCCTGGCCGGCGCGGTCTTCCTGACCCTGGCCGACCTGCTGGCCCGGACGGCGGCCGCGCCCGAGGAGATACCCGTCGGCGTGGTCACCGCGCTGGCGGGCGGCCCCTTCTTCCTGTGGATGCTGCGCAGGTCCACACGGGGCGAGGGGGTGGCCGGATGACGGGGCGTCCGGTGGAACTCGCTGTCGAGTCCCTGCGGTACGCGGTCGAAGGGCGGACCCTGCTGCACGGTATCGACCTCGCCGCCCGGCCCGGTGAGACGGTCGGGATCGTCGGGCCGAACGGCAGCGGCAAGACGACCCTGCTGCGCTGCGTCTACGGCGCGCTGCGGCCCGCCGCGGGCCGGGTGCTGTTCGACGGCGTCGACGCCTCGGCGCTGGGGGTGAGGGGGCGGGCCCGGCGGGTGGCGGTGGTCCCGCAGGACGCGGCCGGCACCTTCGGGCTGACGGTCAGGGAGGTCGTGTCCATGGGGCGCAGCCCGCACAAGCGGTTCTGGGAGCAGGACGGCCCGGACGACGGTCTGTGCGTCGCGGAGGCGCTGGAGACCGTCGGGGCCCGCGGGCTTGCCGGTCGCCGCTTCGACGGGCTCTCGGGAGGTGAGCGCCAGCGCGCCCTCGTCGCCCGCGCCCTTGTCCAGGAGCCCGGGCTGCTGGCCCTGGACGAGCCCACGAACCACCTCGACATCCGCTACCAGCTGGAGGTGCTGGGGCTGGTCCGGCGGATTCCCGCGACGAGCCTGCTCGTCCTGCACGATCTCAACCTCGCCGCGTCGTTCTGCGACCGGTTGTACGTCCTGGCGGACGGCCGGGTCGTGGCTCAGGGGCCGCCGGCCGAGGTGCTCACGCAGGAGCTGATCGCGGAGGTCTACGGGGTCCGCGCCCATGTCGCCGTCCATCCGGCGACGGGCGCTCCGAGCATCGTGTACTTCCCGGAGCGGCCCGCCGTCTGAGGTGCCGCCGTGCGCTCCTGCGGGCAGGTTTCGGCCGGCCCGCGGGTCCGCGCCGGTCTCGGGTGGCGGGCCTCAGGAATCGGGCCGGGCCAGCCGCTTGAGCAGGGGCAGCGCGTCGTCGAGGGGCACCGCGCGGAAGAACCGCGCGTCGGCCTCCTCGACGGCGGCGATGGCCCGGGGGGCCAGTTCCGCCCCGGCGGCGGTGACGCGCAGCCGCTTGGCGCGGGTGTCGGCCGGGTCGACCTCGCGTGCGACGAGCCCATTCTGCTCCAGGGTGCGCAGCACCTGGGAGGTCATCTTCACGTCCGTGCCGGCCTGGCGGGCCAGGGCGAGCTGGTTGGGGTGCTCGCCCTGGCCGTTGAGCCACCACGCGCAGGCGAGCAGGACGAACTGCACGTGGGTGAGGCCGAGCGGGGTCAGCGCCGCCGAGACCTCCCGCTGCCAGCGCAGGGTGGCGTGCCAGAGCAGGAATCCGGGGCTCTCCCCGGGGCTGAGGGCCATCAGCGGGCCGCCGACTCCGCCAGCGCGGCCATGGTCTCGGGCCAGTCGGCGGTGATGGCCGGGCCGATCTCGGGGCCGGCCTCGTCGGCGCCCGGGCCGGTGATCTCCATCCGGTAGGTGATGCGGACCCTGCCGTCCCCGGCGGGGTCGATCCGGTGGGCCGTGCGCAGGAGCAGCCCGTGGAACCGGGCCTCGTCCACGAAGAGTTCGTTCTCGACGGCCTCGGCGACGACCAGCGGCACCGGGTCCTCGCCGGGCGGCGTCATCGTGATGTGCGCGCCGGCCGTGAAGGGGCCGTCGATCTCGATCTTCTCGATACCGGGATTCCAGTCACCCCAGTTCTCGACGTCGGCCCAGAGGCGCCAGACGGCTGCGGGGGCGGCGGCGGTCTCGATGGTGTGCTCGTAGGTCCACATGTGCGCTCTCCTCGGTCGCTCCGATTTCCTCTGTCCATAGATTATCTCTGCACAGATCATCTGTCCAGGCTTCCGCGCCGGGTGGGCCGCCACGGCCGGCGCGGGTGGGGGAAGGGCGTGCGGCGGACGTGCGAGGGGCCCGCGGCGCGCCGTGCGCCGCGGGCCCCTCGGGTCCTCGTCGATCAGCCGCCGTACGGGCGGGTGATGATCTCCATGGCGTGGCCCGCGGGGTCCAGGAAGTAGACCCCGCGCCCGCCGTCGTTGTGGTTGATCTCGCCGGGGTGCTTGCGGTGCGGATCGGCGAAGTACTCGACGCCGCCCGCCCGGATCTTCTCGAAGGCGGAGTCGAACTCCTCCTCCGAGACGAGGAACGCGTAGTGCTGCGGGGTGATGGACTCGGCCGGGATGGCCGCGAAGTCCAGCGTCACCCCGTTCCCGGTGGTCACGGGGATGAACGGACCCCATTCCGGGCCGACTTCGAGACCGAGGATGTGTGCCAGGAACTCGGCGGACTCCCGGTTGTCACGGGAGTGGATGATCGTGTGGTTCAACTGGACCGACATGGGCGAATGCCTCCACAAGGCATCTCACGGCACCTCCATGCCTCACCCGGCCGGTGACCGACACGCGATGCCGTCGCCTTGATCCTAAACACCCCGTCCGGGCCCGGTCCACCGAAATGCCGCCGCCGGCGGCTCACGACCCCCCGTACACCGCCTTGACGTTGTCCTGCGCCGGGTGCGCCCGTCCGGCCGGGCCCGCGGCGAAGACGCGCAGCAGGTTCTCCGTGACCCGGGTGGTCAGCGCGCCGGCACGGGCGTCCAGGCCGTGGTTGGCTCCGCCGCGGCCGTCGCCGGCCGCGTCGAGGGCCTCGACCCAGCGCATCGTGCCGGTCGCGAAGACCCCCGCCCCGCTCGGCACGGTGTAGTAGGCCGTGTCCTGATGGCTCGGCCGTCCCTCGCACACCACCGGGGAGTGGGCCAGGATCTCGATCGGCCGCGGGGTCGGGAAGCCGGTGTTCACCTTGTCGTACTCCACGCCGACCAGGTGCGCGAAACCGTCCCCGGCCTTCACACCCGTTCCCTCGAACAGCCAGTGGCCCGGGTTCACGACCACGTACGGGGCGTCCACCGGGTAGCCGTCGTAGATCACCCCGAGCAGCGAGCTCTCCGGGTCCGCCCCCGGCGACGAGCGGAAGTCGACGGTCGCCGGATGCCCCCGCTTGAAGCCGGGGTCCTGCTCGTAGGAGGACTTGTAGCAGACCACCGTACGGTCCGGCCCCAGCTCCGAGGGCTCCAGCCGGATGCGGCGGAAGCAGCAGTTCGCGCCCAGTATCGCGATGTTGCTGCCCGCGTCCCGGGCTGCCGTGAAGTGCGCGCGCTGCTCCGGCGACCAGTACTCGTCGTGGCCGAGGGACAGCACGGCCGCCGCCCCCTCCAGCAGGCGCCGCTCGCGCGCCACGTCGGTGGTCGTCGCGTAAGCCAGGGGTATCCCGAGCCGCTCGGCCAGCGCGACCAGGGGAGCCTCGTAGACGAGGAACAGCCCCGCCCCGTCGTCGTACTCGTACGGCCGGTCGAAGGTCACCGACAGCGAACGCGAGGCGTAGCCGCCGTTCGGGCCGTCATAGCTGCCGTAGCCGCCCCAGCGGTTGTACGCCTGCCAGGTCGCCACCGCGTTGACGATCACCGTCCGGCCCGCCGCGGCCGCCGAGCGGACGGTCACCGGCACGAACCGCTGCCCCTCGCCGCCCTGCGCGTCGAGCCGCAGCAGGTAGCAGCCCTCCGGCCAGCCCTTGGTGTCCACCGTGGCGGTGCGCGCCCAGTGGGTACGGACCATACGGGTGCCGGCGTCCACCGTGTGCTCGGGCTGGCGGACCCCCGGCAGCGCCTCGGACCGCCACACCAGCCGGGCCCGCGCCCCGCCGTACCAGCCCATCCGGTACGCGGAGACGGTGAACCGCGGGGCGGTGGTGGACACGTGCAGCCCGAACGGCTCTCCGGGCAGCACGCTCACCTTGTCCGTGAAGCCCTCGATGGCACGGGCCGGTCCGGCCTTGACCACGTGCCAGTCGGCGTTGCCGGGCCGGGCGTTCTCCGCCTTCACGTCGAAACCGGCCTGCCCGGGCGCCGACGGCGACTCCTTGCCCGCGGCCTTCCCCTTCAGCGCGGCCCCGCTCGCGCCGCCCCCGCCACTCGCGCAGCCGGCGGCCGAGCCGAGCCCGGCGGCGGTGGCCGCGCCCGTCGCGATGGCGAGGAACCGCCGCCTGCCCGCGCCCCCGGCGATCCCGGGTGTGTGCTCCTGATCCATGCGGGGCACGTTAGGACACCCCTGCCCGTCTTCCCCCCACCACCCCGCCGGAGGCGCGCCGACCCCGGTCCGGCCGGCTCCCCGCTGCGCCCGAGCGGTATCGGTGGCGGCACCCGGCCCGGCCGTGGTGCCGTCCTCCGCTCACCGCAACCGCACCACCACCTCATGGCTCACCCCCGCCGTGGCCGAGAGGTCCCCGAAGACGAGGCGCAGCCGCGCCCCCGTGCGGGCCGACACCAGCGCCGGCGGCCCGGACCGCACCGCCGCGACGGGCCGGTCCCACACCAGGACCAGCTCCCCGACCGCCCGGGCCGGGTCGGCGACGTACACCCCGGCCGTGCCGTCGCGCCGCTGCCGCACCGTCACCGAGCACGGGGCGCTCGCCTCCAGCGGGCCCGCCGCCCCGGCCCGCCAGAAGTTCACCCCGGTGAACCCGAGCGGGCCGACGGCCACCCCCTGGGCCGCCGCGCTGTTGGCCAGGACGTCGGGCCACCCCGGCGTAGCCGCCCGCGCCGCCGTCCGTGCGGCCGTCGCCCCCGGCAGCAGCTGGTACGCGTACCCCGCGTCCACCGGGTCCTCGCCGTGGTCGTACCAGAGGGTGAGGTAGCGCCGGGTCAGCGCGGCCGTGGATCCGCCCTGGTTCACCTCGCTCCACCGGCCGGTACGCGCCTCCCTCAAGGCCCTGAAGGGCCCCGGGCCCTGGAGGACGTATCCGCCGAAACCCGCCAGGTGCGCCCAGCCGGGGGACCGGAACTCCGCCGACCAGCCCAGGGCCGCCGGCTGCACGCGTCCGCCGACGGTCAGGGCGTGCGTCCCGGCCGCACCGAGGTTGCGGCTGTCCACCACCGACTCCACCGGGACCCCGTCCGAGGCACGGATCCCCGCCCCCAGGCAGACGATCGCGTCGCCGAGGAAGAACCAGGACTTGAGGGCCTCCAGGGTGCTCCCCAGACCGCGCAGGTGCTGGCCCACCGACCCGAACTCCACGTCGCCCGACCCGCCCACCCACGCCGTGTCCGGCCGCGCGGTGCCCCAGGCGCCGCCCGCCCCGTCCGCCAGTGCCTTCCGCGCCACGGTGACGCCCGGCAGGCGGTACGGGTCGACGGTGGGCCAGAACGCGTCCGCGTACTGGTCGTTGCCGTACGAGGAACCCCACCAGCAGAGCATCCCGCTGCCGGTGTGCCAGCCGCGCAGGTTCTCACCGTTGCCCGTCTCGTAGTGCGCGATGCGCCGGGAGGCCATGGACAGCGAGGCCGCCCAGCCCGGTCTGCGGTGGGTGGCCCGGTCCATCGAGGGGAACAGCCGGTGCCCCACCGGCTCGGGCAAAGGCGCCGCCGACGGGTCCGCCTCCAGCTCCGCCAGCCGGGCCAGCGCGCCCAGCCCCAGCGTCCGGTCGGCGAGGGGCGGGCTGTGGTGCGACCGCGCCGCCCACCCCTTCACCAGGGAGCGCCACCGGGCCCGCTCGGCGGTGCCCGCCCCCTCGGCGAGCAGCAGGACCGCGGCCAGCACCGCGTGGCCGCGGACGTGGTCGTCCTGCTGGACCTGCCGGGCATCCGAGGCCGCCAGCCCCCGGCTGACCGCCCGCCCGGACACCGCGTCCATGACCAGCCCGTTGAAGAGGAAGGGCGCCCAGCCCCGCTCCACGGCGTCGAAGACGTTCTGCCGGGCCGGATCCACGACCTGCCACGGCGTGCCCTTCAACAGCGCGAACAACAAACCCAGCCCCTCCAGGAACACCGCGCCGTAGGTCCCCGTGTACGCCACCGCGCCGTGCTGGACGAAGGACCCGTCCCGGTGGAGACCGTCGCCCGCCGTGACGTACGGGAAGACCGGCCCGAGCGCGTCCCGGGCCAGGGCGACCTTCGCCGCGTCGGAGCCGACGGCCCCGCGCACCGCCAGCACCCGGCACAGGTCCACCCGGTTGGCACCCGTGCTCGTCCCGCCGTACACGGCCACCGCCGAGTCCGGGACGAAGTGGTCCACCGCCGCGCAGACATCGGCCCGGCGGGCCTGCGACAGCTCCCCGTACAGCAGCACGCACACGTCCAGCAGGGCCTGCGGCGCGCCGATCCGCCAGCACCACCAGTTGCCGTACGGCTCCCGGCCCGCGTGGTACACCTGCGCGTGCAGCTCCTCCAGGCCGGCCAGCACGGACGCCAGCAGCGCCCCGTCCCCGGTGAGAGCGGTGCCCGGCCGCACATAGGCCTCCGCCATGGTCCGCAGCCGCTGGAAGCTCCGCACCATCGGTTCGGGATCCGAGGCGAACCCCAGGTCCGGCCAGAGCGCCCCCGGCGCCGGAGCCATCGCGGCGGCCCAGCGGCCCGCCTCCTGGCCGAGCTCGGCGAGCCGCGAGCGGAACGGCTCGGCCGCCTCGGAGAACCCGGCGCCCAGCACCAGCGAGCGCCAGGCCTCGCGCATCGCCCCATGGACATCGCCCACACCCTGGGCGTCCGCCCGGTCGGCCGACGCACCCGCCCGCAGCGCCCCCGCGCCCGCGGCGGACAGGAAGGCGCGCCGGCTCCACACTCCCGTCATCACATCTCCTCGGTCCGATCCCACAGGTCCTCCGCAGCGGGGCGTGCCGCCCCTGCGGCCCGGTTCATTCCACGTGCTCGCGGTAGCGGTCGATCACCTCCCGCAGCACCTCGCGGCCGTCCCGCGCCCACAGGCCCGGATGGAAGATCTCGACCTCCACCGCCCCCCGGTAGCCGGCCCGGTCGGCCAGCTCCCGGAAGCCCCGCAGATCGACGCACCCGTCACCGAGCTGCCCCCGCCCCAACAGGGCGCCCTCGGGGAGCGGGGTCACCCAGTCCGCCACCTGCACGGACACGATCCGCCCGCCGGCACCGGCCCGGCCCAGACCGGCGGCCAGCCGCTCGTCCCACCACAGGTGGTAGGAGTCGGCCACCACCCCGACCCGCTCCGCCGGGAACTGCTCGGCGATGTCCAGGGCCTGCCCCAGGGTGGAGACCACGCAGCGGTCCGCCGCGAACATCGGATGCAGCGGCTCGATGCCCATCCGCACCCCGTGCCCGGCGGCCCAGGGGACCAGGTCGCCCAGAAACCCGACGATCCGCCGCCGCGCCTCGACCAGGTCCCGCTCGCCCCGCGGCAGCCCGCCCGAGACCAGGACCAGGGCGTCCGCACCCAGTTCGGCCGCCTCCTCGACCGCCCGGCGGTTGTCCTCCAGAGCGGCCGCGCGGTCCCCCGGATCCGCTGTGGTGAAGAACCCACCCCGGCACAGGGAACTGACCCGCAGCCCGGCGGCGGCGACCAGCCGCGCCGTCTCCCCCACCCCGAACGCGCGCACCGGATCCCGCCACAGCCCCACCGAGGCCACCCCGGCCGCCCCGCACCCGGCCACCAGCTCGGGCACCGACCACTGCCGCACCGTCTCCTGGTTCAGACTGAACCGCGCCGGGGCCGGCGCCCCGTTCACGCCTCCACCCCCTGGCCCGACAGGAGCCGGCGCATCCGGGCCCCGGCGAGTTCCGGATCGGGGAACAGGCCCAGCAAGTCAGCCAGTTCGTAGGCCCGCGCCAGATGGGGGAGCGATCGGGCCGACTCCAGCCCGGCCAGCATCGTGAAGTGCTCCTGGTAGCCCGCCAGCCAGGCCAGCAGGACGACGCCCGTCTTGTAGAGCGGGGTCGGCGGGGCGAACAGGTGCCGCGACAGCGCGACCGTCGGATCCAGCAGCGCCCGGAACCCGTCGGGGTCCTCCCGGTCGAGGGCGAGCGCCGCCCGTGCCGCGATCGGGGCGATCGGATCGAAGATCCCCAGCAGGGCGTCGCTTGCCCGCTCCCCGTCCCCGGCGATCAGTTCCGGATAGTGGTGGTCGTCGCCGGTGTAGCACCGCACGCCCGCCGGGAGACGGCGTCTGAGGTCCTTCTCCCGCTCCGCGTCCAGCAGCGAGACCTTGACGCCGTGCACCTTCCGCGGGTGTTCGCCGACCAGCGCCACCAGGAGGTCCGCGGCCCCGTCGAGCCCGTCGTGGCCCCAGTACCCGGCGAGCTCAGGGTCGAACACCGGACCCAGCCAGTGCAGGAGCACCGGCCGGGAACTCTGGCGCAGCAGCGTTCCGTAGACCTCCAGGTAGTCCTCGGGGCCCCGGGCCGCCGAGGCGAGGGCACGGGAGGCCATCAGCACGACACCCGCCCCGCAGTCCTCCACGTGTGCGAGCTGTTCCTCGTACGCGGCGGTGACCGCCGCGAGCGGGTGCACCCGGCCGGGCGGCAGCTGATCGCTTCCGGCGCCGCAGACGATCCTGCCGCCCACGGCCCGGGCCTCGGCCGCCGAACGCCGGATCAGCTCCGCGGCGCCCGGCCAGTCCAGTCCCATGCCGCGCTGGGCGGTGTCCATGGCCTCCGCGACCCCGAGCCCCAGCGCCCACAGACGGTGCCGGAAGCCCAGCGTGGCCTCCCAGTCGACCACCGGCCCGCCGCCGCCCGGCGTGGAGGGCGGGGCCGCGGCCACATGGACGGCGGCGTAGAGGGTCCGGCTGCGGGCCGGGCCGCAGGCGTACGGTCCGAGCGGCGCGGCCGAGGGCCGGTGGAGGCGGAACCCGCCGTCCGCCGAAGGGAGCCGGATCCCGTTCACAGGGTCACCTCCGGTACCGCCAGCCTGCGCCCCTCGGCGCAGGAGCGCAGGCCGAGAGCGGCGAGCTGCACCCCGCGGGCCCCTGCGAGCAGATCCCAGCGCCAGGGTTCGTCGCGTACGACGTGGCGCAGGAACAGTTCCCACTGGGCCTTGAACCCGTTGTCCACCGGGCCGTGGTCCGGTACCTCCTGCCACTGCGCGCGGAAGGAGCCGGCCGTCGGCAGGTCCGGGTCCCACACCGGTCTCGGCGTGGCCGCGCGGTGCTGGATCCGGCAGCTGTGGAGCCCGGCAACGGCCGATCCGTGCGTCCCGTCCACCTGGAACTCGACCAGTTCGTCGCGGTGCACCCGGACCGCCCAGGAGGAGTTGATCTGGGCCACGGCGCCGCCCTCCAGCTCGAAGATCCCGTAGGCGGCGTCGTCCGCCGTGGCCTCGTAGGGCTTGCCCTCCTCGTCCCACCGGCGGCCGATGTGCGTCCGGGTCAGGGCCTGTACGGTGCGGACCCGGCCGAACAGCTCGTGCAGCAGGTACTCCCAGTGCGGGAACATGTCGGCGACGATGCCGCCGCCGTCCTGTGCCCGGTAGTTCCAGGAGGGACGCTGGGCCGGGTCCCGGTCCCCTTCGAAGACCCAGTAGCCGAACTCCCCCCGGACGGAGAGGACCTCGCCGAAGAAGCCGGACTCGACCAGCCGTCTCAGCTTCATCAGGCCCGGCAGGAACAGCTTGTCCTGCACCACGCCGTGCTTGACGCCGGCCGCCGCCGCCAGCCGGGCCAGCTCCAGGGCGGACGCGAAGCCCAGGGCGGTCGGCTTCTCGCAGTACACGTGCTTACCCGCCGCCACGGCCCGGCGCAGGGCCGCCTCCCGGGCTCCGGTCACCTGGGCGTCGAAGTAGACCTCCACCTCCGGATCGGCCAGGACGGCATCGAGGTGCGTGCCGACGTGCTCCAGACCGTGCCGTTCGGCGATGGCCCGCAAGGCGCCCTCGCGGCGCCCGACCAGCACCGGCTCCGGCCACAGCAGGGTGCCGTCGCCGAGGTCCAGCCCGCCCTGCTCGCGCAGCGCGAGCAGGGACCGGACCAGATGCTGGCGGTACCCCATCCGCCCGGTCACGCCGTTCATAGCGATCCTGATCGTCCTGCGTTCCATGGCGACCTACCTCCCGTTCCGTCGGCATCGTCTGCGGAAAGCGATAGAAAGCGCTTTCTGTCGATCAGGCTAGGTCTCGGAACTGGCGCTCTTCAATTACCCATTCGGGTGATAGAAAGCGCTTTCCGAATCGGCCATCATGAGGTTCATACACCAGATCGGACGAGGGCCCCCGGCAGCGGCGGGCCACAGGGGGAGGGGATCCCGATGGCGGTGACTCTTGCAGAGGTCGCGGCCCGGGCGGGCGTGTCGCCCGCGACGGTCTCGCGCGTACTGAACGGCGGCTATCCGGTGGCCGGCGGCACCAGGACCCGGGTGGAGCGGGCCGTCGAAGAGCTCGGCTACATCGCCAACGCCCCCGCCCGGGCCCTGGCGGCCGCCAGCTCCGACCTCGTCGGTATCCTCGTGCACGACATCGCCGACGGCTACTTCGGCATCCTCGCGGCCTCCCTGCAGCACGCCCTCGACCCCGCCGGGGAGGGCGGGGCGCGCCGGCTGGCCGTGGTCTGCAACACCCAGGGCGCCCCGGCCGCCGAGACCGCCTGCCTCGCCCTGCTCGAAGGCCAGCGCGCCGGAGGCGTCGTTCTCACCGGTGCGGCCGCCGAGGATCCGGAGCACACGGCCGCAGTCGCCGCCAGGATCGTGCGCATGGCCGCCTCCGGCGCCCGGGTGGTCCTCTGCGGACGCCCGCCCCTGCCGGTACCGTCCGCCCTGCCCGTCGCCACAGTCGTGTTCGACGACCGAGGGGGTGCGTTCCGGCTCGCCGAACACCTCCTGACACTCGGTCACCGACGCATCGCCTACGTCGCCGGCCCGCCGGGCCGCAGCACGACCCGGGAGCGCCTCGCCGGACACCGGGAAGCCCTCCAGCGCCACGACCCGGCACTTCCCGGAGTCTGCGCGGCGCTCACCGTCCACGCCGGGTTCGACCGCTCCGCCGGCTATGACGCCACCCGCGAACTGCTGCGCAGGGGAGAGCCCTTCACCGCGGTCGCCGCAGCCAGCGACACGGCCGCGGCAGGGGTCGCCGCCGCCCTGCGCGAGGCGGGCCTGCGCATACCCGAGGACGTCTCGGTCGCCGGCTTCGACGACCTGCCGTTCAGCCAGGACACCGCCCCCGCCCTCACCACCGTCCGGGTGCCGCTGCGCGAGGCCGGTGCGCTCGCCGCCGAGCTGGTCACCGGCCGCCGGGACCTGCCCCCCGGAGGCATCACCACACTGCCCACCGCGCTCCTGGTGCGCGCCTCGACCGCACCGCCGCCGACCGCAGGGAGGACGCCGTGAGGTACGCCCTCTCCACCCTCGGCCTGCCGGGCACCCCGCTCGCCCGGAGTGCGGCGCTGGCCGCCGGCCACGGCTACGAAGGCCTTGAGGTGCGTGCCCACCCGGAGGAGCCGCTGCACCCCCAGAGCCCGCCGGGGGACCGGGCCGCCGGACTGCGGGCCGTCACCCGGGCCGGGGTCGGCGTCCTCGGGGTCGCGGGCTACACCCGGGTCGCGGCGCCCGGCTCCGACGAGCCGGTCCTCGCCGAGCTGAGGTCCCTGGTCCGGCTCGCCTCCGACCTCGAGGCCCCGTACGTACGGGTCTTCCCCGGCGGGGGCGGCCTGCCGCAGCCGCAGGCCGACGCCAACGCCGTACGCCGCCTGAGGGAGGCAGCGCCCTACGCGGAGCGGAACGGGGTTCGGATCCTGCTGGAGACCCACGACTCGCACCGTACGGGAGCGGCCGCCGCCCGCGTCCTCGACGCGGTCGGGCATCCGTCGGTGGGCGCACTGTGGGACGTCCTGCACACCTGGCTCGGCGGCGAAGGGCCGGCCGATTCGAGAAGGCGGCTGGGCGCGCATCTGGGATACCTCCAGGTCAAGGACGTGGCCTCGGCCGACGACCTCACCCCGGTACCGCTGGGCGCGGGAGTGGTGCCGCTGGCCGGGGCGGTGGCCGGGAGCCCGGCCGGCGGGTGGCTGTGCTGGGAGTACGAGAAACGCTGGTACCCCGGGGCGGCCGAGCTGTCCGGCGCCCGGCTCAGGCAGGGCCGCGTACACCTGGAGGGGCTGGTGGTCCATGGCGATCAGGCCGAGTAGGCCAGGCGGTCCGGGTCCACCGGGTAGCGGAAGCCGACACCGCGCGCGTAGCGCTCCAGCTCCTCGACCGCCGTCACCGCCAGCCGGTCCAGCTCTCCGCCCAGGGATCCTGCCACATGGGGGGTGAGCAGGACGTTCGGAAGGTCGTACAGGGGGGAGCCGGCGGGCAGCACCTCGGGCTCGGTGTGGTCGAGGACGGCGTGCAGCCGCCCGGTGGCCAGCTCCCGCGTCAGCGCCTCCGTGTCGACGAGCGAACCCCGTGCCGTGTTGATCAGCGTGGCGCCGTCCGGCATCAGGGCCAGCCGGTCGGCGTCCAGCAGACGACGGGTCCCGGGGAGTTCGGGGGCGTGCAGGCTCACCACGTGGCTGCGGACGAGCAGTTCGTCCAGTCCGCTGGCCTCGCCGCCGAGGGAGGCGAGTTCGGCCGGGCCGGCGTACGGGTCGTACACGAGGACCCGCAGGTCGAACGGGCGCAGCAGCTCCAGCACCCGGCGGCCGACCCGGGAGGCGCCGACGAGGCCCACGGTGCGCCCGTAGTTGCCGGCCGTCGGGTAGCGGCCCAGCGGGTCGATCGGCCGGCGCACGGTCCGGTAGGCGTGGGCGGCCTCGAGGACCCGCTTGTTGGCGAACAGGATCGCGGCGAGCGTGTACTCGGCGACGGGCAGGGCGTTCGCGGCGGCCGCGCTGGAGACCAGCAGACCGCGTTCCCAGCAGGCCTCGGTCACATGCCGCTTGACGCTTCCGGCGGCGTGCACGACGGCGCGCAGCCGTGGCATCCGGCGCAGGGCGTCCGCGTCCAGGGCGGGGCAGCCCCAGCCGGTGAACAGCACCTCGACGTCGGCGAGGCGCCCGCTCAGCGCCGGGTCCTGCCGTGCGAAGTCGGTCAGCAGCAGGTCGGGGTCCACATCGGCGACCCGGACGAGCTCGGCCAGCACCCGGCCGCCGAGCACGGCGGCCCGGGTGTCCGGGCTCATGGCGAGCACCGTGGCGGGCCGGGGAGGGGCGGCTGGGCTCGTCACGCGGGCGCCTCCTGCGGTGGGCCCCGGGCGCCGGAGCCGACGACGGCCGGGGGCCGTGAAGGGGAGCAGGAAGATGCTCACAGAGCCGGCTCCGGGCGGGAGCGGCGACACGTGCGCGGGCCCCGTGGTTCACCCGCCGGCCCGATCACCATACGCGGACGGCTTCCGGTCGGGCTCCGGAGAGCCGGACGGCGTGGCTGCCGGAGCCGGTCGCGTCGGGCCGCCTTCGGGCCCGGTCGCACGGAGTGGCGTGTTTCCTGCCGGCCGGCCGGCCCGGTCGGGGCGACGGCGACCAGGCCGGGCGGCATCCCACCGCACCGGACCACTGCGGCGCCGCCGGGGAACGCGGCCCGGGCGTCCACCTGGTCCGCTGCGCCAACCTGAGCGCCCCGCCCCCCCGTCATCGGGCCGGGTGGCGGCCGCGGCGACGTCGTGGCCGCCACCGGGACCGTTCAGGGGGCGAGTACGGCCGCGGTCAGTTCGGGCCAGGCGGTTCCGGTCCCCTCGCGGGCCGCCTCGGCGAACCCTGCGTCGCCGAGGTGGCGGCGTGCGGCCCGCTCGATGCGGGCCACGTCCGGCTGCGAGCGGTCCTGGAGGCCCCGTACGCCCGCACTCGCCGCCAGCAGCCGTACCGCCTGCTCGTACGCGCCCCGGCGCAGGGCCAGGTCCGCGACCCCGACCAGCACCTGGGCGATCAGCGGCGCGTGTCCCGCCCCGGCCGCCGCCGCGCAGGCCGCCGCGTGGTGCGCGCGGGCCTCGCCGAGGTCGTCGGCGAGGTAGCCCAGCAGGTCGTGCGTCACCGCGAGGACGTTCCCCTGCCGCGCCTCGTCGCCCAGCAGGGACGTCGCCAGGCCCAGCTGTCGGCGCGCCTCCCGGGCCTCGCCGCCCCACCGGGCCAGCTCCGCCCGGGCGAGGGCCAGTTCGGCCAGCGCGTCCGGCCAGGTGACGCCCTCCGCGTAACGCTGCGCCTCGGCGAGGGCGGCCTCGCAGGCGTCCCCGTCACCCTGCAGCCAGTACAACTGGGCCTGCCGCGACCGCATCCGGATGACGTCCTCGACGGCGCCGAGCTCGGTGACGACCGCGATCGCCTGCTCCAGGTGCTCGCACGCGGCGGCGAACCCGCCGCGCACGGCGATCCGCTCCGCCAGCTCCGTCTGCGCGAACGAGATCCCGAACCGCTCGCCCAGCGCCCGGAACTCGGCCAGCGCCGTCTCCAGGTACGCGTCCGCGTCGCGCCCCTCCTCGCCCAGCATGATCCGCATCTTGCCCAGGTGCAGCCGGCCCAGCGCCCGGACCCAGGGGTCCTCGCTGTCGAGCAGCGGTTCGAAGGCGGGCAGGAAGGCGTCGGGAGCCTCCAGCAGGCGTTCCAGCGCGGTGACGAGGCCCAGCAGCGGGTTGTGGCTCCGGCTGCGCAGGCTGAACCGGTACGCCTCGTGGATCCACTCCGCCGCCTGGTGCTCGTCGCCGCGACCGGCGCTGACGAACAGGACGACCAGCGCGTACGCCGTGGCGCGCACGTCGTCGGCGACCTCACCGGGCGTACCGACGGCCGCGGTGACCAGCTCCATCCCCTCGGTCCGGTGCCCGCTCAGCCACCAGTACCAGCCGGCGGCCGCGGCGAGCCGCATCGCCGACTCCGCCTCGCCCGCCGCGAGCGCGCCGCGCATCGCGGAGCCGATGTTGTCGTGCTCGGCCCCGAGCAGGGCCAGCCACTCCAACTGCTCGGCGCGTCGCAGGTGCGGCTCCGCGGTCTCCGTGAGCCCGGTGAAGTACGCCAGGTGAGCCTGCCGCGCCCGCTCGGCCTCGCCCGCCTCGGTGAGGCGGTGGGCGGCGTACTCCTTGATCGTGCCCAGCATGCGGTAGCGCGGGGCGGCGCCGCCCTCGGCGCGCAGCAGCGACTTCTCGGTCAGGGCGGTGAGCAGTTCGAGCACCTCGTGCTCCGCGACGGAGCCGTCCGCGCAGACCCGCTCGGCCGCCTCCAGGCTCGCCCCGCCCGAGAACACCGAGAGCCTGACCAGCACCGTCCGCTCGGCCCCGCTGAGCAGCTCCCAGCTCCAGTCGACCACCGCGCGCAGTGTCTTGTGCCGCGGCAGTGCGGTACGGCTGCCGCTGGTCAGCAGGCGGAACCGGTCGTCCAGCCGGTGGGCGAGCTGGTCGACGGACATCGTGCGCAGCCGGGCCGCGGCCAGTTCGATCGCCAGCGGCATCCCGTCCAGCGCCCGGCACACGCGCACCATCGTCGCCAGCGTGCGGGCGTCGGTGCCGGCGCCGGAGTCGGCACCGAGGTCCCGGCGCACCGCCCCGGCCCGGTCCCGCAGCAGCCGGACGGCCGGCGAGGACTCGATCTCGGCCGGCCCGGCGTTCCCCCGGGGCAGGGCCAGCGGCTCGACCGGCCACAGCGCCTCACCGGTGATGCCCAGCGGTTCGCGGCTCGTCGCCAGGATCCGCAGCCGCCGGCACTCGCCGAGAACCCGGTGGGCGAAGACGGCGGCTGCCTCGATGACGTGCTCGCAGTTGTCCAGGATCAGCAGCGCCTCGCGGTCGCGGACCGCGGCGACGAGCCGGTCCGTCGGCTCCGCGTTCGGGGCCCCGCCGAGCAGGGCGTCCCGCAGGCCCAGCCCCTCGAGCGCCGCCTGGGCCACGTCGCCCCCGTCCGCGCCGACGGCGGCGAGCTCCACCAGCCAGGCCCCGTCCGGCAGGTCGTCGAGCAGCGTGCGCGCCGTCTCCGCGGCCAGCCGGGTCTTTCCCGCGCCGCCCGGTCCGATCACGGTGGTGAGCCGGTGCTCGGCGATCAGCCCCCGGACGGCGGCGACGTCGGTGTCCCGGCCGACGAAACTGGTCAGCTCGGCGCGCAGGTTGGTCCTCGGGCCCTCCTCGCGCCGTCCCAGCTCGCCCCGCAGCAGAGCGAGGTGCACGGCGGACAGTTCGGGGGAGGGGTCGGCGCCCAGGGTGTCGGCGAGTGCCTCCCGCGCCCGCTGGTATGCCTGCAGCGCCTCGCTGTCGCGGCCGGCCGCGACGAGGGCGCGCATCAGGGCGGCGACGAGCCGCTCCCGCACCGGGTGGGCGGCCACCAGGTCGGCCAGCTCCGTGACCACCTCCGCCCCGCGCCCCAGGGCGACGTCCGCCTCGGCCCGCGCCTCCGCGGCGTTCAGCCGCAGCCCCTCGAGTCGTACGACCGCCGCGTCGAACGCGGCGCTGTCCTGCAGGCCGACGTCCTGCAGGGCCGCGCCGCGCCACAGGGCGAGGGCCTCGCGCAGCAGCCGCACCTGCCCGGAGAGGTCATCGGTACGGGCCTGCCCCGCGGTGACGAGCCGCTCGAACCGCACGGCGTCGACGGCGTCGGGTGCCACCGCCAGCCGGTAGCCGTCCGTCAGCCCCTCTACCGCCCCGCCGGGCAGCACCTTCCGCAGCCGGGACACCAGCCGCTGCAGGGCGTTGGTCGCGTCGGCGGGCGGGTACTGCCCCCAGATCCAGTCGACGAGCACCGCCTTGGGGACCACGCGCCCCGGCCTGAGCGCGAGGGCGACCAGCAGCCCGCGCAGCCGCGCACCCGGCACGTCGACCGGACGTCCGTACTGCGCGCGCACCTCCAGTGGACCCAGCACCCCGATCTGCACGCGCCGATTCTGTCACGGGTGCCGGACGGGTGGAGCCGCTCAACTCCCCGCCTCCGAACGGCATCCGGGCAGGGTGGACGGGGCCGGGTGAGCCTGCGTCACAGGCCGCCCAGGTCGAGGATCTCGCGCACCCTGGCGGTCGGGAGTCGGGAGTCGGGAGTCGGGGGGTGGGGGGTGGCGGCCGCGGCATGGGCCGAGGTGTCGGCGAGCAGCCGTGTCAGCGCCCGGTCCGGGAGCCGGGGACGGCTCGCGCTCGCCCGGCGCGCGGCGCCGTCGGGGTCGGCTGGCAGGGTGCGGAGGAGTTCCACCGGCAGGTCGGGTTCGCGCAGGGCGAGTTGCCGCATCCTCGGGTCGGGTCGGCGGCCGGCCGCCGCAACACCTCCACCGGCAGCGGGAAGTCGTCGGCCGGGCGCCAACGGGTCGGGTTCGCCGGGCGGAGGTGCCGGTCGATGCGCTCGGCGGTGGGGCCGTGGCGCGACCCGGGTGACCCCGACCGGACGGCGGCGGCGTTCGAGCGCGCCCTCGCCCTGGACCCCGCGAACGGGCCGCTGCACCTCGACCTGGCCGACGTACGCGCCGAGCAGGGCGACTTCACCACCGCCGTCCGGTTCGTCGGCCAGGGGCCAGGGGCCAGGGGCTGGAGCACGAGCCGGCCGAGGTCACGCTGCGTGCGGGCGGGGCCGCCTGCCGGGCCCGGCTCACGGGCACCCCCGACGACCTGCGCGAACTCATCGGGCCGGCGCCGGACCTCCCGGAAGCCTCGTACCGGAGCCTGCTGGTCGACCACGCGTGCGCCGGCCCCGGCCTGCCGCCCGGGCTCGTCGCCGAGGCCCGCCGGTTGCGGCCCGGCTGAACCCGGTCCCCGCACCCCAGGGACCCGCGCACCGGCCGCCCGGGAAGGCCGGAACCCGGGCAGGCCGGTGGACGTTGTCGGGACATGGTGCGCCTACTGACGAGTCCGCTCCTCGTGCTGATCGTGGTGATACCGCTGTTCGTGCTGGCGGCCGTCCAGTACACGGTCGGCCGCGCCCGGATACGGGGGTGGCTGCCCGGCCGTACCCGCGGACGGGACCGGGGGAGCCGGGGCGCGGGCGCGACCGCCACCGAGGAGCTGCACGCCCTGATCTATCCCGGCAAGCGGGCCCAACTGGAACAGCGGCGGATCGAGTTGGTGCTCCGGGACGACGAGCAGGACGGCGCCCCGCGCAGGAACGGGATCGACCTCGACGCCGGCGTGGCCCGCCTGGAGCGGCCCGGGCCGGCCTGACCCCGACGCGCACCGGCGGCGGCCGCCCTGCGGCGGCCTGGGCTGGCGGGTCGGCCCCGGAGGGAGATGTTCCCGCCAGGACAGTAGGGTGGGCCGGGTGAACCTTTCTTCCGCGCTTCCGCGTTCCTTCCGGCTGCTCGTCACGGGTGGGGGGACCGGTGGACACACCTACCCCGCCCTGACCGCGATCCGTACCCTGCAGGGCCGACTCGCGGCCGCCGGCGGCACGCTCGACGTGCTGTGGATCGGGACCGCCGACGGGCTCGAGGCGCGGGTCGCGCCGGCCGAGGGGATCGCGTTCAAGACCGTCGCCACGGGCAAGATCCGCCGTTCGGCGAACCCGCTGAAGATGCTGTCGGCGGCGAACATGAAGGACATGGCGCGGGTGCCGCTCGGCGTGGCCCAGGCGCGCACGATCGTCTCCGAGTTCGAGCCCGACGTGGTCCTGGCCACCGGCGGGTACGTCGCCGTGCCCGCCGGGCTGGCGGCGCGGCTGTGCAAGCGGCCGCTGGTGCTGCACGAGCAGACCGTGCGCCTCGGGCTCGCCAACCGCAAGCTCGCCGGCTCGGCCACGCGCATCGCGGTGTCCTCCGAGTCCTCGCTGCCGCTGCTCCCGGCCGAGGTGCGCGAGCGCGCCGTCGTCACCGGCAACCCGGTCCGCCCCGAGGTGCTCTCCGGGCACCCGGACAAGGCCGTGCACGCGCTGAACCTCGTCGGGTTCGACCGCCGCCTGCCGACCGTCTACGTCACCGGCGGCGCGCAGGGCGCCCAGCAGATCAACGGCGTGGTGCGCGAGGTGCTCCCGTGGCTGCTGAGCCACGCGAACGTCATCCACCAGTGCGGGCCCGCCAACGTCGACGAGCTCCGCTTCGCGGCGGCAGGGCTGGACCCCGTGCTGGCCGGCCGCTACCACGTGACCGGCTTCGTCGGACCGGAGCTGCCCGACGTGCTCGCGCTCGCCGACATCGTGATCTCCCGGTCCGGGGCGGGGACCCTGGCCGAGCTGACCGCGCTGGGCAAGCCCGCGGTGTTCGTGCCGCTGGCGACCTCGGCCGGCAACGAGCAGGCGCACAACGCCCAGTACCTGGCCGACGCGGGCGCCGCCGTCGCCCTCCTCGGCGAGGTCACCGCGCAGGGCCTCGCGGAGGCGGTCGGCCCGCTCCTCACCGACGCCGGCCGGCGGGCGCAGATGGCCGAGCGGGCCCGGGCCTACGGTCGGCCCGACGCCGCCGAGCGGCTCGTGGACGTGCTGCTGGCCGCCGCCAACGGCTGATCCCGGACGGAATGGGGAGGGCGTCGCCGGCGCCGTGCCGGCGACGCCCTTCCACGTCGACACACGGAGTTCACGCCCCAGGGGTCGAAGACCGTGTCCCCGACCGACCGGTCTGTTTAGACTGGCCACTTGTCGATCATGCAACCGACGAGTGTGGAGGAAGATCCCGCATGCGCCATCTCCCCCTGGGCCGTTCAGGCCTCCTGGTCTCCGCCGTGGGCCTCGGCTGCAACAACTTCGGTGCCCGCCTGGACCTCCAGGCCACCCGGGCCGTCGTCGACGCCGCCCTCGACTCCGGGATCACCCTCCTCGACACCGCCGACATCTACGGCGGGCGGGGCGGCTCCGAGAGCCACCTCGGCCAGGCCCTCAAGGGCCGCCGCGACCAGGTGGTCCTCGCCACCAAGTTCGGCTACGACGGCGTCGACATGGGGTACGGGCCCGCCGCCGGCTCCCGCGGCGGCCGCGGTTACATCCGGCGCGCCGTCGAGGAGTCCCTGCGCCGCCTGGAGACGGACCGCATCGACCTCCTCCAGCTGCACAGCCCCGACCCCTCCACCCCGATCGCGGAGACCCTCGCCGCGCTCACCGAGCTCGTCGCCGAGGGCAAGGTCCGCTACATCGGCCACTCCAACCTCAGCGGCTGGCAGCTCGCCGAGGCCGCCCACACCGCCCGCGAGACCGGCGCGGTGCCCTTCGTGTCGGCGCAGAACGAGTGGTCGCTGCTGGAGCGGTCGGCCGAGCGCGAACTGGTCCCGGCCGCCCGCCACTACGGCGTCGGCGTCCTGCCGTACTTCCCCCTCGCCAACGGCCTGCTCACCGGCAAGATCCGCCGGGGCGCCCCCGTCCCGGCCGGCTCCCGCCTCGAAGGCCGCGACTCCTACCTCACCGAGGAGCGCCTCGACACCGTCGAGGCCCTGGCCGCGCTCGCGGAGAAGCACGGACGCACCGTGCTGGAACTCGCCATCGGCTGGCTCTCCGCCCAGCCCGGCTGCGCCTCCGTCATCGCCGGCGCCACCTCGCCCGAGCAGGTCCGCGCCAACGCGGCCGCCGGTGCGCAGCCGCTGGAGGCCGGGCTGCTGGCCGAGATCGACGCCGTCGCCCGGACCCACGCCGTATGACGACGGCCCTGCGTTGCGCGGTGCTCGACGACTTCCAGGGGGCGGCCACCAGCCTGGCCGACTGGTCGCCGGTCACCGCGCGGGGCGTCGAGGTGGTCTCCTACCCCGACCACCTGGCGGACGAGGACGAACTGGCCGCCCGCCTGGCCGGCTACGACATCCTTGTCACCCTGCGCGAGCGCGTCCCCTTCCCCGCGAGCCTGCTGGAGCGGCTTCCCCGCCTCCGGCTGCTCGTGGCCAGCGGCATGCGCAACTCGGTCATCGACTACGCCGCCGCCGCCCGCGCCGGCGTGACGGTCTGCGGCACCGCCAGCTCCTCCACCCCGCCCGTCGAGCTCACCTGGGCCCTGCTCCTCGGCCTCGCGCGCGGACTCGTCACGGAGAACACCGCCCTGCGCGAAGGCGGGCCCTGGCAGCAGACCGTGGGCACCGACCTGGCCGGCAGCCGCCTCGGCCTGCTGGGCCTCGGCAGGATCGGCGCCCGGGTGGCCCGGATCGGGCTCGCCTTCGGCATGGACGTGGCGGCCTGGAGCCCGAACCTGACCGAGGAGCGGGCGGCGGCGGAAGGGGTCGCCCTGGCCCCGTCCAAGGAGGCGCTCCTGGCGGGCAGCGACTTCGTCTCCGTCCACCTCGCCCTCGGCGAGCGCACCCGGGGCCTGATCGGCGCGGCCGAACTGGCCCTGATGCGGCCGACCGCCCGCCTGGTCAACACCTCCCGCTCCGCGATCGTGGACCAGGGGGCGCTCCTGGAGGCCCTGCGCACGGGCCGCATCGCCGGGGCCGGCCTGGACGTGTTCGACACCGAGCCGCTGCCCGCCGACCATCCGCTGCGCACCGCCCCGAACCTGCTGGCCACACCCCACCTCGGCTACGTCACCCGGGCCAACTACGCCACGTACTACGGGGAGGCGGTCGAGGACGTCCTCGCCTTCCTCGACGGCGCGCCCGTCCGCGTCCTGCCCTGACCCGGACGGGCCGAGGGGCCTCCCGGAACACCCGGGAGGCCCCTCGGCACCCGGGCCCGTGTCCGCGGCGGCCCTCAGGAGACGATGTCCTTGCGGGCGAAGCCGCGGAACGCGAGGGCGAACAGCACCAGCGCGTACGACACCGACACCACCGTCCCCTTGAGCATCCCGCCCCACTCCAGCTGCGGCTGCAGGGCGTCCACCCAGGCGAACTGCCAGTGCGCGGGCAGGAACTCCCGCCACGAACCGAGCGCGGTCACCGCGTCCAGCACGTTCCCCACGATCGTCAGCCCGACGGCCCCGCCGACCGCGCCCAGCGGCGCGTCCGTCCGGGTCGACAGCCAGAACGCCAGCCCGGCCGTGACCAGCTGCGACACGAACACGAAGGCCACCGCGACCGCCAGCCGTGGCACGGTCTCCCCGGCGGGCAGCGCCCCGCCCGCGGGCAGCTTCAGCGGCCCCCACCCGTACGCCGCCGTGCCCGCCGCCAGCGCCACCACCGGCAGCAGCACGATCGCGGCGAGGCTGAACCCCAGCGCCACCACCAGCTTGCTCCACAGCAGCCGGGCCCGGGGCACCGGTGAGGCCAGCAGGTAGCGCAGCGAGGACCAGCTCGCCTCCGAGGCGACGGTGTCCCCGCAGAACAGGGCCACCGGCACCACCAGCAGGAAGCCGGCCGACACGAACAGGCAGGTCGCCGCGAAGTTCGCGCCCGAGGCCGTCGCCGTGTCGATGAAGCTCACCCGGCCGTCGGCCCCGCCCCGGCCGTCGTCCGTGCCGCCGCCCACCGCGAAGGCGATGATCATGACGAACGGCAGGGCGGCCAGCACCCCGCCCATCACCAGCGTGCGCCGCCTGCGCCACTGCCGCAGCGCCTCCACGCGCAGCGGCAGCGTCCGCCCCGGCCGGAAGCCGGGCGCGGTCTCCCCGGCGGGAGCCGGGGCCCGTACGGCACTCATGCCGCACCTCCGATCAGGGTCAGGAAGGCGTCCTCGAGCCGACGGTGCGGTCCCACGGCCGACACCGGCAGTTCGAGCCGCACCAGTTCGGCGATCAGGGCGGCGGGCGACGCGCCGTCGAGCCGTACGAGGAGACCCTCCTCGGCGGGCACCGCGGAGGCGACGCCCTCCAGCGCCGCGACCTTCCCGACGGCCGCCTCGTCCACCGGCCCCTCCAGCGCCACCAGCAGGGTGTCCCCGCCGCCGGTGATCTCGGCGACCGGACCGGCCTGCACCAGCCGCCCGCGGTCCATGACCACCAGGTGCGTGCAGGACTGTTCCACCTCCGACAGCAGGTGGCTGGAGACGATCACGGTCCGCCCGGCGGCGGCGTAGCGGATCATCACGTCGCGCATCTCCCGGATCTGCGGCGGGTCCAGACCGTTCGTCGGCTCGTCCAGGATCAGGAGGTCCGGGAGTCCCAGCATCGCCTGCGCGATCGCCAGCCGCTGCCGCATGCCCTGCGAGTACGTGCGCACCGCGCGCTCCAGGGCGTCACCGAGCCCGGCGATCTCCAGGGCCTCCGCCAGGTGCGCGTCCTCGGCGGGGCGGCCGGTGGCCCGCCAGTACAGCTCCAGGTTGGCCCGGCCGCTCAGGTGCGGCAGGAACCCGGCGCCCTCCACGAAGGCCCCGACCCGCGACAGCACCGGGGCCCCGGGCCGGATCGCGTGCCCGAACACCCGGATCTCCCCGGCGTCCGGCGTGATCAGCCCCATCAGCATGCGCAGCGTCGTGGTCTTGCCCGCCCCGTTGGGCCCCAGCAGGCCCAGTACCTGGCCGCGCTCCACCCGGAAGGACAGGTCCCGCACGGCGTAGCGGTCCTGGGCCTTGGCATAGCGCTTGGTCAGCCCGGTGATGTCGAGCGGTACGCCGGCCAGGGCGGGCTCGGGCGCCGCCGCCGTCCGGCTCCCGCCCGTCCGGCGGATCCCCAGCAGCGCGGCCGCGAGCGCCACCGCGCCCAGCGGCAGCCACCACACCCAGCCGGGCAGTCCGGCGGGGGCGGCCCGCACCCCGTCCGCGACGGGCACCCGCAGCGGCTCGCGCACCGCGACGGTGTACGAGGCCGGCTCGGCCGGAGAGGCGTACCCGAGGTCGGTGGCCGCGACCACCAGCCGCAGCCGGTGACCGGCCTGGAAGGCGTGGTCGACGGCCGGGAGCCGCAGCCGCACGCTCCGGCCCTGCCCGGCGTCGGCCACCCGCACCGGCGCCACGAGCTGGCTCGGCAGCACCTGCTGTCGCCCGTCGGGCCCCACGTCGTACAGCTTCCCGAACAGCACGGCCGAGCCGTCCGCGGCCGTCGACCTCACGTCGAGGGTGACGGTCGGTGTCCCCGTGACCCGTACCTCCGAGGCCAGCGGCTCGGAGTCGAAGCGGGCGTTCTGCCCGGGGAAGTCCAGGGAGAACCCGGTCCCGAGGGAGGCGAGCTGCCCGCCGATGCCGGGCAGGGCCGACAGGGCGGGCGGAGCCCCGCCGGCCGGGTTCGCGAAGGTCTGCTCCCGTCCGGCCAGGGCGAACGCGCGCGGGTCGGACTCCAGCCCCGGGTAGCGGTCGCCGGTCGCGCCGCGCACCATGATCCGCCCGTCGGTGGAGTCGATGCCGCCGGTGCGCGAGACCCGGAACGCCGGGCCGGTGTCCGCGCCCGCGTCGTTCTTGAGGTAGCGGTCGAACCAGGTCGTCACCCGGGCCTCGATCCGGCCGGACTCCCGCATGCCGCCGTCGTGCCCGCCGGCCGCCCAGTCCACGGCGACCGGAGCGCCGTTCGCGGCGATGGCCTTCGCCATGGCGTCGGCCTGGTCCAGCGGGAAGAGGGAGTCGTCCTGCCCCTGCACGATCAGCGCGGGCACCCTGATCCGGTCGCCGACGGCCGAGGGGCTGCGCCGCTCCAGCAGCTCGCGCGCCTCGGCGTCGGGCTTCCCGGCCACGGCGACCCGCTCGTACATGGCGCACAGCTGCGGCTCGAACCGTCCGCAGCCGGGGGCCGCCGGGGCCCCGGCCGCCCCGGCCGGGCGGCCGGGCTGCCGGAGGCCGTCGGCCGAGCCGCTCGTGAAGAAGATCCCGGCCCAGAGCTTCTTGAACACGCCCTGGGGGAAGAGGGAGTCCGCGAGGTTCCAGTACGTGATCTGCGGGGCGATCGCGTCCACCCGCCGGTCGTACCCGGCGGCCAGCAGCGCCACGGCCCCGCCGTAGGAGGCGCCGGACACGCCCACGCGCGGGTCGCCGGGCGCGTCGAGGCGCACCTCGGGGCGGCGGGCCAGCCAGTCGACGAGCGCGGAGACGTCCTTGACCTCGTGCTCGGGGTCGTTGAGCCCGATCCTCCCGCCGGAACGGCCGAAGCCGCGGGCCGACCAGGTCATGACCGCGTACCCGTCGCGGGCCAGGCGCTCGGCCTGTGCGCGGACGTCGTCCTTGCTGCCGCCGAAGCCGTGCCCGAGGAGGACGGCGGGACGGCGCCCGGAGGTGTCGCCCGCCGTGAAGAAGGAGGTGTCGATGTCGGTGCCGGCGGAACCGTCCGCGTCCGCGCCGGGCATGCGCAGGACCTGGTCCAGGCGGTGCACGGCCGGCTCGTCCCCGGAGGCGGCCGCGGCCGTCCAGGTGCCGGCGCCCGCGAGGACCGCGAGGGCGGCGGCGCCGGCGAGCAGGCGGTCCCGGGGCCGCCGGGGCAGTCGGAGCTTCATAGGGGAACCCTAAAGCCCCTGATCGCCTTCCCCGAGCTCCCTCAGGGGAAGCCCCGCCCCTTCTCCAGGAGTACCCGCGCGGCCCCGCGTACCGCGTCCGCGGTACCCCGGGCTGCGGGTCTGCGCCGGCGGCGGCAGGATGGGCGCATGCTGCTGGCCGAGGTCGCGCGCGTGTCCCGGGAGGTCGCCGGGACCTCCGCCCGGTCCCGGAAGACCGCCCTGCTCGCGGAGCTCTTCGCGGCTGCCCCCGCCGACGAGGCCGGCCTGGTCATCGCCTATCTGTCCGGCCGGCTCCCGCAGGGCCGCCCGGGCGTCGGCTGGCGCACCCTCGCCGAGGAGGTCGGCCCCGCCCCCGGGCCCACCCTGACCGTGCGGGCCGTCGACGCGGCGGTGGAGGAGCTGGCCGCCGTCTCCGGCCCGGGCGCGCAGGCCGTGCGGCGCCGGATCGTGACCGCCCTGCTGGGCTCCGCCACAGCGGTCGAACAGCGGTTCCTGCGCAGCCTGCTCTCCGGCGAGGTGCGCCAGGGCGCGCTGGACGCGGTGGCCCTGGAGGCGGTGGCCGCGGCCGCCGGGGTGCCGGCCGCCGCGCTGCGCAGGGCGGTGATGCTCGACGGCTCGCTGCCCCGGGTGGCCGCGGCGGTGCTGGCCGAGGGCGCCGCAGCGCTGAGCGGGGCGACCCTGCGCGTCGGGCGGCCCGTACAGGCCATGCTGGCCGGGACCGCCCGCTCGCTGGAGGACGCCCTGAGGGCGCTCGGCCCGTGCGCGGTGGAGGAGAAGCTCGACGGGATCCGGGTCCAGGTCCACCGCGAGGGCGCGGACGTCCACGTGTACACCCGCTCCCTGGACGAGATCACCGACCGGCTGCCGGAGGTCGCCGGGCTGGCCCGGAGCCTGCCGGGGGAGCGGTTCGTCCTCGACGGGGAGGTCATCGGGCACGACGCCGAGGGGCGGCCGGTGCCCTTCCAGGAGATCGCGAGCCGGGTCGGCTCCCGGGTGGACGTGGCCGCCGCCCGCCGCGCCCTCCCCGTCACCGCGTACTTCTTCGACCTGCTGGCCCTCGGCGACCGGGTCCTGCTGGACCTGCCGGTCCGCGAACGGTACGCGGCCCTGGCCGGGCTCGTCCCCGAGGCCGCACGGGTCCGCCGTCTGGTGGTCGAGGACCCGGCCGCGCAGGCGGAGCAGGCGGCGGCGTTCTGGTCGCAGACCCTGCGCCGGGGCCACGAGGGGGTGATGGCCAAGGGGCTCGGCTCCCCGTACGCGGCGGGCCGGCGGGGCAAGCAGTGGCTGAAGGTCAAACCGGTGCACACCCTCGACCTGGTCGTTCTGGCCGCCGAATGGGGCCACGGCCGCCGCACCGGCCTGCTGTCGAACCTGCACCTGGGCGCCCGGGCCGGCGGAGGCGCCTTCGCCATGCTCGGCAAGACCTTCAAGGGCCTCACCGACGAGATGCTGCGCTGGCAGACGGACCGGCTGCGCGAACTCGCGGTGGAGGACGACGGGTTCACCGTCCGGGTCAGGCCGGAGCTGGTCGTCGAGATCGCCTACGACGGCCTCCAGCGCTCCCCGCGCTACCCGGCGGGGGTGGCCCTGCGCTTCGCGCGTGTGCTGCGGCACCGACCGGACAAGGGGCCGCAGGAGGCGGACACGGTGGAGACGGTGCTGGAGCGGCGCGGCCACTGAACTCAGGACCTGGGATTTGCCTCAGAGGCAAGGGGGATTGCCAGGAAGGCAAGAGTCTGGCTCAATCGGGGCATGACCCCCCGTCCCGAGGAACCCGCGGACGCCGAGGCCCCACCGGACCCCGGCGGCTCCGCCGACGAGCTGCCCGCCGTGGCCCCGCAGCTGCGCGAACTGCGCCGACGTGCCGGTCTCACCCTGGAGGCGGCCGCCGCCAGGGCCCGGCTCTCGCCCGCGCACCTGTCGCGGCTGGAGACCGGCCGGCGCCAGCCCTCGCTGCCGCTGCTGCTCGGCCTCGCCCGCACCTACGGAACGACCGTCTCCGAGCTGCTCGGCGAGACCCCGGCCGTCGCCGATCCCATCGTACGCGCCGGGGGTCCCGGAGCCCGCGAGGCCGACGGGTGGACGTACTGGCAGGCCGGGGGCTCCGGGCGGGGGATGCAGGCACTGCGCGTGCACGTCCCGCCGGGGCGCAGCCAGGGCGAGCTGGTCCGCGTCCACCCCGGGGAGGAGTGGCTGTACGTGCTCGGCGGCCGGCTGCGGCTGCACCTGGGGGAGGCCGAGCACCTGCTGGAGCCGGGGGACAGCGCGCACTTCGACTCGCTGACCCCGCACCGGATCGGCGCGGCCGGTCCGGGCGGGGCGGAGCTCCTGTTCGTGCACACCCTGCTGCAGAGCAGCCTCGCCGGGGTGTGCCTCGGCGGGACCGCCCCACACCACCGCTAGCCGTCGACCAGTCGAGGAGTCACCCGCATGTCCGAGGGAGAGAACATGTCCACCGCGCCCGAGAGCCCGGCCCAGCTGACCGTACTCCAGCGATTCGAGTCGAAGTTCCCGCGCGGTCTGATCATCCGGCTGATCGCGTACCTCTTCGTCGGCCACCTCTTCGCCTTCTTCGTGTACCTGCTGTTCGTCCTGGGCGGCGAGAACCAGTAGCTGAGAACCAGTAGCCCGGAACTCAGCAGCCCGGGGACCAGCGGTCAGCCAGCGGACTCCCGCGGGTCCTCCAGGGGCGGGGACACGACCGCGCAGCACGTCCGGCACTGCGGGTGGCAGGCCCCGGGCCGGGGGGAGCGCACCGTCGCCCACGCCACGGCCGCACCGGCCACCAGCAGGCCCCCGCACCAGGCCATCGCCCGGCCGAACGCCGCGTCGAAGGCGTCGGCCGACAGATAGGCGTCCGGGCCCATCCCGGACAGCAGCGGCAGCGCCGCCACCGCGAGCAGCCCCGCCACACGGGCGGCGGCGTTGTTGATGCCGCTGGCCAGCCCCGCCCGCCCCGGGTCCAGGGCGGCCAGCACGGCCGCCGTCAGTGGGGCCACCAGCGCGGCCATGCCCAGACCCAGCACCGTCATGGCCGGCAGCACGTCCCGGACGTACGAGGCGTGCGGCCCCACGCGCAGCGTCAGCAGCATCCCGGCGGCGCACAGGAGCGGCCCCACCGTGAGCGGGATCCGCGGCCCGATCCGCTCGCCGAGCGCCCCGGCACGGGCCGACAGCAGCAGCATCAGGACGGTGGTCGGCAGCAGCGCCGCCCCCGCGCCCAGGGCCGAGTACCCGGACACCACCTGGAGCTGGAGGACGAAGAGGAAGAAGAAGCCGCCGAAGGCCCCGTACACGCACAGGGTGACCAGGTTGACCGCCGTGAACTGACGTGAGGAGAAGACGTCCGGCGGCACCATCGGATGCGCGCGCCGCCGCTCCACCCGTACGAACGCGGCCGCCAGCAGCACCCCGCCCACGGCGGCCCCGATGACGGGCGCGCTCGCGGAGCGGGCCTCGATCAGGGCGTAGGTGAGCAGAGCCAGGGCCGCCGCCCCGAGCACCGCCCCCGCCACGTCGAACCGCCCACCGGCCCGCGGGTCCCGCGACTCCGGTACGTGCCTGAGCGTCACCGGCACGCACAGCGCGGCCACCGGCACGTTCAGCAGGAACACCCACCGCCAGCCCGGCCCGTCCACCAGCCAGCCGCCGAGGAAGGGCCCCACGGCCGCGCCCACACCGCCGAATCCGGACCACAGGCCCACCGCCCGGGCCCGGTCGCCGGGCCGGATCGAGCCCTGGATCAGCGCGAGCGAGCCGGGGGTCAGCAGGGCCCCGCCGATGCCCTGGAGGGCGCGGGCGCCGATCAGCACCCCGGCGTTCGGGGCGAGACCGCACAGCAGCGAGCCCACGGCGAACCACACCACCCCGAGGACGAAGATCCGGCGCCGCCCGAACCGGTCGCCGAGCGCCCCGCCGACGAGGATCAGCCCGGCCAGGGTCAGCAGATAGGCGTTCACCGTCCACTGGAGGACCGCCAGGTCGGCGCCCAGGTCCCGCCCGATCCGGGGGAGGGCGACGTTGACCACGGTCGAGTCCAGCAGGGCCATCGTGGACCCGAGGACGGTGGCGAGCAGCACCCACCGCCCCCGCGCGGACCGCAGCACGACCTCCGGCTGCGGTGCCGGCGCGGGTGCCGGTCCGGTCCGGGGGCCGGGCGGCGGTGGCGTACCGGGTTCCGGCCCGGGTCCGGCGGGTGTCGCGTCCATGCCCCCAGGCTGGCCCGCCCGCCGGCGAAGGGCCAGTGGGCGGGCCCGGCCCGACAAGCGGGTCTTCGACGTCATGGCCGAGGGTGCCCGGATCGTGCCCTCCCTGGACGTCGCCCTGGAGGCCGGCGCGTACACCGCCGTGACCCGGACCTGCACGGCCAAGGTCACGGACGGGGCGCTCGACCTCCGCTTCGTCACCCACGGCGGATTCGGCGGGCCCCCCGGCCCACAGCATCCGGGTCACCGACCGCCCGGCCGGACGTGGCCCCGGCAGGGACGCGGCCGCCCGCCCCCGGCATTCGGGTGGCGGGCGGCAACGCGTCCGCGACTTCCCCGCGACCTGTTCGGCGGGCCGCCCGGGCCCACGTAGCGTGCCGGGCATGACGCCGCAGATCGAGGCCCTCATGCGCACCGCCGACCCGGACGCGGTCTGGGCGGTGGGTTCGGCGGACTCCGTCCACACCGCCCGGCCCGGCCCGCCCGGCGACTGGGACACCCCCCACCCCGCCGGCGCCCTCGCTCCCGCCCTCGCGCTGTGGCCGGTCCTCGGCACCCTCGTGGCCCAGGGGGAGCTGAGCCTCCACACCCCCCTCACGGCCTACGGGGAACCGCCCGCGGACGGACCGCACGGCGGGGCCACCACCCACCAGCTACTCACCCACGCGGAGGGCCCGGCCGCCCTCGCCACGCTCACCCGCCTCGCCGAACGCCTCGCCGGCGCCCCGCTCGGCCACTGCGCGGCGACCCGGATCTGGCAGCCCCTCGGCATGACCCGCACCCGCCTCGCCGACGGCGCCCTGCACACCACCCTGGCCGACCTCGCCCGTTTCCTGCGCCACCTGCTGTCCCCGGCCGACCACCCCGTCCCCCGCGCCTGGACCGCCGAGTCGCTGCGCATCCGCACCGGCGAACTCACCCCCTCCCGGGGCCTGCTCTGGCACCCCGCGCCCGCCGGGGTGTGGGCCCACCACCCCCCGTCCGGCCCCGCTCTCTGGGTCGCCCCGCGCCGCGACCGCTGGGCCGCCCTGCTCCCGGGAACCGCCTGCGCGCCCGGCTCCCGCCTGCGCACCGCCTTCCGCGACGCCGCCTTCGCCGCCGGGACGCCCGCCGCCCCGGCCGCCACCCCGCCGCCCGCCCCTGCCGCGGCGGGCGGCCCACTCCCGTAGCGCAGTCGGAGCGCGCCCCCCGCGGGGCCGACGTACGGTGATCCCGTCACCGCCCGAAGCCGCCGTACGCAGCCCCCGCGAGGAGCCCATGTCCGACGCCGTGACCGCGCCGGCCACCGACCCGGACGTCGACACGCTCGACGCCCTGTGCCGGGAACTGGCCGAGGCCGCCGACGCCGTGGGCGAGGCCGCCCGGTACGCCTCCGGGCTCGCGTTCGGCGCGCGCCTGCCGGCCGGGGCCCTCGTGGCCCGCAGCAGCCGTCGGCGCCGCGCCTGGCGGACCCTGCTGCGCACTCTCACCGATCCGGCGGGCCTCGGCTGGGCCCCGCGCGGACGGGGGGTGGCGCGGGCCGGGTGGTTCGCCGGGGTCCTGGCCGGGCGGGAGAGCCTCGCCGTCAGCGCGGCCGTCTGCGGACTGAAGGCGCGCATCCGCGTCGCCCGCACGAACCGGCCCGAGCTGCTCGCGGACCCCGGCAGCGCCGCCGTCCTGCGGGCCGTGGACCGGGGACGGCAGGCCGACGCCGCCCGCGCCTTCCGGACCCTCCTGCGCGAACGGGGCCCCGGTCCCGCCTTCTCCCTGCTCGCCCCGGCCTTCGCGGACATCCTGGCCTGGCACGCGCTGACCGACGAGAACCCCTTCAACGACCACGCGGGCTGGCAGGTCGCCACCGGCCGGGCCGTCCCCGCCGTACCGCTGGCGGGCCTCGCCGCCGCGGTACGGGCCTTCTGCGCGCGCGGACCCGGCGCCGGCGGCCGGAACGCGGGCCGTCGCACCCCCGGGGCCGTCCCGCCGGAGGCGCCCGGCACCACCGGCACCCGCGCCGGCCGGTTCCGTACGTCCCCCGCCCCCCGGAGGAACCCGTGAGCGACCGCCGCCCGCCGCGCCCCGCCCCGTCCGCCCCGGCCGACGGTCTGCGGGGCCACTGCGCCCTCCTGCGCTCCCACGCCCGGCGGCTGCGCGCGGGCGCGGCGGCGCTGGAGTGGCGGGGCCCGCAGGCCGACGCGTTCCGTGCCGAGGTGGCCGCCCTCGCGGACCGCTGCGCCCGGGCGGCCGACGGGTTCGCCCTCGCGGCGGCCCAGTTGGACGGTCCGGACCCCCGGCGCGGGTGAACCTCCCCGCCGGCACGCCCCGGAGCCGCAGCTCCCTCAGCCCCCGTACGCCCGCAGGGCGGCCAGGGCCCGTTCCGCGACCTCGTCCGGGGTGCCGGCCACGTCGACGGCCACTCCCGGCTCGTCGGCCCGGAGCGGTTCGAGCGCGGCGAACTGGGAGTCCAGCAGGGAGACGGGCATGAAGTGGCCCGTACGGGCGGTCATCCGCTCCTCGATCAGCGCCCGTTCCCCGGTGAGGTGGACGAACACCGCGCCCCCGGGGACGGCTGCGCGCAGCCGGTCGCGGTAGGCCCGCTTGAGGCAGGAGGCGGCGGCCACACCGCCACCCTGTGCGTCCCGTGCGCGCATCCACGCGCCGAGGGCGTCCAGCCACGGCCACCGGTCGGCGTCCTCCAGCGGGATCCCGGCCGACATCCTGGCCACGTTGGCCGCCGGGTGGAAGGCGTCGCCGTCGGCGAACGGGACACCGAGCGCCCGGGCCACCAGCCGGCCCACGGTCGTCTTGCCCGTGCCCGCCACGCCCATCACCACGATCACGCGCCCGAAGTCCACGTCCCACCCCGCCGTTCCCGCCGCCTCGTTGCGGCGGTACCACTGAAGCACAGCGCGCACTCCTCACGGCGGAGTGGCCGGCCCGGCGGGCCGGTGCGGGCCGCTCAGCCGGCCGCGGCCGTGCCGCGCGTCGCGAACTGGGTGCGGTACAGCTCCTCGTAGCGGCCGCCCGACGCCAGCAGCTCGGTGTGGGTGCCGCGTTCCACGACCCGACCCTCCTCCACCACCAGGATCAGGTCGGCGGCCTGCACGGTGGAGAGACGGTGCGCGATCACCACGGCCGTCCGGCCCGCCAGTGCCTCGGCCAGGGCCTCCTGCACGGCCGCCTCGGAGGTGGAGTCCAGGTGGGCGGTGGCCTCGTCCAGGATGACCACCCGCTGCCGGGCCAGCAGCAGCCGTGCGATGGTCAGGCGCTGCCGCTCCCCGCCCGACAGCCGGTAGCCGCGCTCGCCGACGACGGTGTCCAGGCCGTCCGGGAGGGAGGCGACCAGCCCGTCCAGGCGGGAGCGGCGCAGGGCCTCCCAGAGTTCCTCCTCCGTCGCCTCGGGCCGGGCCAGCAGCAGGTTGGCCCGTACCGAGTCGTGGAAGAGGTGCCCGTCCTGGGTGACCATGCCCAGGGTGTCGCGGATCGAGTCCGCGGTGAGGTCGCGCACGTCGATCCCGCCCAGGCGTACCGTGCCCGCGTCGGCGTCGTACAGGCGCGGCAGCAGCTGGGCGATGGTGGACTTGCCGGCACCCGAGGATCCGACCAGGGCGACCATCTGGCCGGGCTCGGCGCGGAAGGACACCTCGTGCAGCACCCGGGTGCCGCCCCGGGCGTCGAGGACGGCCACCTCCTCCAGGGAGGCCAGCGACACCTTGTCGGGGGAGGGGTAGCCGAAGGAGACCCGGTCGAACTCCACCGCCACCGGGCCGTCGGGCACCCGGCGGGCGTCCGGCTTCTCGGCGATCAGCGGCACCAGGTCGAGGACCTCGAAGACCCGCTCGAAGCTGACCATCGCGCTCATCACCTCGACCCGCGCGCCGGCCAGCGCGGTCAACGGGGCGTACAGCCGGGTCAGGAGCAGGGCCAGGGCGACGACCGAGCCGGCCTCCAGGCTGCCGCGCAGGGCGTAGTAGCCGCCCAGGCCGTAGACCAGGGCGAGGGCCAGTGCCGAGACCAGGGTGAGGGCGGTGATGAACGCCGACTGGGCCATCGCCGTACGGACCCCGATGTCGCGCACCCGCGCCGCGCGGGCCGCGAACTCGGCGGACTCCTCGGCGGGGCGCCCGAACAGCTTGACGAGGGTGGCGCCGGGCGCGGAGAACCGCTCCGTCATCTGCGTGCCCATCGCCGCGTTCAGCGCCGAGGCCTCGCGCTGCATCCCGGCCATCCGGGTGCCCATCCGGCGGGCCGGCAGCACGAACACCGGCAGCAGCGCCAGCGCCAGCAGGGTGATCTGCCAGGAGATGCCCAGCATCACCGCCAGCGTCAGCAGCAGGGTCACGACGTTGGAGACCACCCCGGACAGGGTGTTGCTGAAGGCCCGCTGGGCGCCGATCACATCGTTGTTGAGGCGGCTGACCAGCGCCCCCGTCCGGGTCCGGGTGAAGAACGCCACCGGCATCCGCTGGACGTGGTCGAAGACCGCCCGGCGCAGGTCGAGGATCAGGCCCTCGCCGAGGGTGGACGAGAGCTTGCGGGTCAGCAGGCCGAGTCCCGCCTCGGCCACCGCGATGAGCGCGATCAGCAGCGCGAGCCGGGTCACCCGGCCGGTGTCGCCGTCGCCGCCCGCCGCCGCGCCCTGGACGATCGCGTCCACGATCCGGCTGGCCAGCAGCGGCGTGGCCACCGCGAGCAGGGCGCCCACCACGCTGAGCAGCAGGAAGAGGGTCAGCCCGCGCCGGTGCGGGCGGGCGAAGGCGGCGATCCGGCGCAGGCTCGCCCGGGAGAACGGGGGCCTGCCGCCCTGCTGGGCGTTGATCGCGCTGTGCAGTGAGTGCCAGGCGGTGACTTCCATGTCCATGACCCCCACGGTAGGACCTCGACCAAACTTGAGGTCAAGGGGGCGTCGGAGGGCCGCCGCCCTTCCACCGCCCGTCAACTTCCGGCCACGGAAGGGAATTTCGAGAACCACGTGTCCGGTCCTGTCGTGGTGGCATCATCGGGGAATGACGCAGGCATCGCACTCCGCCGGCTCCGGCCGGCCCGCCGCCGACACCGTGCTGGAGCGCTTCGAACAGTGGGCCCGCGACACTCCCGGGGCCCCCGCCGTCATCGTCCGCCCGGAACCCCTCTCCTACGCCGGACTCGACGCGCGCGCCAACCGGCTCGCCCACCACCTCCGCGAACTGGACCTGCCCGCGCACGCGCGGATAGCCGTCGGCCCCACCCGCCGCGAGGACGGCGTCGTCGCCCTCCTCGCCGCCCTCAAGGCCGGCGCCGCCTACGCCCTGGTCGACACCGGCGACACCCGCACCGCCCGGCTCCAGCTCACCGCCCTGGAACCCGACCTGCTGGTCACCGACGCGGCGGGCGGGGCCCGCCTGGACCGGGGTGAGGGCCTGCGGATCCTGCTCACGGACGAGGAGGCCGACCGGATCGCCGCCTGCCCCGGCCGGCCCCCGGCCCGCTCCCCGCAGCCGGCGGCGGCCGCCGTGCTGTTCACCGGCACCGCCGAGCCCCGCCCCGTCCCCGTCGGCCACGACCTGCTGCTCGCCGCCCACGAGGCCTGGGACCGGGTCACCCGCCCGACCCCCGAGGACCGCCACCTGTTCACCGGCGGTCCCGACCTGACGGCCTTCGCCGCCGGCTGGACCCGCGCCCTGTGCTCCGGCGGCGCCCTCGTCCTCCCCGAGGGCCCGGCCTGGCCGCCCGGCGCAATCCCCGGGGCCGTCGCCGACCACCGCGCCAGCGTGCTGCACACCGACCCCGCCGGCGCCCTGCGCCTCCTCGACCGGAGCCTGGACCCGGCCGGCGCCGCCCCACGGGGGCGGCGCGAACCCGCACCGCTGCTGTCGACCCTGCGCCTGCTCACCGTCACCGGGGACCGGCTCTACCTCGACCAGCAGGCCGCCCTCCAGGACCGGCTGCGCCCCGGTGCCCGCGTGCTCAACGTCTACGCTCCCGCCGAGGCCGCCGGCACCGGCACCTGGTTCGAACTGCCGCAGCTGCCCCGCCCGCTGGACGAGCCCGGCGGGCTCTCGCTGCTCGGCACCCCGTTCCCCGGCTGCCGCACCGAGCTGCGCGACGGCGAGGTGTTCCTGACCCCGCCGGGCGGCGGCGACGCACTGGCCACCGGAGACCTCGCCGCGCTCCGCCCGGACGGGCTGCTGGAGTTCGGCGGACGCCTGCGCGACCGGATCACCCTCGACGACGGCAGCCCCCTCGACCCGTACCCGGTCGAGTCCGCGATCCGCACCCACCCCGGCGTCGGTGCGGCCGTCGTGGCCCCCGTCCGCAGCCGTCGCGGGACCCGGCTCGTCGCGTACGTCGCCCCGCCGCCCGACGACCCCGGCTGGACGGGAGCCGGCGCGCCCCTGGACATGGAGGGGCTCCGCGAGCACCTGGCGGGCCGGGTGCTCCGCGCCGGGAGCCCCACCGGCCTGGTGCGCCTGCGCACCCTGCCCCGTACCCGGGCCGGCCAGGAGGACCGGGCGGCGGTGCCGCAGCCCCCGGAACCGGCGCCCCGGCCCGCGCGCAGTGGCAAGTACGGGTCCGCGGCGGGCGGCGAGCTGCCCGGCTGTGTCGGCTCCGGCTGCGCGGCGGTGCCGCTGACCGTCCTCGCCCTGCTGGTCACCGACCTGATCTGGCCCGGTTCCACCGACCTCACCGGGGTGCCCGGCCCGTGGTCGTTCCTCTTCTCCGTCCTGTACTTCTTCGAGTGCTCGGCCTTCGCCGCGGGGCTGCTGTTCCTGTGCGCGGGCCGCAAGCGGATGCGGCGCCCGGGCCCGGGCCGGCGGTGGACGGCCGCCGCCCACCTGGCGGTGGCGTACCTGCTGATGGCCTGGTGGCCGCAGGACAACCTCTACCGGCTCGCGGCCAGGCACGACTGGCCGCGGCAGGCCGCCCTCGTCTACGCCTTCAACATCCCCCTGATGATCGCGGGCCTGGTGGTGGCGCTCTACCTCACCCGCAGGCCCGCCTCGCCCTTCGACTTCGACGAGTGACCCCGCCCCCCGTCGGCGAAGCCCTCGCCCACCGCCAGGGCCCGCTCCCGCACCAGCGCCCCGGCCGCGTCCAGCACCCCCCGGCTGTGCGCGGCCACCAGCACACCCAGCCACGGCTCCGGTTCGAAGGCGCCCGTCGGGATCGCCGGCACGAACACGGCCCCGAGCCCGGCGCAGTCCCGCGCCAGGGCGGCGCACACCTCCTCCAGCTGGGCCTCCGGCAGCCGTGCGCCCAGCTCCACCCGGTCGGTGATCCGCACGAGGTGACCCCCGCCCCGCAGCTCGTCGAGCCGGGCGGCCGCCATGAACGCCGCCGACGGGCCGGTGAGCCGCAGGTTGGCCTCGGTCGGCGCGAGCCGCCCCGCCGCGTCCGCGACGAAGTCCACGTCGAACCAGCCCCGGTGGCCGGCCGCCGCCAGCTCCCGGCCCACCGCCGCCCCGAACTCCAGCAGCGGCGCCTCCAGGCGGGCGGGCACCACCCCGGGGCCCACCACGGCGCCCCGGTACCCGCCGTCGGCCACGTCCATCAGGGCCGCGCCGACCGTGTGCGGGCGGCCCGCGCCGTCCACGAAGCCGTCGTAGGTCAGATCCCGCGGGGCGTCCGGATCCGCCGGGCCGTGCACGTACTCCTCCACCAGCAGCGGGCCGCGCGGCAGTCGGCGCACCAGGGCCCGGGCCCCGCCGGCCGCCCGTATGCGCCCGGGCGTCACCACGGTGGTGCCCGAACCCCCGACGCCGTGCTCCGACTTGAGGACGGTGCTCTCGCCCGCCCGGGCCCGCGCCGCCACCCGCCGGACCGCCGCCCGCCGGCTCCCGGCCCGCCACTGCGCGGGCAGCGCGACCGCCGGATGGCCGCCGCCCGCCAGGATCCGGGCGAACAGGGCGTGGGCCGCGGACTTCGACTCGTACCGCAGCGCGTCGGGCCGCCACGGCACGCCCGCGAGCCGCGCGTACGGACCCGTCCGCCCCCACGGAACGAGCGGCAGCCCGTACCCCCTCACCCGACCGGCCAGCGCCGGCCGGGCCAGCACCGCCTCCGACAGGCCCGGGCCCCGTTCCACCAGGCCGTCGTACACCTCCACCTCCGGCCCCCAGCCCAACGGCCGCCCGACCGCGCCGGCCCACCACCGCGGCACCGGCCTCGGCAGCAGCAGCGCGGCCGGGCGGGGGCTGTAGAAGGCGGCCAGGCAGGCGTAGTCGTGCGCGGGCTCCTGCGCGGGGTCGAGGGAGGCGTCGGCGAACTGGGCATTGAACTCGGCCACGTTGCCCACGTGCACCGCCGCCACCCCGCCCGTCCAGGCCCGCGCCCAGGCCGCGAGCGGTACCGGGGCCGCCTCGAAACGGACCAGCCCCGGCGGGGAGCCGGCCGCCGGGACCGCGCCCATCGCCCGGTAGAAGCCCGCCGCATGGGGGTCGGCGTCGATCAGCAGCCGCCGGAAGCCCAGCGCGGCCGCCCGGCGCACGGCGTCCAGGTACAGCAGCCGTCCGAGCCCCCGGCCGATGGCCGAGGGCTCCACGAACAGCAGCCCGATCCGCGCCGTCCCGGGGGAGTCGCCGCCGTCCGGGACGCCCGCGTTTCCGCCGTCCTCCAGGGAGGCCAGGCCCAGCGCCTCCCCGCGCGCGTTCTCGGCCACCACGATCCGCCGTGCCGTCAGCTCCTCCTCCCGCACCCGCAGTTCTCCGGCGCACGCCGCGAGGAACTCCGCGCCGTATCCCCAGTGCGCCTTGGACCGCATGACCAGCGCGGTCAGCGCCGCCGCCTCACCGGGCCGCGCGGGCCTGGCCTTTGCCATCTCCTGACCTCCCCATGGTCCGGGGCTGGGCCGTGCGATACATTCGGCCTCCCCACGGCACGTCCTTGGCACATCCCTATCCCACCCCCGCGGAGACAGGCTTCTCAATGAGCGACATCGTCGACGGACTCGGCCGTACGACCGCCTACGGCGCCCTCGGGCTGGTGCTGCTGGTCCTCGGCATCGTCCTGGTGGACGTGCTGACCCCCGGGAAGCTGCCCCGGCAGATCTGGGAGGAGCGCAACCGCAACGCGGCCCTCCTGCTCAGCTCCGCGCTCCTCGGCGTCGGCGGCATCGTCTTCACCTCCATCTGGACGACGTACGAGGACTTCGGCAAGGGCCTGCTGTCCACGGCGGCCTTCGGCCTGCTCGGCCTGGTGCTGATGGCCGTGGCCTTCCTGGTGCTGGACCTGGTGACCCCGGGCAGGCTCGGCGCCATCGTGGTCGACCCCGAGCCGCACCCGGCCGTCTGGGTCACCGCCTCCTGCAACCTCGCGGTCGCCGCGATCGTGGCCGCCTCCATCGCCTGACCGCCCGGCGCGCCGCCCGCGCCCGCACGACAGGAGGGCGCCGCTCCCCACCGGGAGCGGCGCCCTCCTCGCGTTCCCTACGCCAGACCCAGCGCGAACGCCCCGAACCCGGCCGCCAGCACCCCCGCCAGGGCCCCGCGCACCGCCGCCCCCCGGCGTCCCGGCGACGGCGGCGCCTCGAACCGGCGGGCGAAGCGGGCGATCCCCACCAGCAGCGCAGCGAACACAGGCAGCCACAGCGCCCGCGCCGCCACCCAGCCCAGACCGTCGGGCGCGGTCGTCAGCCCGGCCACCGGGCCGCCGGCGAGGGACGCCGGAACGGCCGCCGCCAGCATCGCGGTCTGGTGCCAGCACAGGACGGTCATCGCCGACAGGTTGACCACCACCACCGGGGCCCACAGCGCCGGCCGCGCCAGCAGCCGCGCCAGCCGGTCCCGCAGCAGGATCGCCGCGCCCGACTGCGCCGAGGCCAGCGCCAGGACCAGCAGCGACGGCGGATGCGAGTTGGTCCGCGCCGCGCCCGGCACACCGACCATCGACGCCGGGTAGTGGAAGACCGCCAGCAGCACCGCGAACAGGGCGGCCCCGCCCACCAGCAGCAGCCGCGCGCCGGACCGGCCGATCCGCCGCTCACCCCAGGACACGCCCAGCTGATAGGCGAACAGCCAGCCCGGCAGGACGTTCAGCACCGACAGCCAGGAGGGTACCGAGGCGGCGAGCGGCCCGTAGCGCAGGAAGTCCACCGCCGCGACCGAGAGGAGCAGCGGGGCCGCCGCCCAGCCGCCGAGCCGGCCCGCGGCCCGGACGCAGTACGGGGTCAGCGCCGTCACCACCGCGTACACGCCGACGAACCACAGCGGCTGCACCACCAGGGTCGCGCCCGTCCGCAGTGTGCCCTCCGGCACGCCGGCCGCGTACAGCACCGGCGCGGCCAGCGCCCACACGGCCGTCACCCCCAGCACCGGCCGCCCCAGCCGGACCATCCGCCCCTTGAGCCAGGCACCGGTGGAGCCCGTGCGGCGGCGGAAGGAGAGCACCGAGGCGTATCCGCCGACGAGGAAGAAGACGCCGAGCATCTGGAGCACCCAGCTCGCCGGGGCGAGGGCGCCGACGGCCGACAGCGGACTGGCGTTGTGCAGCCCGCCCTCCGCGTCGAGGGTGAAGCCGCCGAGCAGCCAGTGGCCGGTCGGCACCGCCAGCAGGGCCAGCGCCCGCAGCCCGTCGAGCGCCCGGTCCCGGCGGGCCGGCGTCCGTCGGTCGATCCGCCCCGCGGTCCGTCGCAGCGCACCCGCGGCGCTCATCGGACCTCCCCCTTCGTGATCGCGGCGAAGGCGGCCGGCGAGCGGGTGCCGGGAGCGAAGTACCCGGTGTGCCCCACCACGTCCGAGGAGGGCACCCGGCGCGCCCCGAAGGCCGGCGAGGCCGGGGCGGGGCCGTGCCCGATGCCCGCGACCTCCAGGTTCGGCACGTCGGCGATCCAGCCGGAGGGGCCCCGGGCCGCCCACACCCGGGCCCGGGCCATCCCCGCCGGGCCGGTGTCCGGCCTGCGCGGGGCGTCGTGGGACGGCGCGTCGTTGCCGGAGCCGGGCACGACCACCGCGACGTGCGCCGCCCCTTCGAGGTCCCCGAACACCTCGGCGACCCGGCCCCGCCCGCGCGGGTCGAACGGGTCGGCGTCCGCCGGATCGGGCAGCGGCCGGCCGGAGACCGTGTCGGCGCGCCATGCCGCGGCCCCCGGCGGCGGCCCGGTGACCGGCCTCTGGCCGTCGCCGGGGGCCCAGCCGGTGGTTCCCGCGACGACGGCCACCGCCGGTGCGGCCGTGACGATCGTCCTCCCGAAGCGGCCCATGGCCCGTCCCCTCTCTGCTCGTGACGGAGGGGAAGGTAGGGAGGAGGTGCCCGGACGCGCGTCGGACCGGGGAGCCAAGCCCGATGTCATACCCCGGTAGGGGGTGGAGGAGGGACACGGGCACGGGCCCGCGGTCCGCGTGCGCGTCCTGGAACTGCTCGGCGAGCGCGGGCACGCGGTCGCCGGGATGCTGCCGGAGACCGGGGTGGAGGCGCCGAGCCTCTCCCGGCAGCCGGCCGTCCTGCGCGGGGCCGGCCTCGTGGTCACCCGCAGGGAGGGCTCCCACGTGTACTACCGGCTCACCCGCCCGCAGACCGTCGAACCGCCTCGCGCCGCCCGCGGCGTCTTCTCCGGCGTCCTGGAGGGCCGGGCCGGTATCCTGGCCGGCCCCCGCACCGCCCGCCCCGGCGGGCAGCCGGGAGCCGCCTCACTTCTGGGCGTGCTGGCCCAGGTAGAACAGCAGCATGACGAACGCGGCGAACACGTGCGTGCCGGCGATGTAGAAGAAGGCACGCAGGGCTACGCCCTTCGCCTTCCACTTCTCCTGCTCGGCGGCCCGCTCCCGGGAGGCGCCGTGCGCGGGGGTGTCGTCCGTCATGACCACTGAGCTCCCTTGCCGAATTGCGCAACTCTGCAAGTCTAGCTCCCGTCGGAAGAGGGCCGCCCCCGCCTCCGCACGGCCGGCCCGGTCAGGCGGGGTCCCCCGGGCGGACCAGGCCCGCCTCGTACGCGAAGATCACCGCCTGCGCCCGGTCGCGCAGGTCCAGCTTGCCCAGCACCCGCCCGATGTGGGTCTTGACCGTCTGCTCGGCCAGCACCAGGTGCGCGGCGATCTCCTGGTTCGACAGCCCCCGCGCGATCAGCTCCAGCACCTCCGTCTCCCGCGGGGTCAGGCCGTTCAGCCGCAGCGCCGGGTCCTTGCGCCGCGCGGGGCGCTGCCGCACGAAGTCCGCGATCAGCCGCCGCGTCACCGAGGGCGCCAGCAGTGCCTCGCCCGAGGCCACCACCCGGACCGCCGCGATCAGGTCGGCGGGCGGGGCGTCCTTCAGCAGGAAGCCGGACGCGCCCGCGCGCAGCGCCTCGTACACGTAGTCGTCGATGTCGAAGGTGGTCAGCATCAGCACCTTCGGCCGGTGCGCCACCCCCGCGGGCGGGTCCAGGAGCTCCCGGGCGGCCGAGAGCCCGTCCAGCTCCGGCATCCGTACGTCCATCAGCACCACGTCCGGGTGCACCGTGCGCGAGAGCCGCACGCCCTCCCGGCCGTCGGGCGCCTCGCCCACGACGTCGATGTCGGCCTGCGCGGACAGCAGCGCGGCGAACCCCGCCCGCACCATGGCCTGGTCGTCGACGACGATCACTCGGATGGTCAACTGGATTCCTCGGTCCGGGAGTCGAGCGGCAGCCGGGCGGCGACCCGGAAGCCGCCCTCGGGCAGCGGGCCCGCGTCCAGGGTCCCGCCGGTCAACCGTACGCGCTCGCGCATCCCCACCAGACCGTGCCCCGTGCCCGCGGCATCCAGCTCCACCACGCCGTTCTCCGCCGGGCCGTTGACCACGAGGACGAGCACCTCGCCATTCCCGGCGGAACACGTCACCGACACCCGCGTCCGTGCCCCGGGGGCGTGCCGCACCACGTTCGCCAGGGCCTCCTGCACGATGCGGTACGCCGACAGGTCCACGGCCGGCACCGCCCGCGCCGCCTCGGCCACGCCCGCGGCCAGGGACAGCTCCACCGGCTGCCCGGCCCGTACGGTCGCCTCCACCAGCTGCTGGACCCGTCCGACGCCCGGCTGCGGCGCCCGCTCCCCGCCGCCCGCCCCGTCGCCGGCCCCGTCCCCGCGCAGCACCGTCAGCAGCCGCCGCATCTCGCCCAGCGACTCGCGCGCACTCGCCGCGATCGCTTCGAACTCCTCGCGCACCGGCTCCTCCATGCCCGGCAGCCGGTACGGGGCGGAGTCGGCCTGCACCGTGATCACCGACATGTGGTGGGCCACCACGTCGTGCAACTCCCGGGCGATCCGAGCCCGTTCCTCCAGCAGCGTGCGCCGCGCCCGTTCCGCCCCGCTGATGCTCTCCTGCTCCGCGATCCGCTGCCGGGCGTCGCCCAGCCCGCGCAGCGCACCGGTCAGCGCCAGCACGACCCCGGCCAGCACGAACTGCAGGGCCACCGTGTCGACGACCCCGGCCGGTGCGAAGAAGCCCAGCACCACCCCGGCCGCCCCCGTCGCCAGCCACACCCCGACCAGCGTCCGGACGGACTCCCGCAGCCCCAGGCAGGCCATCAGCACCAGGTACCCGACGATCCCCATCGGCGTCCATGGCCAGGGGCGGCCCGCAGCCCCGTCGGCGGAGACCAGCAGCACGGCCCCGACCACGTCCGCGGCCAGCACCGCCGCCCAGGCGGGCACCGGCCGGGTCACCGCCAGCAGCAGCGGCACCGTCTGCGCCACGCCCAGCGCCCCCGCCCAGCCGCCGCCCACCCGGTAGTCGTTCGTCAGCACCGCGATGGTCACGGGGAGCAGCACGACCACGAAGACGGCCGCGACGGCGAAGGGCGCCGTCCGCTGCCAGCGGCGCGGCGCCCGTGCCAGCAGCGGCTCGCCCGCCCGGGCCGGGGTGCGCAGCGCCACCGCCAGCTGCGCGAACCGGCCGGCGGTGTCGGGCGGCAGCGGCCGGGCGGCCGGATTCCTCCGGGAGCGGCCCGGGACGCGCGGTATGAACCTCATGATCCGCCAGCCTATGCGCCGGGGCTTCCGAGGGGGACGGCAGCGCGGACGGATAGGCTGCACGCCGTCCGAAAACCGAACGAGGGAGCCGGTGCGCATGGGCGGGGCAGCCGCACTCGAGAAGCTGGTGCCGGTCCTGCTGGCCTTCGGCGGCGGGGTCCTGCTCGCCCGCCGCAAGACCGTCCCGGCGGAGGCCTCCAAGGCCTTCTCCGACTACGCCTTCCTCTTCGCCGTCCCCTGCTACCTCTTCGGCAACATCTACGCCGCCGACCTCGGAGCCCTGTTCGACTGGCGGGCCATCGGCGGCTACGCGGCCACCGCCGCCCTCGCCGTCCTCGCCGTGGCCCTCGGCGCCGCCGCGTACGGCGTGCGGGAGCCCCGCGCGGTGGCGCTGCGCGTGATGGCCGGGGTCCAGGTCAACACCGCCTACTTCGCCGTCCCCGTCTTCATCACCCTGTTCGGGACGGCGGCCCCGATCTTCCCGGTGCTGCTGTTCCAGGTGTGCGTCCTCTCGCTTGTGGTGATCGCCCTCATGGAGCTGGGCCGGGCGGGCGCCGGCGGCCCCGGCACCCGGATCTCCCGGGCCCTGGCCGCCTCCCTCGCCACCCCGCTCGTCCTGGCCTGCAACGCGGGCATCCTGCTCAACCTGCTCTCGGTGCACGTCCCGAAGGTGCTCCTCGACGGGGCCGCGTTCGTCGGCGACAGTGCCTCGCCGGTGGCCCTGTTCGCCCTCGGCCTGCACCTCGGCGGCACAGGCCTGGACGTCCGGGGCACCACCCGGGAGGAGGCCGCCCTGATCGCCTTCAAGTGCCTGGCCTTCCCCCTGCTGGCCTGGGCGGTGTGCGGGGGGCTGTTCGGGACGGGGAGTCCGTGGCTCGCGTACCTCGTCCTGATCGCCGCGATGCCGACCCCGCAGAACCTCTTCATCTTCGCCCAGCGCTACGACGTCGGCGTCGACCTCTCCGCCGCCGTCGTGATCAAGAGCTCGGTGGTCTCCCTCCTGCTGCTGCCGCTCTGGCTCCGGACCGTCGCCCCGTAGCGCCCCGCCGGCGGCTCGTTCCCCCGGCGGGTTCCGTTCGTTGACCGGTCATGGAGCTGCTGCCGATGATCGCGGCGCCGGGTGTCGGCGAACGGGCCGACGCCGCGGCCGATGCCGCCTGCCACCTCTATGACGCCGTCGCGCCCTGGTACGGCGGCGGCCCGGGCGGGTGGAGCCGGACCGCCGCCGAGGACGCCGCCGAGGCGATCGAGACCACCGCGCACGCCCTGGCACACATCCACCCGAGGGCCGAGGTCATCCTGGCGCCCGTGCACGCGGCCCTCGCCGACCTGCGCCGTCAGCTGGAGCTGCCCCCGGCCGACGGCCTGACCGCCGGCGGGGTGCCGGTGACCCCGCGGACGGTCGGAAACCCGCGCCGGACCCGCTGGGTGCGGGTGCTCACTCCGCCCGCACCCCGGCGACCGCCGACTGGTACAGCTTCCTGACCTCCGCGCCGAAGTAGGCGCTGTACGAGGTGTCGGCCGTGGGTCCGCCGGTCTCCCAGCCGCCGATCACCCCGACCACGTCCCCGGTCGCGGTGTCCTCGTCGAAGCGGGTGATGAAGGGGCCGCCGCTGGTTCCGCCCGGGTAGCCGGTGCAGTCGATCCGCAGGAACGATCCGGGGCTCCCCGGGTCGGTGCTGGTGAACTTGGTCGTCTTGTTGACGCACACGCGCGGGCGCGGCGCCGGCGCCGGGTGGCCGATGAGGACGACCTTGGGGTGGTTGAAGGTGGCCCCGGTGACGAGCCGGTTCCCGCCGACCACGTCCTCGACGTCCTCGCCGTCGGTGTCCGGTCCGACCTGGGCGAAGGCCACGTCGAGGGTGGCGGCCTTCGCGGCGCCCTCGGTGCGGTAGCGGGAGGCGATCCAGACCTTCGAGCGGCCCGCCGCGTCCCGCAGGACCGGGAACATCCCGTACGGGCGCGGGTTGGCGCGCGTGTACTGCGGGACGAAGGCGATCTGGCGGGTGTCGCTGCCGAGCAGGCAGTGCGCCGCGCTGAGCACCATGTTGCGGCCGGGTGAGGAGACCACGCTGGCGGTGCAGAAGTAGGCGCCGGCGCCCTTCATGACGAACATACGGCCGACGACCGGGATCCCGTCGAAGTCCTGCCCCACCCCGGCCGGGCCGGTCGGGAGCACCCGGGCGGGCAGCGGGGAGGGCGGTGCCGCCGTGGGCGTGGGGGCGGGGGGCAGGGGAGCGGGCAGGGTGCTCGCCGCCGGTGCGGGCGCGGGCAGCGCCGCCGCGGCGGCGGCGGAAGCGGCGGGCGCCTCCGGGGCGGGGGGCGCGGAGGGCGGGGCGGGGGTGGCCGCCGCCGAGGCCCCCGCCCCGGGTACGTGCGCGCCGGGTGCCGCCGCGCCAGGTACCAGCGCGCCGGGCGTAGTCGTGCCGGGTGCCGCGGTGCCGGAAGCCGCCCCGCCGGAAGCCGCCCCGCCGGAAGCCGCCCCGCCGGGGGCCGGCGGGTCGGGTACGGGGACCGCCGAGGCCATCCGCGCCGGCGTCCAGAACGCGGCGGCCTCGCGTGCGGTCCAGCGTCCGGCCGAGGCCTCGGCGCTGCCGGATCCGGCTCCGGGCAGCGGCGCTCCCGGCAGCAGCAGGGCGGCGGTCGCCGCCGCCAGTGTGAACGTTCGCAGCATGTCTCGTTCCTGTTCGTGACGGCCTAGACGGCCTGGGGGAAACGCAGCAGCCGGTCGGGGTCGTAGGTGCGCCGGACCCGCTCCAGGCGGGGGAGGTTCGGCCCGTAGTAGGCCTCCCGCCAGCCGGTCAGCTTCGGGTCGGCGTAGTTCTGGTAGGCCCGGCCGCCCGCCCACGGGCGCAGGGCCCGCCACAGCCCGTCGAGCCAGTCCTGGTGCCGGGCCGCGCCGGCGGCGTCCGCGGACGGCGGCCAGTACGCGAGGTACTGGGCCAGGAAGGCGCTGTCGCGGTGGACGAAGGCGGTGGCGTCGGCGGACACCCGGTTCACGGCCCCGCCGCACACCCCGTCGAACTGCACCACGCCCCGCCCGCCCGGGGGCACCGCCCGCCCGTACCGCCCGAGCGCGTCCAGGACCGCGCCGAGCGCCGCGTCCGGCAGCCCGGCACCGTCCCAGAAGTCGGAGCGGGCCGCGTACGAGTCCCGGCCCAGGCGTCCCCGCGGATCCCGGCCGGGCAGCCGCCCCGGCAGCCGGCACAGCTCCGGTCCGCCCTCGGGACAGCCCGCCATGGCCCGCACCGTGTCCCCGTAACCGCGGACGGAGATCCAGGCGTCCCGGGGCTCCCGCCCCACCAGGCCCGCCAGCCGGGCGAGTTCCCGCTCCAGCTCCGCGCGTCCGTCGAGGCACACCGCCCGGACGGCCAGGACGGCGGTCGAGCCGGCCTCCACCGTGAACTCGGCCTGGCTCCAGAACGGGTCCGGCAGCGCGCACAGCCAGCGCTGCCAGCCGCGCACCACCGCCGCCGAGTCCGCGCCGGGCCAGTGCAGTTCGGCGAAGGCGGCGTCGCCGACCGGATGGGTGCGCAGGCGGAACTCGGTGACCACCCCGAAGTTCCCTCCCCCGCCCCCGCGCAGCGCCCAGAACAGCTCCGGGTCCCGGTCCGGGCCGGCCTCGCGCACCACCCCGTCGGCGGTCACCACCCGGGCGCCGGCGAGCCGGTCGGAGGTGGTGCCGTGGGCCCGGGAGGAGAGGCCCAGGCCGCCGCCGAGGGTGAGGCCCGCGATGCCGACGGAGGGACACAGCCCGGCGGGGACGCCCAGGCCGCGCCCGGCGAGGGCCGCGTGCACGTCGGCCAGCCGGGCGCCCGCGCCGACGCGCACCTCGTCCCCCTCGACCGCCACCCGGGCCATGGCGCCGACGTCGACCACGAGTCCGGCGGCCACCGCCGACCAGCCCGCGTAGCTGTGCCCGCCGCCGCGCGGCACCACCGCGGCGGCCGAGCGGCGGGCGAAGTCCAGGCAGACGGCCACGTCGTCGGCGTGCTGCGGATAGGCCACGGCGCCGGGGGCGACGGAGTCGTAGCGGGGCTGGAACGACTGCCGGGCCTCGGCGTAGTCGCGGTCCCCCGGAAGGACCACCCGGCCGTCCATCGCCCGGGCCAGCGCCCCGAAGTCCGGCCCGGCCGCGGAGCCGGCCCGCGGGGCACGCGCACGGGCGGCGGCCGGCGCGGGGGAGGCGGCCGAGGGGCCCGCCCCGCCGGCGCCGAGCACGGCGGCGGCCGCGCCCGCGAGGACCCGGCGTCGTGGGAAATTCATACTTCCTTCCTGCCACCGCCCGCCCCGATCGAGTCGAAGGCGGGCCCGCCGGAGCCGCGTTGTCGCCCGAACGGCGGACTCCCGGGCGGACGCCCGCCCGCTGGCGACGCGTCAGCCCGGCGGAGAGGCGCAGCGCAGCACTGGTCCCGCCCCACCCGGCCGCACGGGCACCCCCGCCGGCGGTCCCGGCGGAGACCGGGCCGCCGCCCCCGCCGGGCCGCCGGTACCGCCGAACTGCCACCGCAGCCGGGCCGCCGCCCCCTTCGGGGCCCTGCGTCAGGGCGTCGGGGGGCGGCGGGCCAGGACGAAGCCCCGGGGGCCGGGCTCCCCTTCGTCCGGTTCCCGGACCATGCGGGCCGTCTCCGCGAGCCCCGCCCCCGCCAGCAGTCCGGCGATCAGCCCGGGCGGGGTCGTGTACACGTCGGGGTCGGCCGGGTGCGCGGGGTTGCGACCGTCCTCGTCCCCCTCCCCTTCCCCGGCCTCGAACGCGACCAGGGCGTAGCCGCCGGGCGCCAGCACCCGGGCGAACTCGGCGAAGAGCTCGGGGAGTTCCGTCGGCGGGGTGCGGACGGTCCCGTACCAGGACAGGACGCCGCCCAGCGCCCCGTCGGCCACGTCCAGCCCGGCCATCCGCCCGACCTCGAACCGCAGCCCCGGATACGCGCGGCGGGCCGCCGCCACCATCGCCGGGGACAGGTCGACGCCGAAGGCCCGTACGCCGCACCGGTCCAGGTACGCCGTCGTGCGGCCCGGACCGCAGCCCAGGTCGGCGACCGCCCCGCCCCCGGCGCGCGCGTACGCGGCGAAGGCGTCCAGCATCGCCCGGTCCAGGGGCCGCACCGCCGGGTCGTCCCGCAGCGTCCGGGCGCGGCCGACGGCGTCGCGGTCGTGGAACGCCCGTCCGGCGTGGTGACGCGAGGTTGCTGTCATGCTCCTGCACATTAGTGGGACGGACGGCCGGATTCACCGGTGGCCGCCCCTCCTTCACGCCCCGGTCAGCGGACTGGGCAGCCGCGTCCACTGGTCCCCGGGCACCCCCGGGCTCAGGCGCATCAGGGTCAGCGCCTTCACCGGCAGCGGCCCGCGCAGCGCCTCCGAGTCGGCGGTCGGCGCCAGTCCGTCCAGCCCGGCCGCCAGGGCCGCCCCGAAGGCCCGCCGCGAGCCCGCCGTCGCGGCGAGCGCCCCGGCGGCCAGGGAGCCGAACATCTTGCGCCGCAGCACCGTCTCGTCGTCCGTCACCAGTCGGCCCGACAGCGGTGGCACCGGCAGCCCGTGCCGGGCCAGCCGGGCCGGGCTGATCCGGATGTCGGCCAGGTCGCGGTAGACCAGGCGCAGCGGGGTGCCGTCGGCGGCCAGGACCACCAGGAGGTTCTGCCCGTGGGCCTCCAGCGCCACGCCCAGGTCCAGCACCCGCAGGCACACCGACAGCGCCAGCCGGGCGAACCGCGCCTGCCAGTCCGCCGACCGGGCCAACGCGGTCCCCGCCAGCGCCGCCACCGGTACGACCCGCTCCCCGGCCCGCGCGTACGCCTCCGGGGGCTCGCGGAGGACCGCCGCCAGGTCCGGGCTGCAGGCGGTGGCCGCACCGAGGGTGCGGGTGATGTGCAGGCGGCCGTCCAGGCGCTCGGCCAGCGCGTGTGCGAAGTCCGAGACCACGGCGGCCGTCTCGACGGAGTAGGCGGAGATGTCCCGCACCGAGGAGGTCAGCCGCGTGCTCAGGGCCGTCTTCACATGGGGGCCGCCCGCCGCCGGGGCGAGCGTGCGCAGCGCCATCAGGGGGTGGGCGGCCGGTCCCGGCAGGAGCTCCTCGCCCTTGAGGACGTGCTCGGCCTGCCACGGGTGCACCGGGACCAGGATCCGGTCCCCGTCGCGCAGGTGCTCCGGCCAGTCCCCGGCGACCAGGCACTCCCGCGCCCGGACGGGGACCAGACCGAGCTCCACCAGCGGCCCGTGCTCCGGTGCGTAGGCCAGCTGCTCCGCGACCGAGAACCCGGGCCGGGAGCGGCAGTTGGGGTGGTACGGGTGCCCGTCGACCACCCGCTGTTCCCACTCCCAGGTGGTGCGTGGCTCCGCCCGCTCCGCGGGCGGCTGCCCGGCGCGGGACAGGGCGAGGGAGGCGGTGCTGTCGTCGAGCTCGGCGGCGAAGGAGGCGAAGGCGGCCCCGAGGGGCCCGGCGGCGCCGTGCGGCACCCGCAGCGCCTCGACCAGCCGGGCCGCCTGCCGGTACGGCCGTCCGTCGAGCCGCACCTCGGTGACGTAGGCCTCCGTCGCGTACGGGTCCGGGCGCGGCCCCTCCAGCCGTGAGCCGCCCGCCAGCAGCAGTCCGAGCGAGTCCGGCCCCTGCTCCCGGCCCACCACCCACGGCAGCGGTTCGAAGGCCAGTGCCCGCCAGAGGCGGGTCAGCACGGCGGAGCGCGCGCCGTCCAGCGCGGCCTCGTACGCGGACCCGAGCCCGGGCCGTACGCCGGCCAGGGCGGCGGCGACCGCCTCCTCGGCGGGGCCCGCCGGGGAGGACCGGGGGTCGGGCGGGGGAACGTGCGTGCTGCGGTCCAGGGTCCCGTTCCTTTCGGATCGCTGCTGACTGAGGGCTTCACCCGATGATCAAGTCATCATCCCGGATACTGAAGATCACGGCCGGTTGCCCCACCCGGGGACCCCGGCGCACAGAAGCACAGACCGCCGAGACACCGAAGCACCGAAGCACCGAAGCCCCGAATGGATCCAGTGGACCTCAACGCCGCCGCCGACGCCTACGCCGCCGCCCCGCTCCTGAACTGCCTGCTGCGGGAGGTGGCCGACGCCGAGGGCGCGCACGTCCACCGGCTGCGTGGCAGCGGCCGGCTCCTGCGAGTCGCCGGCGGCCGCCGGCCCGCGGACCCCGAGCTGCGCACCGCGGACGGCTGGCGCCCGCTGAGCCACCCCGAACTCGTCAAGCTCGCCTCCGACGAACTGCTCCGGCACACCGGGGTCTCCAACGACGAGCTGCCGGTGGAGATGGCCGACAGCCGCGACACCGTCGCCGCGCTGCTGGCCGCCCGGGCCGGCGCCGAGCCGCCGGGGGACCCCTACGTCCGCTCCGAGCAGGCCCTGCTCATGGGCCACCCGTACCACCCCGCGCCCAAGACACGCGGCGGCGGCCCCGCCGCGAGCTGGCTGCCGTACGCCCCCGAGGCGCACGCGAGCTTCCCGCTCGTGATGCTGGGGCTGCGCGAGGACCAGGTGGCGGAGGAGGGCGGAGCGGAGGCCGCCGCGGCGGTCGACGCGCTGGCCGGGATCCTCGGCGGCCCCCGCCCGCCCGCCGGCTACCGCGCGCTGCCCGCGCACCCCTGGCAGCTCGACCTGGTCGCCGGCCGGCGGGAGGTGCGCGAGGCCCTCGCCGACGGGCGCCTGCTGCGGCTCGGCCCGACCCGGCTGCCGGTGTGGCCCACCGCCTCGATCCGCACCGTCCGGGCGGCCGGCCCGGACGCCGACCTGTTCGCGAAGTTCAGCCTCGACGTGCGCATCACCAACGACGTGCGCCGGCTGTGGCGCCACGACCTGCTCAGGCTGCGCCGTACCGACTCAGCCGTCGAGGAGGGTTTCGCCGACCTGCGCCGCCGGACCGGTGCGGAGGCGGTCTGGCTGTGCGACCGCGGCTACCGTACCGCCGCCTTCGCCTTCGAGGAACTCGCCGTCCTGGTCCGCGACGGACTGAGCGGGCGGGTGCTCCCGGGGGCGACGCCGCTGCTGTGCGCGGCGCTCGCCGAGGGCTTCCCCGGCAGTCCGCTGGAGGCCGCGCCCGACCCGTGGGAATGGTGGCGGGCCTACCTGCGCCGGGTCGTGCCCCCGGTGCTGGACCTGTTCGCGCGGCACGGGATCGTGCTGGAGGCCCACCTCCAGAACTGCCTGGTGGCCGTCGACGGGCGGGGCACGCCCGTGCAGGCCCTCTTCCGCGACGCGGAGGGGGTCAAACTCCCGCGGGACATGCCGCGGGAGGCGGCCTGGGAGCGGCTCGTGTACTGCCTGGTCGTCAACCACCTGGCGGAGGTGGCCGGGGCCCTGGCCGAGCACCGTCCGGAGCTGTCCGGCCGGGTGTGGCCTGCGGTGCGCGAGGAGTTCCTGCGCTATGACGCCGAGCACGGCCTGCCCGAGGTCGCGCGGCTCCTCGAAGCCCCCGCGCTTCCGGCCAAGACGAACCTGCTGCTGCGCTGGACCCGCGCGGACGGCGCGGACGCGCGCTACCTGGAGCTGCCGAACCCGCTGCGGGCGTAGTGCGCGGAGGTGGCGGCGGAGCCGGATTCGGCCAAGGTGGCGCTGGCCGGCGGGGATCCCTGTTTCGAAAGGTATAGACCAATGCTAGGTTGATGGGGCAGACCGCGCCATCCTTGACCACCCGTCAGAGGAGAAGCCATGCCCTCCCCTTCGCGGGGCATCGGCCCCGCCGCCGTGCCCAAGTACCAGCGGATCGCCGCAGCGCTGCGGGACGAACTCGACCACGCCGCCCGGACCGCCGGGGGCAGACTGCCCTCCGAACGCACCCTCGCCGCCCGCTACGAGGTCAACCGGCAGACCGTCCGCGCCGCCCTCCAGGAGCTGCGCGCCGACGGACTGGTCGTCACCGGCCGCCGGGGCACCCGAGCCGCCCCGCCCCCGGAGCCCCCGCGGCCGCCCCGGCCCGCCGGCCGGCAGGGCGCGCCGGGCCCCGCGCGCCCCGCCGCGCCCGCCCGGGCCCGAATCGCCCTGGCCACCGTGCCGCCCGCGCTCGCGGCGCTGCTCGGGACGGGCGCGCGGGAGCGCACCCTGGTCCACCACCACCGCGTGTACGCCGCCGACGGCCGCGTCGTCCAGCACACCGTGACCTACCTCGACCCGCGTACCGTCGCCCGTACCCCGCAGCTCGCCGCCTACCTGGAGCGGCCGGCGGCCGCCGGTGAGGAGGACCTGCGGCCCCTGCACCGCTGGCTGGAGCGGGCCGCGGCCCGGGGCCGCACCGCCGAGACCATCACGATGACCCGCACCAGCCACCCCGCCGGCGTGTCCTCCGCCTGCGGGCTCTCGGTCCGCAGGACCGTGCACGACGCCTCCGGCCGGCTGGTCGCCGTCACCGACCTGGCCTTCCCGGCCTGGGACCGGGTCACCTTCCACCGGGAGCCCGAGGCCATCGCCTTCCGCGTCGGCTGAGGCTCCGGGAGCGGCGGTCCGCCACCGCGGGGCCCGCGCGCCGGGGGCCGCCGGGGCCCTGCCGGGCCCCGGGTCCGGGTACGGCGCCGGGCGACCCGGAGGCGTACCGCCCGGCGGGCCCCCGGCCCCGGCCCTCAGCCGACCGGGACCCGCCCGGGCTCGGGCCGTTCCGCCGAGGGCGCCGCCTCCTTCGGGCGGGGGCGCACCGGCCACCACAGGGAGCGGCCCAGCAGGGCCGCCAGGGCGGGGACCAGGACCACCGACAGGGCGAACGCCGACAGCAGGATGCCCACCGCCGTCGCGAATCCGGTCTGCTGGAGGCCCGGCTGCGGGCTGACCGCCAGGCTGCCGAAGGAGGCGGCCAGCACCAGGCCCGCCGCCGCGATGGCCGGCGCCGTGTGCCGGACCGCCCGGCCCACGGCGGCCCGCGCCGGGCCGGGGCGCTCCATCTCCTCCCGGATCCGGTCGGCGATCAGGATGTTGTAGTCGGTGCCGAGGGCCACCACGAACAGGAACAGCACCAGCGGCAGGGTGAAGTCCACCCCGGGCCGTCCCAGCGCGTGCTGGAACACCAGTGTCGCCGCACCCAGCGTGGCCGTGAACCCGAGCCCCACGGACACCATCAGCACCACCGGCGCGAGCAGGCTGCGCAGCAGCACCAGCAGGATCAGCGCGATCAGCACCGCCGCCACCGGGAAGATCACCTCCAGGTCCTCGCCCACCGCCACCGCGATGTCGGCGAAGACCGCGGCCGTGCCCCCGACATGGGCCTCGGTCCCGGTCGGCACGTGCGCCCGTACGGCCGTGCGCACCGGACCGGACACCAGGTCGCGGGCCCGCTGCCCGCCCGGCTCGGCCGCCAGCACCAGGTCGATGCGGGCCGCCCGGCGGTCCTCGCTCAGCACCGTCGGGGCGACCTGCCCCACCCCGGGCACCCGCGCGAGCGCCCCGGCCAGCCCCGCCACCCGCTCGGCGGTCATCGGGGCGCCGTCCTCTGCCCGGACGAAGACGGTCGCCGGGTCCGAGGCCCCGGCCGGCATCGACCGGGCGATCTCCTGCGCCGTCAGCACGGCCGCGGTCCGCTCACCGCCGTCGCCGCCCTGCCCGTAGTCCATCCGCACCCCTGCGGCCCCCGCCGTCAGGGCGCCCAGGACCACCACCGCGGCCACGGCGTGGGCCACCGGCCGCCGGGCGATCCGCTCGCCCAGCCGCCCCGCCGCACCCGGGCGCGGAGCCCGCCGCAGCGAGCGCGAGGGCCAGAACATCCGGCGGCCCGTCACGGCCAGCAGCGCGGGCATCAGCGTCAGGCTGCCCAGCAGCATCACCAGCACCGCCACCGCGATGGCCGGGCCCAGCACGCGGAACTGGCCGAAGGAGGCGATCCCGAGCGTGGCGAACGCCGCGACGATCGTCAGCGCCGCCGAGGTGACCGCCGTGCCCACCCGGCCCGCCACCTCGGCCGCCGCCTCGCGGCCCGACTGCGCGGGATGGGCGCGCAGCTGCTCGCGGAAGCGGAACAGCAGGAAGAGGAAGTAGTCGACGCCGATGCCGATCAGCACCACATTGATCAGCCCGGGCGTGGACGGGGCCAGGTCGATCCCGGTCAGCAGGGCCGCGCCGACCACCGCCCCCGCAGCCGCCCCGCCGACGATCGTCACCGTCACCAGCGGCAGCAGGGCCGCCGCCAGACTGCGGAACACCAGGACGTGGAGCAGCACGATCAGCCCGGTCATCACCAGGCCGACGACCAGCGTGCGGGTCTCCTCGGCGTCGACGGTGTCCACGGTCGTCGCCAGCCCGCCCGTGAACCCGGTCCGCAGCCCCGCCTCGTGGAAGGCGCTCCGCGCCTGCTCCCGGAAGGCCCGGTAGGTGCCCTGCACCCCCGGGTCCTGCGGATTGCCCGTCAGTTCCACGGGCAGCAGCCGGAAGGCCCGGTCCGGGGCCGTGGCCCCCGCGCCGATGCGGGGCACCTGGGAGTGGTCCTGCATCAGCGGCGGGTCGTCCTTCGACCGGGGCATGACCACCCGCTGCCGGGCCAGCCGCGAGGCCACCTCCCCGATCCTCCGTTCGTCGGCCGCCGACAGGGCCGCCCCGTCCGTGCGGGCCACGAGCACGGTCAGCGGGTCGGCGTCCGGCCGGATCCCGAAGTCCTCCTCGGCGATCCGCAGCGCGGCGGCCGAGTCGTAGCTCCGGGGCAGGAAACCGCCGTTGCCGGACTGGGTCGCCCGGTGCACGAACGCCTGGCCCAGGATCGCCAGCGCGATGCCCACCACCGCCCAGACGGCGATCACCTTCCACGCGTGTCTCGTCGAACATCCCGTCAGGGCGCGGATCACTTCTCTCCTCCGGTCTCTGCGACGTGCACCGCCGGCGCACCGCCGACGGGCTTCCAGACCATCAGCCGGCCGGGCCCCGCGCGTCCGGGCAGGGGAGGATCCGCCCCTCGGGACCGGGGTCCGGCTCCGGGCCCGGACCAGGACCACGGTCCTGGTCCGGGCCCCGACCCGGGGACGGCGCCCGGACCAGGGGCCTTTGCCAGAATGGGGCTCCGCGCGACGGCCGCGCGCCGCCCCGGACCGGCCGGGCGGGAGCGGCCCGCGGAGGAAGCGGGAAACGATGGGCACGCGCGCCGAGCGCCTGGAGTGGACGCGGGGCGACGGACTGGTGGCGGCGGGGGCGGCGGCCATCGACCTCATCGGTCTGTCCCTCAGTGCCGTGGTGGACGGGCCCCCCTTCACGGCCACCGCCGCGCTCGGGCTGGTCCTCGCCGCCCTGACCCTGCTGTTCCGGCGCCGGTACCCGGTTCCGGTGCTCGGCGCCGTGCTCGCCCTGGGCATGGTGGTGAACGTCGTCACCCCGGCGGCGCCGCACTTCGGCCTGGCCCTGACCGTCGCCCTCTTCACCGTGGCCCGCAGCTGCCGGCCCGCCGTGGTCGCCGCCGCCGGTCTGGCCTCCGTGCCGCTGGCCGCCGTCGGCCTGGGCGGCTCCCTGCTCCCCTCCGGCATGAACGTCCTCACCAACGCGCTCGCCGGCGTCCTGGTCGTCGGCGCCGCCGTTGCCGCCGACCGCTGGCAGCGGGAGACCGAGGCCAACCGGCGGCTGCTCGCCGAACGGGCGGTGGCCGAGGAACGCCGCCGGATCGCCCGCGAGCTCCACGACATCGTCGCCCACCACATCACCACCATGCAGCTGATGGCCGGCGGCGCCCGCGCCAACCTCGCGCACGACCCCGGCGCGGCCCGCGACGCCCTGGTGGTCCTGGAGGACTCCGGCCGGATGGCCCTCGGCGAGATGCGCCAGCTCCTCGACGTGCTGCGGGCCGGGGAGGAGGCGGAGACCGCCCCGCCCGCCCCGCAGCCCGGGACAGCCGACCTGGAGCGGATCGTCGCGGAGTCCCGGCTGGCCGGCATGGACACCGAGTTCACCGTCTTCGGAACGGTCCGCCCGCTGCCGCCCACCGTCGGCCTGACCGTGTTCCGGGTCGTGCAGGAGGCCCTGACCAACGCCCGCAAGCACGCCGGGAACGCGGGCGCCCGGGTCCTGCTGACGTACCGTCCGCAGGAGGTGGCCGTCGAGGTCTGCGACGACGGCCCCGGGGACGGGGCGCGCCGCTCGGTTTCGCGGCACCCGGGCCGCGGCGGGTACGGTCTGATCGGCATGCGTGAACGCGTCGCCCTGCACGGCGGCACCCTGGAGGCCGCCCCCCGGGAGGACGGCGGCTTCCGGGTCGCTGCCCGCCTCCCGGTCCCGGCCGCCGCCGGGGCCCCGGACGGGGCACAAGGAGAGGAACACCGCCGATGATCCGCGTACTGATAGCCGACGACCAGCCGCTGGTGCGGCGCGGCCTGAGCCTGATCCTGGCGCCCCAGCCGGACGTCGAGGTCGTCGGCGAGGCCGGGGACGGCGCCGAGGCGGTCGCGCTCGCCGGGCGGCTGCAGCCCGACGTGGTGGTGATGGACATCCGCATGCCCGTCCTCGACGGGGTCCGCGCCACCGGGGAACTGGCCCGCACCCACCCCCGATCCCGGGTCCTGGCGCTGAGCACCTTCGACATGGACGAGTACGTGGTCGCCGCCCTGCGCGCCGGCGCCTACGGGTTCCTGCCCAAGGACGTCTCCCCCGAGGAGCTGATCGCCGCCGTCCGTACCGTCCACACCGGAGAGGCCGCCGTGGCCCCCAGGCTGCTGACCCGGCTGATCTCCACCTACGTACGGGCCGCGGCCCGCGAGCCCCGGCCCGCCCCGGCGGACCCCGCCGGACTCACCCCGCGCGAGCTGGAGATCTGGCGGCTGCTCGCCCGCGGGCTCGACAACGCCGAGATCGCCGCGGAACTGGACATCAGCGTCTCCACCGTCAAGAACCACATCACCGGCGTCTTCGCCAAGCTGGGGGTACGGGACCGCGCGCAGGCGGTGATCGCCGCCTACGAATCGGGGCTGGTCGAGGCGGAACGGAGGACCACTTGATCACCAAGTGCCCGCAGTCGGCCCGATTTCACCAGCCGAAACGGCCCTGACCTGCCGGAACGCAGGACCGTTCACCCGTGCGGAGGAGGCACCCCCCATGGCACAGTGCCAGGAGCGCAACCTCCGGACCAGGGAGCCCCCATGCCTGACCCGCACGCCGTGCCGCCGCTGCTGACGGCCGCCCCCGAGTGCCGGACCGAGCCGGGTTCGCTGCCCGACTGTCCCCGCTGCGCCGCCCCGCCGCGGCGGGTCTCCTGGCGCCAGCGCACCGGTGAGCCCGTGCTCCTGGTCTTCGAGCCCTGCGGGCACCGCCACGGCTCCCCGGCCCCGCCGCTCCTCTCCGTCACCGCACCCCACCCGCTGCGCCGTTGAGCCGGGCCCCCGGCCGCCCGGCTCATCCCGGGCGCCCGTGACCTCGTATCCTGCACCCGAGCTCACCCCCGAGCAGCTTCGAAGAGACGAGCCGTGCCGCGCCGTGCGCCGGACCGGCGGGAACGGGAGAACCCTGATGGACGTGCAGCACTTCGAGCGGATCACCGCGTTCATCGAGGCGCGGCTCACCCCGCTGTTCGACGCGGAGACCGGAAGTGAGCGCGGCTTCGCCATGGACGACACCTCCCGGGCCCTGCGCGCACTGCGCAACAGCGTGCTGGAGGCCTCCGCGGTCAAGGGGCTCATCGCGACCCGCGAGACGGCCGAGCCGCTCGTGCGCAAGGTCATCGACCAGTCGGTCGAGCACCACTGGGACGTACTGCGCGGCATCGCCCGCCAGTGGGAGGACCACGCCGACTTCCGCAAGGAGTTCAAGCGCCACGCCTGGGAGCTCGACGGGGCCCCCGCCTCGGACTGAGCACCCCCGGCGGCCGGATCACCGGCTGGGCGCGCCGCCGATCATGTAGCCGATCCGGCGCTGGAGCCCGCTCCAGCGCCGGTCGTGCCGGTAGGCCCGCCGGATGGTCCGCGCCCGGGTCCGCGGCCGGCGGGTGTAGAACCGGCGCGCCCACGGGGACACCGGCCGGGCCAGGCGCACCGCCGCGATCAGGGCGATCAGCGGGACCACGGCCCCGAGGACGGCCAGCCGCGGCTTCCCCTTGAACAGGGCGACGACCGCCAGCACCAGGTTGAGCACCACCGTGCCCATCACGAACCACCGGTTCTCCGTCTCCTCGTCGGTCAGGCCGTCCACCCCGAGCGGCAGGAACCCGCACAGCAGCAGCCCGGCCAGGGCCGTGGTCAGCAGCACGACCTCCACGCTGAGCGTGCCCTCCTTGCTCCAGTAGACGTCGCTGAGGTGCAGGATCAGCGCGAACTCGTCCAGCACCAGGCCCGTGCCCATCCCGAACAGCACGGCCGCCAGCCCGGCGCCCCACCCCTCCCGGCCGCCCGCGATCGAGGTGAAGCCGCCCACGGTCATCAGCACCACCCCGGGCACGCAGTGGTGCACGTGCAGCCCGCCCGGAGTGACGTTGCGGAAGGGGCCCCTCCCGGCGCGGATCATCCGGGTGACCACCCGGGTCGCCGCGAAGGTGACGACGAACGAGGCCAGCGCGAGGAGCAGGGGCAGCTTCCCCGGCTCCACGATGTTGCGGTACCACCAGTCGCCCATGGCGTCACCCTCCCGGCGCCGGCCCGCCCCCGCACCGCGGGGACCGCCGTTCGGGCGCCCGGTGCGGGCGCCCGCACCGGGCGCGGGATCAGGCCGCCGCGCCCGCCGGATCCGCCTGCGCGGCGGACTCCTCCCGGGCGGCCCGGCGGCGCAGCGCGTCCTCGTCGGTGTCCGCGTCGTACGAGATCAGCCTGGGCAGCATCGCGGCCAGCAGCGCCACCGACGCCACACAGGCCAGGCCCCCGCTCCAGAACGCCGGCCGGGTCCCGGTCCAGCCCGCCGTCGTACCCGCCCGGACCTGCCCGAGCTGGGGCCCCACGCTGTACGACAGCACCTCGATCCCCGCCAGCCGCCCCCGCAGCTCCTCCGGGATCGTCTGGTTCCAGATGGTGGAACGGCCCAGGGCGCTCAGCATGTCGCCCGCGCCCGCCGCCGCCAGGCACACCAGCACCAGCCAGATGTCCGGAAACCAGCCCGCCGCGGCGATCGCCAGACCCCACGCGGCCGCCCCGAAGACCACCAGCAGCCCGTGCCTGCGCACCCGCGACACCCAGCCGCTGGTCAGACCCAGCACCAGCGAGCCCACCGCGCCCGCCGCGTACATCAGGCCCAGCGCCCACTCGGCGTCGAGCTCGTCCGCGAGGAACGGGAAGATCGTGTTGGGGAACGCGAAGAACATCGCCGCCAGGTCCACGGCGTACGTCCCCAGCAGCACCGGCCGGCTCCACGCGTACCGCGCCCCCTCGGCTATCGCACGCAGCGACGGCCGCTCCCCGCCGCCCGCGGGCGGGGCCGGCCGCAGCCGCGCGCACAGGACCACCGAGACCGCGAAGCCCACGACGGTCACCCCGTACGCCGGGGCGTACCCGGCGTACGCGACGACCACTCCGGCCAGCGCCGGCCCGGCGATCGCCCCGAACTGGTAGCGCAGCGCGTTCAGCGCCGCGGCGGCGGTCAGCTGGTCGTGCGGCACGATCCGCGCCATCAGCGAGTCCAGGGCGGGGCGCTGGAGGCCGCTCAGCGCCGATACCCCCGCCGCCACCACGTACAGCGGCCACAGCAGCGGGTCCGGCAGCAGCGCGTTGACCAGCAGCACCAGCGCCAGCACCCCGAGCCCGGCCTCGGTCAGCAGGATCAGCCGCCGCCGGTCGACCGCGTCCGCCAGCGCGCCCCCGTACAGACCGCAGACCACCAGCGGGACGAGCTCCACCGCGCCCATCGCACCGACCGCCAGCGGCGAGTCCGTCAGGTGCTTGATCTGGAGCGGCAGGGCGATCATCGCCATGAAAGAGCCGAAGAAGGTGACCGTGCCCTGGAAGAAGAGGAGCCGGAAGTCGCGGCTGGAACGCCAGGGGGAGAGGTCGGGCAGTACGGAGGACAGACGGGAGCTACTCACAACCGGCCATCGTGCGGGCAGGCCGCACGCCCCGGCAACGGTTTTTCGCCCCGGACGGGTCAAAACGGGATCCGGCGCGTGGCAGGGGCCGCCCCCGGTGGCAGCCATGGGTCATGCCCCCGGTGTCCCCTTTCCTGCGCACGGCGGCGTCCTATGCCTGGCGCCTGCTGGTTGTCGGGGGTGCCGTCTACGCGGTCTTCGCCGTCCTCGGCCGCTTCCACGAGATCGGCGTGGCGCTGTTCCTGGGCCTGGTCGTCACCGCGCTGCTGTCGCCGCTGTCCCGCCGGCTGGCCCGGCTGGTGCCTCGCTCGATGGCGGTGGCCGTCAGCCTCATCGGCAGCGCGGCCCTGCTGCTGGGCGTGTTCGCACTCGTCGGCGAGGCGGTGGCGGGGGAGAGCGACCGCCTCGTCAGGGAGTTCCGCGAGGGCCTCGTCAGCATCCAGGAAGGGCTGGAGCGCCCGCCGTTCCGCCTGGGGTCGCAGGCCCTCTCCGACATCCAGGCCCGCCTCGGGGAGTACGTGTCCTCCCACCGCTCCGCCCTGCTGAACACGGCCGTCAGCGGCGCCGGGCAGGTGGTGCAGTGGCTCACCGTCCTGGCGCTCGCCGTGTTCTCCTCCGTCTTCTTCCTGCACGGCGGCGACCGGCAGTGGGCCTGGTTCTGCGCCCAGCTGCCCGAGGCCGCGCGCGAGCGGGTGGGCCTCGCCGGGCGTGCGGCGTGGCGCACGTTCACCGGCTACACGCACGGGATCCTCCTGGTCGCGGCCACCAACGCGATCCTGGTCGGGGTGGCGCTCTACTTCCTCGGGGTCCCGCTGGCCCTCCCGCTGGCCCTGCTGGAGTTCTTCGCCGCCTTCATTCCCCTGATCGGCTCCCCGGTCGCGCTCGCGATCGCCACCGTGGTCGCGCTGGCGGCGAAGGGGCCGCTCATCGCGGCCGTGGTGCTCGCCCTCATCGTGGTGATCGGCCAGATCGAGGGCCATCTGCTGCATCCGCTGGTGATGAGCTGGGCGGTGGCGCTGCACCCGCTGGTCGTGGCCGTCTCGGTGGTCGCGGGGGCCATCGCCGCCGGGGTGGTCGGCGCCGTGGTGGCGGTGCCGCTGGTCTCGGTGACCTGGTCGGTGCGCTGCGCCCTGCGCGCCCACGCCGCCGCGGCCCCGCTCCTGCCGCCGCCGGAACCCCCGCCGGAGGTGGCCTCCGGGCCGGACGGCTGAACCGCCGCGACGCGTCTACCGTAGGACGTGGAGGTGGTTGCCATGGCAGAGCGCTCCGGCGGAGCGGCGCCGCGCGATCTCGAGGACGGCCGGTTGCTGCGGGAACTGGAGACCATCCACCGCACCCGCCACGAGACCCTGCTCCACGGCTCGGACGACGCGCTGGCCACGCACACGCAGCGGCTGAAGGAGCTGGAGGACGAGTACCTCCGGCGTCACCCGCAGCGCGCCCCCGCCTCGGGCCGCACCCGGGAGGGCGCCCGCGCCCGCACCCCGGCCGAACCGTAGCCGCCTGCCCGCCCGTCGCCTCGCATGCCGGCGGGGGGGGGTTTATTCCCCCCCGGCTGGGTGGGGTCGGGGGGGGGGGGGGGGGGGTGCGCCCGGGGGGGCGGGCCGGGGGGCGGGTGAAGCGGACGCCC
>NZ_JBIAWQ010000003.1:352591-575090 GCF_042895815.1 Streptomyces sp. NPDC001373
GCCCCGGGGAGGGCCCCCGCCCCCCCCCCCCGCCCCACCCCTCGCCGCCGCCCCGCCCGCGGCCCCGCATGCGGGGGGGGCTGTGAAAAGCCCCGCCGGCATGCGAGGCGACGGGCGGGGCGGAGCGGTCTTCCGCGCGGCGGCGCGGCACGGCGGACGGTTCAGCGGAACGCAGGGGCCGCCGGGGCCGGGCCCAGGGTGGTGGTGCCGGGTGCCGCGCGGTGGCCCAGTCCCGTGCGGTACGCGTCCAGCGCGGCCTCCGTGCGCCCGGTCCGCCGCAGCAGGTCGCCCAGCAGCCGGCACAGGTCCGCCAGGTCGCCGCCCGCCCCGCTGCGCTCCAGCAGCGCGAGCGCCCGTACGTAGTGCTCCTCGGCCGCCTCGGTCTCCCCCCGCTCCTCGGCGATCAGCCCCAGCAGCCGGTGCGCCCCGCCCGCGTGCACCGCGCCCGGGGCCGACCCCTCGGCCAGCAGCCCCGACACCAGCTCGGCGGCCTCGTCGTACCGGCCCAGGCGCCGCAGCACGTCCGCCAGCTCCACCTCCACCTGCGCGGTGTACAGGGCGGCCCGCCGGGCGGTGAGCATCTCCCGGGCGATCCGCAGCTCCCGTTCCGCCGCGGCCAGTTCCCCGTGCTGCGCCTGGACGTAGCCGCGCATCCAGTGGCAGTGCGCCAGATCGGTGCGCAGCCGCAGCTGCCGGTAGACGGCCTGCGCCTTCGCCAGTGAGGCGTCGGCGTCCGCCACCCGGCCCTCCGCGAGGAACGTACGGGCCACCTGCCGGTGCATCCCCGCCACCAGCGCCGGGTCCCCGACCTGCGGGGCGAGCGCCAGCGCCAGCTCCGCCGCGTGCGCCGCGCGGGCGTGCGCGCCCATGTCGATGTACGGGCCGATCACCGCCGAGTACAGCAGGACCAGGGCCTCCGGGTCGGCCAGCCCGCCCGTGTTGAGGCCGTCGATGGCCGACTCCAGCAGGTAGCAGGCGTACCGCAGCTCCCCGGCCAGCAGGTGCGCGACGGCCCGGCCGCGGATCGGCCGGGCGCGGCGGGGGAGCGGCTGGCCGGCCAGCAGGAGCTCGGCCGCCTCGAAGTGCCCGGCCGCCTCCGTCAGCTCGCCCGCCTCCAGCGCGCAGTCGCCGAGCCCCAGCAGGGCCTCCGCCCGCTCGTCCGGCAGGCCGAGCCGCTCCGCCTCCTCCAGCAGCCGCCGGAAGGGGCCGGCCGCCTCCCGTGCCGAGCCGGTGGCGAGGGTCCGCTGGGCGTCGGTCAGGGCCAGCCGCAGCTCCGTGGCCAGGGAGGCGGGGCGCCCGGTGGCCAGTTCCTCGTACGAGGTGCCGAGCCGCCCGGCGAGGAACCGCAACGCGGTCTCCGAGGGGCGCACCTTGCCCGCCTCCAGGGTGGACACGTACGCGGGGGTGTACGCGGGCTCGGCCAGCTGTCGCTGGGTCAGGCCCCGTTCGGTACGCAGCCGCTGCACCCGGCGCCCGATCTCGGCCGGTTCGTCCATGAACTCCCCCTGCTGTCCACGAGGTTTTCTCAACTCCCCAGTATCCGACGGGAGTCACCCATTGCGCACGCTCGCGGGCGCCCTCTAGTTTAAGCAGCCGGTTCAGTCGAGTTAACCGCTCACTTAACTCCCCTCAACTCCCTGCCCCGGCGGAGGACTTCATGAAGAGAACCGTCCGATCGTCCCTGCGTGCGGCGCTCGCGGCCGCCTGCGCGAGCGCCGCGCTCCTGGCCGCGTCGGCCGTGCCCGCCGGAGCGGCGCCGCCGGCCGGACCGAGCGCGCGCCCGGGCGTCGAGGTCGAGATACCCGGGCCGGAACACGGCGGCGAAGCCGGATCCGGCCGCACCCGGGTACCCGCGGCCGGACGGGCCAAGGCCGCGCCCCGCCTCTCCGGGTCCGCCCGGGCCGCCGACGGGCAGGTCACCAGGACGGCCGGCAACGGACCCACCGCGGACCGGCTCGACGTGGTCTTCGTCGGCGACGGCTATACCGCCGCCGAGCTGGATCGCTATCACGCCGACGTCCGCGCGAAATGGGCCGAGGTCACGGCCGTCGAGCAGCGGCCGTCCCGCACCTGGCCACGCCCGACGGGCGCCAGCCCACGGTCCGCTGGTACCTCGACGGCCGCGAGCTCAAGCGGTTCGCGGGCCGGACCGAGGTACGGGTGGCGGAGCTGTGGCTGCTGGACCTGCGCACCCACCGGCTCTCGGTGACCGCCGAGGACGCCACCCCCGCCGTCCGCGACCCCGCGATCGCCCGCACCCTGTCCTCCACCGCGAGCTGGGACGTCCGGCTGTAACCCGCCGCGGAGACCCCGTCCGGGGGGCCGTGTCCGCGAAGGACGGGCCGTCCCGCAGTGTGCAGGGGTGCGCGGCCGCCGCGTCCACCGGCCGGGTCCCCGGGACGCCCGGGGCCGGCCGCGGCACCGACGGCGACCGCCCGCCGAACCGTGAGGCCGGGACGAACAGTCGCATCTCGTCCGGGGTGCTGCCCTGGACCACGGGCATCCGGTGGAACTCCGGCACATTCCAGGGGAGCCGGGCATTCCCGTACCCGATCCCGGAGAGCCGTTCCGTCAGCGCGGCCCACCAGCCGGCCCGCGTCCAGCCGGCGCAGGCAGTCGAGCCCCTTCCCCGCCGTCCGCCCCCGCAGCCCAGGCCGTCCGCCGCCGCTGCTCCGGCCGCCACCACCCGCCGCTCCGGAGCCGGCACGGCTGACGCCCCTCCCGGAGGCGGGCCCTCCTGGACGCGCGCCCCTTTCGGATGCAGGAGCGGGCCCTGACCCGGCCACTGTGCCCCGCGCGCCGCCGCGCGGGCCCCCTTGGGCGCGGCCTGTCAGGGCCGGCTGCCCGGACACGCCCGGGGAGCACCCCGTTTGCCCGCCCCGAATGGCGCAGTGCGCACCCGTGCCGCTGAATGTGACCAAGCGTGCGCTTCCCATGACGCACGATGACCGGCGTGCGATGTGTAGACCCGCGCGTCGGCAAGACGGAGCTTTCCATGAATGACCCCAGCACCCTCGCGGCGACCGACCACGGCGACCGCGACGGCCTGCCCACCTCCACCCCGGAACCGACCGACGCCCCCCTCCCCGAACCCCCGACGCCCCAGCCCCCCTCCGCACCCCCCGCCGACCTCCAGCCCCTCCCCGTCGCCCCGGTGAACCGCCCCGGACCCGGCGCCGCCTTCCCCGACGGCCTTCCGCCCCTCGCGGCGGCCTCCGCGGACCCGCACGACTCCGGCCCCGTCCCGCAGGCCGGGCTCCAGGCCCTCCCCGCGGCCCCCGCGCCCGGCCCCGCGGCGCACCCCGAGCCCCTCCGCACCCTGCTGGAGACGGCCGCCACCTGTCGGCCCGTCGAGGAGGTCACCGCGCTGGTGGGCCTCCTGAAGGAGTCCGGCCGGCTCGCCGACCCCGGGCACGACGCGCTCCGCGCGGCCGCCGTCGCCCGGCCGGTGGACGAGGTCCGCCGTATGGTCGCCCTGCTCGGCGAGCACCCCGAGGAGGAGGCCGAGGCCGACATCGCCCTGCGTGCGGCGGCCGTCGGCCGGCCCATCGAGGACGTGGCCCTGCTGGCCACCATCCTCGACCCCGAAGCCCCCGGCACCGCCCCCCGCGGCGGTCCCCCGGCCGGCCCGGCGGGCCCGGCCGGGGGACCGCCGCGGGGCCGCTCCGACCGGCCCCCCGCCGGAACCGCCCCACCGGCCGGACCCGCGCCCCGCCCCGTCCCGGTCCGGGCCGCGGTCCCCGTCCCCCTTCCCGCCGCGGCCGACGGCATAGCGGAACGCGCGGCCCGGCGCGGGGGCGGGGGCGTACTGGGCCACGGCCTGCGCTGGCCGACGGCCGCCGCCCTGCTGTTCTGCGGCGTGCTGCACCTGCCGGGGAACCTCGCGGAACCGCCCGGCCCCGGCCGGCTGGCGCCCCTGGCGGTGGCCCTGGTCTGCCTGCCGCTCGGCGCCCTGCTGGCCCTCCGGGACACCCCGGCGGTGTGGCGGGGCGCGGCCGTGGCCGCCCTGGCCGTGGTCGCGCTGCACATCGTGGGCGGGGTCGTGTTCTTCGACCCCCTCGCCGCCACCCTCGGCGCGCCCTACCCGTGGGCCGGGGTCGCGGTGGTGTTCGGCGCCGGGGTCTCGGCGGTTCTGGCCGGCCTCGCGCTGGCCTACCGTCCGCCGGACCGCCGGACCGGCGAAGGGGTCTGACCCCCGCCCGAGGGCCCCCGGCCGCACCGCGCGGCCGGGGGCCTCACCGCGCCAGCAGGTTCACCGCCCCCGTGAACATCCGCGGCATCCGGGCCGCCAGCGGGACGATCCGGCCCGACAGCCGCGTCCGCCGCCGGGCCCACAGCAGGGACGAGGTCAGGGCGCGGTAGCCGCGCGACAGCTCCCGCCAGGCCCGCTCGTACTCCTGCGGCCGGCCCGCGCGCACGCACCGGACGAGTTCCCCCGCCGCCGAGACCGCCAGCGTCAGCCCCTCCCCGGTCAGCGCGTCCACGTACCCCGCCGCGTCCCCCACGAACAGCACCCGCCCCGCCACCCGGGTCCGCGCCCGCTGCCGCAGCGGTCCCGCGCCGCGCACCCCCGCGCCCCGGCCGGGCGGCGCCGGCAGTTGGGCGGCCAGCAGCGGGAACCGGGCCAGCTGCACGTCGAACGGCGCCTGCTCCGACGTCAGCACCGCCACCCCGATCCGGTCCGGGGCCAGCGGGGTCACGTACGCCTCCGCGCCGCGCGCCCAGTGCACCTCCACCAGGTCGCTCCACGGGGCCACCGCGTAGTGGCGGCGCAGCCCGTACCGGGCCGGCCGCCCCGGCGCGGCCGGCACCGCCAGGCCCAGAGCGCGCCGCACCGGCGAGTGCAGCCCGTCCGCCGCCACCAGGTACCGTGCCGTCAGCCCGGCCGCGCACACCCGCCGTCCGTCCTGGCGGACCTCCCCGGCGCGTCGCGCCAGCACCCGTACGCCGAGCCGCTCCGCGCGGTCGGCGAGCGCCGCCTGGAGGTCCGTACGGGGGCACCCGCGCCCGGGGCCGGCGCGGAAGAGCCCCTCCGCGCGCAGTCCGGTGTGCCCGTCCACGTAGCGGATGCCGTGGAACGCGCGGCCCGGCACCGCCACGCCCAGCTCCTCGAACCGGCGGACGGCGCCCGGCATCAGCCCCTCCCCGCAGGCCTTGTCGATCGGTGTCGGGCGCGGCTCCAGGACCACCACCTCCAGCCCGGCCAGCGCCCCGTGGATCGCGGTCGCCAGCCCCGCCGGTCCGCCGCCCGCCACGAGCAGGTCGATCACCGCACCAGGCCCAGCAGCGGATCGGCCGTACGGGCGTAGGTGAGCGCGCTGTTCTCGCAGCGGATCCGCACGCGCAGCAGCACGGCGTTGAGCAGGGTGAAGCCCAGCGCGGTCACCCACGCCGTGTGCACCAGCGGCAGCGCCAGCCCCTCCAGCACCACCGCCGCGTAGTTGGGGTGGCGCAGCAGCCGGTACGGGCCCGCGGCCACCAGCGGCAGCCCGGGCACCACGATGACCCGGGTGTTCCAGCGCGGCCCGAGGGACAGGACGCACCACCACCGCAGCCCCTGCGCCGCCGCCACGACGGTGAGCGCCGTCCAGCCGAGCGCGGGCAGGAAGGGCCGGTACACGGCCTCCGCCGCGCAGCCCGCGAGGAGTGCGGCGTGCAGGGCGACGATGGCCGGATAGTGGCTGCGGCCGTACTCGCGGCCGCCGCGCGCCAGGCTCCAGGCGGCATTGCGCCGTGCCGTGGCCAGCTCGGCCAGCCGCTCGGCGGCCACCAGCAGGAGGAGCAGGACGTACCAGGTCAGCGGGGTCGACGGGATCGACGGGAACAGCGGCATGGGAACCTCACCAGCGCAGCAGGACGAGTTCGGAGGCGAAACCCGGACCGAAGGCGAGCATCAGCCCGACCGATCCGGGCGCGGGCGGCCCGGCGGCCTGGACGGCGCCGAGGACGTGCAGGACGGACGCGGAGGAGAGATTGCCGACGGCCGCGAGCGAATCGCGGCTGGCCGCGAGGGCCTGCCCGGGCAGCCCCAGGGAGCCGGCCAGCACGTCGAGGATCCTGGGGCCGCCCGGATGGCAGATCCAGACGTCGACGTCGGCGGGCTTGAGGTCGTGCCCGGCCAGGAAGGACTCGACCTCCTCCACCACGTGCAGGCCGACCAGTTCGGGCAGCTCCCGGCCCAGCACCATGCGCAGGCCCCAGTGGCCGATGTCCCATCCGAGGAGGTGCTCGGTGCCCGGGTAGAGCCGGCTGCGCGCGTCCACCACCGACGGCCCGCCGGGGGTGTCGTGGAGGGGGTGCTCCGGTCCCACCGCGACCAGGGCCCCGGCCCCGTCGCCGAAGAGGGCGCCCGCCACCAGGTTCGCCATCGAGGTGTCGTGGGGCTGGAGCGTCAGCGAGCACAGCTCCGTGGACAGCAGCAGCGCCGCCTGCGCGGGCCGGCCGGCCAGCTGCTCGTGCAGCATCCCGAGCCCGGCGGCGCCCGCGGCGCAGCCCAGCCCGAACAGGGGTACACGCCGCACGCCGGGCCACAGCCCGGTCCGCGAGGCGAGCCGGGCCTCCAGGGAGGGGGTGGCGAGCCCAGTGACGGTCGTCGACACCACCAGGGCGATGTCCGCGGCCGCCAGGCCGGCCCCGGCGAGGGCGCGCCCGACCGCCTCGGCGCCCAGTTCCAGGGCCGTGCGCAGGAACAGGGCGTTGGCGGTGCCGAAGTCGCGGTCCGGCCCGTAGTGCTCCAGCGGCAGCGCGAGATGGCGGGAGGCGACCCGTGCCGAGGCGTGCACCCGGCGCAGCAGGGCCGCGTCGGCGCCGGGCGGCAGACAGCGGACCAGCGCCTCCGTGATCTGGGCCTGCGGGTACACGTGGGGCGGGAACACGCTGCTCACCGCAAGGACACGGGTCATTGGCCCAACATAGGAAAGAACCGGTCATATTCGGTCTAAGCGCGCGAAAGGTATGAAATTGACATGCCGTCACGGCGTAGCGTGACGCCGTGCCCGCCCCCTCTCCCGTCCTGTCCGCGCCGACGGTCCCCGTGGCCGGACTGCTGCGGGCCTGCCACCCGCTCCCCGCCGCCGCCGTCACCCTCTTCGCCGCGGCGCTCGCGGCCGCCGCCGGAAGGGGGCCCGCCGGAACCGCCCTCACGGCGGGCGCCGTGGCGGCCGGACAGCTCTCGGTGGGCTGGTGCAACGACCGCGTCGACCTGCGGCGCGACCGGGCTGCCGGCCGCCGCGACAAACCCCTCGCCACGGGCGGAGCACCGGCGGGCGCCGTCACCGCCGCCGCGCTCGCGGCGCTGGCCCTGTGCGTACCGCTGTCGCTGGCCGCCGGCCCGGCCGCCGGGGCCGCGCACCTCGTCGGGGTCGCCGCCGCCTGGGCGTACAACCTGCGGCTCAAGGGCACGGCCGCCTCCTGGCTCCCGTACGCCCTCGCCTTCGGCCTGCTCCCGGCCTTCGTCACGCTCGGCCTGCCCGGCGCGCCCCGGCCGCCGCTCTGGCTGTCCGGCGCCGCCGCCCTGCTCGGCGCGGGCGCCCACTTCGCCAACGTCCTGCCCGACATCGCCGACGACCTCGCCGCCGGGGTGCGCGGGCTGCCGCAGCGGCTCGGCGCCCGCACCTCGGCCGCGCTGGCCGCCCTGCTCGTCCTCGGCTCGGCGACCCTCCTGCTGCTGGGCCCGCCGGGCCCCGTCCCCCCGCACGGCTGGACCCTCCTCGCCCTGACCGCGGTACTGCTCCTGGCCACGGGCGGGGCCCCCGGCCGGATCCCGTTCCTGGGGGTGATGGCGGTCGCGGCGGCCGACGTCCTGCTGATCCTGGCCCGCGGCGCCGGCTAGCTAGGCCGGCGCCCGCCGCGTGCGGGTCCAGGTCAGCAGTTCCTGCGCCGGCCAGGTGTTGACGACCCGTTCCGGCGGGACCCCGCACTCCGCCGCCCGTGCGCAGCCCAGGATCTGCCAGTCGAGCTGGCCCGGCGCGTGGGCGTCGGTGTCGATCGCGAAGACGGTGCCCGCCTCGACCGCCAGGCGCAGCAGCCGCCGGGGCGGATCCAGCCGCTCGGGACGGCTGTTGACCTCCACGGCCGTCCCGGACTCCGCGCACGCGGCGAACACGGCCACGGCGTCGAACGTCGACTCCGGGCGGGTCCGGCCGGTCACCAGCCGGCCCGTGCAGTGCCCGAGGACGTCCATCAGCGGATTGCGCACCGCCGCCAGCAGGCGCCGCGTCATGGCGGGGGACTCCATCCGCAGCTTCGAGTGCACGGAGCCCACGACCACGTCGAGCCGCTCCAGCAGCTCCGGCTCCTGGTCGAGCGAGCCGTCCGGCAGGATGTCGCACTCGATCCCGGTGAGCAGCCGGAACGGCGCCCACCGCTCGTTCAGCTCCGTCACCGCCTCCAGCTGTTCGCGCAGCCGCCCGGGCGAGAGGCCACGGGCGACCTTCAGGCTCGGCGAATGGTCCGTCAGCACCGCCCACTCGTGCCCGAGCCCGGCCGCGGCCCGGCCCATCGCCTCGATCGGGCTCCCGCCGTCCGACCAGTCCGAGTGCAGGTGGCAGTCCCCGCGCAGCGCCGCGCGCAGCGCCGTGGCGGCGGGGCCGGGCGGCGGCCCCTCGGGCATCGCCGCGGCCTCGTCCTCCAGCCCCCGCAGGTACTGCGGCACCTCCCCGAGCAGGGCCTCGCGCACCACCTGGGCGGTCTTCGGCCCGATGCCCTTGACCGCCTCCAGCGTCCCGGCCGCGGCCCGCTCGGCCGTCTCCCGCTCACCCATCCGGGTCAGCGCCGAGGCGGCCGTACGGAAGGCCCGGACCCGGTACGTGGGGGCCTGCGCGCGCTCCAGCAGGAAGGCGATGCGGTCCAGCGCCGCCACCGGGTCCATGGGCACCTCCTCACGCTGCCAGTGTCCCCGCGCGCCCGCGGGGCGGCGAGCGCGGAGCGGACCCCGGCCGGACGCGGGGGCGGCGCACGGCCGGGTGCGCGATCATGGTCCGCATGTCCGACCGATTCAGCACCCGGGTCCTCGACCTGACGACCGGCCGCGCCGAGACCGTCACCGACCTGACCCGCCACTGCGAGCGCTTCCTGGCCGAGGCCGCGGCCGGCCGCGACGGCCTGCTGAACGTCTTCGTCCCGCACGCCACCGCGGGCATCGCCGTGATCGAGACGGGCGCCGGCAGCGACGACGACCTCCTCGACGCGCTCCGTACGCTGCTTCCCGCAGACGACCGCTGGCAGCACCGGCACGGCTCCCCGGGCCACGGCCGCGACCACGTCCTGCCGGCGTTCGTCCCGCCGCACGCCACCCTTCCGGTCGTCGGCGGCCGGCTCCGGCTCGGGACCTGGCAGTCCGTCTGCCTGGTCGACACCAACAAGGACAACCCGGAGCGCCAGGTCCGCCTGTCCTTCCTCGGGTAGCGGCCGCCCGGGGCGGATCAGCCGGCGTCGTCCCCTTCGGTCGGGGCCACGTGCTCGGTGAGGGTGAACAGGGCCCCGTCCGGGTCCCGGAGCATGACCGAGCGCTCCCTGCCGTCCGAGGTGACCACCGAGACGGTGCGGCCGCCGAGGTCGAGGGCCGCCTCCACGGCCGAATCCAGTTCCGGGACGCGGAAGTGGACGTGCCAGCGCGGCCGGGTGTGCGGGGTGTAGGCGCCCACCTCCACGGGCCCGCTGTCCAGCCGGGCCACCGGCTCCCCGCCCTGCCGCAGGACGACCTGGTCCTCCTCGTACGCGACCTCGCAGCAGCCGGGGCGGCCCGTCGCCCACTCCAGCACCTCCCCGTAGAAGAGGGCCGCGTCGAAGGCGTTGCGGGTGCGCAGCTCCAGCCAGGCGGGTGCCGGGCCCCGCCCGACGCGCCAGCCCGCGGCGACGGGCCCCTGCCAGATGCCGAACACCGCCCCGTCGGGATCGGCGACCAGCGCTGCCCGTCCGCCGCCGGGGAAGGAGACCGGGCCCACCGCCACCGTGCCGACGCGCTCGCGGATCCGGGCCGCCGCCACGTCGACGTCGTCGACGGCGAAGTACGGGGTCCAGGCCACCGCCACCGCCAGGTCGCCGGCCAGTGCCCCGATCCCGGCGACCGGTACGCCGTCCTGCACGGCCATCGAGAAGGCCGAGCCGAACCGGGCCGGACGGAAGGTCCAGCCCACGACCGCTCCGTAGAAGCGCTGGGACGCCTCCAGGTCGCGGGCCATCAGACTCACCCAGCAGGGGGCCCCGAACACGTCCTTCGTCGAAATCTCCACGACACAAGGAGTAGCGCCCTGGCCCCCTCCGCGCGTCGCAGGCGCGCCCGCAGGTCATCACCACCAGTAGGCGGGGTACCTCGGTGCGGTGCGGCGGACGCGGGAGCCGGCGTAGCCGGTGAGGACCAGGAGGACGGTCGAGCCGAAGAGCAGCGGGACGAACCGCGCGGGCTCCGGCGTCTGCAGTACGGTGATCACGGCCGTGGCCACGGCGGGCGAGTGCGGGGTGCGGGCGAGGGTGAGCACGGCGAGGGTGAGCCCCGCCGCCAGGGCCGCCGCCCAGGCGGAGCTGCCCGCGGCCGCCAGTACCGCGTAGCCGCAGGCCGCGCCGATCAGATGGCCGACGATCACCCCGCGAGGCTGCGCCAGGGGCAGGGTCGGGGCGCTGTGCACCAGCGCGGCGCTGGCCGCGAGCGGGGGTATCAGCACCGGCTCGTGGATCGCCGCGCCGACGGCGACGAGGGCCAGCAGCACCGTCGTGACGGCGCTGATGCTGTGGAGCGCCGCGAGGGCGCTGGGCCGGGGCGGGGCGCCGGGCGCCGTGACGGGCGCCGGGGGCGCGTCGGGCGTACGGGTGGTGGCGGTAGGCATGCGGGAGCAGGATTTCGGTGCGGGGCCGGGGCAGGGAGGCGGGCGGCCTCACCCCACACGATGGTCGACCGGAAGGCGGGGCCGCGCGGCCGGCGCGTGTGCGGCCGACGCGATCCGGACATGAGTGTATCGGCCATGTGTGCACGGACGGGCGGCGGGTCCCGGCGAAGGTGGGCGGCGGGCGAACCGCCGCGGAGGACCGGACGTGATCGTGTACAGGACGGCGAAGCACGCCGAAGGCAGGAAGGAACGGCACCCACGATGACGCACCCGCATCCCGCCGGGGTCCCGACGGACCTCGACACGGTGATCGCCGAGGCCCCCGCCGGCGCGACCGGAGCGCTCTGGCGGCTCACCGGGTCAGGACGCGCCCTGGACTCCAACCTGATCCGGCTGCGTCCCGGCGCGGCCATCGCGGAGCACTCCGAGCCCCTTCTCGACGTCCTGCTCCTCGTCGTCTCGGGCGGCGGCCGCCTCGACACGCCGGACGGCACGCACCCGCTGCGGGCCCACTCGGCGTGCTGGCTCCCGCGCGGCACCCGGCGCTCCCTGACCGCGGGGCCCGACGGCCTGGCGTACCTGACGGTCCACACCCGCCGCCCCGGCCTCGGCATCGGCTCCGCCGCCCCCACCCCGGCCGAGGGCGGCGAACCGGCCTGCCTCCTCCACCGGGTCTGCCCCGCCTGCGGCCGCCTCGCCGCCGAAAGCGCGGCCCGCTACTGCTCCCGCTGCGGGACGGAACTCCCGGAGTAGGCGACGGCCCCGGCCCGCCACCACAGGGGCGGCGGGGCGGGGGGAGCGCGGCGGTCAGAAACCGCAGTCGGTCACCCACTTGTGGGAGGAGATGCGATCGTTCCACTCCCACGGGATGTTGCCCGCCGAGCCGTTCGGGGCGCAGGTGGAGGCGCCGCCGTAGTTGATGTCCGCGTACACCCGGACGTCGCCCAGCGCGCCCGAGTAGCCGTTGTTCCACCAGGACGAGGCCCGGTCGTTCATGTCGTAGTCGTTTCCGGCCCCGCAGGTGCGCCAGTCGGGGTCGTTGCCGCTCCAGCCACAGGCCGGCCCGCCTCCTTCATGCAGGCCGCACACCGGCCGACCGCCTGCGCGTACCGGGCGTCGCGGCGCACCCGCTCCTCCCGGGCGGGGCGGAGGTTCATCGTGACGACCTTGGCGGAACCAGGCGGCCAGGTCCCCGTAGAGGGTCCGCTGCGCCTGCGCGATGCACCCCCCGGTGCTCGCCGTCAGGGTCATGCCGGTGGGGGCGGTGGCGGACAGGCCCGTCGGGGAGGAGCCCATCAGCGCGGTCCGGGCGGCCGCCCGCTCGCGGGCCGGCCGCCGGTGGAAGTACCGCTGGTTGGGGTCGGCCGCCCGGGCCTCGGCGGCCGCCCGCTCCGCCCGGCCCCCGTAGCCGTGGGCGCGGGCCCACTCCACGTCGTCCAGCCCGTACGGGAAGGAACGCCCGGCTCCCTCCTCCCGGGCCGGCTCGGTGACCGCGTATGCGCGGAGCCCCGCTCGCCCTGGCCCGCGAGCTCACCGCCGGCGGCGGCCCGTCCGTCCTCACCGCCGGGGAGGCGGAGTTCCTCGCCGCCGGCGCCGCCGCCGAGGCCGCCGCCGGGGACTCCGCCCGCCGCCGCACCCGCCGGCTGCGCCTGCTGGCCGGCGTGCTCGCCGCCCTCGTGGTGGTGGCCGCCGTCGCCACCGGCAGCGCCGTCCGCGCCGGGGACGAGGTCACCCGGCAGCGCAACGACGCGGTCGCCCGGAACCTCGCCGAGACCTCCGCCGGGGTGGCCGCCGCCGAGCCCGGTCTCGCCGTGCAGCTGGGCCTCACCGCCTACCGGCTCTCACCGACCGCCCGGACCCGCGACGGCCTGCTGTCCGCGCTGATGACCTCGCTGCCCGCGCACGACAAGGAGGTCGTCGCCCTCGCCTACCGCCCCGACGGCCGCCAGCTCGCCACCGCGAGCGGCGACCGCACCGCCCGGCTGTGGCAGATCCGGGGGAGCGGCCGCCCCGTCCCCGTGGCCACCCTCGCCGGCCACGGCGCCCCCCTGCGCGCCGTCGCCTACCGGCCCGACGGCCGCGCCCTGGCCACCGCCGCGGCCGACGGCGGAGTCCGGCTGTGGGACGTCGCCGACCCCGCCCGCGCGGCCGTCGCGGCCGAACTCCCCGCGCGCGAGGCGGACGTACGCGCCCTCGCCTTCAGCCCCGACGGCCGCACCCTCGCCACCGCGGGCGCGGGCGGCGGCGTCCACCTGTGGGACGTCGCCGGCGTCACCGGTACCCCCGACGACGGCCCCGCCCGGCCGCCCGCCGAGACCGCCCCGGTCCCCGGCCACCGGGAGACGGTCCGCGCGGTGGCCTTCAGCCCGGACGGCCGGGTCCTCGCCACCGGCGGGGAGGACGCCATCGTCCGGCTGACCGACGTCGGCGACCGCACCCGGCCCGCCCCGCTGGCCGTCGTACAGGGCCACGTCACCGCCGTGTTCTCCGTCGCCTTCGCCCCCGACGGCCGCACGCTCGCCACCGGCTCCGGCGGCCGCACTCCGGTCCGGCTGTGGGACGTGACCGAGCCGCGCAGGCCCGCGCCGCTCGCGGCCCTGGCCGGGCACACCGACGTCGTCGGCTCGGTGGCCTTCGGCCCGGACGGCCGCACCCTGGCCAGCGCCGGGGACGACCGCACGGTCCGGCTGTGGAGCGTGGACCCGGGCACCCGCCCCGCCCCGCTGGCCACCCTGACCGGGCACGCCACCGCCGTCGGCTCCGTCGCCTTCAGCCCCGACGGGGCCGCGCTGGCCTCCGCGGGCTACGACAGCACCCTCCGGCTGGCGGACACCGACCTCGACCGGGCCCTCGCGGGGGCCTGCGCCCACACCGGCCCCCGGATCACGCGCGCGCAGTGGGCCTCTTACCTGCCCTATCTGGACTGCGCGCCGCCGTGTACCGGCCTGGAACGCCCCTGAAGCCCTACTCTCGTCACATCCCCGCGGAAGGCAGGCCCCCATGGAGAGTCCCCAGGCCCCCGTCGTCCCCGTCATCGACCTCGGAGCGTGGCGCAACGGCGGCCCCGCCGACCGGGCCCGGATCGCGGGCCGGGTGGACGGGGCCCTCCAGGCGGCCGGATTCCTGCTGGTCGCCGGGCACGGGGTGGATCCGGCCCTGCCCGCCCGGATCCGGGAGGCCGCGCGCTCCTTCTTCCGGCTGCCGCCCGAGGTCAAACAGCCGTACGCGGTCGGGGTCGGCGGACGCGGCTGGCTCGGCCCCGGCGCGGAGGCCAACAGCCACGCCGAGGGGACGGCCTCACCGCCCGACCTGAAGGAGTCCTGGTCCTTCGCGGCCGACGAGCCCACCGGCGTGCCGCCGGTGGACGCCGAATGGTTCCGGCCGAACACCTGGCCCGCGGAGGTGCCGGGCCTGCGCGCGCCGGTGACCGCGTACCTGCGGGCGATGCGCGCCCTCTCGGACGAGCTGCTGGAGCTGCTCGCGGCGGCCCTGGCCCTGCCCGGGGACCACTTCACGCGCCACACCGGCCACCCCACCTGGGGGTTCAACATCAACTGGTACCCCGGCACCGAGACCGTCGGAACGCCCCTGCCCGGACAGTTCCGCATCGGGCCCCACACGGACTTCGGCACGGTCACCGTCCTGGACCGGGAGCCGGGCGCGGGCGGACTCCAGATCCACACCGACGCCGGCGGCTGGCAGGACGCCCCCTACGACCCGGCGGCGCTCACCGTCAACATCGGCGACCTGCTGGCCCGCTGGACCGGCGACCGCTGGCGGGCGGGCCGCCATCGGGTCCTGCCGCCGCCCGCGCACGCCCCGGCGGAGGAACTCGTCTCGCTGGTCTACTTCTACGAGTGCGACGCCCACACCCGCGTGGAGTCCCTGCCCGCCCCGGTCGGCCGGGTGGCGCACGAGCCGGTGGACTCGCACGCCCACCTGCGCGCGAAGCTGGACCAGATCAGCGTCGGCTGAGCCGGCCCGGGCCCGGCCCGCCCCCGATTACCCCTGGTCGGGCCCGGTTCGGCAGGATGTGGGGCATGACCGAGATCCGCACCCCCCGCCTCCTCCTCCGCCGCTGGTCCGACGATGACCTCGTCCCCCTGTCGGAGATCACCTCGGACCCGGACGTCATGCGCTGGATCGGCGACGGCTCCGCGCTCGACCTCGACGGGACCGCCGAGGCCATCGAGCTCTGGGAGGAGGAGTGGGACGACGAGGGCTTCGGCGTCTTCGCCGTCGAGCTCCTCGCCTCCGGCGAGCTGATCGGCGCCGTCGGGCTGTCCGCCGCCGACGACCTGCCCGAGACCCGGCACCAGGTGCAGATCGTCTGGCGCCTCGCCCGGCCCTTCTGGGGCCAGGGCTACGCCTCCGAAGCCGCCCAGGCCACCCTGGAGTTCGCCCTCCAGGACCGCGGCCTCGACCGGGTCGTCGCCGTCAACCGGGTCGGCAACGAGGAGTCCGCGAACGTGATCCGCAAGCTCGGCATGGCCCACGACGGAGACGCCACCGACCCCGCCACCGGAGCCCCCGTCACCCTGCACAGCATCGACCTCACCGAGTACGCGGGCTGACCCGGCTGCCGCCGCGCCCGTCCTGGGGGTACCGTCAGGCAGAAGTCGGGCTTTGGTGAGTCATAAGGTCGGCTTATGGGGTCATAAGCGGGAGGCGGGTAGGGGGTTAGGGTGGCCTTAGTTTAGGGTTTCCCTGATCAGTCAGATTGTCGGTCGAAGGGAACCCATCCATGCCTCGCCCTCTGCGGGTAGCAATCGTCGGCGCCGGCCCCGCCGGTATCTACGCGGCCGACGCGCTGCTGAAGTCGGAGGCGGCCACCGACCCCGGCGTCTCGATCGACCTCTTCGAGCGCATGCCGGCCCCCTTCGGCCTGATCCGGTACGGGGTCGCCCCCGACCACCCGCGCATCAAGGGCATCATCACCGCCCTGCACCAGGTCCTCGACAAGCCGCAGGTCCGCCTCTTCGGCAACGTCGACTACCCCGGCGACATCTCGCTCGACGAGCTGCGCTCCTTCTACGACGCCGTGGTCTTCTCCACCGGCGCCACCGCCGACCGCGCCCTCGGCATCCCCGGGATCGAGCTCGACGGCTCGTACGGCGCCGCCGACTTCGTCTCCTGGTACGACGGCCACCCCGACGTGCCGCGCACCTGGCCGCTGGAGGCCGAGAAGGTCGCCGTCCTCGGCGTCGGCAACGTCGCCCTGGACGTCGCCCGCATCCTCGCCAAGACCGCCGACGAGCTGCTGCCCACCGAGATCCCGCCGAACGTCTACGACGGCCTCAAGGCCAACAAGGCGCTCGAGGTCCACGTCTTCGGCCGCCGCGGCCCCGCGCAGGCGAAGTTCAGCCCGATGGAGCTGCGCGAGCTCGACCACTCGCCCAACATCGAGGTCATCGTCAATCCCGAGGACATCGACTACGACGAGGGCTCGATCACCACCCGCCGCTCCAACAAGCAGGCGGACATGGTGGCCAAGACCCTGGAGAACTGGGCGATCCGCGACATCGGCGGCCGCCCGCACAAGCTCTTCCTGCACTTCTTCGAGTCCCCGGCCGAGATCCTCGGCGAGGACGGCAAGGTCGTCGGCCTGCGCACCGAGCGCACCGAGCTCGACGGCACCGGCAACGTCAAGGGCACCGGCGAGTTCACCACCTGGGACGTCCAGTCCGTCTACCGGGCTGTGGGCTACCTCTCCGACGAACTGCCCAAGCTCCCCTGGGACGTCGAGTCCGGCACCGTCCCGGACGAGGGCGGCCGCGTCATCGAGGGCGGCGAGCACATGGCGTCGACCTACGTCACCGGCTGGATCCGGCGCGGCCCCATCGGCCTGATCGGGCACACCAAGGGCGACGCCAACGAGACCGTCGCCAACCTCCTGGAGGACCACGCCCGGGGACGGCTGCTCACTCCCGCCGCCCCCGAGCCGGAGGCGGTCGAGGCCTTCCTCGCCGAGCGGCAGGTCCGGTACACCACCTGGGACGGCTGGTACCGGCTCGACGCGGCCGAGAAGGCGCTGGGCGAGCCGCAGGGCCGTGAGCGCGTGAAGATCGTGGAGCGCGAGGAGATGCTCGGGGCGAGCGGCGCGTGAGACACCGGTGGGGCCCGCCGTCGGCGGGCCCCACCGGTGCGTCGGGGGTCAGTCCCCGATCGAGGTGATCTTCCGGGTCCGCAGGTCGGCCTGCACGTGGACCGTGGTCGTGGTGTTGCCGTTCCAGGTCAGGGCCACCGCGGCGTTGGTCTTGCCCATCCCGCTGTCGACCGAGGTCACCTTCCAGCGGAGCGGAACGTTCTGGGCGCGCAGCACCCCGTCGGCGTGGTTGGCCTCCTCCCACTGCCTCAGCTCCCGCTGGAGCGGCTCGGAGAGGTAGGCGGCGCGCAGGCGGTCCGCGGTGCGGCCGTCGCCGTCGTAGACCGCGTCGACGTAGGCGCCGTAGAAGTCGGCGATCCGGGTGAACGCCCCTTCAGGGCTGCCGGAGACGGACGGCGGCGCGGCGGCCGTGGCCGACGTGCCCGCGAGGAGGGCGAAGGAGAGGGCGGCCGCGCCTGCGGTGGCGGCGAGGGCGACGGAGGTGGCGCGCTGGGTCGGGAGCTGGAGCATCGGTCGGTACCTTTCCCCGTGATCACGTGCTGCCGGTACGGTCCCCGGCTGCCCCGGAAGACGGGGAGCCGCGGCCAGCGGGTTCTCCTTGTCCGGGAAATGGCGAGATTTCGCTCGTACGGGCGATCTGTGCCCCCGAGTCCGCGCGGCGGCGGAATGCGGCGGACCGGGCGGGGGTTGCGACGGACGCGATATCCGACTCCGTACGCACTGGAGAGCTCATGAAGATCGGCATCATCGGCGCCGGCAACATCGGCGGCAACCTCACCCGCCGGCTCACCGCCCTCGGACACGAGGTCCGCGTCGCCAACTCCCGCGGCCCGCACACCCTGGCCGACCTGGCCGAGGAGACCGGAGCCACCCCCGTCACGGTCGCCGAGGCGGCCCGCGGCGCCGAGATCGTCGTGGTCACCGTCCCCTTCAAGAACCTTCCCGACCTGCCCGCCGGGCTCTTCGAGGGGGCCGCCGAGGGGTTCGCCGTCATCGACACCAACAACTACTACCCGCGCCAGCGCGACGGCCGGATCGCCGCCGTCGAGGACGAGGGCCTCACCGAGAGCCGCTGGACCGAACGCCGACTGGGCCACCCGGTCGTCAAGGCCTTCAACGGCACCTACGCGGTCGACATCCTCGAACGGCCCCGCCCGGCCGGAGACCCGGACCGCATGGCCCTGCCCGTCGCCGGCGACGACGAGGCGGCGAAGAAGGCCGTCCGCGCCCTGATCGACGAGCTCGGTTTCGACACCGTCGACGCGGGCGGCATCGACGAGTCCTGGCGCCAGCAGCCCGGCACCCCCGTCTACGGGCTGCGCGCGGGCGCCGAGGAGGTCACCCGCGCCCTGGCCGAGGCCTCGCCCGTCCGCACGGAGGAGTTCCGCGGCTGAGCAGCGCGGCGGCCCGGACCCCGGCGGTGCCGGCGGTCCGGGCCGCCCAAGGGGGTTCGGCTGCCCGCGGCGGGGTCCACCGGGCAGACTGTGCGACGTGACGACTATGAGCAAAGGCGCCAATCTGCCGGTCGCGGCATCCTCCGTCAGAGCCGTGCTCGGCTGGTCCGGTGGGCCGGGCGTGCCCGACGTCGACGCGTCCGCGCTGCTGCTGGCCGGCAGCGGACGGGTCCGCTCCGACGGCGACTTCGTCTTCTACAACCAGCCACGGCACGCCTCCGGCGCCGTACGACACATGGGCAAGCGGCCCGGAGCCGACACGCTCGACGTGGACCTGGCCGCCCTGGAGCCGGACATCGCGCGCGTCCTGCTCTGCGCCTCCGCCGACGGCGGCACCTTCGGCCAGGTCCCCGGCCTCCACCTGAGGCTGCTCGACGCGGTGTCGGGGGCGGAGGTGGCCCACTTCGCGATCGAGGCCGGGCCGGAGACCGCCCTGGTGGGCGGGGAGCTCTACCGGCGGGCCGACGTCTGGAAGTTCCGGGCCGTCGGCCAGGGATACGCGAGCGGGCTCGCGGGACTGGCGACGGACTACGGCATCACCGTGGACGACGCCCCGCCCGCGCCCGCCGCCGCCCCGGCGCCTGCGTCCGTCCGGCCGCCCACCCCGGCGCCCGCGCCCGCTCCTGTCCCGCCCCTGGCCCCTGCGGCCGATCCCGCGCCGGCCCCCGCCTCCGCGCCGGCCCCCGCCCCCGTGCCCGTCGCGGTCCCCGCCGCCGCGCCCGCATCCGCGCCGGCCGAGACCGCTGTACGCCTGGTCAAGGGCGAGGAGTGGCTGCCCCCGGAGATGCGCGGCCGCCTCTCCCTGCGCAAGGAGCAGGTGGCCGTCAGCCTCCGCAAGGCCGGCGCCGCCGACGTCACCGCCCGCGTCGTCCTCGTCCTCGACGCCTCCGGCTCGATGAGCACCCTCTACTCCCGCGGCACGGTCGCCGGAGTGGTCGAGCGGATGGCCGCCGTGGCCGCCCAGCTGGACGACGACGGCGAGATGCAGGCCTGGACGTTCGCCACCAACCCCGCCCGCCTCCCCGACCTCGCCATCGGCGACCTCCCGGAGTGGCTGCGCCTGCACGTGCGCGTCGGCCAGATGGCCGTCTTCGGCCGCAAGAGGGCGCCCAAGGGCCTGCTCCCCGGCCAGGTCGACATGCGGCACGTGGGCTTCCAGAACGAGGAGCAGAAGGTCATCGCCGAGGTACGCGCCTTCGTACGGGCCCACCCCGTGCCCGCGCCCACCCTGGTCCTCTTCTTCTCGGACGGCGGGGTGTACCGCAACGCCGAGATCGAGCGAGAGCTGCGGGAGGCCGTGGAGGAGCCGGTGTTCTGGCAGTTCGTCGGTCTCGGCCGGGCCGGCTTCGGCGTACTGGAGCGCTTCGACACGATGCCCGGCCGCCGGGTCGACAACGTCGGCTTCTTCGCCGTCGACGACATCGACCGGATCTCGGACCCCGACCTGTACGACCGGCTGCTGTCGGAGTTCCCTTCCTGGATCCGCGCCGCCCGGCAGGCGGGCATTCTGCGCTGAACCCCCGGGCTCCCGGCGGAGCGCGGAGCGGTCGGACCCCTTGACCCGAAGATGGTCCAGACCAATGATGAGGCGTCCGCCCGTTCGCTCGCGCCCCACCGGGAGCCTTCGTTGAGACTGCGTCCGCATGCCCTCCGCCGCTTGGCGGCGGCCTGCGCCACCCTCGCCACCTCCGCCGCGCTGCTCGCCGCCGCCGGCGCAGGGCCCGCCCAGGCGGCCGGCCCCCGCGCGGCCACCCCACTGCCCGCGCACGTCTTCGCCCCCTACTTCGAGGCCTACTCCTCCGACAGCCCCGCCGACCTCGCGCAGAAGTCCGGCGCGAAGTACCTGACGATGGCCTTCGTCCAGACCGAGGCCAAGGGCTTTTGCACTCCGTACTGGAACGGCTCCACCCGGCAGCCCGTCGCCGACTCCGTCTTCGGCGCCGACTTCGCCGCCATCCGGGCCCGCGGCGGCGACGTGATCCCCTCCTTCGGCGGCTACGCGGCCGACAGCGGGGGCACCGAGATCGCCGACAGCTGCACCAGCGTCGACTCGATCGCCGCCGCCTACCAGAGGCTCGTCACGACCTACGACGTCAGCCGCCTCGACATGGATATCGAGGACAAGTCCCTCACCGACAAGGCCGGCGTCGACCGCCGCAACCAGGCCATCAGGAAGCTCCAGGACTGGGCCGCCGCGGCCGGCCGCCCCCTCCAGATCTCCTACACCCTCCCCACCACCACGAGCGGGCTCGCGAGCAGCGGACTGGCCGTCCTCAAGAGCGCCAAGGCCGCCGGAGCCCGGGTCGACGTGGTCAACCTGATGACCTTCGACTACTACGACGGCGCCGCCCACGACATGGCGGCCGACACCCGCACCGCCGCCACCGGCCTCCACAGCCAGCTGGCCGCCCTCTACCCGGACCGGACCCCCGCACAGCTCTGGGGCATGATCGGCGTCACCGAGATGCCGGGCATCGACGACTACGGCCCCGCCGAGACCTTCACCACGGCCAACGCCACCGCCGTCTACGACTGGGCGGTCTCCAAGGGCCTGGGCACCCTCTCCTTCTGGGCCCTCCAGCGCGACAACGGCGGCTGCCCCGGCACCGGAGGCTCCGACACCTGCTCCGGCATCGCCCAGGACCCCTGGTACTTCACGCACGCCTTCGCCCCGTTCACCGGCGGCGGCGGACCCGTCGCCGACGACTTCTCCGTCTCCGTGGCTCCCGGCTCCGCCTCCGTCGCCCCCGGCGGCACCACCACCGCCACCGTCTCCACCCAGGTCACCTCCGGCGCGGCGCAACCTCTCGCGCTGACGCTCTCCGGCGCCCCCGCAGGCGTGACGGCCACCCTCACCCCCGACGCGGTCACCGCCGGCTCCACCGCCCGGCTCACGGTCGCCGCCTCGGCCACCGCCGCGCCCGGCACCTACCCGCTCACCGTCACCGCCGCCGGCAAGGCCAGTCACTCCACCGGCTTCACCCTCACGGTCTCCGGCCCGGGCGGCGGCAGCGGCGCCCTGGTCAACGGCGGCTTCGAGACCGGCTCCCTCACCCCCTGGGCCTGCGAGAACGGCGGCTCGGTCGTCACGGCGCCGGTCCACTCGGGCACGTACGCCGTCCAGGGCAACCCGGACTCCGCCCACACCGGCGAATGCGCCCAGACCCTCACCCTGGCCCCCAACACCGCCTACACCCTCAGCGGCTGGGTCCAGGGCGACTACGCCCACCTCGGAGTCCGGGGCGGCGCGAATGCCGTCACCTGGACCAGCGCCACCGGGTGGACCAGGCTGGCGGTGCCCTTCACCACCGGCGCCTCCGGGACCGTCACCGTCTACCTGCACGGCTGGTACGGCCAGGGCCCGGTCCGCGGCGACGACCTCACCGTCGTCTAGGGCCCGTCCGGGTTAGGCTCGGCCCCACCGCCCGGAGCCTTCACCACCTCGCCGGGCGGTACGGACCCGAGGGAAGGAAACCCGCATGCCCGGCCCCGCCGCCGTCAGGATCCTGCGCGCCGCCGACCGTACGGCGGTGGCCTGGAGGAACGGCGGCGGGCTCACCCGCGAGATCGCGGCCGCGCCCGAAGGGGCCGGGACGGAGGACTTCGGATGGCGGGTCAGCCTCGCCGAAGTCGCCGCCGACGGGCCCTTCTCGGAGTTCCCCGGCGTCGACCGCACCCTCACGCTGGCCGAGGGCGCCGGCATGGACCTCACGGTCTCCGGCGCCCTGCGCCGCGTCGACGAGCGCTACGCGCCCTGCGACTTCCCCGGCGACGAGCCGACCGGGTGCCGGCTGCTGGACGGGCCGGTCGTGAACTTCAACGTGATGTACCGGCGCGGCCGCGTCGAGGCGCACACCGCCGTCGTCCGTGGCGAACTCGCCCTCGCGGGCCCGCCGGAGACCGTCCTCCTGGTGGTCGCCCTGGAGGGAGCGGCCCGCCTCGACCACTGCGGCGGGACCGTCGAACTCGGCCCGTACGACGCCGCCCTGCTGGAGGCCCCGGCGGTCCCGTGCCGGCTCCGCACCGCAGGCCGGACGGCCGTCGTCGCACTGCGGACGTCCACGGCGCGGGCCACCCTCGCCTAGCCCCAACTCCCCACGCCCCGGCGGCCCCCCGGGCTCGTGCGGGTCCGGTACCCCGTGCAGAATCGACCGGTGATCACGACCGAACCCGAGACCGACCCCTTCGACGAGCACCGGCGGCTCCTGTTCGCCACCGCCTACCGCATGCTGGGCACCGTCAGCGACGCCGAGGACATCGTCCAGGACGCCTGGCTGAGCTGGAACAAGGCCGACCGCTCGGAGGTACGCCACCCCAGGGCGTACCTCGTGCGCACGGTCACCAACCTGTCCCTGAACCGGCTCACCTCCGCCCGGGCCACCCGGGAGGAGTACGTCGGCCCCTGGCTCCCGGAGCCCCTGCTCACCTCGCCCGACGTGGCGCAGGACCGAGAGCTCGCCGAGAGCGTCTCCATGGCGATGCTGGTCGTCCTGGAGACCCTGTCGCCATTGGAGCGCGCCGTGTTCGTCCTGCGCGAGGTCTTCGGCTTCTCGCACGCGGAGATCGCCGGGTTCCTCGACCGTGAGGAGCCGGCGGTCCGGCAGATCTCCTCCCGCGCGCGCAAGCACGTCGCGGCCCGCCGACCGCGCTTCGACACCGACAGCGCGGAGCGCGAGCGCGTCACCGACCGATTCCTCAACGCCTGCGCCGGGGGCGACATCAACGCCGTCCTGGAGATGCTCGCTCCCGACGTCACCGCCTGGTCGGACGGCGGTGGCAAGGTTTCCGCCGCCCGCCGCCCGCTGCACGGCCCCGACCACGTGGCCCGCTGGCTTTTCGGCGTCCTGTCCAAGCCCGGCAACGCCGGGGCCGTCATCACCCGGGCCCTCATCAACGGCGAGCTCGGCCTGATCACGCGGGTCGGCGACACCCCGATCGCCGCTGTCACCTTCGACCTGGAGAACGGCCTGCTCCGCAACCTTCGCGTTCAGGTCAACCCGGACAAGCTCGCCGGCCTGCGCGGCTGAGCCCGCGCCCGGGCCGGCCCCGCCACGCGAGGGCCGGCCCGGGCGGTGCGCCGGTCACAGCCGCACGTGGTGCGCGAGCGAGGCTCGAGTTCCCCCCGAGCCGGGCACCAATCGCGCACCACCGCAGCTGGCTACCTTTCGGAGACCGACCGCACGTCCGCACCAAAGGGGGAGCCACGTGAACAACGCGCTCACCGCCGGCCGCATCGCGGCATCGTTCGAGGATCTCGTCGGCGAGACGCCGTTGCTCGAACTCCAGCTCGACGGCCTGCCCGCCACCGCCCGCGTCCTCGCCAAACTGGAGTCCGCCAACCCGCTGTCCAGCATCAAGGACCGGGCCGCCCTCTTCATGCTGCGGGCCGCGGAGGAGTCCGGCGCGCTCGTACCCGGTGCCACCGTCATCGAGTCGACCTCCGGCAACACCGGCATCGCCCTGGCCGCGCTCGCCGCCTCCCGCGGCTACCGGTGTCTGATCGTCCTCCCCTCCAACGCCTCCCGCGAGCGCGTGCTGACGCTGCGCATGCTGGGCGCCGAGGTCGAGTTCACCGACCACACCCTCGGCTTCCGCGCCTGCTGCGAGCGCGCCGAACAGCTGCACGCCGAGATGCCCGGCTCCTGGTACGCGCGCCAGCACGAGAACCCCGACAACGTCCGCGCCCACTACACGACGACCGGCCCCGAGATCTGGCGGGACTCCGGAGGCCGCGTCGACTACCTGGTGTGCGGGATCGGGACCGGCGGCACCATCACCGGCATCGCCCGCTACCTGCGCGAGCGCAACCCCGGCCTCAAGGTGGTCGCGGTCGAGCCCGCGGGCTCCGCGCTGCTCTCCGGCGGCGAGCCCGGCCCCCACCGCGTCCCCGGCCTCAACGGAGGCTTCATCAGCCCCGTCACCGACGTCCACCTCATCGACGAGGTGATCGCCGTCGAGGACGAGGACGCCGCCGCCACCACGCGCGCCATCGCCGCCCGCACCGGGCTCCTCGTCGGGATCTCCGCGGGCGCGGCCGCCTACGGATGCCTCGAACTCGCCCGCCGGCACGACCTGTCCGACACGGTCGTGGCGACCGTGTTCCCCGACAGCGGCGAGCGCTACCTCAGCTGGTGGCCGGAGGCGGCGTCCGCCGACCGGCCCTGAACGGCGGCCGGGGCCGCCGCACGGCGCACCCGGGCCCGCCGCCACTCCTTCCCCACCCCCACGCCTGCCCGAGTACGAGCCTGAAATTCCCTGCCGCCGCAGGGGGAGAAGAGAGCGAATGAACCCCGAGCGCACCCTGCTGCTCGTCGGTGGAACCGACGAGACCGTGCAGAAGGCCCACGACCTGGGGCTGAACGTGCTGCTCCTCCAGCACCCGACGAAGGTGAGCGAGGTGCAGAACCGGCTTGCCGCCGCCGTCGAGGTCGTCGACTTCACCGAGTGGTCCCTCGTCGAGCCCCTGGTGCGGGCCTGGCACGAGAGCCCCGGCTTCGCCGCGGTCGTCTCCCTCACCGAGCCGGGGCTGGAGAACGCGGGCCGGATCAACGACCTGTACGGGCTCGGGGGCACCGGCTACGAGGTCACCGCCCGGATCCGGGACAAGGCCGCCATGCGCCGCTACGTCGCCGAGCACGACCCGGAGCACGCGGTCGGGGCCCGCTCCCTGAAGACCCGTGAGGACCTGGACGCCTTCGGCGCCTCCTACGGCTTCCCCTTCATCGTCAAGCCCGTCGACGCCACCGCCAGCATCGGCGTCATGCGGGTGCAGGGACCCAAGGACGCCGACCGGGTCTGGGACGAGGTCACCCGGCTGTCGGGCACCCGCACCGACCGGGTCTCCTCCCTCTTCGTCCTCAAGGACTTCCTCATGGAGGAGTTCCTGGACGGCCCCGAGTTCAGCGTCGAGTCCTTCAGCTTCGCCGGCCGCCACGTGATCGTCACCATCACCGAGAAGTTCACCTCGGACGGCCACTTCGCCGAACTGGGCCACGCGGTCCCGGCCCGCCTCTCCGAGGCGGACGACGCGGCGATACGCGAGGGCATACGCGGCTTCCTCGACGTGATGGGCATGCGCGACGGCGTCTGCCACACCGAGGTCCGCCTCACGGCCAAGGGCCCGCGCGTGATTGAGGGCCACAACCGGATCGGCGGCGACTCCATCCCCGAACTGGTGCGCAGCGCCTTCGGCGTCGACCTGGTCACCCTCGCCGTCGGCCAGCCGTTCGGCCTGGTCGAGGAGCTGCCCGACCGGCCGCAGGCCCACGGCGGCGCCGCCGTGCGCGCCCTGGTCGGCACCCCGGGCACCACCGTGGAATCGGTCGCCGGCCTCGACGAGGCCCGCGCCGCCGAGGGCGTCATCTCCGTCACCGTGGGCGCCAGGCCCGGCGACGGCGTGCGCGTGCTCACCGACAACTGGGACCGGCTCGGCCTGATCGCCGTCTCCGCCGAGGACACCACGGCGGCGATCCGCCGCGGGGCCGAGGTGATCCGCGAGCACATCCGCATCACCCTCGCCCACCCCGACGGCGCCACCGTCCTCGCGCAGCCGTCCGAGATCGCCCCCCGCGAGAACCTGCTGATCATCCACCGCAACCCGCTGGAGCCGTTCCCGTACCGCTCCTGGCTGCCGGACCACACCGGTGACATCGTGGTCCTCGCCAACCGCGAGAAGATCGAACTCGCCGGCGAGAAGGTCCCCGACGGCAACCTCGGCTACACCCGCCTGGAGGTCCACGACGACTTCGACTCCCCGGGGTTCGAGGCCCGCGCCCTCGAACTCATGGCGGAGCACGGGATCACCGGCGTGACCGTGCTGCACGAGGGCGACATGGACCTCGCCGCCCGGCTGCGCCAGCGCTTCGGGCTGCGCGGCCCCTGGCAGGACGACGTCAAGCCCTTCCGCGACAAAGCCCTGATGAAGACCCGCGCCCAGGCCTCGGGCATCGAGGTCGCCGCCTGGGTCCAGCCGCGCTCCGCCGAGGAGGCCCGGGCCTTCGCCGAGGCCGAGGGCTTCCCCCTGGTCTTCAAGGAGCGCAGCGGCTTCAACGCGATCGGCCTGCGCATCCTGCGCGACGAGGCCTCCTTCGAGGAGAGCCTGACGGAGGCGTACGCCGCCGGCGAGCGCGACGACGTCCTGCTGGAGGCCTTCGTCCCCGGCCGCATGTGCCACGTCGACGGGGTGGTGCGCGACGGCCGGCTGGCCATGGCCTGGCCCTCCCAGTACCAGTACGACCTGTCCTCCTTCGCCTCCGACCCGGGCCCGCGCATCGACCTCACCCTCGACGAGGACGACCCGGTCACCCCGCGTCTGCTCGACCTCGCCGAGCGCGTCCTCGCCGCCCTGGCCCCCGAGGGCTCCCGGCTGCGCGACCACGCCTTCCACATGGAGGTCTTCCTCACCCCCGACGACCGGCTGGTGCTGTGCGAGATCGCCTGCCGTCCCGGCGGTGCGAAGATCCGCGAGGTCTTCCACAGCCTGTTCGGGGTGCACCTCGGCGAGTACGCCGTGCGCGCCGACGCGGGCCACCCGCTCCACGAGGCCGTCCGGCGCGGCGACGACCCGGCCGGGCTGCCCCGGCCGCGGCACATGGCGGGCCAGCTGCTCATGATGAAGCGGCCCGGACTGGTGCGCGAGCTCCCGGTGGTCCCCGACGAGCCCTGGCTCGACGGGTTCTGGCTCTACGCCGAGGAGGGCCAGGTCATCGCCCCGGCCTCCGGCTCCTCCGACTTCCTCGCCGCCGCCGTGGGCACCGCGCCGGACCGCACGGAGTGCGAGCGGCGGCTGCGTGAGCTCGGCGAGTGGGTGCGCGAACACAGCGTGATCGGGGACGCGTCATGACGGGGGCCCGCCTGTCGGCGAAGACGCGGTACATGCTGGGCATGGTGGTCGACGCCACCGGCGCCGGCATGTACCTGCCGCTGTCGCTGCTGTACTTCCACCACGTGACGGGGCTGCCGCTCACCCAGGTGGGCACCCTGATGACGGCCGCCGCGGTGATCGGTCTGATCAGCAACCCGGCGGCGGGCGTCCTCATCGACCGGTTCGGCGCCAAGGCCGTCGTCACCGGCGGGTACCTGCTGCGGGCCGCGGGCTTCTGCACGTATCCGCTGGTGGACAACGGCTACACGATGTTCTGCGTGATCCTGCTGGTGGCGCTGGGCGACACCTCGTTCCCGCCGGCGATCCAGTCGTTCATCGCGGAGTTCGTCAAGGGCACCGAGCGGGACAAGCTGCTCGCCGCGCAGCGCAGCCTGCGCAACGCCGGCCTGGGCGTGGGCGGTCTGATCGCGGGCGGTGTCCTCGCGCTCGGGAGCGACGCGTTCTACTACGTGATCGTGTTCTGCACGGCCGCCGGGTACGTGCTGGCCGCCGTCTGCTTCGGGTCCATCCCGATCCCGCGGACGGCGCCCGGCGAGGGGGCTCCCCGGGTCTCCCGCAAGGGCGGCTACCGGCTCGTGGCGCGCAACCGGCCGTTCCTCGCCCTGACCCTGCTCAACGTGCCGACCGCCTTCGGCTACACGGTGCTCGCCGTCGGCATCCCGGCGTACGTCACCCAGGACCTGGGCGCGTCCACCTCACTGGTGGGCGTCCTGTACGCCGTCAACACGGTCGGGATCGCCCTGCTGCAGATCCCGGTCACCCGGGCGCTCGTCGCCTTCCGCCGCTCCCGTGCGGTGGCCCTGGGCGCGGCGGTGTTCGCGGCCTCGTTCGTGGTCTTCGCCACCCTCGCCGCGGTGGGGGACAAGTCCGTCATCATGGTGGGCATCTTCGCCGCGACGGTCCTGTTCACGGCGGGCGAGCTGATGCACGGCGCCACGGCCTCGGCCCTGTGCGCGCAGGCCGCGCCGGAGGAGACGCGGGGCCGGCACCTCGCCGTCTACCAGCTCTCCTGGGCGGTGCCCAGCGCACTGGCCCCGGCCGTCCTGACGGCCCTGCTCACGCTGTCGCCGACGGCGATGTGGCTGGTCCTGGCGGTGGGCGCGACCGTCTCGGCGCTGGGCGTCCTGCGCCTGGAGCCCAGGCTGCCGCGCGAGGCGGTCTACCCGGCCCCGCAGCCGGCAAGGACCGTCCCGGCCGAGCCGGCGCCGGCGGCCTGACCGCCGCCGGCGACCACCCCGAGCCCCCTGCCGGGCCGCGTCCCCGCGGCCGGGCGGGGGGCTCGTGCGCGGGGCGGCGGCGGGCTCAGGACGGGAGGCCGGTCGGCGCAAGGGTGCCGCCCGGGACGGCGGTCCCGGCGGGCTCCGGCCCGCTCGTGCGGCCCCTCCCGCCCGTCCGGCTGGGGGTGCCCGTCGTGCCCGGGGTGCCCGTCGTGCCCGGGGTGTCCGTGCGGCCCGGTGTCGCGGCGGTCGGGGCGCCCGTGAGGATTTCCACCCTGCCCGTGTCGAGGGAGTAGTAGCCGCCGACCACCGCGAGGGCGCCCCTCTCCACGAGGGGGGCGAGGTCCCTGTTGGCGCGCAGGCCGTCGGCCGTCAGGGTGATCTGGTTGCGGATCATCCGGTCCACCGGGTCCGGGCCGCCCTGCCGGGCCGTCTGCTCGTACGCCGGCCGCAGGGCCCGGGCGATCGCCTCCAGGTTGCCGGGCAGGCGCTTCCCGTCGCGCGCCGCCTCGTAGGCCGCCTGGACGGCCCCGCAGCGTTGGTGCCCGAGCACCATGACCAGCGGGGTGGCGGAGGTCATCGGCCCGTACTCGACGGAGCCGGTGACGACCGGGCCGACCGCCTGACCGCCCGTGCGCAGGACGTACAGGTCGCCGAGCCCGGTGTCGAAGACCAGCTCGGGCGGCACCCGGGAGTCGATGCAGGCCAGGACCACCCCGTACGGTGTCTGGCTCCGGGCGACCAGCTCACGGCGCGTGGGGTCGCGGTCGGGGTGGCGGAGCGTGCCGTCCACCCACCGCCGGTTGCCCGCCATCAGCCGCGCGTAGGCCTCGGCCGGGGTGTCCGTCTGCGGGTTCGGCGCGGCGGGCTCGGGCCGGGCCCGGGTGCGGCCGGGCCCGCCGGCCGTCGCCGTGCAGCCGGAGAGCGTGCCCGCGGCCAGCGCCAGGCCGCCGGCCAGCAGGGCCGAGCGGCGTGGCGGTCCTGCCCTGTCCATCGTGTGTTCCTCCGGGTCGCCGTGCGGGTCCCGTGCGAGGCGACCCAGGCGAGTATCCGGCGCGGTACGGGTACGGCGGCTCCAGGCGCGAGCGGGCGCGGCCCGGTTTCGCACCGTCGGCCCAGCCCGGAGGGGCGGTCAGGATCCCGGCACCGCGCGTGCCGTCACGGGCTGGGAGGGGGCCTGGTGGCCGCCGGAGGCCAGCATCCGCACCTCGCCCCGGTCGCTGATCTCCGCACGTACGATGCCGGTGGCGTCGGAGTAGACCGGATGCCCGCCGGGCCCGGTCGACTCCGTCCGGTCGACGACCACGGTGTCCCCGTCCACCCCGGCGCCGCCGGGGAACGTCAGCTCGTACCGTCCAGCGCTCATGCCTCCATCGTGGGCCGCCCCCGCCCGCCCCGCCTTCCGGCTTTGCCCCCTCTTTGCCCCGGCCGCGCGGCGGCGGCGTCCTAGACCGGCGCGGTGCAGATCACGTCGTACGGGCGCCCGATCGACAGGGTCAGTTCCATGGGCTCGGTGGTGCCCGCCGGGCACTGCCCCTTCTCCTTGACCAGGTCGAGCACCTTGAAGGCGTCGTGCCCGGCGGACGCGCAGGCCACCTCCTGGGCGGAGGAGGAGACGCAGTCGCCCTTGACCAGCTGCCCGCCGCCGGCCCCCGCGTCCCCGGGGTGGTCGCCGGAGAGGTTGCGCCCGCACACCGTGTGGGTGGGGATCCCGCCGCCCTTGGACCCGTCCTTGGCGGAGGACCCGTACGACACCGACACGCGGATCATGAGGTCCGTCCCGGCCGGGCACTGGACCGAACCGGGGAGGATCCCGGCCGAGGTGACCTCCAGGGCCTTGAAGGTGGCGCCGGGCTCGTCACAGCCGAGCGGCCGGTAGCCGTCCGGCGCCTGCTTCGGGTCCGGGCCGCCGCAGTCGCCGACCCGCCAGGACCCGTGCCCGCCCTTCGACGACGAGGACGACGAGGAGGACCCGGACGGGCCGTCCTTGCCGCCGCAGGCCGCCGTGAGCACGAGGCCCAGGCCGAGCGCCGCTACGAGGCCGGCCCGCCGGGCGGCGGTGCGCCGGGTACTGCCGTGCTGGAACATGGTTCTCCCTATCGCTTCGTCGCGTCCGGCGCCGGCGGTCGGTACGCGAAGCGGTCGGCGCCGCGGCGCCCGCGCTTCTCCAGCGGCAGCACCCCCGTGGCCGCCGCCAGCCCGAACGGCGGCATGTCGAAGTAGACGGCCTCGTAGGAGCCCTGGGGCGCGACGTACGTCTCGTGCCAGAGCCCCACGTGCCGCCGCATCCCGCCGGCCCGTTCCCTGCGGTTGATCGCGGCCCACATCCGGTGGTGCAGCGCGTCGGGCGCCGCCGCGTAGGCGTAGAGCTTCTCCCTGGACTCCCAGTACTGGACCACGTAGTAGGTGCGCGGCGAGGCCGTCAGCAGGACGTGGTTGAGGAGCCCCCGGGCCCGGTCCTTCTTCAGCTCGCGCAGCATCCGCGGCATGCCCGTGAACACGGGCAGCCAGGAGTGCACGGCCCAGAAGTGGTTGATGCGCATCCCGATCAGCAGGACCACGGCGTCACCCTCGAGGGCTGCCGTGGTACGGCCCGGAACCGGTTTGGCGAACACGAGGCCTCCGGATGTGTACGCGGTTGGATAGCGCCACTGTCCAACAGGGCGCAATGGGATAGTGGCGCTATCCGAAGAAAGGCGCAAGGGATGCGGCTGTCAGAGTTGAGTGAGCGCAGTGGCGTCTCCACCGCGACCATCAAGTACTACCTGCGCGAAGGCCTGTTGGCGCCCGGGCGGCGGGTCAGCGCCACCACCGCCGACTATGACGAGGCCCACCTGCGCCGACTGCGCCTCGTCCGCACCCTGCTCCAGGTCGGCGGGCTGTCGGTGGCCACGGCCCGGGAGGTGCTGGGTCACGTGGACGACGACTCGCTGGGCCGGTCGATCCGCCTGGGTGCCGCCCTGTGGGCGCTGCCGCACCCGCCCGCGCCGGACGCCGAGGAGGAGGACGAGGCCCGGGCGACGGCGCGCCGGGAGGTCGACCGGCTGCTGGAGGAGGTGGGCTGGGAGAGCGCCCGCGAACTCGCCCCCCTCAACCCGGACCACACCTCGCTGGTGGAGGCGGTCGCCTCGCTGATCAGGCTGGGCTACCCGTGGAACGCGGAGATGATGACCCCCTACGCCCGGATGATGCACCAAGTCGCGGTCCACGACCTCGACTTCGTGGAGACCTACCCCTCGGAGGCGGAGCGGGTGGAGGCGGCCGTGGCCGCCACCATCCTCCTCGAACCGATCCTGCGGGCCATGCACCGCATCGCGCAGCAGGAGGAGACGGTCCGCCGGTACGGGATCACCTGACGGGGCGCCGGGCCCTGCGGACCGGGACCTGCGGCCCGGGCCCGGCGGCCGGACCGCCCGGGACTACTCGAAGCGGTCGGTGTCGCCGGCCCCCCGGCGGACGATCTCGGCCTCGCCGCTGGAGAAGTCGATGACGGTGGTCGGCCGGGTCCCGCAGTCCCCGGAGTCGACGACGGCGTCCACCACGTGGTCGAGCCGCTCCTTGATCTCCCAGCCCTGCGTCATCGGCTCGTCCTCGCCGGGCAGCAGCAGGGTGCTGGAGAGCAGCGGCTCGCCCAGCTCCTCCAGCAGCGCCTGGGTGACCACGTGGTCGGGGATCCGCACGCCGACCGTCTTCTTCTTCGGGTGCAGCAGCTGGCGCGGCACCTCCGACGTGGCCTTGAGGATGAACGTGTAGGGGCCCGGCGTCGAGGCCTTGATCGCGCGGAACACGTCGTTGTCCACGTGGACGAACTGCCCCAGCTGCGCGAAGTTCTGGCACACGAGCGTGAAGTGGTGCTTGTCGTCGAGCTCGCGGATCTGCCGGATCCGTGCCAGGCCCTCCCGGTTGCCCGGCTGGCACCCCAGAGCGAAACAGGAGTCCGTGGGATATGCGATGAGCGCGCCGGAGCGGATGCTGTCGGCCACGCCGCTGATGGTGCGCCGCTGAGGGTTCTCGGGGTGCACGTCGAAGTACTTCGCCATCCGCCGAGCGTACGGGACGGGGGAGCGGGCCGTTCCGCCCGGCCGTCCCCTGCTCCGTCCGGGTTCACTTGCGGTGCCCGTTCGGCCGCAGGACCGGGTTTACGATCATCGGTTCGGCTTCCTGTCGCTTTTGATACTGCCCTGCGGACGTACGACAACCGGGAGGGCCGCGTGGCTGTGTCGCGGACGAAGGCGTGGAGCACGGCGGCCGCGGTGACGGGGGCCCTGCTGGCCGTCGCCGCCGCCCCGGGCCGTACCGCGGGGTCCGGCACCCCGCAGGGCGCGGACGCGCCCGCCGCACGGGACGCGGCGGTCACCCTGCTCGTGGGACGGAGCCTGGACGCACGGGCCCTGGACCGCGGCCGGGCGCCCGCCGCCCGCTGGTGCGCCGCCCCCGCCTTCGCGAGCGGGCCGTGCGGAGCCTGGCGGGAGCAGCGGGTGCGGGCCACCGCCCACGGGGCCGCGTCCCTCCTGTGGAACCCGGGACTCGGCACCACCGCCACGCTCCCGACCGCCGCCGGCGGGCCGCTGGAGGTCGCCCTCGCCCACGCCGAGGCGGGCCGCCTCACCGACGTGACCGTCCTCGACGGGCACGGGCGCCGGCTGGCCGGAGAGGTCGCCCCGGACAGCGGCCGCTGGCACAACACCGAACCCCTGCGCGCGGGGGAGGCCTACACCCTCCAGGTCGGCGCCCAGGACGGCGACGGCACCCCGGTCGGGGTGACCCTCGCCTTCCGCACCGCCCGGCCCGCCGCCGAAGGGAGCCGTCTCACCGCCGAGTTCGGCCCCCGCCCCGGCACCTACGGCGCCGGCGAGATCGTCACCGCCGAACTCAGCCACCCGGTGCCCGCCGACGCCCCCGAGGCCCGCGCCCGTGTGGAACAGGCCCTCCAGGTCACCTCCGAACCCCACGTCGAGGGCGCCTGGCACTGGGTCGACGCCACCACCCTGCACTTCCGGCCCCGCACCTACTGGCCCGCCCACACCGTGGTCCGCGTCCGCAGTGGCCTCGACGGGGTCGAACTGGGCGAGCACGGCTACGGGGGCCCCTCCGAGCCCCTGGAGTTCACCGTCGGCGACCGGATCGAGGCCGTCACCGACTCCGCCGCCCACGAGATGACCGTACGCCGCAACGGCCGGGTCATCCGCACCATCCCGGTCACCACCGGCAAGGCGGGCTTCCTGACCCGCAGCGGCATCAAGGTCGTCCTCGGCAAGGAGGCCAAGGTCCGCATGCGCGGCGACACCGTCGGCATCCAGAAGGGCACGAAGGAGTTCTACGACCTGCCCGTCCTCTACGCGACCCGGGTCACCTGGAGCGGCGAGTACGTCCACGCCGCGCCCTGGTCGGTCGAGGCGCAGGGCGCGGAGAACGTCAGCCACGGCTGCACCGGCATGTCCACCGAGGACGCCGCCTGGTTCTACGAGACGGTCCGCGAGGGCGACATCGTCGAGGTGGTCAACAGCGGCGGCGACCGGATGTCCCCCTTCGACAACGGCTTCGGCGACTGGAACGTGGACTGGCGCACCTGGCTGGCCGGCAGCGCCCTGACCCCCGCCGCCCACCCCGCCCCCCGCACCGACACCGCCGCCTCCCGCCTCGACCCGACGACGTGACCCCCCTCGGGCCGCGCCCCGCGCCCCCGCCGGCGCACCGGGTGCTGCTCGCGGGCGCGGCCGGGAACTTCGTCGAGTGGTACGAGTTCGGGGTCTACGGCAGCTTCGCGACGGTCCTCGCCGCCCACTTCTTCACCCCCGGCCCGGGGACGGGCCGGGCGGGCGCCGGCCCGCTGCTCGCCGTGTACGCCTCGTTCGCGGTGGCCTTCTTCCTGCGCCCCGCCGGGGCCCTGCTCTTCGGCCGCCTCGGCGACCGCATCGGCCGCCGCCCCACCCTGGTCCTGGTCGTGGGCCTGATGACCCTCGCCACCACCCTGATCGGCCTGCTCCCCACCCGGGCCACGGCCGGGGCCGCCGCGCCCTGGCTGCTCACCGCGCTGCGCGCCCTGCAAGGGCTCAGTGCCGGAGGGGAGTTCGGCGGGGCGGTGGCCCTGATGACCGAGCAGGCGCCGCCGGGCCGGCGCGGCCGCTACGGAGCCTGGCAGTCCTTCACCGTCGCCCTCGGCCTCCTCGCCGGCGCCGGCACCGCCGCGCTCCTGGCCTCGCTGCTGCCGCCGCAGGCCCTCATGGCCTGGGGCTGGCGCATCGCCTTCCTCCTGGCCCTCCCCCTGGGCCTGACCGCCCTCCACCTGCGCCGCAACCTCCCGGACCCCCTGCCCGCCGCCGTCCCCGCCCCGCCCCCGGACACCGCGGACCCCCGCAGCGGCCGGGGGCACGGCGCCCTCCTCCCGGCAGCCTTCGGCCCCGCAGCCTTCGGCCCCGCAGCCTCCGGGCCCGCACCCTCCGGCCCCGCACGGGTGGCGCCCGCAGCCTCCGGCCCCGCGCCCGTGGCGCCCGCAACCGCCGGCGCGGCGGCCGGCGCCCCCGTGCCGGGGCCGGGCCACGGAGGCGCGGTGTCGGTCGGCCGGGTGCTCGTTCTCGGGGTCGGGAGGATCATGGGCTGGTCCGCCGCCGGGTACACCTTCCTCGTCGTGCTGCCCTCGTACCTCCAGGCCACCCTCGGTGCCTCCCTCCGCGAGGCCCTCGCCGCCACCGTCCTCGCCAACCTCGGCTTCGCCGCCGCGATCCTGCCCGCCGGGATCCTCAGCGACCGGGTCGGCCGCCGCCCCGTCATGCTCGGCGGGGCCCTCGCCGTCACCCTCCTCGCCCTGCCGCTCCTGCACCTCCTCCAGGACCCCGCCGCCCCCGCCCCCGCCAGGGCGGCCGCCGTCGTCGGCGCGGGCGCCGCCGTCGGGCTGCTGGCCGGGCCGGGGCCCGCCATGCTCGCCGAGACGTTCCCCGCGCACGTCCGCTGCACCGGCCTCGGCGTCGCCTACGCCCTCGCCAACGCGCTGTTCTCCGGCTGCGCCGGCCTGGTCGTCACCGCCCTGACCGCCGCCACGGGTGACAGCGACGTCCCCGCCTACTACGCCGCCGGCACCTGCGCCCTCAGCGCCCTCGCCCTGGCCGGCCTGCGCGACGGCCACCGAGGGGCCCTGCGGTGAGGGTCGTCGGCCTGATGTCGGGCACCTCGTACGACGCCGTCGACGCGGCGGCTGCCCGGCTCACCCTCGAGGACGGCGGCGAGACCCTGCGCCTGGACCCGCTCGGCATGGTCAGCGCCCCCTACGAGGACACCCTGCGGGCCGGACTGGCGGCGGCCCTGCCGCCCGCGCCCACCGCCCTGGCCGACGTGTGCCGCCTCGACACCCTCATCGGCCGGGCCTTCGCGGACCTCGCGGCCCGCGCCGACCGCGAACTGTGCGGCGGCCGCGCCGAACTGATCGCCTCCCACGGCCAGACCGTCTACCACTGGAGCGACGGCGGGCGGGTCCACGGCACCCTCCAGCTGGGCCGCCCCGCCTGGATCGCCGAGGTCACCGGCCGCCCCGTCGTCTCCGACTTCCGCCCCCGCGACATCGCGGCCGGCGGCCAGGGCGCCCCCCTGGTCGGCCTGATCGACCTGTTGCTGCTGCGCGGCCGCCCCGGCGCCCCCGCCGCGCTGAACATCGGCGGGATCGCCAACGTCACCGCCCTGCCCCCGGCCGGCCCGCCCGTGGCCTTCGACACCGGCCCCGGCAACGCCCTGCTCGACGCGGCCGTAAGCGAACTCACCGCCGGACGCCTCGGATACGACGAGGACGGTGCCCTCGCCGCCGCCGGCCGGGTCCACGCACCGCTCCTGCGGCGTCTGCTGGCCGAGCCGTACTACCGGCTGCCCGCCCCCAAGACCACCGGCAAGGAGCTCTTCCACCCCGGCCACCTGCGGGCCGCCCTCGACGGCCTCGGCCCCCTCGCCCCGGACGACCTCCTCGCCACCCTCACCCGTCTCACCGCCCGCACGATCGCCGACGCCCTGCGCCCGCTGCGCGCCACCGAGGTCATCGCCTCCGGCGGCGGCACCCGCAACCCGGTCCTGATGCGGATGCTCCGCGAGGAACTGCCCCCGGGCACCGCCCTCCTGGGCTCCGAGGCACTCGGCCTGCCCGCCGCCGCCAAGGAGGCGTACGCCTTCGCCGTGCTGGGCTTCCTCACCCTGCACGGCCTGCCCGGCAACGCCCCCGCGTGCACCGGCGCCCGCGGGCCCCGGGTGCTGGGCTCCCTCACCCCGGGCCGCCGCCCGCTGCGGCTGCCTCCCGCCCCGGCCCGCCCTCCGCTGCGGCTGGCCGTCGGACCGCCGCCGGGGTGACGGACGGGGGCTCGCCCAGCGGTCCCGACCGGGCCGGGACACCCGCCTCATGCGCCCGGGACGCGGGGCGCTCCAGGATGGGAACCGACGCACCGAGCGGCCGGGGAGGCCGACATGCGCACAGCGCACCGGACCACGGCGAACACGCCCCGCTCGGGGCCGGAGAGACTGCTTCGCGCCCGGCTCGCTCAGCCCCGGGGCCGGGCTGACGGTCTGCCTCACCGACCGCCTCGGCCGGGACCCGGGCGTCTCTACGTCGGTGGTCCGGAGCCGGACGGGCCGGAGGAACAGGAAAGAAGGAACCCTCATGAACACGAAGACCGCTCGCATCGTCCCGGCCGCGCTCCTGGCCGCGGGCGTGGTCCTCTCCGGCCCGGTGGCGCTGGCGGCCCCGCAGCACGGGACGTCCTCGGCCGCCTCGGTGGTCGACCACCGGTCGTCCGGGAAGAAGGGCCCCTATTCCAGCAAGGCGGCCTGTGAGTCGGCCGGGCGCTACGGGTACTACAAGAGCTACCACTGCTCCTACGAGCACTACAAGTGGTGGCTGTACTACTACACGTCCTGACCGGAGGTCATCCCTCCGCGCCGGGGCCCGGGACGTCCGTCCCGGGCCCCGGCCCCGCCGCGCGGGCCGGCCGTCAGACCGTCTTGACCATCCCGCCGTCGACGACGTAGTCGGCGCCCGTGACGTTGCCGGCGACGTCGGACAGCAGGAACACGATGACGGCGGCCACCTCCCGCGCCTCGGTCATCCGGCCGGTGGCGAGGCCGAACTCCGCCGGGAGCCCTTCCAGCAGGGCGGCGTGCCCGATCCCGGCGGCCTGTGCCACCAGGCCCCCGAAGTTCTCCGGGTCCTCCCAGACCGCCGTGCGGGTGGGACCGGGGGAGACGCTGTTGACGCGCACGCCCCGGGGCCCGAACTCCTCGGCGAGGGACTTGGTGACCGCGCCCAGTGCCGCCTTGGCCGCGCTGTAGGCCACCGGGCCGGTGGCGGGCAGGCGCGCGCAGACGGAGGAGACGTTGACGACGGCCCCGCGCCGCTCGGCCAGGCCGGGCAGGACGGCGCGGGTCAGGCGCACGGCGCTCATCAGGTTGAGGTCCAGGTACCGCGCCCACTGGGCGTCGTCGCTGTCCAGGAACCCGGTGAGCCCGCCCTGCGGGTCACCGCCGCCCACGTTGTTCACCAGCAGGTCGACGCCGCCCAGTTCGGCGTGCGCGGCCTCCGCGAGGGCGGCCACTCCCGCGGCCGTGCCCAGATCGGCGGCGACCCCCAGGGCGCCGGAGGCGGCGAGTTCCGGCGTGACCGTACGGGCGGCGCCGACGACGCGCACGCCCTCCTCCACCAGCGCCCGCACCGTGGCGAGGCCTATCCCGCGGCTGGCGCCGGTGACCACGGCGGTCTTGTCGTGCAGTCCGAGCTTCATCGTTTCCCCAGTTCTTGAGCTACAGGTACAAAACATGGGCAGGCGAAAGCCGCCCCTCGCGGAGCGGGCCCTCGACCAGGTGCGGAGCGGGTCCTACAGGGAGTCGACGGTGGCCTCGACCACCAGCGCGAGGCGCTCGGGTCCCTCGGCCACGCGCGCCAGCAGCCGCAGGCCCACGGCCGTGCTCAGCAGCATGCTCCCGACGGCGCGCGCGTCGCGCTCCGGTGCGATCTCCCCGGAGCGCCGGCCCTCCTCGACCAGCGCCCGCAGGGCCTCCTCCGTGCGGTCGAACATCCGCCGCACCAGCTCGGAGGCCGTCTCGTCGGTCCCCGCCAGCTCCGCGGCGGTGTTGACCGCCATGCAGCCGCGCCGGTCGGGATCCGCGAGGTCCATCTCGACGAGCATCCTCAGGGCGGCCCGCAGCCGGTCCTTCACGGGCCCGTCCCCGCCCAGCAGTTCGATCACGGCCAGCGCCTGGCTGTCGCGGTAGCGGCGCAGGGCCAGCTCGAACAGGGCGTGCTTGCTGCCGAAGGCGTGGTACAGGCTGCCCTTGCCGATGCCGAGCGCGTCGACCAGGTCCTGCGGAGTGGTGGCGGCGTAACCCTGGCGCCAGAACACCTGCATGGCCTGCTCGACGGCGGCGTCGGGATCGAACTGCTTCGGCCTTCCCATGATCGTCATTCAACATGTTCTGGACTCACGGGTCAAGTACGGGCGGGCGGCGGGGTCGGCAGCCCCGGGCCCTCCTGTGCGACCAGGGTCAGCAGCACCAGCGCGTCCGTCCAGCCCAGTGGTACGACGGCCTTCGGCAGTCCTTGGGCGTCCACCGTCTCCGGCAGCTCGCCGAGGAGGTTGCGCTGGGCCAGAACCCAGTCGAGCACCGTGCCGCCCTTCGCGCGCTCGCCCGAGGAGGTCCAGGCCAGGGCGAAGAAGGAGGTGCTCGCCGTCCAGGAGGTGTTCCCCCAGGGAGCACCGGGGTCGCTGCCCGGCACCAGCCCGCCGTTGGGCCGCCGCAGCTCCCGGAACGTGTCGTCGAGCGCCCGGGCCAGGCCCGCGGGCGCCGTGTTGAACGGGGGAGCCATGAACGCCGCCGCGCTGTCGCGCCCGTGCAGCCCGTCGATTGTGCGTGCGTACCCCAGCGGCGCGAACCGCTTCGCGATGCCCGCCCGCAGGCGCCCGGCCGCCTGCGCCCAGCGCGCGGCGTCCGCGTCCCGCCCCCGCTCCCGCGCGAGGTCCGCGGCGGCGTTCAGCCCGGCCAGCAGCGGGGCGGCGGTGCCGATGTTGGCCGTGGCCGTCGGCAGCTCCCAGTAGTCCGGCGAGGCGGGCGGCAGCCCTTCCGCGTCCAGGGAGCCGGCGGTGAAGTCGGCCGCCTTCGCGATCGCCGGGTACAGCGTGCCCAGCCGCTCCGCCCGGCCCGCCGCGGGCGCCGTCCGGTACCACTGCCAGGCGGCCCAGGGAACCCAGCCGTTGGCGTCGAGCTGCCACTGCCGGTTGTCCGGCGGCCCCGACCCGTCGAGGCGGGTACGCGCCTCCCAGGTGCCGTCGGGGCGCTGGGTCCCGGCGTTGTAGCGCAGGATCCGGTACGCCTCCTCGTCGTGGCCCGTGTGCGCGAACGCGGCCGCGGCGAAGGCCGAGTCCCGCGGCCAGGAGAAGTCCCAGAACGGGTACCAGGCCGCGGCGAAGGCCCCGTTGGGCCGCAGCAGCGCCCGCATCGACAGCAGCGCCCGCTCGGCGCCCTCGCGCCGGGTCCCGGAACCGCCCGGGACCCTCCCCGAGGCCAGCCAGCGCCGGGACTCGGTGATCTGCGCCAGGGCCCCGGGGTCGTCCGCCCCGACGACCCGGGACTTCGCCGCGCCCGCCGGCAGGTGGCGCCACCGCCCGGACGGCAGCTCCAGCACGTTGCTGCCCGGTACGTAGCGGGCGCCGACGGCGAAGCCCGGGTCGACCGCCTCCACTGCCCCGCGCCCGTCGGTGAGCAGGCCCGCCGTACGGGCCGGCTTCAGGGAGGCGGGGACGTAGCAGGCCTCCGCCTCGCCGCACCGCTCCGCCCCCGTGGGGTTCACGTAGAAGGCGAACCGGCCCCCGCCCTCCCGCCAGCCGCCCGCCACCCCGTCGTACCGGGTGCCGGCCGGGGCCCCGGCCGCGTTCCCGCGCCTCCCGTACCAGACGACCGGCTCGTCCTCGCCCGTCGTGGCCTGCGCGAACAGCCAGTAGCGGGCGCCCGGCCGCACGGCGGCCGCCAGCGGGACCTCCACCCAGCCCGCTCCCGCCCCGCCCAGCCGGGCCAGGTCGACGGCGGCGTCCGCGACCGCGGAACCGGGATCCTCCCGGACGGTGCGCACCTGCACGCGCACCCTCCCGGTCGCCGCCCCGCTGGCCAGGTACAGGCTCACCCGGTCCAGCCGGCCGGCCGCGGTGCTGAACTCCTGGGCCGCGGCGCTCCCCGTACCCCCGATGCCGGCCAGGGCGGCGTCGTGCCCGGCCTGCCGGTCCGGGGCGGCCCGCAGCGCCCGGTCGGCGGGACCGCCCGCGGCGGCCCCCGCCGTCCCGTGCGCGGCGTGCAGCAGCGTCGTGAGCAGGGCGGTGGCCGCCAGAACGGACCGTGTGCGCATCACGCATTGCCTCCACTGTGATGAACCGTCAAAAATCCTGGCAGAGCGCGTGGACAGCGCTATTCATCCAATATCCCCGGCCAGGGCGCCACGTTGGTCCCGTATGCGCAGATCACGCGCCAGACACACCGCCAAGTCGCCCGTTCGGCGCAGCTCTTCACCGGTCCTCCACAGCCGCACCAGCAGGGCACCACCGCTCTCGCGCAGGCTCTCCTCGTCCACCACCGCGCATCCGTGCGGCCAGCCGATCGACCGGCACACGAGGCGCCGGGCCAGTAACCACGGGGGAACAGTGATCACTCGACGGACCGCACTCAAGGCAGGCGTGGCGGCCACCAGCGTCGTCGGCACCGGCGGCATGCTGCTGCCCGTCGTGAACGCCACCGCGAAGGAGCCCGCCCGCGCCGCCGCGGCCGAGCTCGACGCCGCCGGCATAACCAAGTTCATACAGAAGATGCCGCTGCCCCCGGTCCTGAGGCCCTACCTCGACACCGGCAGCACCAGCTACTACCGGATGACCCTCAAGGAGGCCACGAAGGAGATCGTGCCGGGGCTGCGCACCCCGCTGCGCACCTTCAACGGATCCTTCCCGGGCCCGGTCATCAAGGCCGAGTCCAACCGCCGCGTGGTGATCAGGCAGACCAACAACCTCGCCGTCCCCACCTCGATCCACCTCCACGGCGCCCACGTCCCGCAGGACAGCGACGGCTCCCCGATGGACCTGATCCCCTCCGGCGGCGGCACCAAGACGTACACGTACCCCAACACCCAGCCGCACGCGAACCTGTGGTTCCACGACCACGCCCACCACATGGAGTCGGAGAACGTCTTCCGCGGCATGACGGGCACCTACATCCTCACCGACGACGTCGAGCGCCGGCTGCCGCTGCCCGCGGGCCAGTACGACGTGCCGATCTCGCTGCGCGACGCGCGCTTCCTGGAGAACGGCGAACTCGTCTACGCCATGGGCGACTTCATGAAGCGCAACGTGGTCCTCGCCAACGGCAAGGCCTGGCCGTACTTCGAGGTGGCCTCCCGCAAGTACCGCTTCCGCCTCACCAACACCTCCAACCAGCGCTTCTTCGACCTGTCCCTCGCCGACGACTCCGAGCTCGTGCAGATCGGCACCGACGGCGGCCTGCTGCCGGCCCCGTACCGCACGAACGTCGTCAAGATCAGCCCCGGCGAGCGCGCCGACGTGGTCATCGACTTCTCCCGCTACCCGGTCGGCACCGTCATCGAGCTCCGCAACAAGGACATCGCCCCCTTCGAGTCGGCGGACGTGGTCGGCAAGGTGCTCCAGTTCCGGGTCACCCGCACCGCCCCGGACCACAGCCGGGTCCCGGAGCGGCTGCGCACCCTGCCCCCGCTGGGCACGGCCACCGTCAACCGCGAGTTCGACATGCGCATGGACGAGGCCCCCGGCGGCAGCGCGTACATCAACGGCAAGACGTACGACATGGACCGGATCGACACCGAGATCGCCTACGGTGCCACCGAGATCTGGACCGTGCACAACTCCAACAAGATCGCCCCGCACAACTTCCACATGCACCTGGTCCAGTTCCGGGTGCTGGAGCGCAACGGCCAGCCGGTCACCTCCGGCCCCGAGACCGGCCTCAAGGACACCGTCCCGCTCAAGCCGGGCGAGACCGTCAAGCTCCAGGCCACCTTCACCGGATACCGGGGCACCTACGTGTACCACTGCCACCTGTTCGACCACGGTGCCATGGGCATGATGGCCAATATGCGTATCTCCTGACGCCCCGCCCCCTGCGTATCCTCACCCCGGCGGCCGATGGGCCCGCCGGGGTGAGCCCGTGTCCGGGCCCGTTGCCCCGGCGGGGGCCGGGTCGTTCGACCGTCCGACGGGACCGGCGGGCGGGCCCGGCAGACGGGAGGGGCGTTCGCGATGCGGGTGGCGCGCAGGACGGTACTGGGGGCGGCTTCGGCCGGGGCGCTGGCGGCGCTCCTCGGACACTCCCCGGCCGAGGCGGAGGGGGCCCCGGCGCCCGCACCCGGCCCGGCCCCCGGTGGACCGGCGGCGCCCGTGCGGCTGCGGTTCACCCGAACGACCAACGGCGCCGCCACCGCCACCGCCGCCGGGGACCGCGTGATCGCCGAGGTCCAGGGCGTCCTGTGGACCCTGCCGCCCGACGGCTCTCCGGCGGCCCGGCTCACCCCGCCCGACCTGGAACCCGGCCGCCCCGTGCTCTCCCCGGACGGCGGCCGCGTCGCCATGAGCGCCTACCGCGGCGGGAACTTCCACATCTGGGTGATGCGCGCCGACGGCTCCGGCCTGCGCCGGCTCACCGACGGCCCCTTCGACCACCGGGCCCCCGCCTGGTCGCCCGACGGCCGCACCCTCGCCTTCTGCTCCGAACGCGGCGGCGACCCCGTGGCCGGCAGCCCCTACCGGATCTGGACCGTGGCCCTCGGCGACGGCGGCCTGCGCCGGCTCACCGGCCTGCCCGGGCAGGACGGACCGGACCAGGGCGGGGCCTGGGAGGACTTCGACCCCGTCTTCACGCCCGACGGCTCCCGCGTGCTGTTCGTCCGCGCCGCCCTCACCGGCGCCACCCCCACCGGTGAAGGCAGCCTCACCGCCCGCACCCTCGCCTCCGTCTCCGCCGACGGCACCGGCCCCGTGCGCACCGAACACACCGCCGCCGAAGGCAGTCTGCTGGCCCCCGCCCTCTCCCCGGCCGGACGCACCGCCTGGCTCTGCGCCACCCCCGGCCCCCGCAAGGCCGAGTACCTGACCCTCTGGGCCGACGGCCGCCCCGTCCCCCTCGACGGGGACCTCGCCCCGGCGCCCCCGCGCTGGCTCGGCGACGACCGCCTGCTGGTCACCCTCGACGGGCGGTTCCGCACCGTCCGCCCCCACCGCGACCGCACCGGCGAGGAGATCCCCCTCGACGCCACCCTGGAGGTGACCCGGCCCCGCTACCGGGTCAAGGAGTACGTCCTGGAGGCCGAACGGCCCCTGCCCGTCCGCGGGATCCACCTGCCGGCCCTCTCGCCCGACGGCCGCAGCGTGGCCTTCGCCGCGCTCGGCGCCCTGTGGGTCGCACCCGTCACCGGAGGGGCCCCGCGCCGAATCCTCCGGGCGAAGACCACCGCCTACCCCCAGAACCCGGTCTGGAGCCCGGACGGGCGGGCGCTGCTCTACACCGACGACCGCGACGGGCTGAACACCGTACGCCGCAGGGAACTCACCGACGGCCGGGAGACCGTCCTCTCCCCGGCCGGCCGCGTCTACGGATCCCTCTCCCCGGACGGCACCCGCCTCGCCGCCCTCGACCTCTCCGGCCGGCTCCTCGTCCGTGACCTCGCCTCCGGCGAGGAGAAGCCCCTGGCCACCGCCCTCGGCGGCGGACTGCCCGGCGCGCCCAGCTGGTCGCCCGACGGCCGCCACCTCGCGCTCTGCGACCGCAACCGCCTCAGCCGCCGCTTCCGCGAGGGCTACAACCTGATCCGGATCGTCGACACCGCCACCGGCGCCGCCCGCCTGTACGCCCCCGCCCCGCACACCGCGCTCTCCGACCGCTACGCCTCCGGCCCCGTCTGGTCGCCCGACGGCCGCTTCCTGGCCTTCGTGAGCGAGTCGGCCCTCTGGCTGCTGCCCGTCGCCCCCGACGGCACCCCCGCCGGGGCGCCCCGCCGCCTCACCGACGAGAGCGCCGACCACCCGAGCTGGTCCGGGGACTCCCGCACCCTGCTCTACCAGTCCGCAGGCCGCCTGCGCCTGCTCGCCCTCGACGCGGACGGCGCCCCGGCCGCGGCACCCCGTACCGTGCCCGTCGCACTCACCCACCGCCGGCCCGCCCCTGTGGACACCGTCGTCCACGCCGGACTCCTGTGGGACGGCACCGGCACCGCGCCCCGCGCCGACGTCGACATCCTCGTCAGCGCAGGGCGCGTCACCGGTGTCGAACCCCACCGCCCCGGCCGCCGCACCGCGCGTACCGTCGACGCCTCCCAGGGCACCGTCCTGCCCGGCCTGTGGGACGCCCACGCCCACCCGTACCCCTACACCTACGGGGCCCGCCAGGGTGTGCTCCACCTCGCCTACGGGATCACCACCGCCGTCTCCCTCGGCGGCTCCGCCTACGAACAGGCCCGCCTGCGCGAGGACATCCGGGCCGGCCGGCTCGCCGCGCCCCGTCTGCTGGCCGGCGGCGAACTCCTCGACGGATCCCGCGTCGCCTACAGCATGGGCCGCGCCCACCGCACCCCGGAGGGCTTCGCCCGCTCCCTGGACCGGGCCGCCGCCCTGGACTGGGACTTCGTCAAGACCTACGTCCGCGCCCCCTACGACGTCATGGAACGGGCCGCCCGCTTCGCCCACGAACGGCTCGGCGTCCGGGCCGGGTCCCACCTGTGCGCCCCCGGCATCCAGTCCGGCCAGGACCTGACCACCCATCTGATCGCCACCGAACGCGCCGAGTACGGCCACGGCGCCACCCCCGGTGGCCACACCGAGGAGGACACCCTGGAGGTGTACACCGGCGGCGCCTTCGACCTGATCGCCACCCCCTTCACCGCCTGGCCCCTCATCGGGTCCGACCCCTCCCTCGCCGCCGACCGCCGGGTCACCGCCCTGATGCCGCCCTGGGACGCGTCCGCGATCAGGGCGGCGGCCGGACACCCGCCCGGCACCGACCAGCTCGCCGCCCTGGAACGCGAGGTCTCCGTCTACCGCGCCGTCCTGGTCGGCGGCGGTCGCGTCGCCCTGGGCACCGACGCCCCCCTCACCCCCGTCGGCCTCCACCTCCACCTCGCCCTGCGCGCCCTGCACCGGTACGGGCTCTCCCCGGCCGAGGCCCTCACCACCGCGACCCTCACCCCCGCCCGCGTCTTCGGCGCCGACGCCCACCTCGGCACGGTCGAACCCGGCAAGTACGCCGACCTCACCCTCGTCGACGGCGACCCCTTCACCGACTTCGCCGACCTGGTCCGGATCCGCGCGGTCCTGCGCGCCGGCGCCCTCCACGAACGCGGCGCCCTGGAAGCCTCCTTCCCCGAAATCCCCGCCCCCGCCCCCGCGGACGCCGCCCCCGCCCCGGCCGCCTGGCACCCCGTCCGCCACCAGATGCAGCGCGACGCCTGCTGCAACGCCCCCTCCCTCAGCGGGGGTTAACCCCACCCGGCGGCCACCGGGCTCCCGGATGGGGCCCCGGCCCCCGGTCGACGAGGCTTGCGGCATGACGAACCGACGGAACACGGCCCTGCTGCTCGCCCTCTGCACCGCCACCGCCCTGGCCGGCGCCACCACCGCCACGGCGGCCCCACAGCCCCCGGACCGGCCCCGTACCGGCGCCCCCCGCCTCGACTGGCACCCTTGCGCCAAGCCCGACGGCCCGGCCGCCCAGGAGTGCGCCGACCTGCCCGTCCCCCTCGACTACGCCGACCCGGCCGGCCCGCAGATCAGCGTGGCCGTCTCCCGCATCCGCAGCGACCGCCCCGAGGCCCGCCGCGGCACCCTCGTCCTCATCCCCGGCGGGCCCGGCGGCTCGGGAGTGCAGCGCCTGACGCAGAAGGGCGCCGCCCTCGGGAAGGAACTCGCCGGCGCCTACGACCTCGTCGCCCTCGACCCGCGGGGCGTCGGCGGCAGCACCACCGCCGCCTGCGGCATCGCCCCCGAGGACCGCCGACTCACCACCCTGCGCTCCTGGCCCGGCCCCGGCGGCGACACCACCCCCAACCTCGCCCACGCCCGGCGCGTCGCCGAGGCCTGCGCCACTGCCGGCGGACCCGTCCTGCGCAGCTTCAGCACCGCCAACCAGGTCCGCGACATGGACCGCCTGCGCGAGGCCCTGGGGGAGCGCAAGCTCTCCGCCTGGGGCGTCTCGTACGGCACCTACGTGGGCGCCGTCTACGCGCAGACCTACCCGGGGCGCACCGACCGATGGGTCCTCGACAGCAGCGGTGACCCCGACCCGCAGCGGGTCGCCCGAGGCTGGCTCGCCAACATGGGTCCGGGCGCCGAGGACCGCTTCCCCGACTTCGCCGCCTGGGCCTCCCACCCCGACCGCGACCGTGAGGGCCTGCGCCTGGCCGGGAGCCCGGAGGAGGTGCGGCCCCTCGTCCTCTCCCTCGCCGACGCCCTGGACCGGGCCCCGCGCCCGTCCACCACCCCGGGGACGCCCCTGACCGGCAACGGCCTGCGCCAGGCACTCCAGAACGCGCTCTACCGCGACTCCGCCTTCCCCGGCCTGGCCCGGCTCCTCCTGTCGCTGCGGGACCCGCAGGCCGCCCCCGCCCTCCCGCCGGAGCTGACGCAGCCCCTGCGCGACGAGGAGGCCTCGCAGCTTGTCGCGGTCCTCTGCAACGACGTGGCCTGGCCGAACCCGCCCGCCGCCGACCTGCAGCGCGCGGTCGACGAGGACCGCGCCCGCCGCCCCCTCACGGCGGGCATGCCCGTCAACGTCACCCCCTGCTCCTTCTGGAAGACCCCGCCCACCACCCCGCCGACCCGGATCACCGACCACGGCCCGTCGAACATCCTCATGGTCCAGAGCCGCAAGGACCCTGCGACCCCGTACGCGGGGAGCCTGCGGATGCGCGCGGCCCTGGGCGCCCGGGCGGTGATGGTCAGGGTCGACCAGGGCGGCCACGGGATGTACCTCGGCAACGGCAACGCCTGCGGCGACCGCGCCGTCACCCGCTTCCTGGCCACCGGCGCCCGCCCCGCCCGGGACACCGACTGCCCGAACTGACCGGCCCGGGGCAGGCCGGCGGCGAGTCACCCGCCTCCGCGGGGGGCCGGTGGTTGACTGGCCGCATGCCGCTCGACTCCTACGGCGTACTCTCCGGGACGCTGCACCGCCACTTCCGCGACCAGCCCGACACCATGGGGCGCTGGTTCCACGTCAACCTGGAGGTGGACGCCCCGGCCGGCCGCTACCGGTGCGCCGTCGACGTGGACAGCAAGCAGTCCGCCACCGCCGTCCAGTGGAAGGTGCTCGTCCTGGCCGCCTCGATCCTCGACCCGGTGCCGGCCATGGGCCCCGGCTACCACGAGCTCTCTCCGTCCTCCGGCTCCGGCGCCCTCGACCACCTGCGCCACCCGGCCCTCGTGGACCGTCCGGGCTGTCTCTTCTTCCGCCGGCCGCCCGCCCGGCTCCAGGCCCTCCTGGACCGGCTGCACCCGCCCCACCCGTGGGTCTCGGGCTCCAACCTCGACGCGGCCCGGGCCCTTGAGCCCATCCTGGTGCCGGGCCGGGAGGTCCTGGTCTTCGGCGAGCCCTTCGACCACGGGCTCGGGATGCACGACGTCCACCAGAACCAGGGCGACCCGTACGGCAGCCAGTGGTGGCCCGGCAACGGCACCTGGCAGGACGGCGCCACCCTCACCAAGCGCCCGGACGGCTGGTACGACGTCTTCCTGAACAAGTTCTCCAGCCAGGCGGACCGCACCGACGCGAACGGGCACCCCGTGCAAACGCCCTGACGGCCTGTCGACGCCCTATACGGGCAGGCCCCCGAGGTCGGGCAGCAAGCCGCCGAGCGGGTCCGCGGCCCGTGCGCGCACGGACGGGAGCTGGTGGTGGAGGGCCGCCCCGGGGCACTCGGTGGCGAACACGTCGCGGTGCCCGGAGACGCGCTCCACGGTCACCCGCCCGCCCCTCCGGAAGCGGCCGTTGTCGATGGCGGAGGTCAGCGTCACGGTGCCGGCCGGGTCGTGCCCGTACCGGCGCAGGGCCCAGGCCGCGAGCCGGGCGACGGCCTCCACGGCGGCGGGCGGGGCCTCCTCGTCCGTGTACCGCCCGATCACGGCGACGCCCAGGGTGTCGGTGTTGAAGCCGAGGGTGTGCGCGCCGGTGACGGGCCGGTCGGAGCCGCCCGCCCGGCCTTCGAAGACGGTGCCGCACTTGTCGACCACGTAGTTGTATCCCAGGTCCTTCCAGCCGTTGGCGCGCCGGTGCAGCGTCTGGAGCCCGCGCACGATCGCGGGGGAGTCGGCGCAGTCGTAGGCGTTGGTCTGGGCGGTGTGGTGGACGAACACGGCCTCGACCTCCCTGCCGTACACGACGGGGGCGCCGTCGTCCTGCGTCGCGCCCCAGTCGGCGCGCGGCACGACCCGGGGGCGGCGCGGGGCCGCGCCCGTCCCCGCGTACGCCGCCGGGAGGGCCCCGGCCGCCGGACCGCTCCCGGGCCGGGCGGCCGGATCCGGGCCGGGGTCGACCAGGTCCAGGCGCAGTCCGGCAGCCAGGGGCGCGTCCGTGCCGGCGGTCCGTACCTCGACCCCGGTGGAGGGCCCGGCCCACCAGGGCTCCCCGGGCTCCAGCACCGTCCAGGCGGACCAGGCGCCCGAGGGGCGGGCCCTGGTGCGGATCCGGTACCCGCCCGGGGCCGGGGGCCGGCCGGCGGGGGCGGTGACGGCCAGCATGCTGAAGTCCGCCGTGCGCGTGGCGGTGAGGGCGGGCGCGGCGCCGTCGGCGGTGAGGGTGAAGGCCCGGGCGGTGGCCGGGGGAGGGCCGGCGGGCCGGTCACCGGCCGCGGCGGGGGCGGTGAGCGCGCAGATCACGGCGGCGGTCACGGTGACGGTGGCGGGGGTGCGCCGTGATCGGCGGCTACGCACGCGGTGCTTCTCCCTCGTCGTCGACACACGATGCGCCGGCCGGGCTCCTGGAGCCCGGCCGGCGCATCGCCACTTCGCTGACCGGTTACTCCAACGAGGGCGACGGCAGGGGGTTACGGGCGGCCGACGGACAAGACGGCCGCCGGTCGGCCGGCGTGCGGTCCGCGGTCGGTCCGCGGTCAGTTCGCGGCGTAGACGCGGACCGCGAACTCGGCGATCTCCGCGTCCGAGAGGTTCTTCGCCAGGTTGGCCTCGGTGATCATCCCGATGAGCCGGTGGCCACCGGCGACGTCGATGACGGGCAGCCGCTTGATCTGGTGGACCTCCATGGTGTCCACCGCCTCCTGCGCGCTGCTGTCGGCGTCCACCCAGTGCAGCGTCCCGGCGAGCTCCCCCGCCTTCATCGAGGCGGGGTCCCTGCCCTCGGCGCAGCACTTGATCACGATGTCGCGGTCGGTGATCAGCCCCTGGAGGCGCTCGTCGTCTCCGCAGATGGGCAGGCAGCCGACGTTCAGGTCGCGCATCATGCGCGCCGCGTCCAGCAGGCTCTGCTCCTCCCGGACGCACTGCACACCCTTGGTCATGATGTCCCGGGCCCGCAGGTTCCTGGTCATGGTTCCTCCTTGGCTCTCCGAGTGTGTCCGAGGCCGTGTGTGCACCCCTCCCCACGAGCACAGCACGGATGGGCCTGCGCGGCGCGCCGAACGGGTGGTCCCGGCGCACCGCATATTTCTTGACCGATCGTTCCAGATCGTTTTACGATCTTCGACGTGGCCAGGACCAAGGAATTCGATCCGGACGCCGCGCTCCAGTCGGCCCTCGAGCTGTTCTGGCGCCGCGGCTACGAGGCGACGTCGGTCGCGGACCTCGTCGAGCACCTCGGCGTCGGGCGCGCCAGCATCTACGCGACCTTCGGCAGCAAGCACGAGCTCTACCTGAAGGCGATGGACCGCTACGCGCAGACGCAGAACCCGCTGCTCCTGTCGGAGCTGTCCCGGCCGGGCCCGGCGCTGCCCGCCGTGCGGGAGGTGGTCCGCCGCTTCGCCGCGGAGGCCGCCGCCCCGGGGCGCCGGCAGGTCGGCTGCTTCGTCACCAACACCGCCGCCGAACTGGCCGCGCACGACAGCGGCGCCGCCCGCCGGGTCGAGGCCGACTGGAACCGCTTCGAGACGCTGCTGCACTCCGCGCTCCTGCGGGCCCGGGCCCAGGGCGAGCTGCCCGAGGGCCGCGACCCGCAGGCGCTCGCCCGCATGCTGCTGGTCCTGCTCCAGGGGGTCCGCGTCGTGGGCAAGGCCTGCGACGACCCGGCCCGGGTGCGGGACGCGGCCGAACAGGCCCTGACCCTGCTGGACTGACCGCACCCCGCGCGGGAGCGCCGCCCGAGGGTGCTTCCGTGCGCCCTCATACTGAACCGTTCGTTCCAATATGGGCCTCGCTGCCCCTCAAGGGAGTCACCGAAGATGAACCGCTTCACCGGCAAGACCGCCCTGGTGACCGGCGCGGGCTCCGGCATCGGTCGCGCGATCGCCCTCGCCTTCGCCGCCGAGGGCGCCCGCGTGGTCGCCGCGGGACGGACCGCGGCCCCGCTGGAGGAGACCGTCGCCCTCATCGCGGCCGCGGGTGGCACGGCCGCCGCCCTCCCCGCCGACGTGACCGACTCCGGCCGGCTCGCCGGCCTGGTGCGCGCGACCGTGGACCGCTTCGGCGGGCTCGACGTCGCCGTCAACAACGCCGGGATCCTGCGGGGCACCGTCCCCGCCGCCGACATCGCGGAGGAGGACTGGGACGAGGTGCTGCGCACCAACATCACCGGCGTCTGGATGGCGATGAAGCACGAGATCGCCCACATGCGCGAGAACGGCGGCGGCGTCATCGTCAACGTCGCCTCCAACCTGGGCGCCCACACGCGCATCCCGAACGCCGCCGCCTACGTCACCTCGAAGGCGGCCGTCGCCGCCCTCACCCGCGCCGCCGCCCTCGACCACATCCGCGAGGGCGTCCGCATCAACGCCGTCAGCCCCGGCGCCACCGCCGCGCCCATGTCGCTGCGGCCGGGTGAGACCGAGGCCGACCGGGTCGAGCGGATGAAGCACGAGAACCCCCTCGGCCGGCTCGCGGAGGCCGAGGAGGTCGCTGCGGCCGTGCTCTACCTCGCCTCGCCGCAGGCCGGTGCCGTCGTGGGCACCGACCTCGTGGTCGACAGCGGCTCCTCGGCCTGACGGCAGCCCGGGGCCTACCGGCCGGCGCCCGGGCCGGGCAGCGGCCTGCCCTCGCACGAGGCGTCCTCGGCCGGCATCCGGCCGTCGACGAGGAAGCCCTCGACGTACGCGTCCACACAGGGGTTGTGCGACTGGTAGACGCCGTGGTCGCCGCCGCCGACCGTGATCAGCCGGGAGCCGGCCGTCCCGCGGTGGGCCCGCAGCGCGCCCTCGTAGTAGGTGGCCGGGTCGTGCAGCGAGTTGAGCATCAGCATCGGCGGCAGCCCCCGCCCGGTGACCTGCACCCGGGGCGCCCGGGAGCGCGGCCACGCAGCGCAGACCGACGCGAAGGTCAGCTCCCGGGCCCCGGCCATGGGGTAGGCGCGGCTGTCGGCCCCGCTCCGGCGCACCCAGTAGGCGCTGTCGTGGTTCCAGGGGGTGTCCTGGCAGATCACGGAGAAGAAGTCCGCCGCGAACTGCGCCCCCAGCGGGTGCCTGAGCTTCTCGGCGAGGGCCTTGCGGGCGGCCGGCGGGGCCGCGTCCGGGTGCTGCAGGACGCCGAGCACCATCGCCAGGTCGGGGAAGCGGTCGCCGCTGTAGATGACGGACGTCGCGGCGGCGTCCAGGTGGTTGGGGGTGACCAGGGTCCCCTCCAGGTCCAGCGGGTGCTCTCCCAGCGCGCCGCGCAGCCGCTCGTACGCCGCCTTCGCCTCCTGCGGGGTCCGGCCCTGGTGGTAGGTCGCGTCGTTCGCGGCGAGCCAGGGCAGGAAGTCCTGCTCGAACCGGCGCTGGAAGCTCATCGGCTGGCCGGTCAGGAACTCCTGCCAGCTGCCGGTGAAGCCGATGTTGCTGTCGAGCACCACCCGGTCGACGCGGCGCGGGAACTCGGTGGCGTAGTAGGCGCCGAGGAAGGTGGCGTAGGACGGGCCGTAGTAGGACACCTTCGACTCGCCGAGCAGCGAACGGAACAGGTCCATGTCGTGGACGGCCTGGTCGGTGGTGATGTACGGGAGCAGCCCGCCCGACTGCCGCTCGCAGTCCCGTACGAAGCCCCGCGCGCGGTCCACGGTGGTCTCCACGGCCTGCGGCGACCGGTCGCGCAGGTCGCCGCTGGTGAACAGGGCGTCCACGGTGTCCTGGTCGGAGCAGACCACCTGCGTGCTGGCGCCCACCCCGCGCTGGTCGAAGCCGACGATGTCGTACGCCGCCGCCAGCTTGGGCGAGTACGCCGCCAGCCCCGCCGGCCGGCCCAGGCCCGAGGCGCCCGGCCCGCCGGCCGCCATCATCAGCACGCCCCGGCGCGCGGCCGGATCCGAGGCCCGGTGCCGGGACACCGCGACGGTCAGGTCCGCGCCCGTGCCGGGGTGGTACCAGTCGCGCGGCACCGTCATGGTGGCGCATTCCAGGGAGCCGGACTGGCAGGGCTGCCAGGCGAGTCGCTGCTGCGCGTACCGGGCCGCCGCGGGCGCGGCCTCCATCGCGGTGGCGGCGCTCGCCGGGGCGGCGGGCAGGGCGGCGAGGGCGAGCAGCCCGCACGCGGCGGCCGTGGCCCAGCGCGCGTGCTTCTTGAAGAGGTGCATGTGGGTGGTTCCCCCCGGTCGGAGCGGTGCGGTACACCCCGATCCTCCGCGAACGCGGCCTCCGGGACGATCCTCCCAACGCCCGTATCCGGGGTGGTGCCGGCACCACCCCGCCCTCCTGCGGTGTACCGGACTAGGAGACGAACTCCTCGTCGCCGTAGCGGACTTCGGCCTTGTCCCAGTCCACCCCGAGCCCGGCGGCGAACCGCTGGGCGAGCGGCAGGTCGGTGACCGGTGCGATCAGGATCAGCCGGCCCCCGAGGGTGACGGAGCCGCCGCCGAGCCGCTCGCGGGCCTCGGGGTCGGCGGCCAGCGCCTCACGCAGGCGGGTGGGGCTGACGCCGGCGGCCCGGACCTCGACCGCGTCGGTCTCCGGTGAGGTGCGCGGCAGGCAGCGGAAGGTCAGGACCGACTCCTGGCGGTACTGCTTGGCGATGACGCCGGCGATGTGGCGCAGCCCCTCCCGGTCCACCCGGTTCACGTCGAACTCGCGCGACCGCTCGTAGGTGGTCTGCTTCTGCTCCTCGGACCAGAACACCCCGTCCAGCAGGGTCGAACGCGCCGTCAGGGCTCCGTCGGCGTGGACGATCCCGCGCACCTCGCGGTCGAAGCGGGTCAGCCGCGTCTTCAGCCGGGGGTCGGCCGGATCCGTGATGACGGCGGTGTTGTCGGTGGCGAAGACCTCCCCGTCCGGGCAGGCGGCCGCCGCCGCGGACGGCGCCGGGCTCGCCTGGGCGGTGCCCGCCCCCGCGGGCCCCAGCGCCAGCACCCCGGCGGCGACCAGCACACGCAACCGCTTCATGCTCAACTCCCTGCATATGGGCCCCTGCAGCCCCGCTCCGAGGCCGCGGCGGCCCCATCCTAGGAGCCGGACGGGGCAGTTCATTCCCCGCTACGGCATATGGTGGATATCGGGCGGTCCGGATGCCTCCGCCCGGCCCGCCGGAAGGCCGACGTGAGAGGGACCGCCGCGGGGGTATGGCTCACCCCCGGGAGGGGGAGTCGTGGAAGGTGGCGCAAGGAACTCGGTCCGGGCCCTGGCCCTCCTCGGATCCGCCGCGCTCCTGGCCCTTGCCGGATGGCTGGTCTGGCTCCTGCCCGGACCCCGGCTGGTGGCCGTCCTGGGCCTGCGGCCCGCGGACGGCATCCTGGCGGTGGCCGAGTGCCACGGCGCCTCCGACGCGGAGGGCTACCCGGGCGGGACCGAGTGCCAGGGTCTCTACACCCCGCGCCGCACCGGTGAGCCGCGGCGCGAGGTCATCCTGGACGGCGCCGCCGCGCAGTACGGCCCGGGCAGCGCCGTGCCGGTACAGATCGCCCGGGGCACGGCGTACGAACTGTCCGGATCCGCGGTCGGGCACGTCACCGCCGTCACCGGCTTCCTCCTCGTCCCCTTCCTCGCCCTCGCCTCCTGGCTGCTCGCCTGCGCCCGCCGGAGGAGGGCCGCGAACGCGGAGCCCCACCTGCTCGCGGCGCTGGCAGGGCTGGTCGCCGTGTTCGTGCTCAGCCCGGCGGCCGCGCTGCTCGCCGTCCTCGCCACCGCCCTCCTCTGACCCAGGCCCTGAGTGGGCCGGTCACACCGCGACCGCCTCGACGACCGACGGCAGCGCGGGCGTCGGCAGGATGCGGTGCAGCGGGAACCCCGCGCGCGCCGGCAGCTTCTCGAACTCCGCGGCGGTCGGCTCGCGCCCCTCGACGACCGTCGGCATCACGATGTCCGGCTCCACGGCCGGCCCAGCCGACCGGCTGCTCGGAACGGCCCTCGTGGTCGCCGCCTGCGATCCGCCCGCCGTGCCTGCCAGGGGATGCTCCGGCCCGGCCGGGTGCGGAGCGCCGCCCCCGGGCAGCACGGCGTCCACGACCAGCAGTCGGGCCCCCGGGGCCGCCGCGCGCCGGACCGAGCCGAGGACGCGCAGCGCGGCCTCGTCGTCCCAGTCGTGCAGGATGTGCTTGAGCAGGCAGAAGTCCCCGCCGGGCGGCCCGGCCTCGAAGAAGTTCCCGCCCTCCGTACGCCACCGGCCGGCCGGCGCGGGTTCGTCCGGCAGGTGCCCGGCCACGGTGGCGGGCCGGTCGAAGAGGCCGGCGGGTGGCCGGGGGACACGGGGAGGGGAACGCCGGGGCCGGTCACGGGCGCGCTCCTGTCGTCCCAGGGCGCGGGGCCTTCGGCCGGGCGTCTCCGGCGCGGTCGTCCGCCGCCGAGTCGAGTGCGGGGCAGACCCGGACGGGGAGCGGTACCGGCGGCTCCCCGCACGCACCTGCGAGCCCTTCGCACCTGGTCACGGCACGTACGACGGCCGTAGCCGCAAGGGGTTCCCTGTGCCACGGTGGACCCATGGAGGGCAACCGGAGCACCGACGGCACCCACCCCCACGACGACCACCACCCGCACGACGGCACCAGCGGGCACGACCGCCCCCACGACCGCCACCCGCACGGCACCGACGCGCACGGCCATCCGCACGAAGGCCACCCGCCCGGCCACCACGGCAACGGTCTCGGCCACCACGGCAACGGTCACGACCACGGCCACGGCGGCCTGCCCGGCCGCGGTCCGGCGGCCCGGCTGTGCCACCGGCTCGGGCACCTCCTCACCCCGCACCGCCACGAGGCCGCCGACAAGGTCGACGCGGCGATGGAGGCCTCCCGCGACGGCATGCGCACCCTGTGGACCTCCCTCGCCGTCCTGGGCACGACCGCGGCCGTCCAGGCCCTGATCGCCGCCCTTTCCGGTTCCGTGGCCCTGCTCGGCGACACCGTCCACAACGCCGCCGACGCCCTGACCGCCGTACCGCTGGGCATCGCCTTCCTCCTCGGCCGGCGGGCCGCGAACCGCCGCTACACCTACGGCTACGGGCGCGCCGAGGACCTCGCGGGCGTGTGCGTCGTGGCGGTCATCGCCGCGTCCGCGGCGTTCGCCGCCCTGGCGGCGGTCGAGCGGTTCATGGAGCCCCGGGAGGTCACCCACCTGTGGGCCGTCGCCGCGGCGGCGGTGACCGGGTTCGCCGGCAACGAGTGGGTGGCCCGCCACCGCATCCGCACCGGCCGCAGGATCGGCTCCGCCGCCCTGGTCGCCGACGGCCTGCACGCCCGCACCGACGGGTTCACCTCCCTGGCCGTCCTGTTGGGCGCGGCCGGCTCCGCGCTCGGCCGGCCCGCCGCCGACCCCGTCGTCGGCCTGCTGATCACCCTCCCCGTCCTGGTGGTCCTCGGGAGCGCCGCCCGCGAGGTCTGCCGCCGCCTGATGGACTCCGTGGACCCCGCCCTCGTCGACACCGCCGAGCGCGCGCTGCGCGGGGTGGAGGGGGTCCTGGACGTCGGTCAGCTGCGCATGCGCTGGATCGGCCACGCCCTGCGCGCCGAGGCCGACATCGTGGTCGGCTCGCACCTGACGGTCGTCCAGGCGCACGGACTGGCGGTGACGGCGGAGGGGGCCCTGATCCGCGCGATCCCCCGGATGGCCGCCGCGACGGTCCACACCGACCACGCCGGCGCCCACCCCGGGCGGACGGCGGTCAGCCGCTGACCGGGGCCCGCTCGGCGCGCGCCACCAGGGCGGCGATCAGCGAGGCGATCCGCGGCCACAGCTCCCGGGGAAGGTCGTGCCCCATGCCCTCGAAGACGGCGAGTTCGGCGCCCGGGACGGCCGCGGCCGTGGCCCGCCCGCCGCTGACGTCGCACACCGGGTCCGCGGCGCCGTGGATCACCAGCGCGGGCACCCGCACCGTGCCCAGCCGGGCCGTCCGGTCGCCCGACGCGAGCGAGGCGACGGCCTGGCGGCCGACGCCCAGGGGGTCGTAGTCGCGGTCGAAGGCGCGGGCGGCGCGCTCGCGCAGCGCGGCCTCGTCGCAGGCGAACGCGGGCGAGCCCATGACCCGTCCCGCCCGGACCGTCCGCTCGATGGCCTCCTCGCGGTTCGCCGGCGGCGGCCCCGCCAGCACCCCCAGCACCGCGGGGTCCGGCTCCCCGACACCACGGGCGCCGGTCGTGGACATCAGGGAGGTCAGCGACCGGACCCGGCCGGGGTGTTCGATCGCCATCGTCTGCCCGACGGCCCCGCCCAGCGACAGGCCGACGACGTGGGCGCCCTCCAGGCCCAGCGCGTCCAGCAGGCCCACCGTGTCGGCCGCCATGTCGGACAGGTCGTACGAGGCCGACGACAGGTCGCCGCGCCGGCACGCCGGCAGGTCGGGGAGCGGCGCGTCGTGGAAGTGCGAGGACAGGCCGCAGTCCCGGTTGTCGAACCGGATCACCTGTAGTCCACGCCCCGTCAGCTCGGCGCAGAACCCGTCGGGCCAGCCGTGCATCTGGAGGGCGAGGCCCATCACCAGCAGCACGGGGGGCGCCTGCGGGTCGCCGAAGCGCTCGTAGGCGACCTCGATGCCCGACGGGCCGACGTCCACGGCCCTCTGCTCCCTCACCGCTGTCATGCACCGGTTGTACACGCCGCGGGCGCCGCACGGCGGTACCGGTGGCTCGTGACGGGCCCGCGTCGCGCAGGATCGCCAGGTGCTGGGAGACCGCGCCGGGGCCGAGTCCGCGCCGGGCCGCCAGTTGCCCGGGCGCGGCCGGGGAGCCCGTCAGGGCCAGGCCTGCGGGCCGAGATCGCCGAAGGGCTGCGCCTCGTCCCCGGCGACCGTCGGCTGCACGCCCTCACCGCCGCGTCCGCGGCCTCCGTCTGTGCGGCACGATCGGCGCATCCATGCTGCTGGTGCTGCTCTCGGGCGATCTCGGGCTCTCCCCGTTCGTGGTGCGGGTCTCCATGCTGTTGGGGGCCCTCGTCGGCGGGGCGCTGGGACAGTGGCTCGGCGCCGGCCGGCCCTGTGGACCGGCGCCGTCGGCGAGCTCCTCGCCGTCCTCCCTCCTCTCCCCGTCGGCCTCGGCGCGCGGGCCCGGCCGCGCCGGAGCCGGCCCCCCCTCGCGGGACGGCTCCGACCGGGGTGCGAGACTGCCGGTGCGTGAACGCGGGATGCGAGAGGCGGGCGGGAACATGCGGGTGGGGGCGGGGCGCTGGGCCCTGGTGGTACTGGCCATGGCGACGGCGACGGCCTGCGGGGCTCCCTTCCAGGACCTGGGCCCCCTGCCCGAGCGGTACTCGGGTCCGCCGCTGGGCGCGGAGCAGGCGGTGGCCGATCTGACGGCGGCCATGGCCGAGGAGGGTGTCGCGGTGCGCCGGGCACCCCGGGACATGAGCCCGATCGAGTGCCACGAGGTGCTGGCGGCCGAGTACCCCGCGGCGGGCGCCGACGCGGCGCTGCGGGCCGGCTTCGCACGGGCCCGCGGCGGACACGGCTGGCAGGACGCGCAACAGCACGCGGACGGCATGCTCAGCCTCCGCAAGGCCGACTGGACGGCGACCACCCGGCTCACCGGCTCCGCCGCGGCGGGTGCGCCCACCGCGCAGATCGTGATCACCCTGCTCTGCGACGGCGCCCGCTCCAAGCCGCACCCCTCCCTGACCCCTCCGACGGTCTTCCCGACCGGCGGCTGAGCCGTCGATGCCCGGGCGGGGCCGGTGCGGGGCCCCGGCCCCCTACGCCTCCGGCGGGTCGTCCCGGTCGGGTCCGTACCGCAGGCGCCCCAGGGCCGTCATGGGCCGGTCGTGCGCCGCCACCGGGGCCGGCAGGGCGGTGGAGCCGGTCAGGTACCGGTCCACCGCCGAGGCCGCCGAGCGGCCCTCCGCGATCGCCCACACCACGAGCGACTGCCCCCGCCCCGCGTCCCCGGCGACGAACACACCGGGTGCCCGTCCGAGGGCGGCGAAGTGCGCGTCCCGCGCGAAGTTGCCGCGCCCGTCGTACTCCAGCCCCAGCTGCTCGCGCAGGCCGCCGGCCCGTTCGGGGCCCGAGAAGCCCAGGGCGAGCAGGACCAGCCCGGCCTCGATCACCTGTTCGCCGCCCGCCAGGGGCCGCCGCTCCCCGGGCTCCACGGCGGTCAGCCGCAGCGCCCGCACCCGGCCGTGGGCGTCGCCCTCGAAGGACAGCGTGGCGCTGGAGAACAGCCGGGGGTCGCGGCCCGCGCGGCCGCGGGCCTCCTCGTGCGCGTGGGAGATCCGGTACACCTTCGGGTGCACCGGCCAGGGCTCGTCCTCGGCGCGGTCGGGCCCGGGTTCCGGGTTGATGTCCAGCTGGACCACGGACAGCGCGCCCTGCCGCAGGGCTGTACCCAGGCAGTCCGAGCCCGTGTCGCCGCCGCCGACGACCACCACGTGGAGGCCGGCGGCCGTCACCGGCGACACCGGGAACTCACCCTCGCACGCCCGGTTGGCGCAGGTCAGATAGTCCATGGCCTGGTGGATCCCGCCCAGCGAGCGCCCCGGGACCGGCAGCTCCCGGCGCTCCCCGGCGCCGACCGCCACGACCAGGGCGTCATAGCGGTCGCGCAGCCTGTCGGCCGGCTCCGCGCCGCCGACGTCCGAGCCCGTGACGAACGAGGTCCCCTCGCCCCGCATCTGCTCGATCCGGCGGTCGAGGTGCGACTTCTCCATCTTGAACCCGGGAATGCCGTAGCGGAGCAGGCCCCCGATCCGGTCGGCCCGCTCGTGGACGACGACCCGGTGCCCCGCCCGGGTCAGCTGCTGGGCCGCGGCCAGCCCGGCGGGGCCGGAGCCGATCACGCCCACGGACCTCCCGCCGCGCCGCTCCGGCGGCCGCGGGGCCATCCAGCCGCGCCGCCGCCCCTCGTCCGCGATGGTCTGCTCGACGTTCTTGATGGTCACCGGCTCGGAGTTGATCGCCAGGACGCAGGCGTCCTCGCAGGGCGCCGGGCAGAGCCGGCCGGTGAACTCGGGGAAGTTGTTCGTCGCGTGCAGCCGCTCGTACGCGCCGCGCCAGTCGGAGCGGGCGGTGTAGGCGTTCCACTCGGGTATCAGGTTCCCCAGCGGACAGCCGGTGTGGCAGAACGGGACACCGCAGTCCATGCACCGGTCGGCCTGCTCGCGGACGAGCGGGAGCAGCGCCTGCCCCGCGTACACCTCGCTCCAGTCCCCGAGCCGCTCCTCGACGGGCCGCGGCGGCACGGCCCTGCGGGGGATCCTGAGGAAGCCGAACGGATCGGTCACGCGCCGCCTCCCTGGCCCGGGTGCGAGAGGGTGAGAGGCGCGGTACGGCGCGCCGGGAGCGCGCCGTATGCCACCTTTCCCCCAGATTACGCCGCCCGGGCGAACCGGCACCCGGTTCCGGCGGCCCGCCCCGGGCGTGCGGGGCTCAGTAGCCCCAGCGCGGCTGTCCGCCGTCCTGGCGGCAGGAGATCAGGCGGCCGTTCGCGGCGTGGGTGATGCGGCCCACGCCGTCCTTGCGGCAGTACTGGCCGGAACCGGTCAAAGGAGCAACAGCACAGGAACGGACGTACGGTCGTCCCGGGGCCTTCACCCCCTCGTGACCATCGGCACCGCGGCCGGCGGCTACCGGTCGGTCAGGAGTGCCGACGACGAGGCGTCGCGCTGGTGCGGGACCGGCACGGAGAGGACCGTGCGCGGGTCCTCCTCCGGGCGGAAGGAGACCGTGCGCGTGGGAGCGGGGATGGAGATGCCCTCCTCACGGAAGCGCTGGTGCAGGCGCTTGATGAACTCGTGCTTGATCCGGTACTGGTCGCTGAACTCGCCCACGCCCAGGATCACGGTGAAGTTGATCCGGGAGTCCCCGAAGGTGTGGAAGCGGACCTTGCCCTCGTGGTCGGGGACGCCGCCCGTGATGTCGGCCATCACGGTGTCCACCACCTCCAGCGTCACCCGCTCCACGTGCTCGAGGTCGCTCTCGTACCCGACCCCCGCCTGGACCAGGAGCGAGAGCTTCTGCTCGGGCTGGGTGAAGTTGGTCATGTTCGTCCGGGCCAGCCGCCCGTTGGGGATGATGACCAGGTTGTTCGACAGGTTGCGCACCACGCTGTTGCGCCAGTTGATGTCGACGACGTAGCCCTCCTCCCCGCTGCTGAGCCGGATGTAGTCGCCCGGCTGCACCGTCTTCGAGGCGAGGATGTGCACCCCCGCGAAGAGGTTGGCCAGCGTGTCCTGGAGCGCCAGCGCGACCGCCAGACCGCCGACGCCCAGGGCCGTGACCAGAGGGGCGATGGACACCCCGACGGTCTCCAGCGCGACCAGCACGCCCATCGTGAGGACCACGATCCGCGTGATGTTCACGAAGATGGTCGCGGACGCGGCCACACCGGTCCGGGACTGGGCCACGGACTGGACCAGCCCCGCGATGACCCGGGCCGCCGTGAACGTGGCGAAGATGATGAGCAGGGCCGTCAGCGACTGGTTGACGATGTTCCCGACCCGCGCCGTGAGGGGCAGCGCCGTCGCCGCCACCGCCGCGCCCGCGATGACGGCCGCCCACGGGGCGAGGGTCCGCAGGGCGTCGACGATGATGTCGTCGCCGGTCCACTTGGTCCGCTCCGCGTGCTTGGCGAGCCACTTCAGCAGGGCGCGCAGGAGCAGTCCGGCCGCTCCGCCCGAGGCGAGCGCGATCGCGGCCACCACCCAGTCGTGCAGCACGAGGTCCCGGGTCAACGCACGGCCTCCGCTCGCGCGAGGGCCGGCCGCCGTATGTGTCGTGTCGTCACCATGTCACCTGTCAGGTCGCGTTGTGCGGGCGCTCGTTCGAGCGGACGTACATATTCCGAACGGACTGTCATCCTGCCGCATGCGCTCCCGGGCCCCGCAGCGGGGCCGGGGGAGCGGACGCCCCGCGGCCCTCCGGGAGCCGGCCGTACCCCCGCGGGGCAGTTGCTCCGGCCCGGCGAAATCCTCACCTGCCCGGCCCACACCCCCGGCCCCGCCGGACCGCCCGCGCGGCGGCGGAGCCGGCGGCAACGCCACGGCGGACGCAGACGGCGCCCAGGGCACCCCGGGGACCGGCGGCAACGGCTCGTGCTCCACGGGCGGGGTGAACCTGCCCGGCGGCAACGGCATCGCGGCCCGAGGAGGCACCGCCCCCGACGGCATCGCCGGCCGTCCGGCGGGCACCGCGGACGGCGGTGACGGCGGCGAGGGAGGCACGCCCGTCGCCCTGGGCACGGCCGGAGAGCCGGGCGGCGCCGGCTACGTCGTCATCTGGTGGTAGCCGGCTGAACCGCCCGCTCCCGCCGGGCCCCCTGCCCCGGGAGCGGGCGGTGGCCTCCCCCTTCCCGCCTGCCAGGCACCGCGCCGGTCCCGGCGCCGCCACCGCCGCGGGCGACCGCGCACCGCCGGGCGGCGCGCCCGTGGCAGCCGGGTGACGTGCGCACGGACGCGCGCGCGGTCCCGGCCGGTCCGGTCCGCCCGCCCGTACAGTCCGCTGGGAACCTCCGCCTCCGGCGCCGGAGGCGCGCACCGGCAAGGAGACAGCCGTGACCTCGAACGACCAGGCCCGCTTCCCCACGGATCCGGCCCGTCCGCACGACGGGCAGCACGGCGGCCGTGCCTCGATGCACGTGTTCGTGCTTTCCGGGTCCTCCCGCACCGGCTCGGTCAACGCGCGTCTGGCGGCGCTCGTCGCCGGCCTGGTGGTGCGCTCGGGGGCCACCGCCGAGCCCGCACTGCTCGGGGACTTCCCGATGCCGCTGTACGACGGGGACGTCGAGGCCGACGACGGCATGCCCCCGGGCGCCCTGGCGCTGAGGGAGCGGATCGAGGCGGCGCAGGCCGTCGTCATCGCCTCGCCCGAGTACAACGCCTCCGTCCCCGGACCGGTCAAGAACGCCATCGACTGGGTCTCGCGCGTCCAGCCGCAGCCCTTCAAGGACAAGCAGGTCCTGCTGGTCTCCGCCTCCCCGTCCATGGTGGGCGGCAACCGCGGCCTGTGGGCCCTGCGCGTCCCGCTGGAACACCTCGGCGCGCGGGTCTACCCCGACATGTTCAGCCTCGCGGCGGCCCACCAGGAGTTCACCGAGGACGGCGCCCTCGCCGACCGGGGCCTCGGCGAACGGCTGGCGTCGACCGTCGGCTCCTTCCTGGACCTCGCCGAGGCCGACACCCGCTACCTGTGCCTGCAGCGCCGCTGGTACGAGTTCCTCGGCGACCGGACCGACGCACCGGTCACCGGCCGCGCCCAGGACTGAGCCGCCCCGCGCCCGTCCGCCGCCGCACGCCCCGCCCCCACCCGGAGGCGGGGCGTGCGCTGTTGCAAGGGGGGCGCGCGCCGGGGCGGATGCGACGCTTCCCGAAGATTTCCGACGTCGGTCTGCACGATCGGGTCCGTTTTCCGATGGGGTGGTGTTGGGGGGAGCCTGTCGCTCCACGGCTGCCGGACACGGGGGCAGGCGGCCGCCACTCACCAGTACTGGGAAGGTTCCACGCCGACGTGAACGCTGAACGGACCGCCGCCCTCGCACCGATAGACGCCACCGCGGTCCGCTCCCACCCGAGAGCGGGCCTCACGACCGATGCGACCAGGGTGCGCAGGCATCCGCGACCACCCACCGCCCGCACGGGCGGCGACGAGCAACGGTGGGGGAACACATGAGTGAAGGCGAGTTCGATCCATCGGGGGACCAGACGGTCTCCAGCGAACTGGTGGGCGTGCTCCCGGTGGACTTCACCGCGTTCCACTCCCAGCAGCACCGCGTGTACCTGCGCTACGCCCATCTGCAACTGGGCAACGCCAAGGACGCCGAGGAAGTCGTCGACGACGTGTTCACCTTCCTGCTGAAGGTGTGGCGCCAGGCGCTCAAGGAGGCGAGCCTGCACGGCTTCGCGTGGGCGGTGCTGCGCGAACACGTGGAGCGGCGCCTGGCGGCCCTCGGGCGCCAGGTCGCCATGGTGGAGACGGCGTGGTTCTCGGCCCTGCGCCGCTCCTCCAGGGAGCGGCTCGAACTGCTGGAGTCGAAGCTCGGCCTGTACGCGGCGATCGCCGAACTGTCCGAGCGGCAGTACGACGTCGTGCTGCTGGCCTTCCTGCTGGGCAACGACTCCGACACGGTCGCCCGGATGATGGGGATCTCCCCCGCGACCGTCCGGTCGCACGTCCGCGGCGCACGCCGAACCCTGTCCCGCAAGCTCGGGGTGGACTGGATCCCCGGAGAGGAGAAGGACCAGTGAGCGACACGCCCGCTGACCGTGACATGCCGCTGCGTGAACTGGACGCGGCCCTGGAGGACGCGGCGGTGCTCGCCGAGGAGTACGCCGGCTACGACGAGGGGGCCGCCCGGCGCCGCGTCGCCCGGCGCATCGCCGCGGACCGCGCTCGCTCGGCGCTCGGCACCCCCGCGGGGGCGGACGCGGCCGGCGGGCAGGAGGCCGCGGCGGCCGCCTGGGACGACCTGGTGCTCGACGCCGCCTGCCATGTGCGGGCCGCGCGCTGCCTGGACGACCTGACCTGGTCCCTGGCCGAGAGCCGGGACTTCGCGGAGCTCGCCCTGCACGCCCGGTCCTGGCCCCACGGAGTGGACTCGGCCCTGCTGTTCGGCTGCCTGCTGCACCTGACGGACCGGCAGGAGGCCGCCCAGTTCTGGTTCCAGTACGCCGCCGGCGCGGGCTCGCGCACCGCCGCGCAGTGCCTCTACCTCCACCACCTGGCCCGCGCCGAGGTGCGTACGGCCCGCCACTGGAAGCAGCAGACCCGCGTCCTGCCGGCCGAGGAGCACCTGCCGCTCCTGCCGCCGATCCCGGAGGACCTGGAGGAGATCCTGGGCGCCTCGGTCATCTGGACCTCCCCGCCGATCAGCACCCGGGACCTCACCCCCTTCAGCACCGGCCCCGGCCGGGCCGGCCGTCCCCCGTACCGGCTGCCGGCGCGGCTGCGTCAGGCCGTCGCGGCGCGCCCCCGCAAGGAGCACCCCGAGCTGGGCGACATCATCACACCGAGCCCACCGGTCGCCGTCGCCGTCGCACGGCACGCCCGCCTCAACCCCGTACACCTGACGGACGAGGCGAACGCCTGGGCCCGGGAGACCCTCAGGCAGCCCCGGCTGACGCACGCCGCCCGCAAGACCCCCGAAGTGCGCCCGGCGACCGCCGCACTGGCCTCCGTCCACCAGGCGCTGCGCGTCCTGGAGGTCGTCAACCGCTACTCGGGCGGCGTCAGCCTCACCCAGATCGCCCGCGAGACGAAACTGCCACGGCTGGTCCTCGGACGGGCCACGGAGCAGCTCGTCCGCGCCAACCTCGCCACCCCCAGCGGACCGGACGCCTACGTCGCGGGCCACGCCCTGCTGCTGGCCGACGCGGCCGGCGGAGAGTGCCGGGGGCAGCTGCGCGAGACCCTGGCCTGGGTACGGGACGCGGTCGGCGCGGCCGTGTACGTCGCCCGCTACACCGACGGTGAGGTCTCCATCACCCAGTGCGCCGACGGGCCGAGCGCACCCGCCGTCCACGAGTGGGTCGACTTCCGCGCCGCCGCGCACGCCTCCGCCGTCGGAAAGGCCCTGCTGACCCAGCTCGACTACGACGACCGCAAGGACCATCTCGCCCGGCACGAGATGTCCCGTTTCACCTCCCACACCGTCACCAGCCAGGCGGTCCTCTTCCACCAGCTCGACAGGCGCCGGCCCAACACCCCCCTGCTCGACTTCCAGGAGTACGCGGTCGGCACGGCCTGCGCGGCCGTACCGATCACCTCGGGTCCGAACGCCGAGTGCGTGGCCCTGTCGATTCCCGTCGCCGACCCGGCGCGGCTGCGGCAGGCCGCCCGGATCCTGCAGAGCGAGGCGGCCGCGGTCTTACTGGCCCTGATCGTCGCGGGCAGTACCCACCCCACCCCGGTCCGGCCCGCGTTCCAGCCCCGCGGGACGCGCCGGCGCCCGCCCGAACCGGCCCCTGCGCCGGGCCTGGCGGGCACGTACCTGTCCACGACCGTCTAGCCGGACCGTCCGCCCGCACGGACGGGGCGGGCGCAGAGCCGAGCGGGCCCGGGCCGGACACCCCGGACCGGGCCCCGCTCGTACGGCTCAGGCCCTGCGGCGCCCCAGGCCGCCGGGCCTGCCGGACGGCGGGGCCCGCCGCCGCACCCCGGGGCTGCGCCGCGAGGAGGTCGCCGTCCTCGCCGGGGTCGGGGCGTCCTGGTACCAGTGGCTGGAACAGGGCCGCGACATCACGGTGTCCGGGCAGGTCCTCGACGCGGTGAGCCGCGTGCTCAGGCTGACCAGCGCCGAACGCCGGCACCTCTACGTCCTCGCCGGGCTCAACCCGCCCGCCCTCGAAGTGGCCCCCGGCGACCGGGACATGTGCCAGGGCCTGCAGCGGCTGATCGATGCCTGGATGCCCTTCCCCGCGCACATCATGGACACCTACTGGAACACCGTGATGTACAACGACGCGGCCGCGCTGGTCCTGGGGATGCGGCCGGAGATCGTGCAGAACTGCCTGGTCGCCTTCTTCACCGACCCCGTCTACATGGCCCGCTCCCCGCACTGGGAGGAGATCGCCGTCGAGGTCGTGGCCCAGTTCCGGGCGGCCTGCTCCGAGCACCCCGAGGACGAGGGCTTCCAGGCCGTCCTGGAGCAGGCGCGGGAACTCAGCCACCGCTTCACGGAGTTGTGGGACCGGCAGGAGATCCGGCCCGGCGGACAGCTCCGCAAGCAGATGGAGCACCCCGTCGTCGGCACCCTGTACGTGGAGTCGACCCAGCTGCGCGTCCCGGCGCGCCCCGACCTGGCGATCGTGCTGCACACCCCGCTGCCGGGCACGGACACGGCCGAGAGGCTGGAGTGGCTGACCTCGCCCGAGGGGCGCCGCGGACTCATGTACCCGGTCGCGGGGTAGGCGCCGTCGTCAAAGTCCTGTCGTCGCCCGCGGGGCACCTGGACCGGCACATGCCCACCCGTCACCGCCGCATACCCGCACCAGCCCCAACCTGACCAAGCACCGACAGCGCCGGCGGCCGCTTCACGCCGTGCGGTCGCCGAGGGCGGCGACCGCGCCGATCATGCGGTCCCAGAACGCCTCGCGGTCCAGGGAGACCGCGACGCGCGCGTTGGCGGGCAGGCCCAGGTAGCCGTGCGGGTCCACGACGGTGGCGCCGCGCGTGTGGGTGCCCCGCAGCTCCACCGCGACGTGCGCGTCCACGCAGTACACGATCGCGGGATCGATGACCCGGGCCACCGCGACGGGGTCGTGCAGCGGCGGGTGGGGCATGCCCCACAGCCGCTCGTACGTGGAGGCGAAGAAGGTCAGCAACCCGGCGCAGACGGTGCCGAGTTCCGTGCCCAGCCCCTCGATGCGCGCCACGATCTCCGGGGTGGCGAGGGCCTGGTGGGTGACGTTGAGTCCGCACAGGGTCACCGGCACGCCGCTGCGCAGGACGATGTCGGCGGCCTCCGGATCGGTGTACACGTTGAACTCGGCCGCAGGAGTCCGGTTGCCCCGCTCCGTGGAACCCCCCATCAGCACGATTTCGCGGATCCGGGCGGCGCACTCGGGGTAGCGGGTCAGCAGAAGGGCGATGTTGGTGAGCGGGGCGGTGGGCACCAGCGTCACCGGCTCCGGGTGCTCCATGAGGATCCGGTGGATCAGCTCCACCGCGTGCTCCGGCACCACGTCGACCGAGGGAGCCGGGAACCGCGGGCCGTCCAGGCCGGATTCGCCGTGCACGTCGTCGGCGACCGACAGCGGCTGGAGCAGCGGACGTCCGCACCCGGCGGCGATGGGCACGTCCGTGATCCCGGCGACGGTGCACACCCGGCGGGCGTTGAGGGTGGTCTTCTCCACCGTCTGGTTCCCGGCGACCGTGGTGATGGCGAGCAGCTCGACCGCGGGATCGGCCGCCGCCAGCATGATCGCGAGGGCGTCGTCGTGTCCGGGGTCGCAGTCGATGATGATCGGGACGGGCACGGGCAGTTCCTCCCGGTGGGGGCCGCTGGCCCGCCCAGTCTGCCCCGGCGGGGCCGCGCGGGCCGCCACTTGTGCGCCAAAACTCCCGGACCGGTGGCGCGTACCCGTGCACCGGGCCGGCGGTCGCACGATTCCCCTGGGCGGGTGAGCCCGCCGGCGCTCCGCGGACGGAGCCTGCCGCGCCTGCGCCGACGGGCCCGGGGAGTGTGGAACGGTTCGAGCCGATCACGCACCGCAGCGATCGGAAGGACCCTCCATGTTCAGAACGGTGTTCACCGCCGGCGCGGCCCTCGCGCTTGCCGCCGCTCTCACTCCCCCGGCGGGAGCCGCCCCCGGCGGGCCGTCCTTCGCACCCCCGGAGCAGATCACCATCAACGTGGTCCAGGCCAACGGCTCGGGCTGCCCCCCCGGCACCGCCGCCGTGGCCGTGGCCCCGGACAACACGGCCTTCACCGTGACGTACAGCGACTACATGGCCCAGGTGGGCCCAGGCTCCGGTCCGACCGGCTTCCGCAAGAACTGCCAGCTGGGACTGACCCTCAACGTCCCGCAGGGCTACACCTACGCCATCGCCCAGGCCGACTACCGCGGCTTCGCCAGCGTCCAGCAGGGTGCCACCGCCACCCAGAAGGCCAGCTACTACTTCCAGGGCATGTCCCAGACCGTCAGCCGCGGCCACACCCTGCGCGGCCCGTTCCAGAACAACTGGCAGGTCACCGACGCCGTCCCCGTCGAGGCCCTCGTCTTCCACCCCTGCGGGGCGCAGCGAAACCTGAACATCAACACCGAACTGCTCACCCAGGCCGGCACCTCCGACCCGGCCGCCACCAGCTTCATCGCGATGGACTCCACCGACGGCAGCATCAACACCAGGTACCACTTCTCCTGGAAGCGCTGTCCCCAGCGCCGCTGACCCCCGCACCATGACGGACGCGGACCGGGGGAGCGGGGTCGTCGGACCCGCTCCCTAGCATGGCGCCATGAGCAACTCGCAGAGCAGTCCGGTCTCCCGGGCGGTGCGCGCCGGCGACGGCCCCGAGGCGTCGGCCGCACGGGAGTCCGGCCTGCCCGGACACCGGGGCGCCCAGGGCGAAGTGATCGCCCTGGGCGGCCGGGCGGCACCGGCCGAGGCCCAGGAGCAGCGGGAGCCGGAGCCGCCGCAGCCCCCGGCGGCGGTGCACGCACCCGCCGACCGGGCCGACCAGCCCCCGCATGCCCCGCGCACCCACCACGAGCGGGCCGCCCTCGCCGCCCTCGACCTGCTGTACTCCCTCGCCCCCGCCGGGACCCCGCTGCCCGCGGACCCCGGCACCCTGGCCTTCCTTGCGCACCACCGGCAGGAGGACGCCCCCGGCCTCGCCACCCCCGGCTGGCTCGCCCGGGCCTGCGCGGACGCGGGGATCGAACCGCCCCACGGCGCCTGGCACACCGCTCCCGCACCCGCGGAGATCCGCGCGGAGCGCCCCCGCAGCTGGGGCAGCAGTGCCCGGCTCACCGAAGAGGCCTACACCCAGGGCCTGCTCCCCGCCGACGAGCTGCTCGGCCTGCTCCCGGCACGCGACATGCTGCTCCAGCCCCACGACTGGCGCCGCCTGGCCTTCGCCTCGGCCTGGCGGACGGCCCTCGCCCGTCTGCTGCGCACCGAACTGGGCACCGACCCCGACCGCTGGCTCCGGCTGGCGCACACGGCCACGCACGCCGCGGGCCTGGACCGGCACACCGACGAGGGCGGCCCCAGCTGGGCGGAACTGCTCGAACGGTCCCGTTCCGCCGCCGCGCCGCCCGCCGGCCACCTGCCCTGCGACCTTCCCCTCCGGGGCGCGTCGAGCAGCCCGCCGGGCACTCCGGACGAGGCGCTGCGGCTGCTGCGGAGCGGCAACAGGCGCTGGGCCTGGCCCGTGGGCACCCTGCTGTGCCTGGCCGACGCCGAGGTCGTCGACGCGGTCCTGCCCCGCCTCGGGCCGGACGGGCCCTGGCTGCTCGCGGCGTACCTGCTGCGCCACGACCGGACCCCGCGCGTCCTGCTCGGCCGGCTGCTCGCGGGACGCGATCCCAAGGCCCTGCGCGTCCTCGCTTCCCAGGCGCGGTGGCTCGCCGACGACGCCAAGGAGCTGCTGGTCGACCTCGACGATCCCGACGTGGACCTCACCCTGTTGGGCAACGGCACCACCTCCCACCTGGCCGGCCGCATTGCCGCCCGCCCCGACGGCCGCACCGCCGCACGGTTGTCGGCCGAGCTGCGGGCCGACCCCTGCGCCCCGCTGCCGGGGGGAGCCCTCTGGCTGCGCTCGCGCGAACCCGCCCTGATCGAAGAGGTCTTCGCCCGGCACGGCGCCGAACTGGGCTTCACCGAGCAGGTGATGGGCTGCCTCAACCTGCTCGAACACGGCGGAGCCGCCCGTCTCACCGCCCTCGCCGGCGGGGGCCGGCTCGGCCGGGCGGCCACCACGCTCTGCGTCAGGGCCCTGGGATCGGCCGACCCGGCCGCCGTGATCCGGGCCCGCCTCGCCCGCGAACTGGCCCACGCCAAGCTCCTCACCCGGCTGCGGCGGAGCACCGGCCACTGGAAGACGACGGCCACCGTCCTGTCGATGCCCGGGGCGGTCGACTGGGAAGCGCTGGCCGAGGCGCACGAGGAGGAGCCGATCCCCCACTGGGGACACCTGGTCAACCTCCGGAGCGCCCCGGCCGGACTGCGGATCCGGTACGCCGCGCTGCTGCCCGAGCCCGGCCCGGACGGTCTGCCCGACGGGCCCGACGCCACTCGGGCCCGTGCCCGGTACGGCCTGGCCGGCCTCCACCACTGCCCGCCCGCCACCCAGCTCGACGGGCTGCTGGCCTCGGGCGGCCTGACCGGGGACGACCTGCTGCACACGGCGGCGCCGGCCGCGAGGATCCTCGCCTACCTGAACACGGCCGCCCGTCGTGCGGACGCCCCGCCGCAGGCCGGCGCCGTCCTGACCGGCCTCGGCGCCCTCGTCGGGAGCCGCCTGGCCGCCGACCCGGGCACCTGGGACCGGGCCGTCGCCCGGCTGGCGGGCCGCGACTCCCACTGGGATCCGGTGTCGCCGGTCTCCGCGCTCCTGTCCTGAGGTCCTCTGTGTACGCGATGTGAAGAAATGTCATGAGGGGGCGTTCGGGTGGGAGTCGCGGCCAGCCGCAACCGGATGCGCAGAGTAGTGACTCATCACGGCCGGTAACCGCATTCGGGAGGTTCGATGGACACCGCACCGACGTACGCACTGTCGTCCCGCACGCCCCGCTGGGCACTCGACCCCTACCGTTTCCCCGGCCTGGAGGGCCTGGAGGGCCTGGAGGACGCCGAGGCCCTCGGGGAGCCGGCCGGCCAGCCCGCCCCGGCGCCCGCGGGGCAGCCCCAGCGGCCCTCGCGCTGACGCGGCCGGCGGGGGCCGGTCCGCGGACCCGCCGCATCGCGAATCACCCGCCGCCGCGTACCGCAGGGGCTTACGATCTCGATCGGACGGTCCCGTCCCGCGACCGCCGCCCGCCCTGCACCCGTGGAGGTCAACCGTGTTCCGCACGGCCGAAGGACACCGCAGTCAGCGCACCAGCAGCCGCCGCGGCCGGCGCGGCCGCTCCGGCCTCCGGGGGGCGGCCTGCGCTGCCGCGGCGGGCGTGTTCCTCGTCTCCGGCTGCTCCTCCTCCGGCGGGAACGGGCCGGGGGAGGCGGCCGGCGGAGTGCCCGTCGTCGAGAAGGGCAAGCTCACCACCTGCACCCATCTTCCCTACCCGCCCTTCCAGTTCGAGCAGAACGGCAAGGTCGTCGGCTTCGACGTGGCCCTGATCGACCTCGTCGCCAAGAACCTCAAGGTCGAGCAGAAGATCCTCGACACCCCGTTCGAGAACTTCAAGACCGGGGCGTTCCTGAACTCGGGCCAGTGCGACCTCGCCGCGGCCGGCATGACCATCACCGACGAGCGCAAGAAGAACGTCGACTTCTCCGTCCCCTACTTCGACGCCACCCAGGCGCTGTTGGCGACCAGGAAGAGCGGCATCACCACCCTCGCCGACGTCAAGGCGAAGTCGGCCAAGCTCGGCGCCCAGGCCGGCACCACCGGCGAGAGCTACGCCAAGAGCCAGGGCTTCAACCCCGTCGCCTTCGAGAGCTCGGACGCGGTCCTCAACGGCCTGCGCACCGGCCAGGTCGACGCGGTCGTCATCGACTACCCCGTCGTCCAGGGCTGGCTCAAGGACAAGGCGAACACCTCCGAGTTCGTCCTCGGACAGAACATCGACACCGGGGAGCAGTACGGGTTCTCCGTGAAGAAGGGCAACGCCGCCCTCCTCGCCGCGATCGACAAGGCCATCACCACCGCCAAGGCCGACGGCACCTACAAGAAGACCTACGAGCAGTGGATCGGCCCGATGCCCCAGTCGGCGTCGTGACCTCCCGGCTGACCCGGCGCCAGCGGCGCCGGGTCTGGCAGGGTGTCCAGTACGCGGTGTTCGTGGCCGTGCTGGTCGTGGTGGCCGTCCTGGCCGACTGGGACCGGCTGCGCAACCAGTTCGCGCAGAAGGACCTGGTCCTGCGCCTCTTCCCGGACATCCTCACCATCGCCCTGCGCAACACCGTCGTGTACACGTTCTCCGGGTTCGTCTTCGGCCTGGTGCTCGGGCTGGTCGTCGCCATGATGAGGCTGTCGTCGGTGGCCCCCTACCGCTGGGTCGCCGGTGTCTACATCGAGCTCTTCCGCGGCCTTCCCGCCCTGCTCATCTTCATCTTCGTCGGGGTCGCGGTGCCCCTGGCGTTCCCGGGCACCGAGATCCCCGGCGGAACGTACGGGAAGGTCGCGCTGGGCCTCGGTCTGGTCGCGGCTGCCTACATGGCGGAAACGATTCGCGCCGGCATCCAGGCCGTCCCCCGGGGGCAGATGGAGGCGGCGCGCTCGCTCGGCTTCTCCCACGGCCGCGCCATGGTGTCCGTGATCATCCCGCAGGCCTTCCGCATCGTCATCCCGCCGCTCACCAACGAGCTCGTCCTGCTGTTCAAGGACTCCTCGCTGGTGCTGTTCCTGGGCGTCACGCTGGAGGAGCGGGAACTGACCAAGTACGGCCGGGACCTCGCGAGCGAGACCGCGAACTCCACCCCGATCCTGGTCGCGGGCCTGTGCTACCTCCTGGTGACGGTGCCGCTGAGCTTCGTGGTGCGCCGCCTGGAGGCCCGTGCGGACAAGGCCACGTGAGGAGGAGGGGGACATGATGTCAGGGAAGAACGGAACGGCGGCGGGCACCTCGGGCGCGGACCGCGCGGAGATCGAGATCCGGGGGCTGCACAAGTCCTTCGGCGACAACCACGTCCTGCGCGGCATCGACCTCGACGTCGCCCGCGGCGAAGTGGTGTGCGTCATCGGGCCGTCGGGCTCGGGCAAGTCCACCCTGCTGCGCTGCGTGAACCTGCTGGAGGAGCCGAGCCGGGGCCAGGTCTTCGTCGGCGGGACCGAGCTCACCGATCCCGACGTCGACATCGACGCCGCGCGCCGCCGCATCGGCATGGTCTTCCAGCAGTTCAACCTCTTCCCGCACGTGAGCGTCACCGGAAACCTCACCCTCCCGCAGCGCAGGGTCCTGGGCCGCCGCAAGGCCGAGGCGGCCGCCGTCGCCCGCGAGAACCTGGAGCGCGTCGGCCTCGCCGGGAAGGCGGACGCCTTCCCGGCGCAGCTCTCCGGCGGGCAGCAGCAGCGGGTGGCGATCGCCCGGGCCCTGTCGATGGGGCCGGAGGTGATGCTCTTCGACGAGCCCACCTCGGCGCTCGACCCCGAACTCGTCGGCGAGGTGCTGTCGGTGATGCGGGTGCTCGCGGGGGAGGGGATGACGATGATGGTCGTCACCCACGAGATGAGCTTCGCGCGCGAGGTCGCCGAGCGGGTCGTGTTCATGGACGGCGGGGTCATCGTCGAACAGGGGGCGGCGGAGCAGGTGGTGACCCGGCCGACCCAGGAGCGGACCCGCGACTTCCTCAACCGCGTGCTGGACCCGGCGGCCGTCGAGGCACCGGGCGCCGAGGCGGCACCGGGCTCCGGGGCAGCGCCGGGCTCCGGGGACGGAGGCGCGTACCCGACCGGCAGCGGGGAAGGCGGCCCGCACACCGGCGGCTGACGGGGCACCCGTCGCCCGGCCCGTTCCTCGGCCCGTCGCCCGGCACGTTCCTCGGCCCGTTCCTCAGCCCACCGTCCGCACCGGCCGCCGGAGCAGGTAGGCACCGGCGGCCGAGACCAGGAGGGCCATGCACGCGATGAACACCAGCCCCGCGCCCTCCAGTCCGACCGGACCCACCAGCAGTCCCACACCGATCACCGGCACCGAGATGCCGCAGTACGCCACCACGAACAGCGTCGAGATCACCGCGGCGCGCCGGTCCTCCGGAGCGGCCCCGGCCACCGCGGCCAGCGCCCCGCGGAAGGCCAGCCCCTGCCCGCAGCCGCCGACCAGCGCGCTCAGCGCCACCAGGACCAGCAGCTCCCAGTGCAGCGCTCCCGCGAGCAGCGCCAGCCCGCCCAGCAGACCGGCGCAGCCCAGCGGCAGCGAGCGCCCCACCCCGACGCGGCCGACGGCCAGTTGTCCGGCGGTGGAGGAGAAGAAGGCCAGCGCCACGAGCAGCCCGCCGACGGCGGGGCTGTGCACGTCGAGCGACTGCGCGAGGAACGCCGGACTGACCGAGGTGAACACCCCGAAGAGGGCGAAGCCCACGAAGGAGGCGATCGCCGCCGGCCCGAACACCGGGCGCACTTGGGCGGGCAGGCCGGGACGCTGCGGCCGTACGGCGCGGAGCGGGCCCCGCTCCCGGACGGTCTCCGGCAGCCCCAGCACCACGACGGCCGACCCGGCCACCAGGACCAGGTGCACGGCGAACGGCAGGTACAGCGGCCAGGGGGCGTACTGCGCGAGCAACCCCGCGAGCAGCGGACCGCAGCCGAGGCCGCCCATGTTGGCGGCCGTCGCGACGAACGTGGCCCGGCCCTTGCCCCGCTCGGGGGCCAGTTCGAGGACGTAGGCCGTGGCGGCGCCGGTGAACAGCCCGGCGGAAAGCCCCGACAGCAGCCGGCCCGCGTACAGCCAGGGCAGGCCGGTGGCCGACAGGAAGCAGACGGCGCTCCCCGCCGCACACCCCAGGCCGGCCAGCAGCACCGGCCGCCTGCCGACCGTGTCCGAGGCATCGCCCGCCAGCAGCAGGACCCCGATGACCGCGAAGGCGTACACCGCGAAGACGACCGTCACCGTCAGCTCGGAGAAGGAGAACTTCTCCTGGTACATCCCGTAGAGCGGGGTGGGCAGCGTGGTGCCGGTCATGCACACGGCGAACACCGCCCCGGTGAGCACACACTGGCGCCATCTGCGGCGGTCACCGTCCATGCCGCCGACGGTAACCCCGCCCCCGCCCCCGACCGCTCAGGCACGGCTGTGCGGCGGGGGGGGGGGGGGGCGGTGGCCGGCTCGCAGGGCACGCGGTTCTGTAGTGGGCCTCCGGCGGGGTGCGAGCCGGGGTCGAGTCCGGCTGCGGTCGGCGCTGGCACCGTAACGACGGAGACGCGGGGCGGATGGCGTACGCACTCCATCGTCGCTCCGACGCGGGTGCGGCGGTCCTCTGCCGGGACCACCCGTCCCGTGCGCGCACGAAGCCTGCCGACCGGGAGGCCGAGAACCAAAGGAGTTCCCCTGGTGAAGATCGTTCTGATGTCGGGCAGTACCCGACGGGACTCGCTGAACACCGCCGTCCTGGAGACCGTGCGGCACGTCCTCGCGGGCCTCCCCGGTGCGCACGAGACGGTGGACCTCGCCGTCGCGGAACTGCCCCACTACGAGGCGGGCCTGGAGCTCGCCGACGGCTCGGCGGCGGTGCGCGCGGCCAAGGAGCTGGTCGCCGGAGCCGGCCTGCTGTTCATCAGCACCCCCTCCTACAACGGCGCGATGCCCGGCGCGCTGAAGAACGCGCTCGACTGGCTGTCCCGGGCGGACGGCGAGACCCCGAGCCCGCTGACCGGCCGGGTGACGGCCGTGGCCAGCGCCTCGCCCGGAGCGCGCGGAGGCGTCGAGGCGCAGGCCGGGCTGGTCGCCCTCCTCGCCCGCTGCGGCGCGCGGGTCGTCGAGCACGAGCCCGTCGGCGTCGCCCGCGCCGCGGGGGTGGCCGCCGAGGGGGGCCGCTACACGGACCCGGAGCTCGTGACCCGGCTGGAGAGCCTGACCCGCGCGGCGCTCGCCGCCGCGGGGGCGCACACGGAGGTGCTGGTCTGATGGCGCGCGACAAGGAACCCGGCCTGCTCGCGATCATGAAGGAGGACCTGGACGTCGTCGTCGCCCAGGACCCCTCCATGCGCAACCGCCGCGAGGCCCTGCTGCACGCGGCCCTGCCCGCCCTGTGGGCGCACCGCGTCGCCCACCGCCTGCACCGGCGTGGCATGCGCATGACCGCCGGGCTGATCGCCTGGCAGGCCCGCCGCAAGACCTCCGTGGAGATCCACCCCGGCGCCGTCCTCGGCCGGCGGGTGTTCATCGACCACGGCGCCGCCGTCGTGATCGGCGAGACCGCGGTGATCGGGGACGACGTGACGATCTACCACCAGGTGACCCTCGGCGCGGTCGGCTGGTGGAGCGACAACAAGCGGCCCGCCGGCGAACGCCGCCACCCCGTGGTCGGCCACCACGTCGTGCTCGGCACCAACGCGACGGTCCTCGGCCCCGTCACCATCGGAGAGCACGCCGTCATCGGAGCCCAGGCCCTCGTCAACAAGGACGTCCCCCCGGGAGCTCGCGTGCTCGCCGCCACCGCCGTGATCAAGGCCGTCGGCGAGCAGCCGCAGCCCATGGAGGACCTGTACGCGGTGACGGCCTCGGCCGGCTCCTGGTAGGAGCGTCCGCCGCTCCGCTCCCTCCGCACCACTCCCCGCCTCGCGCGATCCCCTTCCCCCCACGAAGGCTGCACCGGCGTACGGGCGGACCGTACGAACCCCCCGACCGGCAGCCGCACGACCCGACTTGTGAGGAACCACACCGTGGAAAGCCGTACGCCGCGCCCCATAGCCGACAGCATCGAGGACCTGATCGGCTCCACCCCGCTGATCCGCCTCCACTTCGAGGACACCGCTCCGGGTACCCAGGTGCTGGCCAAACTCGAGGCCGCCAACCCGATGTCCACCAGCAAGGACCGCGCCGCCCTGTACATGCTGCGGGCCGCCGAGCAGCGCGGCGAACTCACCCCCGGCAGTGGCACGGTGATCGAGGCGACGTCCGGCAACACCGGCATCTCCCTGGCCTCCCTCTGCGCCTCCCGCGGCTACCGTTGCGTCATCGTCCTCCCCGACAGCGCCACCCCCGAGCGGGTCGCCCTGCTGAAGGCGCTGGGCGCCGAGGTCGTGCGGACACCGCGCGAGCAGGGCTACCCCGGCGCCATCGCCAAGGCGCAGGAGCTGCACGCGGCGACCCCCGGCTCCTGGTTCCCCTGCCAGCACGAGAACGCCGACAACGTACGGGCCCACTACGAGACCACCGGCCCGGAGATCTGGGCCGACACCGGCGGCCGCGTCGACGTCCTGGTGTGCGGCGTGGGCACCGGCGGCACGCTGACCGGCATCGCCCGGTACCTCAAGGAGCAGAACCCGGACGTGCGCGTCGTCGCGGTCGAGCCGGAGAACTCCCCGGTGCTCTCCCAGGGCGTCGGCGGCCTGCACCGCATCCCGGGTCTCAACGGCGGCTTCGTGGCGCCCACCACCGACGTCTCGCTGATCGACAGCGTGGTGACCGTCACCGACGAGGAGGCGCTGGACGCCGCCCGACAGCTCGCCCGCCGCCAGGGCATCTTCGCCGGAGTCTCCTCCGGCGCCGTCGCCCACGCCTCCGCCCGGCTGGCCGCCCACCCCGACTACGTCGGCGCGTCGATCGTCACCCTGCTGCCCGACACCGGCGAGCGGTACCTCAGTCTGTGGGCCGAGGAGCAGGCACCCGCCGCCCGGCAGGCGGCCCGGCGGCCCTCTGCCGCCGAGAAGTCCTCCGCCGGGACGTCCTCCTCCGGGAGGCCCGCCGCCGAGCGTTCGGCTGCCGGGCAGCAGCAGTCGGCCGAGCAGCCCCTGGCCCTGGCTGCGAAGTCCTGACCGCGAGGGCCGGCACGGGGCCCTGAACAGGGGCTCCGGCCGGCCCGCCCGCCCCCATGGCGTCCACGCCGCTCCTGGCCCGTCGTCGGTGCGGCCTGCTCGCGCTCGTTGCCGCCGCCCCGCCCGGCACGGCGGCCCGGACCGCCCTGGCGGGGGCTGTGCTGGACGCCGTCGAGCGGGGAGCCGACCCGCTGGAGGCCTGCGAGGCCCTCGAAGCCCTGGGCGCGGACATCCTGACGTCAAGTCAGCTGGAGCGGCTTGCGGTGCTCGCCGACGGGGACAAGCGGGTGTTCCGTCCCGGGGTGGAGGACCGGGACGTCCAGGACGACGAGCTCCTGCGCGTCCGGGCCCGGGCCCTGCTCACCGCCGCCCCGTACGGCCACGTCCCCGTCGGCTGACGCCCTGCGGGCCGCGGCCCGCTGCCGGCCGTTGCCCTGCGGCCGCCCGTGCCGCCCCGCCCGGCGCAACCGCCGACTTGCCGGCGTACGTCCGAGGGTGGGGGTGGTGTGCGTGCAGGAGGAGGAGCCGCAGGGACGCCGGTCCGCCGTGGCGGCGCTGCCCGCGGGGCTCGTGTACGCCTGGGTCCGCTGGTGCTCCGTCGGCGCTGCGCCCCCGTCGCCCACCGTCGCGGTGGCCTGCGGCGCGGTCCTCGTCCTCGGTGCCCCGCTCGCGTACGCCGTGTCCGTCCCGAGGGGCCGGCGGACTCTCCGGCGCGCTGTCGGGCCCTGCCGTACCGCTTCCGCTCCCTCGCAGGCCACGGCCCGGCGGACGGGGCGCGGGCGGTCAGCCCGCCCCTACGCGCTCCAGTGCCGCGATCCCGAGCTCCAGGGCCTCGGCGGGTCCGGCCGTGCACTGCTGGAGGTCGATGAAGGCGCTGTCCGCACCCGAGGCCCGTACCCCGTCGAGCACCGAGGCGATGGCGTCGGCGCCGGTGCCGGGGCGGACGTTGTGCCGGATGTGCCGGGTCAGCGCCCCCGGATCCCGTCCGGCCTCCTCGGCGGCCCGGCGCGCCACGTCCCACAGCCCCGCCGCCGTGTCCGGCGGCAGCAGCACCCCGGCCCAGCCGTCGGCGCGGCGGCCCACCCGGCGCATCGCGGCGGGGGAGAGGCCGCCGAGCAGCACGGGCGGCCCGCCCGGCCGGGCCGGGCGCAGGCCGACGTACGACTCGGGGATCGACCAGTGCGGGCCCTCGTGGCCGAACACCTCCCGCGTCCAGTAGCCGCGCAGGACGTCGAGGACCTCCTCCAGCAGGGCGCCGCGCCGCGTGAAGTCGGCGTTGACCGCGGTGTACTCGTCGCGGAGCCAGCCGAGGCCGAGCCCGGCGACCAGCCGGCCCGCGCTGAGCGCGTCGAGGGTGGTGAGGGTGCGGGCCAGCAGCAGCGGCGGGTACCAGGGGGCGTTGAGGGTGCTGGTCGCGAGCCGGACCCGGGTGGTCGCCCCGGCCGCGGCGGTCAGCACGGTCAACGGGTCCAGGAAGGTGCGGAACCCGGCCGGGTACGGGTCCTGCGCCGTGTGGCCGGGGTAGAGGTCGCTGGGCGAGACAGGCGCGAGGGACCGGTCGCCGACCCACAGCCAGCCGAAGCCGGCCTCCTCGGCCTGCCGGGCGAACGGCACGATCCACTCGGGTCGGGCGTGGTCCCCGTACTGGGGGAGTGCTATTCCGATGTCCATCCGGCCAGTCTCGGCCGGACGCGGCGCCGCGCCGAGGGTTTGCGGCCGCCCGGCGTGGCGCCCGCCCGCGCTCCGGCCGCGGTCATCCGCGCGGCCCGTACATGATCACCGCCACTCCGACGAGGCAGACGAGCGCCCCGACGACGTCCGCCCGGTCGGGGCGGTACCCGTCGAGGACCATGCCCCAGGCGAGCGACCCGGCCACGAACACCCCGCCGTACGCCGCCAGGATCCTGCCGAAGTGCGCGTCCTCCTGGAGGGTCGCGACGAACCCGTACACGCCGAGGGCGATGACCCCCGCGCCGACCCACGCCCACCCCCGGTGCTCCCGCACCCCCTGCCAGACCAGCCAGGCGCCGCCGATCTCGAAGAGGGCGGCGGCGAAGAACAGGGCGACCGAGCGGGAGACGAGCACGAGGACCACTTTCAGAGACGGAGAAAACCCGAAACTAACAGCGGGCGCCCGTCGGCCCGCGCCTATACCCTGCCTGCTCATGACCGTGCTGCGAGGTGCCTGCGTCGTCCTGCGTCCCACCGTCACCGAGGACATCCCCGCCCTGGCCGTCATCCGCGCCACCCCCGAGGTCCGCGCCCGGTGGCGCGGCGAGGACGACCTGGAGGCGGAGATCGCCGGCGATCTGGAGGACGCGGGCACGGTCTGCCTCACCATCAGCCACCGGGAGCGGATCGTCGGCATGATCCAGTGGTACGCCGAGGAGGAGCCGGACTACCGGCACGCCGGCATCGACCTCTTCCTCGACCCCGCCGTGCACGGCATCGGCCTGGGCACCGACGCCGTACGCGCCCTCGCCCGCCACCTCGTCGACGACCGCGGCTTCCACCGCCTCGTCATCGACCCGGCGGCCGACAACGCCGCGGCGATCCGCTGCTACGAGAAGGTCGGCTTCCGGCCGGTCGGCACCATGCGCCAGTACGAGCGCGGACCGGACGGCACCTGGCACGACGGCCTCCTGATGGACCTCCTGGCCGCCGAACTCAGGCGTTGACCGCCGCCGTACGACGGCCCGCCGGACCGGCCCCCGGCCGGAGTTGACCCTCCCCCTACGTCAGGCTTCAGGCTGAACCCGACGAAAGGGCAGGCGGATGAGTTACTCGGTGGGTCAGGTCGCGGCGTTCGCCGGGGTGACGGTGCGCACGCTGCACCACTACGACAAGGCCGGGCTGCTCTCTCCCGGCAGCCGCAGCCACGCCGGCTACCGCCTCTACGGCGACGCGGACCTGGCCCGCCTCCAGCAGATCCTCTTCTACCGCGAGCTCGGCTTCACGCTCGACGAGACGGCCGCGATCCTGGAGGACCCGCAGGCGAACGCCCTGGAGCACCTCCAGGCCCGCCAACGGCGGCTGAGCGAGGAGATCGCCAGGCTCCAGCGGCTCTCCGAGGTGGCCGAGCGGGCCATCGAGGTCCAGCGGACCGGGGTCGCGATGACCCCGCAGGAGCGCTTCGAGGTGTTCGGGGAGATCGCCTTCGACCTCAGCTACGCCACGGAGGCGGAGCTGAAGTGGACCGGCTCGGAGGGCCGCCGGGAGGCGATGGCGCGCGCCGCCGCGCACACCAAGGAGGACTGGCGTCTGCTCATGCGCGAGGCCACCGCCTGGCGTGCCGAGCTCCTCACCGCCTTCGACGAGGGGGAGCCCGGCGACGGGGAGCGGGCCGCGGACCTCGCCGAGGAACACCGCCTGCACATCTCGCGGTGGTTCACCTCCTGCCCGCCCGACATGCACCGGCGCATCGCGGACGACTTCCTCGCCGACCCCCGTGCCTTCGCCCTCGTCGTACCGCCCTCGCAGCAGCGCCCGGGCCTGGCCGCCTACCTCCACGAGGCCGTCCACGCCAACGCCGCCCGCCGCGCGCCCGCCCGTACCGACCCGGAAGAGAACCGATGAAGATACTGATCGCCGCCGCCGGATCGCGCGGCGACGTCGACCCCTACACGGGCCTGGGCGCCGCACTGCGCGGCGCCGGCCACGAGGTCGCCCTGGCCACCACCGACGCATTCGCCCCCCTCGTACGCGCCGCGGGCCTGGAGTTCCGCGGCCTCCCCGGCGACACCCGGCCGCGCGGCGACGTCACCGACCGGCGCGGGCTGATGCGCACCGCCGCCGCCTTCCTCGCCGAACTCGGCCAGGGCTTCGCCGACGCCGTGGACGGCGGCACGGACCTGCTCCTGCTGTCCACCACCACGGCCCCGCTCGGCTGGCACCTCGCGGAGGCCACCGGAACGCCCTCCCTCGGTGTCCACCTCCAGCCCACCGCGCCCACCGGCGACTTCCCGCCCGTCGTCACCGGCGCACGCTCACTGGGCCGCCTCGGCAACCGCGCGGCCGGACGGTTCGCCCTGCGCATGGCCGACCGGATCGCCGAACAGGGCGTCGCCCGGCTGCGCGAGCGCCTCGCGCTGCCGCCGCTCACGGCCTCCGCCATGCGCCGGAGGCAGGAGCGGGCGCGCTGGCCCGTCCTGCACGGCTACAGCACGGCCCTGGCGCCGGCCCCGTCCGACTGGCGGCCGGGCCTGGAGGTGGTGGGCAACTGGTGGCCCCACGTCGACGCGGACGCACGGCTTCCCGAGGTCCTGGAGGACTTCCTCGACGCCGGCCCCCGGCCCGTCCTCATCGGCTTCGGCAGCATGGCCTCCGGCGAGGGGGAGCGGCTCGGCGAGCTCGCCGTACGGGCCCTGCGCCGCGCCGGGCTGCGGGGCATCCTCCAGAGCGGCAGCGCCGGGCTCACGGCCGCGGACGGCCCGGACGTCCTCACCGTCGGGGACGTCCCGCACGCCCTCCTGCTGCCGCGGCTGGCCGCGGTCGTCCACCACGCGGGGGCCGGCACCTCGGCTGCCGCGCTGCGGGCCGGCGTCCCGGCGGTGCCGGTCCCCGTCGCGGCGGACCAGCCGTTCTGGGCGCGCCGCCTGGCCGCGACCGGTGCCGCCACCGTCCCGGTCCCCTTCGGGTCCCTGACCGCAGAGCTGCTGGCCGATGCCCTGGGCCGGGCGGTGGAGGAGCCGGCGTACGCCCGGGCCGCCCGGGCGGCCGCGGAGCACATGCGGACCGAGGACGGAGCGGGACGCGTCCTGGAGGCCGTCGAGCGTGTCGCCGGCGGGCGGTGAGGGGAGCGCGGGGAACCGCGAGCGGTGGATCGGCGCCTCGAAACCGTGTCGCCGACCCCGTCCCCGGCCGCCTCGTGGAACCGTCTTCCCATGACTGAAGGATCGACACCCCACATCTCCCCGGCGCGCATCACCGTCCTCGGGGTCCAGCCCGGCGAACCGCCCTTCCGCATCGTCCAGTTCGACGGAGAGATCGTCGGCAAGGCGACGTCGATGACGGATGTGCTGCTGATCGCCGCAAAGGTGGGCATCACCATCCACGACCTCGACGATCTGGATGAGGTCCGGTGGGTCGGCGGCGGGAAGTTCCACTGGGCCCTGCTCTGAGGGCCCCGCGCCGCCGGCCCCCTGTCGCCGGTCCGGTTCTCCGATTGACATTGTTGCACGCCGAGTGCAAGCGTAATAGCTGCACGGCAAGTGCAATGAATGTGTGATCGACTCCGGCGCCACCCTCCCACGCCGGACGGAAGGGGAGTAGCGGATGTTCCTCGCACTGGGGCGCTGGTGTGCCCACCGGCCGAAACGGGTGGCCGCGGGGTGGCTCCTGCTGCTCCTGGCGCTCGGCGGCGCCGTCCTGGCCTACGGGCGGGTCACCAGCGAAGCGGTGAGGATCCCCGGCAGCGACAGCCAGGCCGCCCTGGACACCGCGGCCCGGGCCTTCCCGGGACCCGCCTCGGGAAACCAGCCGCTCGTCCTGCACACCGCGGCCGACGGCCCGGTCCTCACCGGGGAGGCCGTCAGGGCCGCCGTGGAGCAGAGCGCCCGGGCGGTGGCGGGCGTGCCGCACGTCGTGAGCGTCGTCTCGCCCTACGACCGTCCGGGCGGCCCGGCGGTCGCCGCGGACGGGCACACGGCCTACCTCTCCGTCGGCCTCGACATCACCGGCCGGGACATCACGCCGGAGCTCACCGACCGGATCGCCGACGCCGCGGCGCCTGCCCGCGCCGCCGGCGTCGAGGTCACCCCGGGCGGAGACCTGGCAGCCGCCGTGGACCGGCCGGACACCGGCCACAGCGAGCTCATAGGCCTGGCGGCCGCCGCGGTGGTGCTCCTCCTCGGCTTCCGCAAGGCGGCCGCCGCCGGGCTCCCTCTGGTCATCGGCATCGCCGGGCTGGCCGTGTCCCTGGCCGCCGTCGGCCTGGCCGGACACCTCATGGACATGCCCTCCTCCGGCACCACCATCGCCGCCATGATCGGCCTGGGCGTCGGCATCGACTACACCCTGTTCAGCCTCACCCGCTTCCGCGAGCTGCGCGGGCGCGGCACCGCCGCGGCGGAGGCGGCGGCCCTCGCCACGGCCACCGCCGGCAAGGCCGCCGCCTTCGCCGGCTGCGCGGTGATCGCGGCGCTGGCCGGGCTCGCCCTCGGCGGGCTGCCGCTGCTGCACGCCCTCGCGCTGGCCCCGGCGGTGGCGGTACTGGTCGCCGTCGCGGCCACCCTCTCCCTGCTGCCCGCCCTGCTGAGCCTGCTGGGCCGGTTCCTCGGCTCCGCCCCACCGGCCGCCGACTCCGCAGGCTCCGACCGGCCCGCGGGCGGCTGGCAGCGGCTGGCCGAACGGGTCGCCGCCCGGCCCTGGCGCCACCTGCTCGCCGGCCTGGCCCTGCTCCTCCTGCTCGCCGCCCCGGCCGCCGGCCTCGCCTTCGGCCAGCTCGACGCCGGGGACAAACCGGCCGGCTCCGCCAGCCGCACCGCCTACGAGCGGCTCTCGGCCGGGTTCGGACCGGGCGTCAACGGCCCCCTCCAGGTGACGGACACCCTCCCCACCACCCCAGCCGGCCCCCAGGACCCCCGCATCACGAAGGTCGCGACGGCCCTGGCCGGCACCCCGGGCGTGGCCTCGGTGGGCCCGGCGCAGATCTCCGCGGATGCCCGCACCGTGCGCTGGCAGGTCACGCCCACGACGGCCCCCGGGGACCCGGACATGGCGCGGCTCGTCGACACCCTGCGCACGCGGGTGCTGCCCGGGGCCACCGCCGACGGCGCGGGCACCGCGCACGTGGGCGGCGCCCCGGCGGCGGTCGCCGACCTCAACGACCGCCTCGCGGACCGGCTGCCCGCCGTGATCGGCGTGGTCGTGGCCGTGGCCGGGCTGCTCCTCCTGGCCGCCTTCCGCTCACCCCTCCTCGCCCTCAAGGCGGCCGTGCTCAACCTCCTGTCGGTGGCCGCCGCGTACGGGGTCCTCACCGCGGTGTTCCAGTGGGGCTGGGGCGCGCGGGCCGTCGGGCTGGAGGGGCCGGTGCCCGTGCCCGGATACGTCCCGCTGCTGATGTTCGCCGTGCTGTTCGGCCTCTCCATGGACTACGAGGTCTTCCTGCTCACCGCCGTCCGCGAGCGGTACCTCGAAACCGGCGACGGCCGCCGGGCGGTCGTCCTCGGACTGGCGTCGACCGGCCGCGTCATCACCTCCGCCGCACTGATCATGGTGAGCGTCTTCCTCGCCTACCTGCTCTCGGACGACCCTGTGGTGAAGATGTTCGGCACGGGGCTGGCCGCGGCCGTGGCCCTGGACGTCACCGTCGTGCGCGGGCTGCTGGTCCCCACCACGATGACCCTGCTTGGGGACCGCGGCTGGTGGCTGCCGTGGTGGCTGGACCGGATCCTGCCCGACCTGGACATCGAGGGCGCCGCCCACACCCGTCCGGCGGCAGCCGGCGCGGCGCGGGCGGCCGCCGGGGAAGGGGCGGCTGCCGGGGAGGCCGACCCCGCCGTCCCGCATCGCGCCCGGCCCGCCCTCCCCACCCCGTGAGGCGCCCGAAGAGCCCCCTCCGAGAGCCCACTCCGAAGAGCCCCCCGAGAAACCCTGCGAAGGAACCCCGATGAGGATCCGCATGCCCTCCCCGCCCTGCCCCTCGGCCTGCGGCCCACGGGGGTGTCGGCCGGGGCGGCCGGCGTGACCGTGACCGCGCGGGCCGAGGAGGTCGCCCTGGGCTGACCTGCCGGCGGGCCGGCCGCCGTCAGGCGCGCGGGTGGTCCGCCGCGACCAGCAGGTTCAGTACGGTGGCCTCCATCGCCGCGCGCGCCTGCGCCGGGCTCTTCCCGCCGGAGCGCCAGTGGTGCCAGGCCCCCCAGGTGGTTACCGCGTCCAGGCCGTCCAGCAGGGCGGCCGCCCGCTCCCCGTCGAGAAGGGCGAGCTCCTCCGCGAAGATCTCAGCGACCCGGCGCCGGGCGTCCGCGAATGCCTCGTCCGTGACCTGCACGATGCGCGGGGAAGGGTGCTCGATCCGCATCAGCGTCAGCCGGGCCGGGGTGATCCACTCCAGGATGCGGGCCCGCTGCTCGGCCAGCGCCGCCACCCGCACCCGTCGCGGGCCCGTCACGGGCAGCGGCCGGATCTGCTCGGCCAGCTGCTCCAGGCGCCGGGTGATGGCGAGGTCGACGAGCTCGGACATGTCGGCGAAGTGGTGGAACACCAGCCGGCGCGAGACCCCGGCCCGTTCGGCCACGCGCTCCGCGGGGAACTCCACGACCCCCTCGTCGAGGAGTTCGAGCAGGGCGTCCGCGATCTTCTCCCGGGTCCGCCGTCCCCGTTCCGTCCGGCCGTCCGCCACCGCTGGCCCGCCCTCCGCTGCCCGTCCATCCGCTCCGACAGCAGCATCTTCGCACCCGGCGGGCCTCACCAGGTCACGTACAGGGCCTCCGGCGAGCGGTGGACGAGCGTGGGGCGCATCCGCGGGGCGGGCCGGGTCCCGTCGAGCCGCAGGCCCGGCAGGGTGCCGGTGAACAGCTCCAGGGTGAGTCGGAGCTGGCCGCGGGCCAGGTGCGCGCCGGGGCAGGCGTGGGGCCCGTGCCCGAAGGCGAGGTGGGGCGGGCCCGCGGGCCGGCGGATGTCGAAGACGGCGGGGTGCTCGTACCGGCGCCCGTCACGGTTGGCCGACGCGTACGCCACGAGCAGGGTGGCGCCGGCCGGAAGCTCCGTCCCGGCGAGCTCCACCGGCCGGGTCGTGACCCGGCGGAAGGCCTGGATCGCGGTGTCGAACCGCAGGCCCTCCTCCACCGCCGCCGGTACGAGCGCCGGATCGGAGCACAGCAATTCCCACTGCCGGCGGTCGGAGAGCAGGTGAAGCAGGGTGGTGGCGATGAGGGCGCCGGTGGTCAGGAAGCCGGCGATCAGCAGGTTCTGCAGATGGGCCACCAGCTCGTGACGCTCCTCGAGGCCCAGCCCGGCGCCCGGCGGGGCGGCGGCGGACGCCAGGTCCGAGCACAGGTCCTCGCGGGGCCGCGCCCTGCGCTCGCGGACGTATCCGTCCAGCAGCTGCTGGAGTGCGACGACGTCCTCGGCGGCGGCCACCTGCTCCTGGGGCGCCAGCGGGCGGAACAGCAGCTCCTCGGCCCGGTAGCCGCCGTGCACCGCGGCGGGCACGTCCGCCGGGTCCAGCCCGATCAGCCGCCCCACCACCAGCCCGGGCAGCTTCCGCGCGTACGCCTCCACCAGCTCGGCGGAACCGGCCCCGGCCACCTCGGCCACCAGGTCCCGCGCACACTCCCGCGCGTACGGCAGCAGGGCCGCCGACCGCGCGGTGGACATCGCCCGGTTGAGCGGGGCGCGGTGGCGGCGGTGGGCGGCCCCGTCGGAGGAGACGACGGTCGGCCGCGGCCCGAACCCGCCCGCCAGCACTCCGAGCGCCGCCTCCGACACCGCCACGTCGGGCAGCAGCGCGTTGGCGGAGGAGAAGTCCCCGTCCCGCCGCAGCACTTCCCGGACGTCCTCGTCCCGCGCCACCAGCCAGGCGCCGACCTCGGGCACGAACACCAGTCCCTCGGCCCGCCGCGCCCGCTCGTACAGCGGATACGGATCCCGGTACAGCCCGTCCCGCCGCTCCTGCTCCGCCCCAGCCCCCACAAGCCCCTCCGCCCCGCACACCACGGTCCGCCCGCCCCTCCGCCGCGCCATCCTGCCCGCTCGCAGGCCCCACCCGGAAGACCGCCCGCCGGGGCGACGTTTCAGGCCGGCGGCAGCGGCAAGGTGCCGGGCATGGTGCGGATCGGATACACGATGACGACCGAGCAGGCCGGTCCCCGGGAGCTCGTGGAGCACCTGGTAAAAGCGGAGCGGGCCGGGTTCGACTTCTCCGTCGTCTCGGACCACTACTTCCCCTGGCTGGACTCCCAGGGCCACGCGCCGTACGCCTGGAGCGTCCTCGGCGCCGCCGCGCAGGCCACCACCCGGATCCCGCTCATGACCTACGTGACCTGCCCGACCTTCCGCTACCACCCGGCGGTCGTCGCGCAGAAGGCCGCCACGATGCAGCTCCTGTCCGGTGGACGCTTCCGGCTGGGCCTGGGCTCCGGCGAGAACCTCAACGAGCACGTCGTCGGCGCGGGCTGGCCCTCCGCACACGTCCGCCTGGAGATGCTGGAGGAGGCCGTCGGCATCATCCGCTCGCTCCTCGCCGGGGGATGCGTCAGCCACCACGGCGCCCACTTCGACGTCGAGAACGCCATGCTGTGGGACCTCCCCGACGTACCGCCCCCGATCGGCCTGGCCGCCTCGGGGGCCCGCTCGTGCGAGATCGCCGGCCGCTACGGCGACCTGCTCGTCGCCGTCGAGCCCGACCGCGCCCTCGTGACGTCCTTCGTGGCGAACGGCGGCGCCGGCAAGCCCTGCGTCGGACAGTTCCCCGTCAGCTACGACACCGACCGCGACGCGGCGGTGGTACGTGCCCACGACCAGTTCCGCTGGGCCGTCGGCGGCTGGGAGGTCAACGCGGAGCTTCCCGGCCCGGCCGGCTTCGCGGCCGCCACCCGCCACACCCGTCCCGAGGACCTCACCGACACCATTCCCTGCGGTGACGACGTCGATGCCGTCGTCGAGGCGGTACGGGGCTACACGGACGCGGGGTTCACGGAGGTGGCCCTCGTCCAGATCGGCGGGGACCGGCAGACGCCGTTCCTGGACTGGGCCGGGTCCACGCTGCTGCCCGCCCTGCGGGAACTCTGAGAACGCGACTCCGGGGCCGAACGCGACTCCGGGGCCGCGGGGAAGAGGCCCCGGCTGTGACCGCCTACGTCGCCCGCGGGGTCAGCGCGAAAGGGACGGGCGGAACGCTTGAGGAGCGTCGCCGCCCGTTCGGTGGTCTCCAGGATCGCCTGGGTGCGGCCCTTGGGCAGGGCTCCGGACCGGCCGGGCCCCCCGGCGGCGCGGGGTCGCCGGGGGGGCGGGGGGCGGGGGCGTAGCGGTGTGCGCCGTGCCCCGGGTGCGGCCGGTCAGTAGTAATGCTTCCGCCCTCCCACCGCGTGCCCGACGGCGCCCAGCAGCCACAGCACGAGGCCGATGACCACGAGAATCACGCCGATGGTCCACAGGATCGAGATCCCGGTCAAGAAGCCGATGATCAGCAGAATGACGCCCAGGATAATCATGAGTACCTCCTGGTCCCTCTCGGACGGGGGGACCCACTGCGTCTACCACGGTCGCGCGCGTTCATGCCTGCGGCGCGGCATCGGCGGATCAGGGGAGCATGCGGCCGGGCATTCCGGGTAGCCGCCAGGCATTCCGTACCCCAGCCGGGAGGCCGACATGGGCAAGACGAAGGGCAAGGCCGAGCAGCTCAAGGGCAGGACGAAGGAAGAGATCGGCTCGATGGCCGACGACAAGGGCATGGAGATGAAGGGCAGGGCGGAGAAGGCCGGGGGCCGCATGGAGGAGTCCAGGGCGGACGCGGCGGCCCGGATGAGGAGGATCCACGACGCGAGCCGGTGACGGCCCCGCGCGGCGGGCACGGCACACGGGTGCCGTGCCCCCCCCGCATGCCCGAGGGGGAGGAGGTCACCCCACGACCGGCCCTTCCGGCTTCCACCCCCACGCCGTGAGCATGCCGGCCGACAGCGCGGCGCACTCCTCGGAGTCCAGGTAGCGGACCGCCGCGTCGACGGCGGAGTCGTCGACCAGGCCGGTGCCGACCATCGCCGTGCGACTGCGCTCCCAGGTGTCCGCCCAGAAGCGGCTGATGGGACTGCCGGGCACCAGCGGCGGCACGTACACCTCGGCGGCGACCGGCAGGAGTCCCGCCCCGCGCAGCAGCCGCGGGTACGACGGCACCCAGGACACGTCCGTCCCGATCGTGGCCCGCAGCCCCGCCCACATCGCCCGCATCGCGTCGCTGTACGGCGTGGCGGGCGCCCGGTCGCCCGCCAGGTCGACCGCGTCGCTGAGCACCAGCACACCGCCGGGCTCGACACGCTCGGCCAGAGCCGCGACGATGCGCTCGCGTTCGGGCAGGTGCATCAGGACGAAACGCGCGTGGACGAGGCGGAACCGGCGGCCTGCGGCGAACTCCGGGCCGGTGACGTCGGCCTCCAGCACCTCCAGTCCGGGCCGCGCGGCGAGGAACCGCACGTCCCGGTCCACGGCGAGCACGCCCGCCACCCCGGCCTCGTCCAGCAGCCGGCGCGAGACCGTGCCCGTCCCGGCGCCCACGTCGAGGCAGCTCCACCCGGGGCCGGCCCCGAGCGCCCGCAGCCGGGCCATGGTGACGTCGTCGTACGCGAGGGCGCCGAAGTCGATGCGCTCCCCCTCGCCCGCCTGCTCGGGACGGAAGACGGCCTCGCCGTAGCGGCCGTCCGGCCCGGTGGTCACGGCGCCGCCGGACCGGGGCGCGGGGGCGGCGGATCGTCGAGCAGCGTCATGGCCGGACCTCTTCACACGGTGGGGCGGTGCCGGGCGCCCCCGTCGGGGCCGCCGCCCCCCGATCCTGCACCGGCGGTCCCGCGCGGGGCCGAGGCGCGCCGGGCCCGGGTGTGCGCGCCCCGAGCATCCCCCGGACGGCCGTCCTCCGCGCCCGGTGGCTCCCGTCCTTCGGACCTGTGTCCGGGTGCTCCTCCCGCCGCCCTCCGCGAGGCCGACGTGGAATCATGTCCCTTACGGGAATTCAGCGGAGGAGACGGTTCCACCATGTTCGATGCCTTGAAGAACCTCAGGGACAAGGCCGAGGAGATCGCCCAGTCCCACGGCGACGCGATCACCGCAGGACTGGAGAAGGTCGGCGACTTCGTCGACGGGAAGACCGACGGCAAGCACAGCGCCACGATCGACACGGCGGTCGACAAGGCGCAGGACCTCGTCGGGAACCTGGCGAAGAAGAAGGACTGACGCACCGGCATACGCGCCCGCCGACGCGGACGCCTTCGTCCTCGCCGGACAGTCCTTTCGGTGCGGTCCGGTTCCCGGCGCCGGGGCCGCGCCCCGGTCGGCCTCCGCGTCCTCGAAGACGGCGGGCACGGTATTCTCCGGCCGTCCCGGGGTCGCCCGCGCCGGCCGGCTCCGGCGTCAGCTCGACATCCGCCGGCCGGCCGCAGTGGCGGGCCGGAGGGCCACCGCGACGAAGGCGGTGTACGGCTCTTCCAGCGCACCGTCGGGGAAGCGGCGCAGCAGGTGCTTGCGCTCCTCCGCGAGGAATTCCGCGGCGCCGGCCGCGCCCAGCAGGATGAACGCCGAGTGGGTCGCAAGCTTCGCCAGGTGGAAGTCGACGGTGACCGCGCGCGACCAGCGCAGCTCCCGGGTGCGCCAGGGCAGCCCGCCCGGCAGGGTGCGGTCGCTGATGTAGCAGCCCTCTCCGATCCGCTCCACGATCCGGGCCTGCTGCTCGGCCACCCACGGCACGGACGGGTCGGGGTCGTTCCACAGCAGGGCCAGCGCGCCCCCGGGGCGCAGGACCCGCAGGGCCGAGGGGACGGCCCTCGCCGGGTCGGTCCAGTGCCAGGACTGGGCGTACGCGACCAGGTCCAGCGAGCCGTCCGCCAGCGGCAGCCGGTTGCCGTCGCCGCGGACCAGCGGTACCTCCGGGAGCTCCCGCCGGAACTGCGCCGCCATGGCGGCCCCGGGCTCGATCCCGGTCACCCGGGCCCCGCGCCCGTGCAGCGCCCGGGAGGCGATACCAGTTCCGGCGCCGACGTCGGCCACCCGGGCCCCCGCCAGCCGCAGCCCGCCGAGCTCCTCGACGGCGTCGAGGGCGCCCGCCGGGTACGCGGGCCGGTAGGCGGCGTAGGCGCGGGCGGCCCGGTCGAAGGCGAGGGCCCGTTCGGCTGCGGCGGGGATCTCGTGGGTCATGCCCCGACTATGACGCGGACCCCCGCCCCGCACCAGGCCGCCTCGTGGACCGTACCCGGGGAACCGGCCCGGTGCATCCGCCCGCCGGGAATCCGATTGCCCTGGACCGGCCGACCGCGCATCCTGCCAGGATGCGCTTCTCCGTCAACATCCCGAACTTCGGTGACTTCGCAGACCCCCGCAACGTCGCGAAAGTGGCGGCGGCCGCGGAACAGGCAGGCTGGGACGGGCTCTTCGTCTGGGACCACGTACTGCACCGCAGGCACCAGGGGAGGCCCTTCGCGGATCCCTGGATCCTGCTGACGGCGGCCGCGCTGGCGACCTCCCGGATCCGGATCGGCACCCTCCTGACCCCGGTCCCGCGCTACCGGCCGCAGCAACTGGCACGTCAGGTGGCCACTTTGGACCGGCTCACCGGCGGCAGGGTCGTCTTCGCCGCCGGCCTGGGCGGCCCGGCCGAGGACGAGTACCACAGCTTCGGCGACACCGCCGGGCCCCGCGTCCTCGCCGAACGCCTCGACGAGGGACTCGACCTGTTGACGCGCTTCTGGTCGGGGGAACCCGTGGACCACCGCGGCCGGCACTACGAGGTCCGGGACGTGACCCTGCTGCCGGCCACCGTGCAGCGGCCCGGCCCGCCCGTGTGGATCGGCGGGTTCTGGCCGCACCGCGCGCCCATGAGGAGGGCGGCCCGATGGGACGGCGCGGTCCCGCTCTTCGAGACGGCCCGGCACGGGCACGTACCGGACGTGGCCGAGGTGCGGGAGCTGGTGGCCTACGTGGACGCACACCGCCGCCCGGAGGGTGCCGGGCGCCCCTTCGAGCTCGTCCTCGGCGGCGCCACGCCCCCCGACGCGGCCGAGGCCGGGGAGGTGATCGGTCCGCTCCGCGACGCCGGTGCCACCTGGTGGGACGAGCGCCAGATCCAGGGTGGTCCCGACCTGGACAGCCTGCCCGCGGTCCTGCGGCGTGTCGAGGCGGGGCCGCCGGTCCTCTGACCGGACGCGGTCGGCATCCTCGTACAGGGGGCGGCTCCGGCTCGTCCGCGGCCGCCGCCCCGTGGGACGGCGGCCGCGGACGGGGGGTCAGGAACCGGCGCGGGCGGAGCCGGTGCTGGTGCCGCCGGCGCTGCCCAGGAAGCAGGTGACCGTGCGGTCGCCCAGCGCCCAGCTGCTGGGCTGCGGGTAGTAGTAGAAGACCTCGAGGCTCTTCGGCAGCTTCGCGGCGCTGCCCACGTAGTCGGTCAGCGCGGTTCCGCCGCACTTCTCCTCGGAGATCGAGACGACCTTCTCCGCGCCGGGGAACACACCGGCGTCCAGCGTGAAGACGGCGTAGGCCTCGCCCTCGTGGGGCTGGGTGCAGGGAACGGTCCGCACCGACAGGCGGGCCTGGGTGCCGTCGCCCTTCTGGGTCTTCGCCAGGTCGTCGTCGGTGTTGAAGCAGTCCCCCTTGCGGATGTCCTCCACCTTGCTGGAGCCCGGCGTGGTGACCTGCCCCTGGGTGTCGCGGTGGGGCCGCGGGCCCTCGTCGAAGGCCCCGGAGAGCCCGAGGACGATCACGACCGCGTAGAAGGCGATGGTCAGGCTGTGGATGACGATGGTCGCGATCGCCAGCCCCCGGCCCTTCTCGCCGCTCTTGCGGATCTGGGAGAGGGACACGATGCCGAGGATCAGCGGAACCGTCGGTATCGCGCAGACGATCGACATCGCGAACGCCACGACGGCCGTCGCGTTGGTCTTCTGCGGCGGCGGGTACCAGCCCTGCGGAGCGCCGTACGGCGTCGCGGGCCCGGGCATTCCGGGAGGTCCCGGAGGTCCGGGCTGTCCGTACGGCCCCGGCTGCTGCCCGTACGGCTGCTGCGGGTACGGAGGTGGCTGAGGGGGTGTCGACATGCGGGTGGTGCTCCTCGCGGGAGGGTGGGACAGGACCGCCGGCCGGGTGGCGAAGCCGCCGGGCGGGGCTCGGTGTACGGATGATGTTCGAATCGGCCGCGCTCCAGTATCCCTGACGGAGCACCGGCGTCCGCCCGGGTCGCCAGGGGCGGGCGGGCCGTCGCGGACGGACCGGTCAGGAACGGAGAAGCAGGCGCCCGGCGCCCGGACTTAGCCTGCCGACATCCGGACGAACGCACGCCCGCGATCGCGCCGGCCGCCCGGTCCGCCTCCGCGGGAACGGGCCGAGACGCCGCCCGCGACGACAGGAGTCATCCCGTGTGCCATCCCCTGTGGGCCCGTGCCCGTATCGCCGCCGCTGCCCGGCAACAGGACGGACCCGCGCGATCGCACCACGCGGCGCAACCCGGCGCCACCGGGGCCGGCCGCGCGGCCGACGGTCCGTCACCGGGCGCCCCCGAGGACCCCCGGAGCGGGGACGTGTTCCAGGACGCCCCCCGCGAACGACGGGCCGTAGGGGCAGTCGTAGCCGAAGGAGGTGAGCGGGCCCCGGTAGAGGATCGTGAGGCCCATGGGGCGTCCTGCCTCGGTGCGTAGGCGGCCATGGCGGCGCGGACGGCGGGCCGCCTGCCGCCTGCCGCGCGGCCCGTGAACGCGGTGTGCGAACCGCTCCGGATCCTGGCCGGGCAGGGGCTGGCCGCGCGCTCCTGCGGCATCCGCACACGGTCGACGACGAGCCGGGGGTGTTGCGGACCGGGTTCCTCGGAGAGGTGCCCCTGCCCCGCCCGGCCGTCCGGTCCTCGGCGCCGGTCATCCCTACCGTCCCGGGCCGCGGCCCGCGCCCCGTGCCGGGCGCACCGGACGCGGTGGCCTGCTCGGTGGGGGCCGCCCCCAACGTCGCCCTGCGCCTGGACCCGCCCGTCCGCCTGGACCTGGGCCGCCTCGGACACCTGGACGCGACGACGCTCTACGCGTCGGCGGACTCCCCGTCCGAGCTCGCGGCGGCGCTCCGCGTGCGCGTCAGTGCGCCGCCCGTGCCGGGAACGTGAAGGCGTAGCCCTGGGACCTGAGCCAGGGGAGGTACTGCCGCAGCGCGGCCACGGTCTGGCTGCGGTCGCCGCCGCCGTCGTGGAAGAGGACCGTGGGCAGATCGGGGAGCTTGCCCTCCACCGTGGAGACGATGGCCGGCAGGCCCGGACGGCTCCAGTCCTTGGGGTCCACGCTCCAGCCTAGGGGGCGCATCCCGTTCGCCGCGGCTATCGCCCGGCTCTCGGGCGTGAAGGCGCCGCCCGGCGCGCGGTAGTAGTTCACCGCGACGCCCGGTACGGCCGCCTCGATCATGGCCTTGCCGTCGAGGATCTGCTGCCGCTGGTAGGCGACAGGCTTGTGGTCCATGGTCACGTCGTGGTCGACGGAGTGGTCGCACAGCTGGTGCCCGTCGGCCGCGATCTCGCGCACCAGCTCCGGGTATTTCTCGGCCCGCGTGCCGATCAGGCAGAACGTGGCCTTGACGTGGTTCTCCCGCAGCACCCGCAGGACCTGCGGGGTCCACGTCGGGTCCGGACCGTCATCGACGGTGATCGCGATGTCGCGGCCCGTGCCCTGGGCGAGCCGGGAGATGCCCTGCGGGACGGCGGCGGCCGCGTGGACCGGACCGGCGGCGGACTTCGCCGGCGAGCGGCCGGCGGAGGAGGAGGCGTCCGTCGCGGCGAAGGCCGGCGCGCCGGCCGCCGCCATGAGGCCGAGGACGGTCGCCGCCACGACGGCTCCCGTCCGTCGGCGGCGCACGGAACTGCTGCTCATGCCCATGGATGCTCTTCCTCTGCGGGTGCGTACGGTCGCCGGATCGCGTGTGGCCGGTGCGGCGCGATGCGGTGCGGTCCGGTTCGGTTCAGTCCGGTCCGGGGAGCGGGAACCGGGCCCCTCGTCCCCCCGATCGGCCCCTGCCGACGCGGCCGTGCCGCGGAGGGGGTCCAGGGCCACCCCATAGAAGCTAGGGACCCCTGCCGCTCCGGGTCAAGGAATCGTGGGACGCCTCACACCGGTAGAAAAGGGACGGATCGCCCGCTCCGGTCGTCCCGCGGCCCGCCCGCGGGCTGGACGTGGACCCGGACGGTCATCCCCCGTCCGGCGCCGGATCCGCCTCCGCCCGCGGGCGGGCGCCGTGGGCCCGGCTGATCGGGGATGACCGAAAGGCCGAGCCCGGCGCCCTCGCCCGCCGTGCGGCGGCGCTCGGCCCGGCGCCGCAAGGGCTCCCGCAGGCGGGATACGTCCGCGGGGTCGATCATCGGACCGGTGCCGGACACGGTCAGGACCCCGCCCCCGCCGCTCCCGCCACCCCGGGCGCCGTGGCCACGCCTGCCGCTGTCCGGGCTCGGCGGGCTCGCGGGCACCGCCCTGGGCGCCGCGGCCGCCGGGGTGTACGCCCCGCACCGGCGGCCTCCCCGGGCGGTGCCCCTGTGGGCGGTCACTGGCGGATGCGCGGCCCCCCTGGCCGCCCTCTACCCGGTGGTCCGTGTGGCCCGCCTCTCGCCGGCCCCGGCCCTCCAGCGGCGTGACGGGCCTGCCTGCGAAGCCCGCCGGTCCGGCCGACGGGACCTTCGCGGCGTCAGCCCATCAGCAGCAGCCGGGTGTTGGGCACCAGCTTCCGGTTCACGCTGGTGCTCTGCACGAAGATCGTGAAATCGTCGTTGTGGTCCGGCTTCACACGGACCTCCGCGTCCGGCAGGCCCAGCAGGGCGCGCGCCTCCGGTCCCGTGTACACCCGGTCCGTCTTCTTCTCCAGCACCGCTATCTGCTTGCGCGCCTGGACCTTTTCCACCTTGCTCAGCTGGTAATAGGCGCCACCCGTGCGATAGGTGTGCCCGGATTCGACGACCCATTCCCGGATCGCCGCCGCACGGTCCACGGGAAGCAGCTGATACCGCGTCTGATCCACAGGGGTGAGACCTGCGGCCTCGATGGACTTCTTGTTGACCGTTTCGGCGCCCGTGGAGAAGACCGCGCGGGAACCCCGGATTCCCTTGGTGCGTCCCACCATGAACTTCTCGGTGGCCTCCCGGATGACCTGTCCGGCCTCTTCCAGGCCCCGCGTGCTCGTGGCGTCCCAGATGGCGATGTTGTCCTTGGGGAAACCGCACTGCATGGCCTCCCGCCTGCCCATCTGGTCCGGCACGAGGACGGCCAGGGTCCAGTTGTCCTGCTGCGTCTCGATCATCGTCGCCATGGCCTGCCGCAGGGCCCGCTGCGACTGGGAAGGGGCGTCCGGGCAGCGGTGGCTCGCGTTCTCCTGCCCGTCGGTGAGCACGAACGTCAGGAAGCTGTGGTCGCCGTAGAGCTGGGCCGTCTGCGCCAGCTCCCGCTGCGACTTGAGCGTGGCCGCCAGCAGGGCGGTCATTCCGCCGACCCGGTAGAGCTGCTTCAAGGACGGCATGCGCAGCACGTCCTTGTCGTAGATGACGCATTCCACCTTGTCGGCGAACACGTACACCGTGACACGGGTTTCCTGGTCGAGTTCCTGCGATCGCCGGGCCAGATAGGCGATTTGCTGGTCGGCGACCTCGACGACCTTGTTCCTGAGGTGTGACATCGACGAACTGGCATCCAGCACAAGGGCAACGTGATTGATGTAGTTCTGGTTTCCGGACATGGCCGCTCCCCGTTTCTCCGACGTGATGAACAGATCCTCGCAGCCGGCACTGACAACCGGCCCCGGCCGCTTCTCCCGGCGGATCGCAACGGGCCCACGGAACGGGGTTGTTGTCAGTGCTCTGCGGCAGGATGGCCGGCATGACGACACCGTTGCTGCTCACCGACATCGAACGAGCCGTCCGGAACGGCTGGAGCGCCCGGACCTGCACCCCCGAGTACCGGTCGCGCTGGAGCGAGGACAACCCCGCCCGGGACCAGTGCGGGGTCACCGCGATGGTCCTCAACGACCTGCTGGGCGGCGAGCTGATCCGCGGCGAGGTCCACGTCGACGGGGTCCGTGTGGACTACCACTGGTGGAACCGCCTGGGCGCGGGCGTCGAGGTCGACCTGACCCGCGAGCAGTTCGGGCCGCAGGAGACCGTCATCGGGGGAGTCGTGGTCCCCCGGCCGCCAGTCGCCGAGTGGGGCAGGCTCCGCGAGGAGTACGAGCTCCTCCGCGCGCGCGTCCTGGACGAGCTCGACCGGCGACGAAACGATACATCTGTGGCATCTGAGTGAACGGCCGTTCCCGTCAGGGGCCCACGTCGGTTGGACCGGCCGACGCGCACACCGACCGCGCGCCGTTCCTACCGATCCCTAGGGGAGTCATGCGTATTCGTTCCGCCGTCACCGCTTCCGTCCTGGCCGCCGGCATCCTCCTGGGCGGCGCCGGCGCCGCCCTGGCCAACGAAGGCGTCGACCTCGACTACTTCTCCGGCGGCCACGCCGGCTGGTCGTCGAACTGCTCCTCGTTCGCCGCGGTTCCCCACAACCTCCCGTCCTTCGCCGGCCCGGTCTGGAACTCGACCTGCGCCAAGGAGGGCGAGAAGGAGTGGCTCAAGGGCGCCCACCTGGGTGCCTGATCCAGGAACGGATCCCGAACCGCGGGGGCGGACCGACAGTGAGGTCGGTCCGCCCCCGCGGCGTTCCCGCCCCCGCCGCCCCGCTCCGGTCCTGCCGGAACGTTTCCCCGGGTGAAACGTGCACCCGGTCGGGTGAGCTCCGGCCCCCCGCCCTGTCGCGCCGGGGGCAGGGGCCGCTAGACAGCATGTCTGTGATCAAGGAACTGTCCGGGACCCGGCGGCGACGGCGCGCACGCCGCGCCGGGAGGCCGTCGCCCGCCCTGGCCCGCGCCACAGCCGTGGCGGCCTGCGTGCTGCTGACGGGCTGCGCCGCCGGGCCCCCGGAGCGCGCCCCCGACCCGGACGAGGTCATCAAGGCCGCCACCCAGCGGCTCACCGACGTGTGTCTGATCCGCCAGGGGCTCGTCCCGCCCCGCAGCGGGGCCGCCCGGCCGCCCGGTGCCGACGAGGAGCGGGTCAGCGCGGCCCTCTTCGGCTCCGGCCCGGCCGAGCTGTCGCTCACCCTGCCCACCGGCTACGTCGTCCGCGCCCACACCGACGGCTGCCTCGCCGCCGCCCAGCAGCGGCTGTACGGGGACCAGCCCGGATGGTTCCGCGCCTCGGTCGTCGTCAACAACCTCCGGCCCGAAGCCGACCGCGGCCACCGGGACCTCGCCGAGGTCCGCGCCCGCCACCGCACCGAGATCGCGGCGTGGGAGCGGCTGCGCGCCCACGCCCTCACCGAAGCCACCACCGTGCTCGAGAACCCGCCACCGAAGGGAAACCCGCCCGCATGAAGCGCCTCACCACCCTCCTCGCCGCCGCCGTGATCACCACCGGCGCCGTCCTGGCCACCTCGGCCGCCGCCGAGGCGGCCGACTGCCGAAGCGGCTACTTCTGCGTCTGGACGGACGCGAACTTCAACGGCATGAAGATCGAGCACAGCGGCGACGACCACTGGTGGGAGGGGGACATGTTCAAGCAGGACTCCTCCTGGGCCAACCACGGCCTCTCCGGCCCGGGCGTGGCCGACCACGTCAAGGTGTACGAGGGCCGTGAGCTGCTGGGCAGGGTCACGCTCTGCCTGGCTCCCGGTCAGGAGGTCGGCTACGACGCCGGCGCCAACGACCGGGGCGGCTCCCACACCTGGTCGACCGGCTGCTGAGGCGGTCCCCGCCCTCCCGTCCCGCACCCCGGCGCCCCCGCTACGTCCCGGGGGCGCCGTCCGGGTGGAGGGCGGTGCGGACGCCGGCGAGGACCACGGCGATCAGGCAGAGGGCGATGACGGTCTCCGCCCACAGGAAGGCGAACCAGTCCAGGACGCAGCCGATGGGCGGTGACCCGGGGGCGGTGTTACGGAAGGCCGCGAGGGCGAACAGGGTGGCGGCCATCCAGGAGAGCGCGGGCCAGACCAGGCCCTCGCGCCGTGTCGTCAGATACCAGGTCCCGATGAGGACGGACGCCGCCAGCGCCCACATCACCACCATCATGAAGACCCCGAAGACGAGCAGGCTGCGCGAACGCCTCAGCTCCAGTCCGAAGACCGCCTCCGGCCGGGAGGACAGGGGTTCGGCGGAGATGGAGAAGAGCGTGTCGTTGTTGGAGAACAGCATCCGCACGGGCACCTGCCTGCCGCCCAGCACGGCCCAGAACTCCACGTCGGTCTCGTAGGTGTCGAACGGGTAGTCGCCGATGGACCCGCCCGCGAGCGCCACCTTCACGTCCCTGGTCGCGAGCCGCTCGTGCGCCTTGAACGCCAGGTCGCCCAGGGTCGCCGCGGAGGTCTGGAGGGCGAGGGCGTCCACCGGTGCGGTACCTTCCGCCTCGCCGAGACTGCCGCGCGGGACGACCCGGACCCGGAGCACCAGCTCCCTGGCCGCGGCGTCGACGTGCTGGACGGTGGCCTCGACGTCCACCCGGTCGGGCGCGGTGGATCCGACGGCGTGGACCGTGTCGTCCGCCTGCCGCTCCGCGAACTGCACCCACGATCCGACGGCCACCGCCGCGACGATGAGCAGCGCGACGGGGAGCAGGACGGGAAGCAGCGAGGTCCCGGAGCGGCGCGGAGGAGGCGTGTCCGAGGGCGGGGTCATGGCGGCTCCGGCGGGACTGGGAGCGGATCGATCTCGTCCGGCAAGCGAAACCTTTCGGCGGCGCCGCCGCCACCCCGGATGGCCCGGGTGGATCCCCTGCGGCCCCTCTCATCGCGCCACCCGTAACGGGCCTTCGCGGCGGAACGGTGGAAACCCGACCCCGCCAGGGGAAACGGTGCACGCCCCACACATCTGATCGGATACGGCCGTGCCCGCTGTGACCCGGGCGTACCCGAGGTATCCGTACAAGAGCCGCGATCCGGCTGATTTCCCTCTTCAGGCCCCGGTGTGACTTCGCAACGATGGGCTCCGCGACTCCGGGCCGCCGCTCCGAGCGGTCGGCCTCCCGGCCGCCGAACCAGAGGGGAACACGCATGTCACCGCGCAGGATCCTGGCGATGATGACCGCCACCGCGGCACTGATCGCGGGCCCGGTACTGACCGCCCAGGCCTCGGCCCCACTCCCGAACACCTTCTCCGAGCAGACCCGCGCCGCCGGACTGACCGCCGCGCAGGCGGCCGAACTCCGGCAGCGGGTCGACGCCGTCCTCGTGTCCGACCCGCAGGCCCGCCAGATCTCCGCCAACAAACTCGCCATCGCCGGCGGCGACCTGGTCCTCAGGGCTCCGGGCCGGTCCGAGACCCGCGACCTGGCCGCCCCGGACGCGGCGCTGGCCTGCGCCGACGGCCACCTGTGCATCAGGGACGGCCTGGGCGACAACTACGACTACTACTACTGCGGCTACTACGACTTCGGCGGAGTCGGCGACGGCACCTTCAACAACAACCAGAGCTCAGGCACCCGGGCCCGCTTCTACAACCAGAACGGCAGCGAGCGCTGGTCGAACGTGGCCAAGGACAGCGGTACGGCCTCCTGGACCCCGGTCTACCACATCCGCCCCTGCTGACCCCCTCATCCGGCCGCCCGGCGTCCCGCCCCACCGGCGGGGCGCCGGGCGGCCTCCGCGTGCGCCCGTACGGGCCGTGCGGCCGGCGCGCGGCTCAGCGCGGGATCACCCAGTCCGGCATCCAGGTCCCGCCCGTCCCGCCCGTCCCGGCGGTCCCCGCGGCGGCGCGGAGGCCCGCCGCGGTCGCGAGGTGGACGCGCAGGGCCGCCAGCCCCGGGTGGGGGTTGTCGCGGCGCCACAGCAGCGAATGCGGGTAGACGGGCGTCGGATCCGTCACCGGGATACGGCGCAGGCCGTGCCCGGCCGGCCAGACGAGCCGGGTCCCCTCGCTCATGAAGGTGGCCAGGGCCGGGGTGTCGGCGATGGTGTCGAGGAGCGCGTCGGAGCCGAAGTTGGGCCCGGTCGACTCCAGGGAGAGCCCGAACGCGGCCACGAGGTCGTCGTAGTAGGCGGTCCACTCGGTGCCGGGGACGACGCCGGGCATCCAGATCCGGTGCCCGGCCAGCTCGGCCACGGTGACCGAACGGGCGCCCGCCAGCGCGTGGTCGGTGCCGGTGAGGAGCTGGAGGGGCTCGTCCAGCACCCGCACGGCCTCCACGTCCTGCGGGAGGGGCCGGCCGGGCGCGGTGACCGCGCGGAAGGACGCGTCGATCGCACCGGAGCGGAGGGCCGCGACGGCCGCGTCGATCTCCAGCAGCATCACCACGTCGAGCTCGACCTCGGGGTGCACGCGGTGGAAGTCGCGCATCAGGCCCGTCGCCGCGCCGCGCGAGTTGATGACGTCCACGCGCAGGGGTCGCCGGTCCGTACGCACGGACTCGACCGCGCGCTCGGCCGTGCGCAGCAGCTCGCGGGCGTGGGGCAGGAACGCCTGCCCGTCGATGGTGAGCTCGGCGCCGCGCGGTGTACGCGTGAACAGCCGCACCCCGAGGCCGCGCTCCAGCGCGGCGATGCGCTTGGAGACGGCCTGCTGGGTCACCGACAGCTCGGCGGCGGCCTCCTGGAACCGCCCCGCGTCGGCGGCCCGTCAGGCCCGAGCGGCTCGCCGCGTCCGCCAACGCCTCGGCCACCGACCCCGAAAGCGGGAAGTACGTCGTGGCGAGCACCGACAAGTGGGTGCGGCTGCGCTAGCGCAGGCTCCCCCGGCCGGCCCCCGCGGGCGCGTCGGGGGCAACCGGGGCCTGCTCCGCGGCGTGGGCGATGTTGCGGGCCATGCCGCCGAAGACCACCGCGTGGAAGGGCCTCACGGCCCACCAGTACATGTGGCCGAGCAGGCCGCGCGGATGGAACAGGGCGCGCTGCCGGTAGCGCGACCGGTCCGCGTGCACCGGGTCGGGCTCGGCGTACATCTCCAGCCAGGCCAGCCCGGGTACCCGCATCTCGGCGCGCAGCCGCAGCAGCCGTCCCGGCTCGATCTCCTCGACCCGCCAGAAGTCCAGGGCGTCGCCCACCCGCAGCCGGCTGGCGTCGCGGCGGCCCCGGCGGATGCCGGCGCCGCCCGCCAGCCGGTCCAGCCAGCCCCGTACGGCCCAGGCCAGCGGGAAGGAGTACCAGCCGTTCTCGCCGCCGATGCCCTCCACCACCCGCCACAGGGCCGCCGGCGGGGCCGCCACGTCGGCGCTGCGGTGGTCGGTGTAGAGGCTGCCGCCGGCCCAGTCCGGGTCGGTGGGCAGGGGATCGCTGGGGGCGCCGGGCAGGGAGGCGCTGGACCAGCGGGTCGTCACCCGGGCCTCGCGGACCCGCTCCAGGGCCAGGGCCAGGGCCTGGTCGAAGGCGAGGGGCGCGCCCGGCGGGTCGGGCACCCAGCGGGCGATGTCGTGCTCCGCGCACACCACCTCGTGGCGCAGCGACTCGGCGAGCGGCCGGGCCAGTGCCCGGGGCACCGGGGTGACCAGGCCGATCCACAGGCTGGAGAGGCCCGGGCTGAGCATGGGCACGCGCAGGATGCGCCGGGGCGGGAGCTGGGCGACCTCGGCGTAGCGATGCATCATCACCTCGTACGTGAGGACGTCCGGTCCGCCGATGTCGAAGGAGCGGCTGACCTCCGGCGGCATCGAGGCGCTGCCCACGAGGTAGCGCAGCACGTCGCGTACGGCGATGGGCTGCACCCGGGTGCCCACCCAGCTCGGGGTGATCATGATGGGCAGCCGTTCCGTCAGGTAGCGGAGCATCTCGAACGAGGCCGAGCCCGAGCCGATGACCACGGCCGCCCGCAGCACCGTGCAGGGGACGCCGGACGCCAGCAGGATGGTGCCCACCTCGGCCCGGGAGCGCAGGTGTGGGGAGAGCTCCTCGGGGGGCACCCCGGTCGGGGTGAGGCCGCCCAGGTAGACGATGCGCCGCACGCCGGCCCGCCGCGCCCGCTCGGCGAACAGGCGGGCGGCGGCACGGTCGCGCTCCTCGAAACCGGGTCCGGCGTTGAGGGCGTGCACCAGGTAGTAGGCGATGTCCACCCCGCTCAGGGCCTCGTCCAGCGAGCGCCCGTCGGTGACGTCGCCGCGTGCCACCTCGACGCGTGAGGCCCACGGGTGGTCGCGCAGCCGTTCGGGGGAGCGGGCCAGCGCCCGGACCCGGTAGCCGGCGTCGAGGAGCTCGGGCACCAGGCGGCCGCCGATGTATCCCGTGGCCCCGGTGACCAGGCACAGCGCACCCTCCGGCTCCTCACCCGTCATGGGCTCGCTCCTGTCTGTGCGGCGGCGGCGCACTGGGAGGCACCGCCCTTCCGAGCCTGGACCCGGCGCGGCCCGGGCGCAACGCCGCCGCCCGTGGGGGGTGGCGGGCCGGTGGCACGGAGCCGCGGGTTACGGTGTCCCCTTTCGAGGGGGGAGACAGCGATGTCGCACCACGCGGGGTGGGGGCCCAACCACCCGGGACAGCCGGTACCGCCATGGGGAGGGTGGGCGCCGCCCCCGCCGCAACCGGGCGTCGTACCGCTCAGGCCGCTCGGGGCGGGTGATGTGCTCGGCGGCGCCTTCACCGCGTTCCGCCGCTACTGGAAGCCCCTGACCGGCGTCGTCCTCCTGGCCCAGGGCATCGGGATCCTGCTGATCGCCGCGGCGGTCGGCCTCGCCGCCATCGGGCTGGACACCCGCTTCGCCGCGGTGTTCAACCTGCCGGACGGCGAAACGCCCGCGGCCGGCGACGTGGCCGCCCTGCTCCTGTACCTGGCACCGGTCGCGGTGCTGCTGGTGCTCGTCATGGTCCTGCTCACCGGGATGATCGGCGCCGCGTGCCCCGCGGTGATCCAGGAGGCGGTGCTCGGCCGTCCCGTGACCTTCTCGGCGCTGTGGCGGCGCTGCTGGTCCCGGCTGCCCTCCGTCCTCGGCGTCCTGCTGTGCGTGGGGCTGCTCGCGGGCGGACCGGTGCTCGTCCTCTACGCACTGTGCTTCCCGCCGCTCCTGTCGGCCGCCGCGCACGACGCCGCCCCGCCGGCGGCCTTGTTCCTGCTGCCCTTGGGCCTGCTGCTCTGGCTGCCCGTGCTGGTGTGGCTCGCGATCCGGTTCAGCCTGGCGCCCGCCGTCGCGGTGTGCGAGGGCCTCGGCCCGATCGCGGCGATGCGGCGCTCCTCCCGTCTGGTCGCGGGCGGCTGGTGGCGCACGTTCGGCATCGCGGCGGCGGCGTACCTCCTGGCGTCGGTGGTCGGCTACATCGTCCAGCTGCCGTTCACCCTCCTCGGCATCTTCGCGCTCGTCCCCGCCGTCTTCGCGACGGCCGACGAGGCGCGGCCGGGCACGCTGGTCCTCGGCATCGTCGGGTACGTGGTCTGCGCCCTGATCGGCACGGTGATCGCCTCGGTGTTCCAGCTCGGGTACCCCCAGCTGGTCCTGTCCCTGCTCTACGTGGACCAGCGGATGCGCAAGGAGAACCTCGCCGAGGCCCTCGCCGCCTCCGCGCCGGCCCCGGCCCACCCGGGCCCTGCGGGTGCATGAATGAGGGCGTGAACGACCGCGCATGAGGTCGACGCGCTCTGCTCCGCATGGGCGAACACCGTGCCCCCGTCGGCCGTGACCGGCTCGTGGACGATCGCCAGGCCCGGACCCGAGCCGGCGGCGGGCAGCGCCGCGGCCGCCGCCACCGGTCCCGCCCGTCGCAGCACGCTCATGCCCGTCATGCCCGCTCCCGCTGTTCCCGTCGGCCGTCCGCCGTGTGCGCCGAACCGGGCCGACTCCGCGTCGAGCGAGGCGCGCAGGGCCGTCGCGTCGATGCCGGGTGTCGCGGTCGGGTCGTAGCCGACGACGAGTGCGGTGGCCATGCGGTGAGCCCGGGCGGGGAGCCCGGCCGAGATCCGGGAAGAACGGGGCCGGCATGTCCCGTAGCACAAACGGCCCGACGGGGTGTCAACCTCCGTGATGTCGCCCCGCGTCGCGCGCCGCTCTGACTACCGTCGGGTGCTCGGCCGCGCCGCACGGCGGCCGGGAAGGAGCGCGTTCGATGGGGACCACAGTGGTGGGGTTCCGGCTCGGCTGGGACAGGAAGGGCCGGCAGACGACGGTGGTGCTCACCGAGGCGGGGGTCCTGCACCACAGCAGCGGCCTCCTCGGCCTGGTGCCGCGGCCCACCCGGCCGCACGCCCCGGTCGGCGCGGACCCGCACCCGGTGCCGCGCCAGGCCGCGACCCTGCGCAAGCTGTACGCCGAGCTGCTCCACCAGGGCTACACCCGCACGTTGATCGCCCCGGCCTGTGTCCGCCTCGACACCGGGGAGCGCCCGCTCCACCCCCGCCCGTGGGGCGAGCACGCGCCGAAGGCGCATCCGGAGCTGGTCGCCGAGTTCACCGGTGCCGCCCCCGCCGGTCCCGGTTCGCTGGAGGACGCGCTGGCCGCCTTCTACCAGGCGATCGGCCTCACGGCCCGCTCCGGGAGCACCGCGTCGCCGGGCCCGGCCGCCGGCGTCGCGTCCGCCGCCCCGCGCGGCGTGCCCCCGGCGGTCCGCGAGGCCCTGCGCTGCCTCGCCGAGGGCCGCACCCTCGTCTCCCGTCCCCGGCGCGGCGCGGGCTGGACCGTCACGGGTGCGGGCGTACGCCTGAACGTCGGCCCCGCCGGCGAGGACCTCAGCCACCGCGAAGTGGCCGAGCTCCAGGCCGCCCTGACGGCCTGGCTGCGCCACCAGCGCCGTCCCGGCGCGGGCTCCGGGGCGCGGTGAGTGCGGGCGGGGGTTGCGGGTAGGTGCGGACTGCGAAGAGCCGGAAGAAAGGTGGTCGAGGACGGTGGAACTGCGTGCGGTCGGCTGGGCACACGCCTTCCCGGTGGCGAACGGGGTCCGCGCGGCCCGGGTGTGGACCGCCGGTCACCTGGCCTCCCTGGAGTGGGCCCAGGATGCCCCGGACACGGTGCACTCCGTCCTGCTCGCCGTGTCCGAGCTGGTGACGAACGCCCACGTGCACGCCGCGAGCACCGCACACCTCGTCCTCACCTGGGACGGCCGCTGCCTCCACGTCAGCGTGGCGGACGCCGACCCGACCCCGCCGCGCCCCCGGGAGGCCGGCGACCGGGCGACGTCCGGGCGGGGCATGGGCATCGTCGACGCGCTCGCCGACGCGTGGGAGGTGCACCCGGGCGACCACCGCAAGACGATCACCGCGTGCTTCCGGCCGCCCGAAGGTCCCGAAGGTGCGGTACGGCAGGACGGCCCGCCGTGACGCGGCCGTCCTGGGTGCCGGGGAAAGGGGAGGGGCTCAGTCGTGCAGCAGTTCCTCGCGCAGGGCGCCCAGGGTGCGCGTGAGCAGGCGTGAGACGTGCATCTGGGACATGCCGATCTCCTCGCCGATCTCCCGCTGCGTCATCTCCTGCCCGAAGCGCATCCGCAGGATGCGCGTGGTGCGTTCGTCGAGCTCCGACAGGAGCGGGGCCAGAGCGTGCAGGTCCTCGACCGTCTCCAGCGCGGGGTCGGCCTCGCCCAGGGTCTCGGCGAGGCTGTGCGCGGACCGGGCGGGTCCGGGGGCCGACTCGCGGCCCTCGGCGGGACCCGCGGGGGCGTCGAGCGACTGGGCGGAGTAGCCGTTCGCCGCGACCAGGCCCTGGCGGACCTCCTCCTCGTCGAGGTCGAGGTGCGCGGCGAGTTCGGCGGGGGTGGGGGCCCGGCCGGTCACGGCGGTCAGGTCCTCCGTGGTCCTCGCCAGCAGTGACCGCAGCTCCTGGAGGCGGCGCGGGACCCGTACGGCCCAGGTGGTGTCCCGGAAATGACGCTTGATCTCGCCCGTGATGTACGGCAGGGCGAGAGTGGAGAACTGGGTGTTGCGGTCGAGTTCGTACCGGTCGATGGCCTTGATCAGCCCGATCACGCCGACCTGCACGATGTCCTCGCTCTCCGGCCCGCCCGGGCGGTCCCGGAACGGTCGGGCGGCGAAGTTCACCAGTGAGATGTTCATCTCGATCAGGGTGTTGCGCACGTACTGGTACTCGGGGGTGCCCTCTTCCAGGCTCCTCAGGCGTTCGAAGAACACCCGCGTCAGCTGCCGGGCGTCACCCGGGTCCACCTCACGGGGGCAGGGGACGTCCGGCAGCCCGTCCAGCGCGGTCGCCTCCGCCGGGGTTCCCGCGACGTGACGCGCCGCGGGGGGCGCTGTGGCCGGCGTCGTCCGGCTCGTCACGTCGTCAGTGGCCGTAAAGGTCATCGTCTCCGCTCCTTGGGCACGTGGGCTTGCGGTGCGTGGCTCGATCGTCCGATCAAACGGAAGTCCGATTCCGCTCACCCCGCACCCTGCCCGGTGAGCGGACACACGTCAAGTGATACCGGAAAAATATTTCGGGATTTGCCTTTCGTGAGTGACCGCCCAAGAATGGCCGGGTGGAGAACGAGCACGCCGGGTCCCGCCGCAGCCGCTGGACCTTCCTGACCAACCACGCCCGGGTCCTGATCGCCATCGCGCGCGACCCGGGAGTCCGCCTGCGCGACATCGCCCTGGCCTGCGGCCTCACCGAGCGCACCGTGCAGGCGATCGTCACGGACCTCGAAGCCGACGGATACCTCACCCGGACCCGCGACGGCCGGCGCAACCGCTACGTCATCGCCCCCGGAGCGCGCTTCCGCCACCCGGCCGAGGCCGACCACGAGATCGCCGGCCTGCTCGCCTACCTCGCCGCCCCGCTGGCCGCTCCGACGCCGCCGCCCGTGGGGGGAGCGGCCGCCGGTGCCCCCGCCGACCGGGAACCCCGTGCGACGGCGTAGCCCCCGGGCCGGTGCGCACCTCGGGCCGGGCCGTCCGGGCGGCCGCCCGCAACCCGGTCAGGCGCCCTCGCCGAGCACCCCGCGGATCAGCTCCCTCTGGTCCTCGGACAGGTAGGGGTCCTGGAGATCGACCGCCCGGCCGTCGACGGTGATCCGGTAGTGGTAGCCGTCCGCGACGGACGCGACGGCCCGGTGTGCCAGGTCCTCCCACCGCGGCGCGTCCCTGCGGCCCGTGGTGTCGAGCTCGCGCTCCTTCTCGATCCCGGCGAACCCTCCGGAGCGGGTGACGGTGATCAGCATGGTCCCTTTCCTTCCTGTTCCGGTGTCCCGCCGCGTGACCCGGCCGGGCCCGCCGTGGCGGAGGCGGCCCCTCGACCGCCTCCACCGCGGCTGCCCCGCATCGCGGCCGCATCCCGGCACGCGGCCCCGTAGGCCGCGGATCGGCCGGAAAACGCCGTCCTGTGGCCGACGGATGTGCCCCGGGCCCGGTGCCCCGCAGACGCGCCGCCCCGGCCGGGTGACGCGTGAGCCGGCAGAGGGAGCGGCGCCGGCGGCCGCGGCCCCGCACGCCGCGGACCCGGCCCGACCGGCCCGCGCGGCCTCGGTGAACCCGAGCGACCGGAAGGCGGCCGTCGGCGCGCCGGCCGCCCCCGGCGCCGAGTTCCCCTTCCCCTTCCCCCTCACCCACGGCTTCGGCTTCGGCTTCACCAGGGTCGCCCCCCTGGTCCGGGACGGTGGCCGCCTGGACACCACCGTCTTCGCCGTCGGCACCGACGCCCTCGGAGCGCGCGGCGTGCGCGCGAACGCACCGCCCCGGCCGCCCCGGCCGGGGCGCCCCGTCGGTTTGCCGGGGGAACGGCAGGGCACGCGCGGACCCGACGCGCACCCTGCCCGTCCCCGACACCACCGAGGAGCCATGAACGGCGTTCTGAGACTGCTGATCGTCCTGGGCGGTTCCGTCCTGCTCACCCTCGCGGCCGGCTGGCTCGCCGACCTGCTGCTGAGGCGCGCGGACGCCCGCCACCCCGAGACCCCTCTGTGGAGCCTGCTGCGCCGCTGCGCACTGCCGCTGCGCGTGCTCCTGCTGGCCGCCCTGCTGCGCGGTTCGTACCGGCAGATCGCGTGGCAGCCCCTCCAGGCGCACGAGGCGGCCGCGGGCAGGACCCTCTCGCTGGTGACGATCGGCGCGAGCGCCTGGTGTGTCGTCCACATCACCTCGGCGGTGGTCGAGTCCTCCTACGCCCGCTACGCCGCCGGCACCCGCGACCCGTCCCGGCTGCGCCGCGTCCGCACGCAGGTCACCCTCATCATGAGGATCGTCACCGCCGTCGTCGCGCTGGTCGCCGCGGCCGCGATGCTGCTCACCTTCCCCGACTTCCGCACCGTCGGCACCTCGGTGCTGGCCTCCGCGGGCCTCATCGGCATCGTCGCCGGCGTGGCCGCCCAGTCCACCCTCGGCAACCTCTTCGCCGGGTTCCAGATCGCCTTCGGCGACCTGGTGCGCATCGGCGACACCGTCGTCGTCGACGGCGAGTGGGGCGTCGTCGAGGAGGTCACGCTCACCTTCCTCGCCGTCCGCACCTGGGACGAGCGCCGCATCACCATGCCCGTCTCCTACTTCACCGGCAAGCCCTTCGAGAACTGGTCCCGCGGCGGCATCCAGATGACCGGAACCGTCTTCCTGCACTGCGACCACAGCGCCCCCGTACCGCTGATCCGCGAACGGCTCAGGGAGATCCTCGACGGCTGCCCGGCGTGGGACGGCCGCGGCTGGGACCTCGCGGTCACCGACACCACCCCCACCACCGTCGTCCTGAGGGCCATCGTCACCGCCAAGGATCCCGACGACCTGTGGACCGCCCGTTGCACGGTGCGCGAGCAACTCGTCGCCTGGCTCTCCGAGAAGCACCCCTACGCCCTCCCGCGCGTCTCCACCTCCCCGGCCGTCCCCGCGCCCCGCGCGGTCCCGGAGCCCGGACGCACACGGAGGTTTCACGACGGGTGACGGGGCCAGACGCGGCATTGACGCACACGGCGACCCGGTCCGCCGAGCCCATCCGATCCGGGCAACCCCTCCGATCCATCCGATCCACCCGATGCATCCGATCCACCCGATCACGCGTGAAGGGAGTCGACCCATGTCGAACGTGTCACGGCTGCCGGGCCGAGCCGAGCACCACTGGACGTGGCAGGAGGGAGCCGCCTGCCGCGACCTCGGCCCGGACAGGTTCTTCCACCCGGCGGGGGAGCGCGGCGAGGACCGCGCCGAGCGCGACGAGGCGGCCAGGGAGATATGCGCGCTGTGCCCGGTGCAGGTGGAGTGCCTGCGCCACGCCCTGCGCGTGCAGGAGCCCTACGGTGTGTGGGGCGGCCTGACCGAGGAGGAGCGCCGCCCCCTGTACGCGGGAGCCCCGGCCTCCGGGTAGGCACGGCGGCGTGAGGGCCCGGTCCGGCCGAGGCGCCGCCGGACGGAGCGACCCGAAACCGGCCCATGGCGTGATCGCGGCGGCCGACGGGGGAAGAGGCGAAGGTATGCCCCGTCTCGCACGTCCCCTCCTTCCCCTCCGCCACACCGCGCGCCGCCTGGCTGCCAGGCGGCGGGACCCCGTGGTGGTGCAGAGCGTACGGTCCACCGGGGCCGCGGTGATCTCGTACGTGGTCGCACTCCAGCTCAGCAGCGAGCCCGCGCCGCTGACGGCACCGCTCACCGCCCTGCTCGTCGTCCAGGTCACCCTGTACTCCACGCTCACCACCGGCATCCGCCGCGTGAACTCGGTCGTGGCCGGGGTGCTGGTCGCGATCGGCTTCAGCGCCCTCGTGGGCCTGACCTGGTGGAGCCTCGGGCTGGTCATCCTGGCCTCGCTGGTGGTCGGACACCTGGTCAGGGTGGACGAGTTCATCCCCGAGGTGGCGATCAGCGCGATGCTGGTCCTCGGCGTCACCCGGGTGGCCGACACGGCCTGGGACCGGGTGCTGGAGACACTGATCGGCGCGGTGGTCGGACTGGCCTTCAACCTCCTGTTCGCCCCGCCCGTCTGGGTGGAGCCCGCCCGCCGGGCGATCGACGACCTCGCCGCCCGCATGGCCGCCCTGCTGACCGGCATGGCCGACGAACTCACGGGGCGCACCACCGTCGCCGAGGCCGCGACCCGGCTGCACGAGGCGCGCCGGCTCGACAACGACATCGCCGAGGTCGACGCCGCGCTCCGCCAGGCGGAGGACAGCCTCCGGATGAACCCGCGCGTCCGGGAGGGCCTGATGTACCGGCTGGTCCTGCGCACGGGCCTCGACACCCTCGAGATCTGCGCGGTCGTGCTGCGCGTCTCCGCCCGGGCGCTCACGGACCTGGCGAAGGCCCGCACCGACGAGCCGCTGTTCTCCGCGCCCGTGACCCGGGCCCTCCAGGACCTGTTCGGCCATATGGCACTCGCCGTCCACAGCTTCTCCCGGCTGATCACCGCCCAGGTCACCACCAACGCCGAGGAGCAGGAGGAACGGCTCACACGGGAGCTGGGCATGGCGCGGGAGGCCCGCGACCTCCTGGCGCGGCTGCTGCTCGAGCAGCTGCACACCGCACCGGCGCAGTGGCAGCTGCACGGCGCCCTGCTCGCCGACGTCGACCGGGTGCTGGACGAACTCGACGTGGACAAGCGCTCCCAGCGCCTCATGGAGGAACTGGACCGCCACTCCCGGCTCCGCCACGAGGGCGCCACCCCCCTTCACCGCGCCCTGCGCCGCGCCGCCCGGCGCCAGGTATGAAACTGCCGGACGTCGGTTGCACACGGGTCTCCGACCGTGAAGGAGATCTACCGGACCTCACCGACACCGTCGCGAGCCCGACCGACCCGGTGAACCCGAACCACCCGGCGGGTGGCAGACGCACGGCGACGTCAACGGCGCGAACTTCGTCCGGGACGAGGCGTGGATCCAGAACACGACCCACCCCCAGGCCGCCCCGCCGACCCGCGCCGGGCGCCCGCCGGGGGGCGGTCAGGGCGCGCCGCGCCGCTCCAGCAGGTACGCCGCCGTGCGGGCGACGACACGGTTCCCGTCGCGCGCCAGCTCCGCCAGGGCACGGGACGCCGTGCTCCCGGGGATGTCCGCCAGCGCCTGCACCAGCCGCAGCCGGCCGGACGCCCCGACCGCGCCGTGGCACAGGCGCTCGCGGAGCCCGGTGGCGATGCGGTCCGCCAGCGCGGGATCGGCGGCCAGCGCGCCCAGCGCGTCGGCCGCGTCGACGTCGTTCGCCCCGTCGACGACCATGCCGGTGAGCTCCGGGACCGCCGCCGCCACCCCCCGCGCCCCCAGCGCGAGGGCCGCGCACCTGCGGACGGCCGCGTCGCGGTCCTCCAGTGCCCCCTCCAGCAGCGCGGTCGCCCCGGGCAGCGGGATCTCCGCGAGGGCCTGCGCGGCACGTCTGCGCACCTCGGCCCCGGGCGACCGCAGCCCCTCCGCGAGGAGAGCGACCCCGGCCTCACCGGCCCGGGCCAGCGCCCAGCGCAGGGCGCCGGCGACGTTCGGATCCGTCTCGCCGAGCGCGGCCTCGACCAGCGCCTCCACCGGCGCCGCACCGCCCTCGGCCGCCGACAGGGCCGCACGCTGGCGCTCCCCGGCGCTCGGCGACCTGAGCGCCTGCAACAGGGCGACGACCCGCAGGACCTCCTCCCACCCGGCGGGCTCCGCGGCACCGATCCGCTCCAGCCGGGTGAGGAGCCGGGTCTCGGCCTCGATGCGCTCCCGCACCTGCCGCACCAGGTCGTCGATGAGCCCGGACGGGGTGAAACCGGGATCGTCCAGCGCCCGGGCGACGTCGCGCAGCCCGAGCCCCAGCGACCGCAGGCTCTCGATGTGGAAGATCCGCCGGATGTCCTCGTCCCCGTACTCCCGGTAGCCCGCCCCCGTACGGCCGGTCGGCCGCAGCAGGCCGAGCGACTCGTAGTGCCGGAGCATCCGGGCGCTGACCCCCGACCGCCGCGCCACCTCACCGATCAACACCGCCCGCCCACTCCCTCCGGCCGCCCCGCTCAACCTCCGACCATGATCCGCTTCGCCTCCTCGAGGGCGAACCCGAACCCGGCGTCCGGGTCGCGCACCAGCCGTTCCGTCGCGATCGCGTGCTCGCGCACCCCGTCGGCCCGCCCCGCCCCCGCGGCGCGCAGCACCGGCAGCACCTCCTCGCCCAGCGCGACGAACGCCCGGCTGAGGCTCAACCGCGTCTCCCGCCCGCCGCGCCCGAGCTGCGTCGCCAGCACGGCGGCCAGCTCCAGCCGCTCCGCGCCCCCGGGCACCAGGACGACCGCCGCCCGCCAGGCGCTGCGCGCCACCGCGTCGTCGGGGTCGGTCAGCAGCCGGCGGCCGATCGCCGGCCACGCCACCCGGTCGCCGATCTTGGACAGCGTGTGCAGGGCCTGGCCGCGTGCCTGGGCGCACTCCGAGCCCAGCACATCCACCAGCCGGGGAACCGTCACCGCGCGCGGATGGCGGGTCAGCGCCCAGGTCAGCATGTCGCGCACGAAGAACTCCGGCTCGACCGCGCACCGTTCGATCAGTGCGCCGACCGACCGGGGGTCCGCCGCCGTCCCCACCTCCATGGCCGCCCTCAGCCGTACCTGCGCACTGTCGTGCCCCAGCCCCTCCAGAGCCCGCTCCAGTGACTCTTCCCCGTTCTGCGTGATCATCGGGACCACCTCCTCGGCGGAGAGTGAAGACCTTGCCACCGTGTCAAGGTCAAGCCGGTCCGCCGGCCACCCGGGCCCGGCGGCCGGCGGCGCGCGCGGCGTTGTTACGGTCGCCGCATGGGCAACTGGGACGCGGACGCGGTCCGCACACGGATCCGGGATCTGGCCGCCGGGGATCCGGAGTGGGAGCGCTCCGGCGCGCGGACGCACCGGTACGCGCTGGCGCCGCGGCTGCCGGAGACGCGGATCCGGGCGTTCGAGGAGTCCCACGGCATCGGACTGCCGGCGGAGTACCGGTCCTTCGTCGCGGAGGTGGGCGACGGACCGGCGGGGCCCGCCCACGGGCTGATGCCGCTGGCCGACCCCCGGCCGGAGGCCGGCGACGGGTGGGCCGTGGACGACGAGTGGGCGCAGGACCGGCTTCCGGGCCGGCTCTCCGCCCCGTTCCCGCTCACCGCACCCCTGCCCGGCCGGCTCACGGGACGCCCCGACGCACTCACCCCGGGCACGCTCGTGCTGGCCGAAGAGGGCTGCGGCATGTTCGTGCGGCTGGTCCTGAACGGCCCGTACGCCGGCGAGGTCTGGCGGATCGATCCCGACTGGGGCGGCTTCGTCCCGGCGAGCCCGGGGTTCCGCGCCTGGTACACCGACTGGCTGGAGGGTGCGTGAGGCCTCCCCGCGACGGGGTCGCGGGGAGGCCCGCGCCGGGCCGGCGGCGCGGCGGGTGACGGCGGGTCAGCAGCCGCCGCAGTTGTAGTAGAGGACGTCCCAGTGGTTGCCCTCGTCGGCGTAGACGTTGCCCGATCCGGACTGCCACATGGGGGCGCCGTCGCCGCGTACGCCGATGTAGGCGAACGTGTTCTTGACGTAGTTGGTGAGGCACGTGGCCTTCGCGTAGTCGAGCTTGTATCCGTTCCAGTGGGAGTACGTTCCGCTCGCGTGGCCGGTCTCGGTGCCGCCGGTGATGTTCAGCGCGCAGCCGGTGGCGGCCTTCAGCGTCTGGGCGCCTTGGGCCGTGGCCAGGTTGAGCTGCTCGAAGGAGGTGCAGGTCGCGTTGTAGCGGTCCGAGCAGTTGCCCGAGGAGGACCAGGTGATCCCCGCCTGACGGAACATCGAGGTCGCCGTCGCGTGGGTGATCTTGGTCGCCGCGTGGGCCTGGGTCGTGCCGGTCAGTGCTCCGAACCCCGGGGCGAACAGCGCGCCGAGGACGAGGAAGAGGGCGGTGAGGACGGATCGGGTCTTCACGTGCGAAAGCCTCCTGCCGGGTGAGCGTGAGAGGGGGGCCGTGTCCGTGCGGGTCGATCACCGCGATGGTGCCCGACACGGCCGCCGGTGCGCCAGAGGGCCGACGCCCGGGGAGCGCGGCGTGGCCCGCGCCCGGTGAGTCCCTTCCCCGGTACGACTGCAAGACCTGGGAGCAGCTCGGCTGCGAGGACAACGCGGGCTTCGCCCCCTGCGCGAGCGACCGGGCCGCCTACGCCCTCACGCGCTGACCCCGTCCGGCCCCCGGCCCGCCGGTGCCCCCGGCCCGCCGGTGCCCCCGGCCCGCCGGGGTCCGGGTCCGGGCCGTCCGGTGTCAGAAGCCCCAGGGGCTGAGTTCGGTGATGGCCGCGAACAGGTGGCCCCACACGTCCGCCGCGGGGGACTCCTCGTCCACCGCGAGCGGTTCGAGGGCGGCGACCTCGCGGAGGAAGTCCCGGTGGCCGGTCTCGCCCGGGTACGGGTCCCAGCAGGCCCCCTTGAACCGGTACACCGCCTCCAGCAGCCGCACGAACGTCTCGGTGTCCCGGGCGAGGGTGAACGGCTCCCCGTCGTTGCGGACCATCGACACCGTGCCCGTGGCGGGGTGGACGAACACCTTGCCGGCGTCGGCGTACCGCAGGTCGAAGCTGCCCAGGTGCAGCAGGCCGTTCCCCTCGGGCTCCAGCCCGTACGCCTTCCCGTCGGCCCACGCCAGGGTGAACGTGGCGACGCCCACGGCGAACCACGTCGGCAGCCCCGCCGTCACGGCCAGCTCCCTCGTGGGCGCGTGCGTCAGCGCGGCGGGCAACTGCTCCCGGGTCAGAACCACCGTCCCGTCCGCGTCGAAGGACTCCTCCAGGCGGGCGGCGTCCAGGGGGGTGTCGGCGGGCGCCGGCCCGGCGAACCACGGACGCTCCTCGCCCCAGGAGAGGGCCTCGTGCTCCTCGGAGGCGTCGGCCGCACCGCCGTTGTGCTCCAGGACGACGACACCGCGCGGGTCGGAGAACATGACGCGGCCGCCCGGCAGGGGCGCGGGCTCCTCCCAGGCGTCGGGCTGGTGGAGGCCGTGGTCCTCGTCCTCGGGGTCGAAGAGGACGGGTCCCTCGGCGGCGGCGTCGTACGGGCGCTCGGCGAACTCGCCGTCCGCGGGGGCCGGAACCCGTGCGCCGGTGGCCGGATCGAGCCAGAGCTCCTCGGCCGTGTGGGACCGCAGCTTCAGCAGGAGGCGGCCGTCCGGGGCCTCGTGGACCTCGACGCCGCCGTCCCCGCTCAGGTTCGGCCGGGCCCGGTAGGCGCCGACCGGCCGCCACCAGGCCCACACCGTCCGCCACGGCATGGCGGGCTCGGCCGCGGCGACCCGGTCGGCGTAGGCGTCGTGGCCGAGCACCTTCGCGCCGAAGTGCAGCCAGGAGGCGAACTCCGCCCGCGGCACCTCGGCCCCGCCGAGGATCGCGACGGCCTGGGCGTAGGCCTCGCGGCCCGCGCCGCCCCCCGTGGCGGGCAGGTCGCCGAGGGCCACGGGGCCGGCGGCGAGCAGGCCGGCGGGGGAGGAGAACAGAGTGTCAAGATCGTCGCGAGTCATGGCGACATGCTGCCACCCGCCGCCGTCGGCGCCGCCCGCGGGGACGGTCCGCACGGGCGGGGACGGCCGCCGCCCCGGCCCGCTGCGCGCGAGCCGGGGCGGGGGGCGTCGGGGGTCCGTCAGCCGTTCAGGGTGTGCATGTACTCGGGGGCGTAGCGGTCGCCGGAGGCGACGCCGCGCGGGGCCACGGCCTCGATCGCGGCGATGTCCTCGTCGGTGATCGTGACACCGGTGGCGGCGAGGTTCTCCTCCAGGCAGGTGCGCCGCTTCGTGCCCGGGATCGGCACCGCGCCCCGGCGCAGCACCCAGGCGAGGGCCAGTTGGGAGGGGGTGACCGACGTGGCCTCCGCCAGGCGCCCGACGGCGTCGACGACGGCGAGGTTGCGGGAGAAGTCCTCCCCCTGGAAGCGGGGGCCGGTCCGGCGGAAGTCGTCCTCGGCGAAGTCGTCGGGACCGCGGTGCGGCGACCGCCGCGCTGCGCGCCCTGCTCGCCGCCCTACCGCACCGCCCGCTCCACGCCCGCGCGGCCGCCGACAACGGCGGCTCCCTCCACGTGCTGCAGAGGTGCGGTTTCGTGGTGTCCCCGCACCGAGCGGGACTTCGCGAACGCGCGCGGCGAGGAGATCGACGAGGTACTCCTCACCCTCCCCGCCTGAACCCGCCCCGGGGAAGTGCGCCCGGGCCGCGTCGATGTGCGCTGCGGCGGCCGCGGAGGACCCCGGCCGGCGGTGGGCGTCGAGGCGGTCGGGGCCAGCGGGTGTGGTGGTCACGGAGGTACCTCTACGTCGCCCTCGGTCGGGGCGTCAGGACGGGGGGACGGGCATGACGAGGGTGGTGAGGTCGCCGCGGTCGGCGGAGCGGATCGTGACCGGCCCGTCGGGGCCCCTCAGGTCGAACATCACGTCGGGGCCGATCGCGCCGCTCACGGCCGGATGGAGCGTGGTCGGCTCGAACCGGATCCGCAGGGCCCCACCCGTCGTGGTGGCCGGGAGGGGAACGCCGGGGTGGTCGCCGTCCGCCGGGCGGACGTCCACCGCGTGGTCGGTCACGTGCAGGGCGACGCTGTCGCCGGGCAGCTCCTCCAGGGCGCGCAGCAGCGGCTCCTTCGCGACCGTCGCGCGGCCGGTGACCTCGCCCAGTGAGGCGAGCGCCAGCCGGTGGTCGGGGAACTCCCCGGTCAGCAGCCGGCAGTACCGGTCCTCCCGCCCCGCCGCCCGGATCCGGATCCCGTGAGGCGCCGCCTCCAGCCGCACCAGCGGGCTGCGGCGGATCGCGGGGGCCGCCGCCCGCAGGTCGCCGCCGTCGACCGTGCCGGCCCACGGCCGCCCCGGCGGCCCGGCCGGGACCAGGGTGCGGGTGGAGAGCCGGTACCGGTCGGTCGCGGTCAGGGAGACCGCCTCCCCGTCCGCCTCGATCCGCAGCCCGGCGAGCACCGGCATCCCCGGGTCGCCCGCGGACGCGCTCAGGACCTGCTCGACCGCGTCGGCCAGTACGGGCCCCTTCAGCGCCGCGATCGGCACACCGGGCGCGCCCCCGAGCGAGGCATGGACGACTGCGGCGTTCCGCACGGCCGCCGCCGCCTCCCCGACGACCTTCGCCACGTGTGCGTCGAGCAGCCGGGACGCCTCCTCGGGCCCGGCGGCGAGGACCGCCTCGACGGCGGGCAGGGGCATGGCGATCTCGCGGAGCCGCCGCAGTGCGGTCGCCCGCGCCACCTGGCCGGCGTCGTAGGAGCGGTAGCCCGTCAGCGGGTCGACCTCGGCAGGGGGGAGCAGCCCGGAGTCCGCGTAGAAACGCAGGGCGCTGGGGGTCAGGCCGCAGCGGCGGGCGAAGGCCCCGATGGGCATCAGTTCGGAATTCGGCACCCCTCCATCCTTGGGTTTCGACCCACCTGAAGGTCAACATCCACCGGCGGGCGGCCCGTGAGGAGCCGCCCGCCGGCGCGGTCAGCGGAACCGGTGGAGGTTCTCGCCCAGGAACGCCTCCAGGGTGCGCGGGGCGCGCCCGGTGAGCCGGCGGAAGGTGTCGTCCGGCTTCTCCTCCCGGGTTACCGCGAGCTGCTGGATCTCCACCACGTGGGCGGCCAGCCAGTCCGGCATCCCGCCCCGCCCGACCAGGTGGGCGTGGAGCTCGGCCGGGGCGAGGTCGACGTAGCGGACCGGCCGGCCCAGCATCCGGCCCAGCAGCGCGGTGAGCTCCGGGTGGCTGTAGGCCCGCCCGCCCGTGAGCGGGTACGCGCCGCCTGGCGGTGCCGGATGGGTGAGGACCCCGGCCGCGGCGTCCCCGATGTCGCGGACGTCCACGTAGTTGCACCGCGCCCCGCCCGTCGCGCCGTGCACCACTCCGGCGGCGGCGATTGCGGGCGCGAGGAGCAGCAGCCTCTGCATGAAGGCGTAGGGCCGCAGGACGCTGGTGGTGACCCCGCTGGTCCGCAGCCGCTCCTCGACCAGGTGGTGGCCGCGGGAGACGGCGACGGGGGAGTCCGGCTCGGCGGCGGGCGCGGAGATCTTGACGATGTGCCGCACGCCGCAGGCGGCCGCCGCCTCGACCGCGTTGAGCTCGTACCGGACCTGGTGCGGGCCGTTAGCCATGGTCAGAAGGAGCCGGTCCGCGCCGTGGAAGGCCGCCCGCAGGGACTGCGGATCGGCGGCGTCCGCCGCCGTGACGGCGGTACGGGCGCGCGTGGGCCCGTCGAGTACGGAGGCCAGGCGGGCGGGGTCGCGGCTGAGGGCGCGGGTGGGCACGCCGAGGGCGGCGAGGCTGCGCAGGGTCGCACCGCCGGTGGCGCCGGCGGCGCCCATGACGACGATCACGATGTCTGTCCTTCGGTCAGGGGGGTGGGGTCGGTCCGGGGTGCCCGTGTCCCGGCCGGGCGGCCGCCGAGCAGGCGCCAGGTGGTGAGGGCGGCCGCGACGGCCGCGGAGACCGGCATGTCGACCGGCAGCCGGCGCGGCCAGGGGCTGTCGGCGAGGCCCGGGACCTGCGGCAGCCAGCGGGCTGCGGCGAGGCCGGCGGTCAGCCCGAGCGCCGCGGCGGCCAGGCCCGCGGCGGTGGCGGTGAGGGCGCGCCGGGCGCGGACGGGCCGGGTGCGGACGGGCCGGCGCCGCAGCCCGGCGCCGAGGGCGGCGGCCACCAGGGCGGAGGTGCCGCCGATGGTGGTGAACGCCGCCATCGCCAGAGCCGGTTGTCCGGTGACGGCGCCGCCGGCGCCGGCCGTCACAGCGGGCATCGCGTAGGCGGCCAGTACCTCGCGCCACAGGGCGGGGGAGGGCGGCGGAGCGCCGGGGGTCTTCCTCTTCGTCATGGATCGTCCTCTCGGCCGGCATTCTCGCCCGGCATAGGTGATTAGGTGGCTAACTATTACGGCGCAAGAAGGGCCGCCGTAAGGGCGGCCCGTCGAGCGGGGTCGGTCAGTCCTCGGTCAGTGCGTCGATGCCCGCGACCACCCGTGCCAGCAGGTCCAGGAAGGTGGTGCGCTCGTCGGGCGTGAGCCCGCCGACGAGCGCCTCCATCCGGCGGAAGTGCTCGGGCGCAAGGTCGCGCAGCTTGTCGGCGCCGCGGGCGGTGAGGATCACCACGTTGCCGCGCCCGTCCTCGACGGACGGCCGGCGGGCCACCAACCCCTCCCTCTCCAGGCCGTCGACCAGTCCCGTCACGGTGGCCCGGGAGACGCCGAGGCTCGCGGCGAGCTGGGAGGGCGACTTCTCGCCGCCGTGGTCCTCCAGATCGGCCAGCAGCCGGTACCGGCCCGTGGAGAGGCCGAACCGGCCGAAGTGCACCTCGCCCGCCTGCCCGATCCGGGCGCCGGCCGCCATCAGCCGTACCGCGACGAGCACCGCCTGCGGATCGGCCGCGAGGCCGTAGCGGGCGAGCTGGCGGCGCGCCTGATCGAGCGTGGGTGCGGCCGGTCCTGCCGCGGGGTACTGGTTCACGGCAGTAATATGGAGCCTAATCAGATCCGCGGTCAAGTGGACCGGGACCCGCCCCGACCCGGGCATGCCCATGGCAGGATTGCCTGTGTGCCGGCAACCATCCCGTGTGAGCCCGTCCGCGCCTCCGTGTCGCTCTCGGGGCGACGCCTCTCCTACCTGGACTTCGGCGGCCCCGGCCCGGTCCTCTTCGCCCTGCACGGGCATTTCGGCGAGGCCCGGACGTTCGCGCGGCTGGCCCGGCGGCTGGCGCCGGACTGGCGGGTCGTGGCCCTCGACCAGCGCGGACACGGGTACTCCGACCAGCCGTCGGACTTCTCCCGCAAGGGCTACGTCGAGGACGCGGCGGCCGTACTGCGCCACCTGGGCCTCGGCCCGGTGGTCGTGCTCGGCCACTCCATGGGCGGCGTCAACGCCTACCAGCTCGCCTTCCGCCACCCCCGGCTGATCCATGCCATGGTCATCGAGGACATCGGCGCGGACGTGGACGGGGACGTCTCGTTCTGCCTCGGATGGCCGCACCGGGCCCCCACCCGCGCCGCCCTGCTGGAGGCCCTCGGGGCGTCGGCCGCCCACCTGACGGACGCGGTCCGCGAGTACGGGGACGGATGGGGCCTCGCCTTCCGCCCCGACGCCATGGCGGCGTCCCAGCGCGAACTCAACGGCAGCCACTGGCTGGCCTGGCTCGGCAGCCGCTGCCCGGCCCTGCTGGTCCGCGGCAGCCGCAGCAGCGTCCTGCGGGCCGAGCACGCCCGGGCCATGGCGGCCCGGCGGCCGGGCACACGGCTGGTCGAGCTCCCCGCCGGCCACACCGTCCACGAGACCGACCCCGAGGGGTTCGCCGCGGCCGTCCGGACCTTCCTCCGCGGCCTCGTACCGCCGCCCCGGCCCGCGCGGCAGCCGGATATCGCGTTGCCGCCATCCGCCCCGGGCGGATAGGAAGGCCGCATGCTGAGAGGGCGCACCGTCGGGCTCAGGGCCCGGCACGAGGACGACGTACCGGTCCTGCGGACCGAGCTCTACGACGACGTGGTCTACTCCTCGCGGGCCGAGTCCGGACCGTGGTGGCCGGTCGGACCCGGGTCGCAGGACCCGCGGCTCACCGTGGACGACAAGGAGCAGCGGAGCGTCCGGTTCTCCGTGGTGGAGCTGGACGGCGGCATGCTCGCCGGCACCGCGACGCTCCGGGGCATCGACACCCACAACCGGGTCGCGCACATCGGACTGGGGCTGCGCCCGGGATTCCGCGGCAAGGGTTACGGCACCGACGTGGTCGCCGTGCTGTGCCACTACGCCTTCGTGGTCCGCGGCCTGCGGCGGCTCCAGATCGAGACGCTGGCGGACAACGCCCCGATGCTGCGCTCCGCCGAGCGCAACGGCTTCGTCCGTGAGGGCGTGCTGCGCTCCTCGGCCTGGGTGCTGGGCGAGGTCCTGGACGAGGTGCTGCTCGGGCTCCTCGCCCAGGACTGGGAGCCGGCCCGGGGGCGCTGAGGCCACGGGCCGGCTCCGGGCGGCTCAGCGGAGGTCGAACCGGTCGAGGTTCATGACCTTGTCCCACGCGGCGACGAAGTCCCGCACGAACTTCCCGCGCGCGTCCTCGCAGGCGTAGACCTCCGACAGCGCCCGCAGCTGGGAGTGGGAGCCGAAGACCAGGTCGACGGCGGTGGCCGTCCACCTGACCTCGCCCGTGGCCCGGTCCCGGCCCTCGAACTCGCCCTCGACCGCGGCCGACGCCTTCCACTCCGTCCCCATGTCGAGCAGGTTCACGAAGAAGTCCGGGGTCAGCGTCCCCGGCCGGTCGGTGAGCACGCCGTGCCGGGACCGCCCGAAGTTGGCGTCCAGGGCGCGCATGCCGCCCAGGAGGACCGTCATCTCCGGCGCCGTCAGCGTCAGCAGGCTGGCCCGGTCCAGGAGCAGGGTCTCCGCCGACGGCTTCTCGCCTGCCCGGAGGTAGTTGCGGAAGCCGTCCGCGCTCGGTTCCAGCACCGCGAACGACTCCGCGTCGGTCTGCTCCTGCGAGGCGTCCGTGCGCCCGGGGGCGAACGGGACCGTCACCTCGTGGCCGGCGTCCGCCGCGGCCCGTTCGACGGCGGCGCACCCGCCCAGGACGATCAGGTCGGCGAGCGAGACCCTCGTACCGTCGGACCGCGATCCGTTGAACTCCTGCCGGACGCGCTCCAGGGTCTCCAGCACCTCGGACAGTTCGGGGGTGTCGTTCACCTCCCAGCCGCGCTGCGGCGCGAGCCGGATCCGGGCGCCGTTGGCCCCGCCGCGCTTGTCGGTACCGCGGAAGCTCGCCGCCGACGCCCACGCCGTGGCGACCAGCTGGGGGACGGACAGGCCCGAAGCGAGGATGGTGCTCTTGAGCGCGGCCACGTCCTTCTCCGTCACCAGGTCGTGGTCGACGGCGGGGACCGGGTCCTGCCACAGCTGGGGCTCGGGGATCCACGGGCCGAGATAGCGGGTGACGGGCCCCATGTCGCGGTGCAGGAGCTTGTACCAGGCCCTGGCGAAGGCGTCGGCCAGCTCGCCGGGGTTGTCCCGGAAGCGGCGTGCGATCGGCTCGTACACCGGATCCAGCCTCAGCGCGAGGTCGGTCGTCAGCATCATGGGGGCGTGGCGCTTCGACGGATCGTGGGCGTCGGGCACGGTGCCCTGGGCGGAGGGGTCCTTCGGCGTCCACTGCTGCGCGCCGGCCGGGCTCGTCGTCAGCTCCCACTCGTAGCGGAACAGGTTGTCCAGGTAGCCGTTGTCCCACCGCGTCGGCTCGGTGGTCCACGCGCCTTCGAGCCCGCTGGTGACGGTGTGCGGACCGCTGCCGGTGTCGTACGCGTTCCGCCAGCCGAGGCCCTGCTGTTCCAGGGGCGCGGCCTCCGGCTCCGGACCGATGTACTCGGGGTCGACGGCTCCGTGGCACTTGCCGAACGTGTGACCGCCGACGATCAGCGCGACCGTCTCCACGTCGTCCATCGCCATGCGCCTGAACGTCTCGCGGATGTCCCGGGCGGCGGCCACCGGGTCCGGATTTCCGTTGGGTCCTTCCGGATTGACGTAGATCAGGCCCATCTGGACGGCGCCGAAAGGACCGGTGAGTTCCCGGTCGCCGCGGTAGCGCTCGTCTCCCAGCCAGGTGTTCTCCGGTCCCCAGAAAATCTCCCCGGGCTCCCAGACGTCCTCCCGTCCGAATCCGAATCCGAACGTCTTGAATCCCATGGATTCCAGCGCGCAGTTACCGGCGAAAACGAGCAGGTCCGCCCAGGAGAGCTTCCGGCCGTACTTCTGCTTGACCGGCCAGAGCAGCCGCCGCGCCTTGTCGAGGCTCGCGTTGTCCGGCCAGCTGTTCAAAGGCGCGAACCGCTGCATGCCCGCGCCGGCGCCACCGCGCCCGTCGGCGATCCGGTAGGTGCCCGCGGCATGCCAGCTCATCCGGATGAAAAGCGGCCCGTAGTGGCCGTAGTCGGCGGGCCACCACTCCTGCGACGTGGTCATCACCTCGAACACGTCCCGCTTCAGCGCCTCGACGTCGAGGGCCGCGAACTCCCGCGCGTAGTCGAAGTCCTCGCCCATCGGATCGGCCAGGGGCGAATTCTGGTGGAGAACCTGAAGGTCCAGCTGGTTGGGCCACCAGTCCCGGTTCGTCCTGGGAGGAGCCGCCGCCGGGGCCGGGGAGGGGATTACCGGGTTCTCGCTTTCGCTACCGGACACGTCCGTCCTTCTTCCTGTCTCGTCTTTCCGTCTACTGGCTGCTGCCCGCCCGCGACGTCGGCCGCTCGCCCTCACGCCCGGCGCCGGTGTCCGAGCCGTCTCGGCGTCCGTAATGGTCGCGCACCGGAGGCCCCAGAGCCACGAGAACACGCATGGCGACGCCGTGTACGACGGTCCGATTTTCCAAGGCGGCTCACGGGGACATTCCCTTCCGGCGTAGCCGGACGAGCATTCCGCTCACCATTTTTCCGGGAAAGGGGGAGCCCTCCCCTACACGCGGCGCCATACGGCCGCGGCCCAGGAGAACGCGCCGAACAGCAGCAGCCCCGTGGCGACGACGACCAGCAGCCACGGGCCGGCGGGGGTCTGCGCGAACGAGCGGAGGGTGTCGTCGACGCCCTTGGCCTTCTGCGGGTCGTAGGAGACGGCGGCGTGGACGAGCCACGCTCCCGCCGCGGTGAACACGGCGCCGCGTGCGACGCCGCCCACCACGCCCAGCACGTCCACGCTCCGGCGCGCTGCCCGGGGAAGGCGGCCGGTGTCCATCTCCTCGCGGAAGGAGAGCCGGGCCGCGTTCACCGCGATGACCACCCCGCCGACGGCGAGAGCGAGGCCCGCCGCCCCCACGAGCCACTGGCCGGCCGTGACGGCCAGCACCGCCGCCGTCACGTCCCGTGACTGTTCGTCGCCTGAGCGCCCGCCGCCCCGGCCCGCGGCGAAGGACAGGGCGGAGAAGGCCGCCACCCCGTAGAAGCCGGCCCGGGCGGCGGACGTGGCGCGTCGGGTCGGCTTGCACCCCTCGGGTCCGGCGGCCCCGAGGACGGCCTCCGAGAGCCGCCACGCCGCCATCGCCACCAGGCCCGCCCCGACCGCCCACACCAGCAGCCGCCCGAACGGGTGATCGGCGATCTCGGCGAGCGCCCCCGTTCGGTCGGCCGCCTTCCCGCCGCGCCCGAACGCGATCCGCAGGGCCAGCAGGCCCACCAGCGCGTACAGCACCCCGCGCGTGGCCAGCCCGAACCGGGCGGCCGCGCCCATCGCCGCGCGCGTCTCCCGTACCCGTGTCCCGCCGACGGACGGTGCTGCCATGATCCGCCTCCCGTGATGGTGTCCGAGGCGCCCCTGCCCGCTGCGGCGCCCGCCATGCACCGGGCCGGGCCGCACGGCTGCGGCGCGTGCCCGGCCGGTCACGGGCGGCCGTTTCGGCCCCGGGAGCCCGGGTAACCGCGCCGTCACCGAGCACGGTCACCGACGAGGAGGCGGCATCCATGGCAGGCATAGGCGGTTGCATCACCCTGATCGTGGTGGGGGCGATCCTCACCTTCGCGAGCGACTGGCACATGGACGGCATCAATCTCGACGTGGCGGGCCTGATCATGATGGCGGCCGGGCTCCTCGGACTCGCCGTCTACAGCAGCGTCCTGCGCCGCCGCCGCACCGCCGCCCTCCCGGTGGTCGACGAGACCCGCGACCGGACCTGAGCGGGGCGGCGGGCCGACGGCCACCGGACGGTTGGCGCCGATGTGCAAAGCGACCGATCATGGGTAGGCGCGGCCCGTGACCACCCCACGTCCCCCCGGCGTCCCCGGCGCCGCAGACCCCGCGCCGCGGCCGGCGGGCGGCGGCCGATCAGGAGGTCCCCGTGCCCAGCACCGCACTGACGTACCGCGACCCCGCGCCGCGCCTGATCGCGCTGCCCGGCGTCTACCGCCCCCAGGCCGACACCCTGTTGCTCGCCGACGCCCTCGCCCGCGAGCCCCTGCACCCCGGTGCGCAGGTCGTCGAGATCGGGACGGGCACCGGAGCGCTCGCCCTCCGCGCGGCGGCCAGGGGGGCCGAGGTCACCGCCGTCGACGTGGCGTGGCCCGCGGTCCTCGCCGCCCGGCTCAACGGGTGGCGCCGGCGCCTGCGGTTGTGCGTCCTGCACGGCGACTTCGCGGCCCGGACCCGGGGACGGCGCTTCGACCTCGTGCTGGCCAACCCGCCCTACGTCCCCGGTCCCGAGGCACGGCTGCCCGCCGGCGGAGCCCGGCGGGCCTGGGAGGGCGGCCGGGACGGCCGTGCCGTGATCGACCGGATCTGTGCGGCCGCCCCGGCCCTGCTGCGCCCCGGAGGCGTCCTCCTGATGGTCCATTCGGGGATGTGCGGGGCGCCGGAGACCCTCGCCCTCCTGGCCCGTCAGGGGATGTCCGCCCACGTCGCGGAACGCACCCGCGTCCCGTGGGGACCGGTCCTGCGCTCCCGTGGCGCGTGGCTGCGCGCGAGGGGCCTGGCGGGGGAAGACGACGAGCTGGAGGAGCTGGTGGTGGTCCGTGCCCGGTACCCCTGAACCCGACCGCACCCCGACGACGGCCGGGCGGGCTGCCCGCCCCCGGCGGGTGACCGTGGAGCGCGGCGGCCCGGTCCTGGTCGAGGGGCCGGTCGAGATCGTCCTGGACGACGGGACCACCGCCCGGTCGGACCGGTTCATGGTCGCGGTGTGCACCTGCCGCCGCAGCCGCACCCACCCCTGGTGCGACACCAGCCACCGCGCCCGCGAGCGCGCCGCCCGGCCGTCCGGGGAACCCGGGGAACCCGGGGAACCCGCGGGGCCCGAGGACAGGAACGAGCGATGACCGCACCCGCCCACCCGCGCGCCCGCCCCCACGCTCCGGCGGGAGCCGCGTCCGCCCCCGAGCTCGTCGAGGGCCGCGGGCCGTTGTCCCGCGCCGTCGTCGCCGCCCTGCGCGGTGGCCGGCCGCCGGACGTGGACGCCCAGGCCGTCGCCGGGGCCGATCCGTGGGGCGAGGACCTGCACCTCGCCCTCTACCTGCTCTACGAACTGCACTACCGCGGCTTCGCCGGCGTGGACGACGCCCTCGAATGGGATCCGCACCTGCTGATGCTGCGCGGGACCCTGGAGGACCACTTCCTGCGCGCCCTGCGCACGGCGACGGAAGACGCCCCGGACACGGTGACGGAGGCCTTCGCCCCTCTGCTCGTCGAACCGGTGGACCCGGCCGGGAGCCTCAGCCACCACCTGGAGACCCAAGGCGAGCTCTGGCAGCTGCGCGAGTACGCGGCCCTGCGCTCCCTGTACCACCTGAAGGAGGCCGACCCGCACGCCTGGGTGATCCCCCGGCTGCGCGGCCGGGCCAAGGCCGCCATGGTCGCCATCGAGTACGACGAGTTCGGCGCCGGCCACCCCGACCGCATCCACGCCCGTCTCTTTGCCGACCTCATGGAGGACCTCGGCCTGGAGACCGCCTACGGCCACTACCTGGACCGGGCGCCCGCGCCGCTGCTCGCCACCGTGAACCTGATGTCCCTGCTGGGCCTGCACCGTTCCCTGCGGGGAGCCCTGGTCGGGCACTTCGCGTGCGTGGAGGTCACCTCGTCGCCCGGCTCCCGGCGCCTCGCCCGGGCCATGCGCCGGTGCGGCGCGGGGGAGGCGGCCGAGCGCTTCTACGCCGAGCACGTGGAGGCCGACGCCGTCCACGAGCAGGTCGTGCGCCACGAGGTCATCGGCGGGCTGCTCGCCGACGAGCCGGACCTGGAGCCCGACGTCGCCTTCGGCTGCGCGGCGACCCTCCTGCTGGAGGAGCGCCTTGCCGCGCACATCCGCTCGTCCTGGGCACGACACCGCTCGGCCCTGCGGGCGCAGGCCGCCCCGGCGCCCGGCACGGCGGACCGCGCGGGGCCGGTCACCTGACGGGGACGGCGTCCTTCGGGGAGGTGTGCCAGTTGGTGACGACCGGGTGGTCGACCGTGATGGTGCCGACCGGCAGCGAGACCGGGTCGGGGTCGGTGTTGCCGACGGCGACGATGATGCTGTCCAGCTCCTTGCCGCCGTTCGCCTTGGTGGTCTTCGGGTTCACCCCGGCGTAGGCGGCGGTGCTCCCGCTCAGCTGGATCTGCTGGGCCGCGGCGTGCTCGGCGGGACCGGCCTCGGTGCCGTCGGAGCCGAACGCCACGGTGGGCAGCGCGGCGGGCAGGTAGCAGGTGATCCCGGGCTTCGCCTTCGCGGTGATCAGGATGTATCCGCCGGCCTGGCTCTCGGACTTGGTGCTCCAGGCGATGTCGTTGGCGCCGCAGGTCTGCCCGACGGGCTTGCGCACCCCGTTGCCGGTGTCGGCGCCGGAGCCGCCCGCGGTGCCCTTGCCACCCTGCTCGGCGCCGGCCGTGGGCGCGCCGGACGGGGCGCCGGCCCGGCCGGACGGCGCGGCGGCGGAGGGGGACGGCGCGGAGCCGGCGTCCGTGGCCGCCGCGTCGGAGTCCTGGCACCCCGTCAGCAGCATGGCGCCGCCGAGGAGGGCTGCGGAGACGAGGAAGGCCTTGCGGCGGTTGCCGGACGACATGGACGAGCCCCTTGGTGGTCTGTGGTCTGTGGTCTGTGGCCGAGGCCGAATCCGTTTCGGTTCCTCGGCGCCTACCCCACCACTGTGCGGGAGTTGGGCGCCGAAGGGCGCGCGGCGTCGTCGTTCCAGTACAACGCTGTCACGCATCGGTGACATGATCACGAAGAGTCGGCCGCCGCCCCGTTCCGCCACCGGGGGCTCGCCCGTTCGGCGGACGTACGCCGGGGCGCGGGGCGGCGCCGCCCGGACGGGATACGGATGTTCCCGGTACCGCCCCTCGTCCCCGGGAGACTCGATGACCTGCATCAACCGACGTGACCTCGCGTTGCTGGCCCTCCGCGCCGGAACCGGGGCCGTGCTCATGGCCCATGGCACGCAGAAGCTGTTCGGCTGGTTCGGCGGCGGCGGCGGCCTGGACAGGACGGCGGCCGCGATGGAGCACATGGGCTTCACCCCGGGCCGGCGCAGCGCCCTGGCCGCGGGACTCGGTGAGACGGGCGGCGGGGCCCTGCTGGTCCTGGGCCTGGCCACCCCGGCGGCCGGCGCCGCGGCGGCGGGTGCCATGGCGGGTGCGGTGTCCGTCCACGCCCCGGCCGGGTTCTTCGCCCAGGAGGGCGGATTCGAGTACCCGGCGTTCCTCGGCTTCACCGCCGCGGCCATCGGCCTCGCGGGCGCGGGCCGCTACTCCCTGGACCACGCCACCGGCCACACCTTCGACCAGCGGTGGATGCTCCTGCTGGCGTTCACCGCGAGCGCCGCCGGGGCGGCCGCGGTCGTCGCCAGAAGGGTCCGGGCCCTTCAGGACGCCGGCGGGGAGCCGGCCTGAGCCGGGGGTTCCGCCGGACTGGCGTGATCCTTGAGGCCGGAAACCGGCTGTCACGGTGGGCGGAGAGGCCGTAGGAATGTGCTGCCGTTTCCCGTTGGCCCATTTCGCCGCCAAGGAGCCCCTCATGACCCGTTTGCGTACCACCGCCATGGCCGTCGCCGGTGCCGCCGCGATGTTCGCCCTCACCGCCGCCCCCGCCCAGGCGGCCCCCGGCGATGTGACCACCACCTGCGCGAGCACCGCCACGCCGGCGGGCTACGTCGACGTCAGCTGGGGCTACAGCAACACCTGTGGCGGCCAGGACTTCGCCCCGAACATCAAGCAGATCAAGCAGCTCACCGGCCTGCCCATAGGCACCGTCGTCCAGGCCTGCGGCTCCGCCTACTACCCCACCGGCTGGGTCCAGACCAGCTCGTACTACTCGAGCTCCTGCGTCGCCTTCCCGAACTCCGGCTTCAACAACAACGCCTGGACCCTCAAGCGCGTCTCCTGACCCGGTCCGCGACCGAGGCCCCCGCCCGTCCCGCGATCCGCACCGCGCGGGACAGGCGGTCCCGGCCCGGCCCGGCACGTGCGAGTACCTCTGGGTAGCGCCACCCGGGAAATGTGAGTACGAGGACTCAGGCGGCTCGGGACGGCGTCGGCGAGGCTGGGGGAGCCGCCGCAGCCGCCGTCACGAACGGGGAAGAACGCCATGCTCAGCCGCCTCGCCCACCTCCTGGTCCCCGTCCTGGGGCGGGTCCGCGTCACCACCGCGCCCGACGTCCGGGTCCCGCCCGGCAGCGTCATCGTCGCCAACCACACCTCCCTCGCCGATCCCGCCGTGGTCCTCGCCGCCCTGCGCCGCTGTGGTGTCGAACCCGTCGTCATGGCCGCCGCCGGCCTGTGGCGCACCCCGGTCCTCGGACGCCTGCTCGTCCGCGAGGGCCACATCCCCGTCCGCCGGGGGCACCGGCGGGCCGCCGAAGCCCTCGACCACGCCGCGTCGGCACTGGCGGCGGGCCGCTCGGTGCTCCTGTACGCCGAAGGCGGCATCCCCTCCCGCCGCGACGCCGCCGAAGCCGCGCCCCTGGCCTTCCGTAGCGGGCTCGCCCGGCTCGTCGCCCGCACCGGCGCGCCCGTTGTCCCCGTGGGCCAGGCCGGGGCGCGGCGGGTCACCTCCGGGGGTGCCGCCAAACAGCTGGCCGGCCTGGTCACCGCCCCGCTGAGGCGGCCGCGGCTGCACGTCCACGTCGGACACCCGCTGGAACTGACCGGCGACGCCGACGCCCGCACCCGCCAGGCGCACGCTGCCGTCACCGACGCCTGGCGCACCGCGGCCGCGCACCTGCGCGAGCCGGCCGCCTACGCAGCGTGACAGGGGCGGGATCGCGCCAATTCCGGAGATCGCGCCGTACGCGGCGGCGCGATCGGTAGCGTCCGGTTACGGAAGAACGCAAGACCCGTGCCGCGCCCGGCACATGACACCGACGGAGGACAGCCATGGCGAATGTGGAAGTCTCGCTGAAGGAAGCGATGACCTCGATCGAGGGGGCCCTGGGAGTGGCGCTGGTGGACTACGCCAGCGGGATGGCCCTGGGCACGCTCGGCGGCGGCAAGGACCTGGACCTGATGGTGGCGGCCGCCGGCAACACCGACGTCATCCGTGCCAAGCTGCGCACGATGGAGATGCTCGGAATCCAGGACGAGATCGAGGACCTGCTGATCACCCTCGGCGGTCAGTACCACCTGATCCGGATCCGGCGCGGCCGCACCGGCGGCGGGCTCTTCCTCTACCTGGTCCTGGACCGGGGCAGGTCGAACCTGGCGATGGCCCGGCACCAGCTCAGCCGCATCGAAGCCGATCTGGAGGTCTAGCAGCGGCGTCCGTCGGGCCCACGCATGCCCACGAGTTGAAGAAGTCTTCAACTCGGAACATGTGAAACCGGTCAACATCGGTTCCGCGTGGGCCGGCTGGACGCCACGATGGGTGAGGTGGTGGTCCCCGTCCGAGCCGGAGCCGGTTCGAGGAAGAACAGGAGTGTCGTGCGCATGCAGGTCCCGCTGTACCAGGCCAAGGCCGAGTTCTTCCGGATGCTCGGCCACCCGGTCCGCATCCGGGTACTGGAACTCCTCCAGGACGGCCCGATGCCCGTACGGGACCTGCTGGCCGAGATCGACGTGGAAGCCTCCAACCTCTCGCAGCAGCTCGGCGTCCTGCGCCGCTCGGGCATCGTCGTCTCCACCCGTGAGGGATCGACGGTCACCTACGCCCTCGCCGGCGGCGACGTCGCCGAACTCCTGCGCGCCGCGCGCCGGATCCTCACGGAGATGCTGGTCGGCCGCAACGCCCTGATCGCCGAGCTCAACGAGCCCGAACCCGACCCGGCCCGCGCGTAGGGCCGCCCGCCGGCACAGGGCGGGCGGCGGCCGCCGGAGAGCGCCGCCGCGGGGCCGGCCGGAGTGAGGGGGGGCGGGTGCGGGTGCGGGCCAGATGGAGCTGCCCCGGCTGCGGATCGGCCGCGGAGCTGGTGGCATCGGTGGGATGAAGGATCCCTTCGCCTGCGAGGAGCCGTCCCTGCTCGCCCGCACGGGTACCGCGGACCGGGGCGCGGCCCGCCGGGCCGTCGCCGCCCGTGCCGCCGACAGCGAGGACCTGAGGATGCTGCTCGACATACTCGGTCTGTGCCCGGCCGACGATCCGCCGCCCGAGCGCGCCCGGCCCCGCTGACGGGGCCTACCCGCCGGGCCCTCCCCCGGGGCGGGGGGAGGGCCCGGCGGAGGTGACGACGGCTACCGGTCGGCCCCGGTGTGCGGGGTCACTCGGTGTGCGTGGAGACGCTGACCCCGCTGAAGTCCTGTGCGGCGGCGAGGCTGAAGTAGACCCAGCCGGACGGCGGGTTGTCGACCGTCAGCGTCTCGCCGTTGCCGGCGTTGGCGGACTTCGCCCGGTAGCTGGCGGTGGTGGCCCAGCTGCCGCCGCCGTAGTACAGGTCGGCGTTGCCGGTGCCGCCGCTGCTGGTGATGGTCAGCCGCTTGACGCCGGCTGGCAGGTACACGAAGTGGTAGCTGTAGTTGCCGGCGGAGGCCGCGAGGCCGTCCCGGCGGCAGTTGCCGTCGAACTGGCGGGGATCGGCGAGGGTGCAGAGCGGGGTGGACGGGGCGTCCGGCAGCGGGCCGCAGCCGTCGGTCGCGCAGCTGGTCGTCAGCCAGGCGGCGAAGCCGGCGTCGTAGCCGGTGCCGATGGTCTGCTTCAGGAAGGCGCGGGCGCCGTTCCAGTCGCCGGCGCGGTACTTGGCGAGCACGGTCTCGACGTCGGATCGGTGCGCCTGGAGCATGTAGCGGACCGCGAGGAAGCCCCAGCGGTAGACCCGGTCGGAGTTGACCGAGGGGTCCCCGTCCTGGTTGTAGACGGTGTCGAACAGCTCACTGAGCCGGTAGGTGTTCTTGGCGGCCTCGGCGATGGCGTCGGCGTTGCGCTCACCCCGGTAGCCGTAGGAGATGTTCTCGGCGATGCCCTCGACCCACCAGATGGTCGGCGTGGCCAGGCTCGCGTCGAAGTCGCCCGCCATGTCGTAGCGGCCGTCGAGGTAGTGGGTGTACTCGTGGTTGAGGTTCCAGATCTGGAACTGCGGGCGCAGCCAGCTGGCCTCGTGGGCGATGAAGCGGGCCTGGTTGCCGGGGGTGGCCGGGTTGCCCTCCTCGTACATGCCGCCGTTGTCGACGTCGATGTCGTAGATGGCCCAGGCGTAGAGCGCGTACTGGGTGTAGTCGTCGAAGACGACGACCTCGAGGTCGGTGTTCAGGTCGCCGGGTATCGCGCCCTTGTCGCCGATGATCCGGTGGAAGTAGGCGTCCTGGTTGACCAGGCTGGTACAGGTGCCGGCCAGCTGGTCGGGGGACATGTCCTGGGCGCGGATCTTCAGGCCGGGGGTACAGGTGTGCTGGGTCGGCAGGACCGAGGGCAGCACGCGTGCGCCCAGGTCGCAGATGGCGTACGCCGCGCAGTTGTTCCGGTCGTACTGGCGCGTGTACCAGCCCAGGTTCATGGTGATCGGGGCCGTGGGGCCGACGTTCGGGTAGCGGTTGATCAGGTCGTTCAGCAGCGGCCGGAGCCGGTCCTTGAGCTCGGGTATGTCGAGCGCGTGGCCGAGGTGGCGGCCGACGTTGCTGATGACGTCCAGGCGGTTGATCTGGGCGCCGTTGCGCGTGATGAATCCGGCCCAGGTGTCGAGGATGGCGGGGTCGGCCTTGAGTGCGGCCCGCCAGCCGCGGCCGTCGTCCTTGGCCTTGAAGCCGTTGTCGACGACCCACTCGACGTGCTGCATGGCGAGGTCCATCTGGCCGGGCCAGGTGCCGTCGTAGCTGCCGAGCAGCCACTTGACGACACCGGCGTAGCGGCCGGCCGCGTGGGTGCTGTCGATCAGCGTGACGACCTCGTTGAGGATCTCGCCGTTGGCGTCGGTGACGTCCTTGCTGTGCGGGGAGGCGAAGAAGGCGTCCAGCGCGCCGAGCGCCGCGCCGTCCAGCGCCGTGCCGTAGTCGCCGACGACGTCGGCGTGGTTGTCCTGCACGTAGTAGCCGGCGCGCAGGAACAGCACCAGCTGTCCGATGGCGGCCCTGTTGTCGCCCGCGTAGCCGGCGGAGGCGTCGCGCAGGGCGTTGGCGACGGTCACCATCTGGGCTTCGCGGAAGGTCTTGCGGGCGTCCTCGCCGGTGAGGCCGAACAGCGGGTAGGTGCAGGTGATCCGGGGGAGGGCCTTCAGCCGCTGGACCAGCGCGCCGCCCGTGGCGTTGATCACGCCGGAGAGGTCGGAGCAGTCGCCGGCAGCGGCGGTGGCCGAGGGCTGCCGGCCGTCCTTCGCGGCCTTGGCCGGCTGGACGGCGGGGGCGGGAGCCGGACGGGACTCCTCGGTGCCGTCCTGCGGGGAGATCCGCAGGCGCGATCCGTTCTTCATCGCGTCGGGCGACCTGGGCACCGGGATCGACCGCGGCGCCGGGGCCGCGCCGACCCGTGCGGGGGTGCCGGCCGGGGACGCGGCGCCGGCGGAGGCGGCCTGGCTCGGTGGTGAGAACAGGCCGAGTGCGATGAAGACGGCTGCGCCGAGTACGGGAAGCCGGCGCGCGCCGGTCTTCGATATCCGGAAGGGATGCATCTGTGGGGGCCTCCGGGGCCGTGGTGCCGCGCAATCAGGACACGGCTGTTGACATGTGACATGTAAAATTGCACATGTCGCACTGCTCCGGAAGCTTTCTCGCCGGATTGGCTTGGTACCGCAACTGAAACGTTGTCAACTCCAGGCCCCATAGGGCCTGGAGGCCCACATCCGGGCGTCAGCGCGTCCGTAGCGCGTCGAGGAGACCCGCGGGAAGGTATTCCGTGAGGGCCGCCGGGTCCGCGGCCCAGTGGGGCGGCCGCCGCAGGGGCCGGCGCGGCAGCGACGCGGTCTGGTCGCCGCCGACCCGCCGGGCCACCTCCTGGCGCAGCTTCGGCAGCATCGCGTAGAGCATGTCGCCGGGGCAGGAGGTGCTGTTGAAGTCCCGGTGCCCGTAGATCTCGGAGGCGGGCACCCCGTACTGGCGGCAGACGTGGGCGCACAGGTCGGCGAGGGCGGAGAACTGCGCCGCGGGGGGCTCCTCCGTCATGTAGGTGCCCTCGTTCTCGATGCCGATGGCCATGCTGTTCTGCCCGACGCAGTGCGCGCCCCGCACCATCCGGTCCCCGGCGCCCAGCGCGGCCAGGCTGTCGTGGCGGCCCTCCAGGACGAAGGCTCCCCGGCTGACGGTGAAGTGCTGGCCGGTGTCGATCCAGCCCTGCATGTCCATGTGGTACGTCTGGATCGCCCGGGCCAGCGCGTGGGCCCGCTGCTGCGAGTAGTCGCTCACATTGGCCGTGGCCGTGTGGTGCACGATGATCCGCTCGGGGCGGGCGCCGAGGACCACGACCGGCTCGGACGCCTCGCGGGCGCCCCAGCCGTCGCAGTCGGTGATCCGGGGCACCGCGGCGCCGTCCCGACGCCCGGACCCCGCTGCGGCGGCGCCGGCCGCGGAGGCGGCGGCGGAGGGCAGGAGTCCGGCGGACCCGAGCGTCAGCGCGGCGAGGACCAGGCTGCGGCGGGCGAGCCGGGCGGACGGGTCGGAGGTCATGGAGCCGCCTGTTCCGGTGGGGGACGGGCCCTCCATGCAAGGGGACGGGACCGGCCGCGGCGCGCAGGCGCTCCGCGGGACGGCCCCCCGGACCCCTTTCGGAGGACGGCGGGCCCGCCGTACGGCGCGCGCGCCGGTCCGGGGGCGGGGGCTCCGGCCGGGCGGAAGGGCCCGGCAGCGCCGACGGCCCGCCCGGGAGTCTCCGGGCGGGCCGTCACGGCACAGGGCGGGTCAGTTGTTCTGTGAGGCGTCCACGTCCGCCTGCGAGGCCGCGCTCTCGGCGGCGTCCAGCTTCGCCTGCATGTCCGCGGCCTGGCCGTCGGCGCCCGCCGACTGCTCCGCCTTCGGGTGGGCGGCCGCGCCGCCCCCGCAGCCGGTCAGCAGCAGGACGGCCCCGGCGGCCAGGGCGGCGAGTGCGGCCGCGCCGCGGCCGGACCTCACTTGGAGCCCTGCGCGGTGCACCAGGTGGAGACGGCCTTCAGGTCCGCCTGCCGCTTCTGCAGGGTCGGCACCAGGCTCTTGCGGAACGTCAGACGGTCGTTGAGGTACGTCTGGACCTCGGTGTGACCGGCGTTCTTCGCCTCCGTGACGCGCTGCTCCAGGCGGGCGATCGAGCCCCCGACGGTGGCGTCGCCGTTCAGCCGGGTGAGGGCGGCGTTGATCCGGGCCTCGGTCTTCGGCAGGTGCTTGCAGATCGACTTCGCGCCGTCGCCCTTCGGCGCGGACTTCGCGGATGCGGCGGGGCTCGGCGAGGTGCTGTCGGCCTGGGCGGGCCCGGCGGACAGCAGCGCACCGGCCAGGGCGACGGCGCCGATCGCGGCGGCGGTCCTACGGTTCGCGAGCATGGTGGATTCCCCTTCGGTGCGACGGACCGGCGCGTGGGCGCGCCGGCCGGACAGGACGCTAGGGAGCGTTTTTGTGGATTCCTTGTGACCTCCGGACCAGCCGCACGCCACCCCTCCGGACCAGCCGCACGCCACCCCTCCGGACCAGCCGCACGCCACCCCTCCGGGCTGGCCGCGCGACGCCCGTCCGGGCCGGTGGCGCGACGCCCGTCCGGGCCGGTGGCGCGACGCCCGTCCGGGCCGGTGGCGCGACGCCCGTCCGGGCCGGTGGCGCGGGACCCCTCCGGACCGTCGCGCGGGACCCCTCCGGGCGGCCGGGCGGGCACCCCGGCCCGCCCTCAGTCGCGCCGGGAGATCCAGTCGCGCCGTACGGGCAGCCGCAGCGTGGGCTCGTCGTCCGCGGCCAGGGGCAGCCGCACCTCGAAGCGCGCGCCGGAGCCGCCGGGGGCCCCCGCCAGGACGACCGTGCCGCGGTGCAGCGCGGCCTGCTGGGCCACCAGGGTGAGCCCCAGGCCGGAGCCGGGGCTGCCGGGCCGGTGGTGGAACCGGTGGAAGACCGCCTCGTGCTCGTCGGGCGGCACCCCGGGCCCCTCGTCGTCCACCGTCAGCACGGCGGAGCTGCCCTCCGCGCGCAGCCGGACGGTGACCCGGGGCGGCTCGCCCGGCCGGTGGCCGTGGATCACCGCGTTGCGCAGCAGGTTGTCGAGCATGATCTTCAGGCCGGAGTCCCAGCCGAACACCCGCAGCTCTGCGGGCAGCTCCACGTCCAGCTCCAGCCCCTCCCCGCCGTGCCGCCGGGCCGCCTCGCCGGCGGCGGCGTCCACCAGCTCGCACAGGTCGAGCGGAGCGAAGGCGGAGACCTCCACCAGATCGCCGAGCGCGAGCATCCGCAGCGCCCCCAGCAGTTCGAGCAGCCGGGCGTGGTCGCTGCGCAGGTCACGCACCACCTCGGCCCGTTCACCGGGGGAGAGGTCGGGGTGGGCGGCGAGAACGTCCAGGTCCGTCTGCATGCTCATCAGCGGCGTGCGCAGCTCGTGCGAGGCGGCGGAGGAGAAGGACCGGGCGGTCTCCAGCGCCTGCGCGGTCCGCGCCGCCTGCTCGTCGTAGCGGGTGAGGAGCTGGCCGATGGCGGCGGACAGTTCGTCGACCTCGGAGATGTTCGCCGGCGGGCCGGCGAAGGCCGCCGCCCCGGCCGCCGGGTCCAGTGCGGCGGCACGCCCGCTCAGCCGCCGTACGGAGGCGGTGGCCCGGCCGGCCAGCCCGTACGCGAGGAGCCCGGACACGGGGGCGGCCAGCAGGGCCACGAGCAGCACCCGCCGGCGCACGGCGGCGACCTGCGGGTCGGTGGAGGAGGCCGGGGTGAAGATCCACAGGTTCCCGGGCGCGGTGCCGGTCACGGGCACGCTCAGCACCCGCCAGGCGTGGCCCTTGGCGCGCACTGTGAGCGGGCCGTCCGGCGTCCGGTCGGGCAGCCGCACCGCCGCGTCGGGCTGCGGACCGCCCTCCAGGACGGTCGTCCCGTCCGCGCCGCGCACCCGGATGCCCGCGTCGAGGACGTCGCCGAGCACCTTGCGGTGCTGGTTCTGCTCCGCTTTCGGCCGGCCGTTGCGGTCGGCGGCCAGCAGGGCCCGGGCGTCGGGCAGCACGGCCTCGGCCCGGTCGCGCAGCCGTGCGTCCTGCTGCTGGCGCAGGTCGCGGCTGACCAGTCCGAGCACGAGCAGACCTGCGGCCAGCACCAGCAGCGGCATGACCACGGTGACCGAGAGTGCGATCCGGGTGGCGAGCTTCACGATCCGCTCCCCGCGGAGGGCTCCCGCAGCACGAACCCGACCCCGCGCACCGTGTGGATCAGCCGGGGCCGTCCGCCCTCCTCCAGCTTGCGGCGCAGGTAACTGACGAAGGTGTCCACCGCGTCGGTGCGCACCTCGAAGTCGTAGCCCCACACCCGGTCCAGCAGCTGGTCGCGGGTCAGGACGATGCCCGCGTTGCGCACCAGTGCGGCCAGCAGCTCGAACTCCCGCCGGGTGAGGTGGACCTCGGTCCCGCCGTGGCGCACCTGGCGGGTCGCCTGGTCCATCTCCAGTGGCCCGGCGCGCAGCACGTCCCGCCCGCCGCGCGCCGGGCTGCGCCGCAGCAGGGCGTGCAGGCGCAGCACCAGCTCCTCCAGGGCGAAGGGCTTGACGAGGTAGTCGTCGGCGCCGGCCTGGAGCCCGGCGACCCGGTCGGCCAGTTCGTCCAGGGCCGACAGCATCAGGACGGGCGTCTCGTCGCCGCGTGCGCGCAGGCTCCGGCACACCTCCGTACCGGTCAGCCCCGGCATGGACACGTCCAAGACGAGCACGTCGGGGGTCCGTGCGTCCACCGCCGCGAGGGCGCCCGGCCCGTCCTCGGCGAGGACGACGGCGAAACCGCTCAGCCGCAGCCCGCGCTCCAGCGAACGCCGGATGGCGACGTCGTCGTCCGCCACGAGCACCACTGCCGTGTCCACGTTGCCTCCCGCACCGCCCTGCCCGAACCGGGCCCGACCCTCTCACAGGTGCCCGCACCGTCCGGAGGCGGCCCCCGGCCCCGGCCCGCGGACCGCCGCGTACCGCCGGAATGCGCGCTTCCACCCACGGGCCGGCGCCCGGAGCGGCACAGTGGGGGCATGGTTTGCGTACTGGGCAGCAGGATCCTGCTGAGCCCCACCGATCCCGAGCGCTCCCGCACCTTCTACGGCGGCACCCTCGGCCTCGCCGTCCACCGGGAGTTCGGTACCGGCCCCGAGCGCGGCACGGTCTACTTCCTCGGCGGCGGGTTCCTGGAGCTGTCGGGCCGGGCCGACGCGCCGCCCGCGCCCGGGCTGCGGCTGTGGCTCCAGGTGGAGGACGTGGAGGCGGCCCACCGGGAGCTGCGGGAGCGGGGAGCCGAAGTACTGCGGCCGCCGCTGCGGGAGCCCTGGGGGCTGATCGAGATGTGGATCGCCGACCCCGACGGCGTAGGGATCGCCGTCGTGGAGGTGCCCGCCGATCACCCTCTGCGCTTCCGCCCCTGAGGGGCAGGCGCCCGCGGGGAAGCCGCCGGCAGGCGCCCGCGGGGGCCCGCCGTGTCCCGTCCGGCCCCCGGGGCGGGGAGCCGGACGGGTCCGTCAGAGCGCGCTGTGCCCACGGCGCGCGGATATCCTGAAAAGTGTGATCGAGTCAGGACGGCCGCGGCTGCACCGGCGCCCCGGCCGGGGGTGGTTCGTGCGGCTGTCGCCGGTCCTTCTCACCGTCGTGATCGCCAGCCTGGCGTACGCCACTCCGCCGGAGATGGCGTTCAGCCGCCTGCTGCCCGCGGCGCCGGCCCTGGCCGCCGCCATGTGGCCGGTCCTCCCCACCGTCCTGCTCGGCACGGTCTGCCTCCTCCTGATGATCGGCCTCAGCCTCGTCTTCCCCGACCTGGGGACGTGGTGGACGGCCGCCGGGATCATCGCGGTCACCGTGGCCGCCGCGTACGGGAGCCACCTGCGGCTCCAGCGGGAGCGCACCCTCTTCCAGGTGCGGCTCGTCGCCGAGGCGGCGCAGCAGGTGGTGCTGAGCCCCCTGCCGCGCCGCCTGGGCGACGTCGAGATCGAGTCGCTGTACCTCGCGGCCGCGGCGGAGGCCCGCATCGGCGGGGACTTCTACGAGGTGGTCGACACGCCGTACGGGGTCAGGCTGCTCATCGGGGACGTGCGGGGCAAGGGCCTGCCCGCGGTGGGGGCGGCCGCGGCGATCGTGAACGCCTTCCGGGAGGCGGCCTACGACGAGGCCGACATGATCGACGTCGCCCGCCGGCTGGACGCCAGCAGCACCCGCTACAACGCCGCCTTCCCCCCCGACGGGCCGATGGAGCGGTTCGCCACCGCCCTGCTCGCCCAGATCCCGCACGGGGGAGGCCGGATCGACATCCTCAACTGCGGGCACCCGCCGCCCATGCTCCTGAGCCGCGACGGACTGCGCGTCCTGGACCCCGGCACCCCCTCGCCCCTGCTCAGCCTCGCCGAGCTGATCGGCAGTCACTACTACGTCGACGGTTTCGACTTCGCCCCCGGCGACCTGTTGCTCCTCTACACCGACGGGATCGCCGAGACCCGGGCCCGCGACGGCGAGTTCTTCCCGCTGGCGGACTGGATGAGCCGGAAGTCCCCCACACCTCCCCGCGACCTCCTCACGGCCCTGCACCGCGACCTCCTGCGCCACAGCAGGGGCAGCCTCGACGACGACATCGCCGCCCTCGCCGTCCGCCGGCGCGATAGCCCTGAGACGCCGCCGCCCGGCGACGGCGCGGGTCCACGGCAGGACTAGCGGACCGGGTCCGTCGTCCCGGTCTCCGCACCGCGACGGACCTCGTCTCCCTCCGCGCCCAGGCCCGCGAGCAGGCGCAGCCCGTCCTCGGCGGGGCTGCCGGGTGCGGCGGACAGCACCAGCAGCTCCATGCCCGGGGCCTCGGGCAGTGCGAAGTTCTCCTGGTGCAGCTCCAGCGGGCCCACCAGCGGGTGCCGGTACGCCTTGCGCCCGTGCGTGCGGGCGCGCACGTCCGCACGGGCCCAGAGGCGGCGGAAGCGCTCGCTGCCCATCGCCAGCTCCCCGACGAGCGAGGCCAGGCGGGGGTCCTCGGGGTAGCGGCCGGCGGCCAGGCGCAGGTGGCCGACCACGTCGAGGGTGCAGGTCTCCCACTCCGCGTAGAGACCCTGCTCGCCCTCCTCCAGGAAGAGATGCCGGGCGATGTTCAGGCCCGGCAGCGGCCGGCCGAACAGGAGCCCGGCGAGCCGGTTCCCGGCGAGCACGTCCAGCCGGTGGTCCATGATCAGCGCGGGTGCGCCGGCCACCAGGCCGAGCACGCGCAGCACCTCCGGCCGGACCCGGCCGCCCGGCGTCCGCGCGCGGCGCCGGGGCCGTCGGGCCAGCCGGTGGAGGTGCCCGCGCTCGGTCTCGTCGAGGACGAGGACGCGCGCGAGGGCATCCAGGACCTGCTCGGAGGGCTGGGTCGCACGGCCCTGCTCCAGGCGCACGTAGTAGTCGACGCTGACCCCGGACAGGTGCGCGACCTCCTCGCGGCGCAGCCCCTCGACCCGGCGACGGCTGTCGGCGGGAATGCCGGCCGCCGCCGGGTCGACCCGGGCGCGCCGGGTCCGCAGGAAGCCCGCGAGATCGTCCATGCGCCCAGTATGGCCGCCGCGCCGCCCGCGAGGGTGGCCCTGCCGATACCAGGAAGTCCCGTCCTACGGAAGGGGCGTCCCTGAACACCGGGCGCCGCGGCCTCCAGGATCGGAGGCAACCGATCCGAAGGAGTTCCCGTGAAGACGCTCATCGTCCATGCCCACCCGGAGCCGAAGTCGCTCAACAGCGCGCTGAAGGACCTCGCCGTGTCCACGCTGGAGAACGCGGGGCACGAGGTACGGGTGAGCGATCTGTACGCCATGGGCTGGAAGGCCGTCGTGGACGCGGCCGACTACGGCCCCCACGCCTCCAGTCCGCTGAGGGTGGCCCTCGACTCGGGGCGGGCCTTCGAGGCCGGGGCGCTCACCCCCGACGTCCTCGCCGAGCAGGAGAAGCTGCTCTGGGCCGACACGGTCGTCTTCCAGTTCCCGCTGTGGTGGTACTCGATGCCCGCGATCCTCAAGGGCTGGGTGGACCGGGTGTTCACCTACCGCTTCGCCTACGGGGTCGGCGAGCACAGCGGGACGAAGTACGGCGAGCGCTTCGGCGAGGGCACCCTCGCGGGCAGGAGGGCCCTGCTGTCGGTGACCGTCGGCGGCCCGCAGGCGCACTACTCCGCCCGCGGCATCAACGGCCCCATCGACGACCTGCTGTTCCCCGTCCAGCACGGGATCCTGTACTACCCGGGCATCGAGGTGCTGCCGCCGTTCGTGCTGTACGGCACGGACCGGCTGACCGACGAGGACTACCCGGCCATCGCCAGGGCCTGGGAGGAGCGCCTGCTCACCCTGGAGTCGACCGAGCCGATCGCGTTCCGGCGGCAGAACTTCGGCGACTACGAGATCCCCTCCCTGCACCTGAAGGAGGGTCTGGAGCCCGCCGGCCGCTCGGGGTTCGGGCTGCACGTGCGCGGCTGACCCGTCACCCGGCGGCCGTCACCCGGCGGCCGGCCGCGGCTCAGTACGGCCGGGCCCGCTGCGCGAAGGCCGGCGACAGCTCGTTCTGCGCGGCGCGCGGGAAGGCGACCGTGGCGGGGTCCCCGTCCGAGACGTACCGGTTCTTCCCCGCGGCGAGCTTGTCCAGCCAGCGCGAGGAGCCGAACTCGGCGTCCTCGTCCTTCGGCCCCGCCGAGCGGATCCGGGGGATGGCCCCGGGCGTGAAGGACTTCGCGAACGGCGAGACCGACGGGTTGGAGCCCACGAGGTACACCCCGTCGTAGCGGTATCCCGTCCCCCGCGCGGCGACCCCGGCCGGTTCGGGCATGGCACCGAAGGGCAGGGCGAGCGAGGTGACCCGCGTCCCGGGCGCGGCCTTCTCGATGGCCCGCTGGCCGGCCGTGATCGCCCGCGCGGCGCCCGCCTGGTCCAGGGAACGCAGGTTCTCGTGGCGGTCGGTGTGGTTGGCGACCTCGTACCCGTGGTCCTTGAGCCAGGTCAGGGCCTTGGCGGAGCCTGTGGCGGAGAAGGCGTCCGCGTTGACGAAGAAGGTCGCCGCCGGCTTGAACGCCGGGTGCTTCCTCGCCGTCTCCGCCAGGATGGCGACGGCGGTGTCCGGAGCCGGGGCGCCGTCCGCGCCGAGCCGCACCTGGCTGTTGGTCGAGTCGTCGAACGTGAGCACCACCGGGTGCGTGCCGGCCGGGATGTCGATGCGGCCCGTCTGGAAGTCACGCGCGGTCACCGGCACGTAGTCCTCCCGCGCGAGGCGCTCCAGCTCGGCCCGGAAGTCGGCCGGGGTGCGGTCGTAGACGCTCGCCGGCTTCTCGGTGAGCTGGTGGTACATCAGCACCGGTACCTGGCCCAGTTCGTTGGCGCCGACCTCGGCCGGGCCCTTCACGGCGACGGGGGCGGCCGCCGGCGACGAGGCCGCGCGGGGCTGTCCGGCGGCCGGCGGCGAACCCGGGGAACAGCCGGTGGCGAGCAGGGCGGCGGCGCCCGCCAGGGCGCCGAGCGGGACGAGCGGGTGGCGCATCGGAGGCCTCTCGACGGCGGATGTGTCGCGCCATACCTACCGGCTACGGGAGCCCGCATACCGCACTGTCCCCTGCACGGCGTAGCCGCCGCGCCGGGGCCGTTCGCGGCCGTTCGCGTGAAATGTCGGCGCCGTGCGGAGGCCGGCCCGCGCAGCGGCAATGAATGGAGACAGCATCCGCCCGCACCCCCCGGCCCTAAGGACGTCGCGATGTCCCGCACCCGCATACCGTACTCCGGCTCCTCCTCCCGCCACCGCCGTCCGGCCCGCCGGGGCGTCCTCATAGCGACGGCCGGGGCGCTCGCCCTGGCCGGGGCCGGCGTCGGCGCCTGGACGTTCCTGGCGCCCGGTCCCGGCATCGAGGGCGTGAGCGACGGTGCCGTCCTCGGCGGCCGCGCCGCGGCCCAGATGAGCGCCTACCTCGCCGCGGGGGCACTCGACGGCGGGAAGAAGCTGCACGCCACCCTGGACGGCGCGGCGGTTCCCCTCACCGCCGAGGGCACCCGCCTGAGACTCGGCCTCCCGCAGCTCAAGGAGGGCCGCCACACCCTGGTGGTGGCCGGCGGCAGCAGCCTCCCCTTCGCCTCGCGCCGCCAGGTCGTGGGCTTCAGCGTGGACACCACGCCGCCCGAGCTGAAGGTGGCCGCCCCCGAGATCAAGGACGCGGCGGCTCCCGTGACCATCACCGGCACCGCCTCGACCGACGCCGAAGTGAGCGTCAACGGGAAGAAGGTCTCCCTCGACCGGGCCGGCGCCTTCAGGGTCACGGTGCCGAAGGGCACACCCGTCGTCACGGTCACGGCGGTGGACCGCGCCGGGAACACCACCACGAAGGACGTGTCCGCCCGGGGCCGCCGTCCCATGGTCCGGGCCGCGCACATCACGGCCATCGGCTGGGGCGACGAGACGCTGCGCGGCGGCGTCCTCGCCCTGGTCCGCAGCGGCAAGCTCAACGCGGTCGAACTGGATGTCAAGGACGAGGACGGGGAGGTCGGCTACGCCTCCCAGGTGCCGCTGGCCCGGCAGATCGGCGCGGCCAGGGGCTACTACGACGCCCGCAAGGCGATCGCCGAGATCCACGCCGCCGGCGCCCAGGTCATCGGCCGCATCGTGGCCTTCCGCGACCCCAAGCTCGCGGCGGCCTCCTGGAAGGCCGGCAAGCAGGACCAGCTGGTCCTGACCCCGTCCGGACAGCCCTACGACGGCGGCCACTACGGCGCCCTGTCCTTCACCAACTTCGCCGACCCCGTGGTCCGCAAGTACAACCAGGACCTCGCCGTCGAAGCGGCCCGGCTGGGCTTCGACGACGTCCTCTACGACTACGTGCGCCGGCCGGACGGCCCGCTGTCGCAGATGCGCTTCCCGGGCATCGGCACGGCCACGCCCGAGCAGTCCATCACCTCGTTCGTCGCCGACACCCGGACCGCGCTGCGTCCGCACGGCAAGTACCTCGGGGTGTCGGTGTTCGGCATCGCCGCGACCCGGCCCACGGAGATCGCGCAGGACATCGCCGCCCTCGTCAAGGTCACCGACTACATCGCGCCGATGGTCTACCCGTCCCACTGGGCGCCGGGGGAGTACGGCGTCGCCCAGCCCGACACCTCCCCGTACGCGATCGTGCAGCGTTCGCTGGCCGACTTCGCCCGCCAGGCGAAGGGCACGCAGACCGAGATCGTCCCGTGGCTGCAGGACTTCTCCATGGGCAGCACCTACGGGCCGGCCGAGGTGGCCGCGCAGATCAAGGCGGCCGAGGCGAACCGGATGAACTCCTTCATCCTCTGGAACGCCGGCGCCCGCTACCAGGGCGCGGCACTCCAGCAGATCAGCGCGCACTGACGCGCCGCTGCCGCCGGTGGCGGCCGGCCGTGCGGGAGGCGGGTCCCCGGTCCGGGGGCCCGCCCTCCGCGTGCCGGGCCTGCGGGATCAGGCCTTCAGGATCCGTCCCGACACCGCCAGGGTGACGCGCCGCGGCGTCAGGGCGGCGGCGGCCGCGGAGATCCGGTTGGCCAGGCCGGCGACGATGCTCGGCGGGGTCTTGCCGCGCTCCAGCGCGCGGCGCGCGGCGGTCACCACCTGCTCGGGGGTGGCCATCCGGCCGACGGCCGCGTCCCGGCTGCCGACGACGTCGAAGAACTCGGTGCTGACCGGCCCCGGCGAGACGGCGAGAACCCGAAGGGGCGAGGTGCGGGTCTCGTAGGCGACGGCCTCGGTGAAGCTGAGGACGAAGGCCTTGGTGGCGCCGTAGACCGCCATCGCGGGGGTCGGCTGGTACGCAGCCGCGCTCGCGACGGTGACCAGCGCGCCGCGCCCGTCGGCCGCGAGGCCGGGCAGGAAGGCCCGGGTGAGCTCGGTGACGGCCACGACGTTCAGCTGGATCATCTCGTTGATCTGCGCGGGGTCCTGCCGGGCGAACGGGCCGTGGCTGCCGAAGCCGGCGTTGTTGACGAGGGTGTGGACCGTGATCCCGCGGGCGTCGAGCTCCGCGCGCAGCGCCGCCGCGGCCCCGGGCAGGGCGAGGTCGGCTGCGACCACGTGGGCCGTGATCCCGTAGCGCTTCTCCAGATCCGCGGCGATCTCGTCGAGCCGGTCGAGGCGGCGGGCGACGAGGACGAGGTCCGCTCCGCGCGCGGCCCACTGGCGGGCGAACTCGACACCGAGGCCCGCGCTCGCCCCGGTGATCAGGGCCACGGTCCCCTGGTATGTCATAGGCATCGTCGGCTGCTCCGTTTCCACGTGTTGAATGGTCTCGAATGTAGGCGGCGGCATCATTGTAGTCAATGACAACATCAGGAAGAGGGGAGCCCGCCTTGACCGAGGGGCCCTACCACCACGGCAACCTCAGGGCCGCTCTGCTGGAGCGCGCGGAGGCCGTCCTCACCGAGTCGGGCGCGGACGGCCTGTCGCTGCGCGCCCTGGCCCGCGACCTCGGCGTGAGCCACGCCGCGCCGTCCCGCCATTTCCGCGACCGGCGGGCACTGCTGGACGCCCTCGCCGTCAGCGGCTTCGACCGGCTGAACGAGCGCCTGCGGGCCGCCGCCGACGCGCCCGGGCCGGTGCCGGCGCGGCTGGCCGCCCTGGGGCGGGCGTACGTGGAGTTCGCCGTCGCCCACGCGCCCCTGCTGGAACTGATGTTCAGCGCCAAGCACGCCGACGGCTCCAGCGCGGAACTCCGGGAGCTGGGGCACCGCAGCCTGGACACCACCGCCGAACTGATCGCGCGGGCCCAGGCGGAGGGCGTCGTCCGCGCCGGCGACCCGGCCCGCCTCGCCCAGGTCGCCTTCTCGACCGTCCACGGCCTGGCCACCCTGGCCGTGGGCTCGCTCCTCGACGACACCCCGCTGGCGGAGGCGACCGACCTGGCCCTCGACGTCCTGCTGACCGGGCTGGAGCGGCCCGCCGGATAGTCCCTCCCGGGCTCCCCGGCGGGCCGGGGGCGGGTGCGGCCCCCTGTGGGGTGGGGCGCCGGGCGGCGGGAACGGGCCTGTCCGGCGTCCTCGGGTTCGCCGCGGGCCTGCCGCCCGCGTACGGGCCACCGGCGGGCGGTGCGGCGGCCGTCCCCGGCACCTGGTCCCGCTCGCCCGGGCAGGACGTCCGGAGCGAGGAGGTCCGCGTCGGCGTCCCCTGCTGTTCCTGGCCGGCGCGCAGCGTCGGGGCGCCGCCCGCACGCCCCGGATCCACCGCCGCACCGGCCCCCGGACTCCCGGAGGCGGCACGGGCTGCGGAAGGCCTCCGGAGGCTCGTGACGCCGGAGCCCGGGCGGACGGCCCGTCGGGGACCCGCCTCCGGGCGGTGGAGCCGCCCTGTGCGGAACAGGGCGGGGCCGTTCGACGCGGGATCGATTCCCGTTCGAGGAATTCTCGCTCGCGCCCTGTCACTCTCGTCGCGCCAGGCTCCACTGGGGACGAAAGGACAAAGGGTATGACCAAGTCAGGGCGCAGGTTCGGTATCGCTGCCGTGGTGGCCGCGGTCGTGGCCGCGATGATCGCCGTCGTGGGACCGCAGGGGGCCAGCGCGCAGGACCAGTCGCGCCGGGGCTGGGACCACTTCGGCTTCGGGGTGCCGTGGGAGGGCTCCTACGGGTACTCGCAGGCCATCAGAGCCGGTGACACGGTGTACATCTCGGGTCAGCTGTCGCACGACGAGGCCGGGAACCTGGTGGGCGTCGGCGACTTCGAGAAGCAGGTGCGCCAGTCCTTCGCCAACATGGACAAGGTGCTCGCGCACTACAAGATCCCGCGCAGCCAGATCGTCAGCATGAAGATCTACACCAAGGACCTGCGCAAGAACTTCGACACGGCGGCGCGCCTGCACAAGGAGTACGTCGGTAACCACCGCACGACCGACACCATCCTCGGTGTCAGCGACCTGGCGTTCCCCGACCAGCTGGTCGAGATCGAGGCCGTCGCGCTGGTGAAGCCCCGCTCCTGAACGAGCGGGCCGCGCGGGCGACGCCGCGCTTCTGATCGAGTGGGCCGCGCGGACGTCGCCGCGCGGCCCACTCGTCTGCGGTCCCCCTCCGGCACGCGTCCGCCTGCGACGGCCCCGCCGCCGCAGGCGGACGCGTGCGGGCGGCGTCAGGCCGGCACCGCGGGGTCGAGGGTGAAGAGGCCGACCGTGCCCGTGATCTCCAGTACCCGGATCATCTGGTGGCTGGGTGCCGCGAGCCGGAGGTGATGGCCCCGGTCCCGGGCCTGTTCACGGGCCGTCAGCAGCGCGCTGAGGCCCGCGGAGTCGCAGAAGGACGAGTTCCGCAGGTCGAGGACGATGTCCGCGCCCTCGGGGGCCTCGGAGAGGCCGGTCCTGAGCGAGGTGCGGAGCCGTTGGACATGGTCGAGGTCCATGTCTCCGCTCACGGGCAGCACGTACCGGTCCGGGCTCGCGGGTGACGTCGGGTGATCGTTGTGCTCCTTGCCGGTGGTCATGGCGTACCTCCTGGTATGCCGTGCTCCTGCCCGCAGGCGGATGCCGCATGCCTGCCCGGCGGGAGCGGCCCGGATCAGCCGGGAAGGGCCTCGGCCAGGCCCGTGCCGAGGAGGCGGAAGGCCCGGTCGGCGGCGGCGACGGCCTCGGGGTACACCTCGTCGGCGGGGCGGCCCGCCTGCACCTGCTCGCTGTTGCGGTCGGCGAGCGCGCGCAGGACCGTGACGATCTGCACCGCCGCCAGCCGCGCGGTGAGCTCGTCGGCGCCCGCCTCCTCCAGCGCCCCGGCGAGGGCCGCGATGCTGCGCCCCGCGTACCGCAGCAGCCGCTCGCTGAGGCTCGCCGTCGTACTGAGCAGCCGGGCGAAGGCCACGGCGTCGGGGTCGGAGGCGAGCCCGGTGACCGGGTCCCGCCGGGCCAGGGCGTCGAGCTCGTGCGCGTACAGGGCCGCCAGGGGGCTGGTGCCGGCCGGACGGGAGCGCACCACGCGGGCCGATTCGTCCTCGTGGTCGGCGAACTGGTGCAGGACCAGGTCTTCCTTGGTGGGGAAGTACGTGAAGAGGGTGCGCTTGGAGACCTCGGCCGCCTCCGCGATCTCCACGATCGACACGTCGTCGAACCCGCGGCTCAGGAACAGCCTCAGTGCCGCTTCGGAGATCGTCTGCCGGGTGCGCTGCTTCTTGCGGTCCCGCAGACCGAGTTGCTCAGCCATGGGCCAACGATAGCAAGGCGGCATCCGGGCGAAAATTGCACCGGGTGTAGTTCTCTGCCAGGTGAAGAAATCTGCCTCGGGAGGCTCCATGAACACGCAGGTCACCGGTGTCATCGTCGTGGGGGCGGGCGGAGCCGGACTCACGCTCGCCACCGAGCTCGCCCTCGCCGGCGCACCAGCCGTCGTGCTGGACCGGCTTCCCGGCCGCAACCTCCAGTCCCGTGCCGGGGCGATCCAGCCCCGGACCGCCGAGATGCTCGCGCTGCGCGGCCTGCTGGACGACACCCTCGGGCGGTCGATCGACTACCTGCTCGTCGGCGGTCACTTCGCGGGACTCCCCGTCCCGCTGGACTACGCGGCGTGGGACACCCGCTATCCGCACCCCGTGCTGCTTCCGCAGGACCGGCTGGAGGCCGTGCTGGAGGACCGGCTCGCCGACCTCGGCGGCCAGGTGCTCAGGGAGCACCTGGTGACCGGCCTCCACCAGGACGGGCACGGCGTCACCGTCACCCTCATCACGCCGGACGGTGGCGAGCGGATGCTGCGGGGCCGCTTCCTCGTCGCCTGCGACGGCGCCCACAGCAGTGTGCGCAAGATCGTCGGCGCGGCCTTCCCCGGCCGGCCGGCCACGGTCCGCATGGGCACCGCCGACCTGCTCCTCACCGGCGACGTCGACCGCAGCACCACCGGACACATCAGCTCGCGGATCCGCACCTCGCCCGAGGGCCACTTCGCGATGATCACGCCCTTGGCGGACGGGCTCCACAAGCTGATCTTCAGCGGCCCGCGGACCATGCTGGCCGAGCGCGACGCCCCGGTGACGCCCGAGGAGGTCCGCGAGGTGCTGCGCGCCACGCACGGCGGGGCGCTCGACGTCGCCGAGATCCGGTACTCCTCCCGGTTCAGCAATGCCAGCAGACAGCTGGAGCACTACCGCCACGGCCGGGTGTTCTTCGCCGGCGACTCCGCCCACATCCACTCCCCGGCCGGCGGCCAGGGGCTCAACCTCGGTGTCCAGGACGCCTTCAACCTCGGCTGGAAGCTCGCGGCCGTGCTGCGCGGCGAGGCCGGCGAGGAACTGCTCGACACCTACGAGAGCGAGCGGCACCCCGTGGCCGCCCGGGTGCTCGCCCTCACCCGGGCGCAGGGGGTCGTCATGGGGCCGCAGCGCGACGGCGGGATCGGCGAGCTGCGTGACGTGCTCACCGACCTGCTCCGCCTGCCCGACGCCAACCGGTACATGGCCGGTGTGATGGCCGGGCTCGACCTCTGCCTTGCGTCCCCCGACGCCGCCGCCCATCCGCTGCTGGGCCTGCGCATGCCCGACCTCGACCTCGACCTCGTCGACGGCGGGCGGGTCCGGTTCAGCGAGCTGACGCGCACCGGACGCGGCATCCTGCTCGACCTCACGGGCGCCCCCCTCGACGCGGCGGCCCCCTGGGACGGCCGGATCACCCGCGTGCGGGCCCGGGCGGAAGCCGGCGCCATCGACGCGGAGGCCCTGCTCATCCGCCCGGACGGATACGTCTGCTGGGCCGGCGGTGCCGGCCTCACCGAGACGCTCACCCGCTGGTTCGGCCCGGCCGGATCCGTGGCCGCGGGGAGGTGAGCGTCTTCGGGGAGTGCGCCGCCGCCCCCGTCAGGGCCGGTGCCCGGCGACCGAGCGGCGCGAGACGGGGAAGTCGAAGAAGGTGTCCGGGAAGAGCTCGGGCCTGTGGGTGAAGTGCCACCACTCCTCGGGCAGGTTGGCGAACCCCTCGGCGGCCAGCGTCGTCCGCAGCAGCAGGCGGTGCGCGCGCTGCTCTCCCCGGATCCGCGGGTTGTCGGTATGGGAGAGCGTGTCGAAGCAGTCGAAGCCCGTTCCCATGTCGACGGAGTTGTCCGGGTACCGCTCCGCCTGCGGCGCGTAGCAGGGGACCGACTCCTGCCCCGGCCCCGGCGGGGGCGCGGGGAACGCCGGGAGCGGGACGATCGTGAGGTCCATGGTGCTGCCGCGGCTGTGCCCGGACTTCCCGGCGATGTAGCCGTCCTCGAACAGGCGCGCCTTGTCGACCCGCGGGTAGAACTCCGCCTTGCGCCGCTCGTCGGCCGGGTCCTCGGCCCACCGGACGAAGTGGTCGACGGCCCGCTGCGGCCGGTAGCAGTCGTACACCTTCAGCGAGTAGCCCTGGGGCAGCAGGCGCGTCTGCGCCCGGTGCAGGGCTTCCGCGGCCGGCCGCGTCAGGATGCAGACGGGCCGGCGGTAGCCGTCGATCCGCTCGCCGACGAAGTTGTGCGCCGACAGGTAGCGCATCTCCTGGATGACCGTCGGGTCGACGGAGTCCAGCGCGACGAATTCCCGGGGCACCCTCGGCTCCGGAGCCGGGGTGGCGGCGCCGGCGCCGGTTGACGGGGTCGTCGAGAACACGGCGGTGGCGGCCATGGTCACGGCGAGCCGCGCCATCGTCGACGTGGGCATCTGCTTCTCCCTGGGTCCGGGCCGGTTCGGGAAGGGACGGACGGTCCGCTCTTCTGCCGGCCCGCTGCCGCGGGATCCATGCCGCGGGCCCTGCGCCCTGTCCGGCGCCGCGTCGTGGATCGGCCGAAACGGGCACCTGCCACCGGCAAGCGGTACTGCGGGCCCGGGGCAGCGGCCCGCCAGCGGTTCGAACGCCGCGGCGACGCGGGCGACCCCGTCCTCCGCGGCCAGCCGACGGACGATCCGCCGGGCGCGGTCACGGTGGGAGGGAACGGTCACGGCGCGCCGGAGCGCGCAGCCGAGAGCGGACGGGCCGAGGCGGCGCAGCAGGAGTGCTTCGGGGGCGGTTCCCCGCTCCACGAGGCGCGAGGCCCGGAAGTGGGCGTCGAACCGGACGGGGACCGGCACGCAGGGAACGCCCGCGCGGCAGGACCGCACCGGTCGTGCCCGCTCCGGCAAGGTGGACGGCGGCCGCCCGGTGGGGATTCACCGCCGGTGTCGTGGGGCCACCCGTAGCCGCAGACCTCCAGGCCGGGACGCCAGTCGCGGGGCCTGGGAACCACCGGCTCGCTGAAGCCGTGCCAGACGGGCCGGCCTTGCCGCTCGTGGGCGCGGCGGGCGGAGGACAGGAGGCCCGCGGGCAGGCCGTGGTCCGCCGCCGGCGCGCGGGCCGCCCGCGTGAGGACGACTCTTCCCGGCCGCCTGCGGGACGTCTCACCCCTCGCCCGCGCCGAACCGCCAGCAGGTCTGGCTGAACTCCGCACCCCGTCCGAATCCGAACGCGGTACGGGGCGCGACCTCGAAGACCAGCGCACGGCCCGCCTCCGCCGTCTGCTTCGTCGGCGGGGGAGCGGCGACGGCCGAGGTGCTGTCGAACGCCCCGTCCCGCACCCCGAAGTGCCAGTCCGGGCCGTACTTCCGTTCCCAGGCCGCCGCCAGCCCCGCGAGCCGCTCCTCGTCGGTGACCCGGACCGCCTCGCCCTCGACGACCACGTCGAGGCCCCCGCCGTAGCTGTTGGTGCCGGTGGTGAGGACGACGTGCGGGTTGGCGGCGAGGTTGAGGCACTTGCGCTCGGCCGGTCCGGTGGCGAAGTGGAGGGACCCGTCCGCCCAGACGGCCAGCAGCGGGGTGACGTGCGGCCGTCCGTCCGGGCGCACCGTCGTCAGCCAGAAGATCTCCGAGTCCTCCAGGCGGGCGGCGGCCTCCGCCCACGGCGTGGCCGTGGCCCCGGGGGAGCTGTACCGCGCGTCCAGCTCCGTCCGCGGTTCCCCTGCCCGAGCCTGTTCCCGCATCGCGGACTCCTCTCGTCTCGCCGGCCGCGGCCGGCGGCCGGGAGTGCGCGTCCCGGCCGCCGCGCCCCGCCGGGGTGTCCCGCGTCGACGCATCATCGCCCGGCCGGGCACGGCCCGCGAAGGACGGCGGCACGGGGTCGGACGGTTGCCACCCGGGTGGGCGAATCCACCGCAGACGCTCCCCGCCGACCCTGCCGCGCGCGGCGGCCGGAGCCGGGGCTCCGGAGCGTCCGTGCACACCGTGACGGCAGGTCACCGGAGCGGCAGCGCAGCCGCGTTGTCAGTGGTGGCCGATAGCGTCGGGGGTATTGGAAGGGCCGTTTCCCGACAGGAGTGGACGATGACCGAGAACCATCTGCAGCCCGTGCTCAGGGTCGTGCTGACCGACGTCAACGAGCGCGTGGTGCAGGCGTGGCGGGCGGCGTTCGCGGACACCCCCGGGATCGAGATCCGCAGGGGATCGATCCTCGACGAGGACGTCGACGCCTGGGTCACCCCGACCAACTCCCGGGGCCGGATGGACGGCGGCGTCGACGCCGTGATCAAGCGGCACCTCGGAGCCGGCATCCAGCTGCGGGTGCAGCGCGCGATCCGTGACCGGTTCGCCGGAACCCTCCCGGTGGGCAGCGCGGTCTGCGTCCCGTCGGGGGCGAGTATCCCGAGGTACCTGATATCGACGCCGACCATGGTGGAGTCCTCGCAGAACGTGAAGGACACGCTGAACGTGGCCCTGGCGTGCGCCGCCGCCTTCCAGGCCGTCCACCGGCAGAACCGGCAGGTGCCGGGCAGCATCCGCTCGGTGGCGCTGGTCGGCATGGGCGCGCAGACCGGCAGGGTCCCCGCCCGCGTCTGCGCGAACCTGATGTGGACCGGATACACGCTCTTCCACGACCACTGGTTCGAGGACGACGACGAGCTGCGCGCCACGATCACCGCACAGCTCGACGGGATCGAGGACGCGCCGGCCGCGCAGCGGGTGCGGATCACACCACCGAAAGGGCATTCCTTTCGCCGCTGACGCCGCCCATCCCGCCGGACCCCTCCACCCCACGAGCACGCAGACCGGGAGCCCTTCCCCCATGAGCAACGCCGCCACCACCCCGGCCCAGTCCGACCCCAACGACCCCCTGAACCTCACCGAACTCTTCAAGGGCGGCGGCGAACCCTGGCTCCCGCTCCTGAAGCCCGTCATCGAGGCACAGCCGGACGCCGCCCGGTTCATCGGCCAGGGCCGCAGCCCGGAGGTCGTCCCCGTCCGCGAGCTGACCTTCCAGGCCCTCAAGCCGAATCCGCCGCACAAGTGGAAGGTCGTCGTCTTCGGCCAGAACCCCTACCCGCGGCCGGAGAGCGCCACCGGCATCGCGATGTTCGACAACACCTTCAACGAGTGGAAGGACAGCCAGTTCGGCAGGGTCGTCAGCATCCGCTGCCTCATCAAGGCGGCCGCGATGTGGAAGTACGGCATCGTCAAGAAGACGCCGATCGCCGACGTCCGCGCCCTGTTGAAGGAAAAGGACACGGTCCAGCCGCCGGAGTGGTTCCAGGCGATGCTCACCCAGGGTGTGCTGCTGCTGAACGCCGCCCTCACGGCAAGTGCCGACGGTGCGATGGGCGCGGACCGGCACACCGCTTTCTGGCGGCCCGTCGCCGAGCGGATCGTCGAGGAGGTCCTCAAGGCCAAGCAGGACGCCGCCGAGGAGGACCGAGGCGTCGTCTTCGCCTGGTGGGGCGCCCACGCCCGCAGCCTGAAGAAGGTCGTCCTGCGCCTCCAGGAGAAGTACCCGGACGTGGAGGTACGGCACATCGACCACGCCAACCCCGCGGCCCAGGGCGACATCTTCTGCGAGGGCGACCACTTCGCCACGGTGAACGACGCCCTCGCCTCGCTGGGCGCCGAGCCGATCGACTGGCTGCCGAGCAAGGGATGGAACGAGGGGCCCGCGGGAGGCTCCGGCGCCGGCGCGGACGGCGACGTCGCGGCCCGCATGGGGGCGTTCATCGCCTCGACCATGGAGCTGCACCAGCTGTACCTGGAGCGGCTCACCAGCGTCAAGGACGAGGGCCTCGTCCTGCCGGCGATCACGGGTGTTTTCGACACCCCGCTGATGGACTTCCGGGAGGCGCTCGCACCGGTCGCCGAGGTGCTCTCCGGCCTCGGCCGCCACATCGACCGCTCCCTCGAATTCGGCAAGCGCCGGGCGGACGCGACGTCCGCCGTCGGCCGGCTGTCGGCCGACGCGATCGCCGCGCTCCACCTCTACACCTGCGAGTCCGCCTTCTACCGCGAGATCAACGCCGTCCTGCGCTCCCCGGACCGGACCAGGGTGGTCCCCTATGTCCCCTACCTCCGGCTGCTGTTCTCGGCCGTCTCGGAGCTGCCCGCCCACAACCGGCCGCTGTGGCGCGGCGTGTCGCTGGACCTGCGGGCGCAGTACCCGGTGGGCGGGACGGTGACCTGGTGGGGCGTGTCCTCCTGCACCTCCGAGCTGAGCGTGGCCCGTTCCTTCCTGGGGAGCCGGGGCAAGCGGACGCTCTTCGAGGTGACCCCCTCCCGGGCGGTGGGGATCCGGAGCTTCTCGGCCTTCACCGGCGAGGAGGAGTACATCCTCGCGCCCGGCACCCAGCTCAAGGTGACGGAGGTGAAGACCGAGCGCGGAGGTCTGTGCACGGTCAGGCTGACCGAGGCGGAGGACGGCCCCCTGGTCTCCTGACGCAACGGGCCACCGCCGACGGGCCCGCGCCGCCGACGGGCCCGCGCCGCCGACGGGCCCGCGGCGCGGGCGGCCGGGGCCCGGCGGATAATGGTGCCGCCGCTGACCGCCCCCGCGGCGCCCGTCGAGGTGGAGGACGAAGGACCGATGACCCTGAGCGAAGGCCAGCGGGTGAAGCTCGCCGCGGACATCGGGCTGGGCGATGCGGTCGCGCGGCCCACCGGCGCCGTCGTCGGCTTCCTCTCCCTGGGCGAGGGCACCGCAGGCACGGTCGAACGGGTGGAGGAGCAGCGGCCCCCCGGCCATGCAGTCCTGGAGTACGAGCGGCTGAAGTCGCTGCTCGGCGACTACGGCCACACGATGCCCGTGGAGAGCAGGAAGCGGCTGGAGGAGGAGGTCGTGGCCCTGGAGCCGCAGTGGGCCGCCTTCCAGCGCGAGGGAAGCCGGGTGACGGTCCGGGTCCGCTTCGACAACGGCTTCGTCCTCGACGGCGCCCACGAGGACGTCCTCACCCCCGCCTGACCGCTCTCCCGTCAGCGCCAGGTCTGGTAAGCGCTCCTCTGGCCGTGAGTCCCGCACGGGAAGGTGCGCAGGTGATGGGCCGGGCTGTCGTCCAGACAGCGGCCGGTCTGCTGGTTCTTCAGTTCGACGGCACCGTCCGGGTAGCGGTGCACGATCCAGCTCTGGTCCTTGGCCTTGTCACAGGGGTGCGGCCGGGCCTGGCCGACGGGGTGGTCCGTCAGGCACCGGCCCGTCTTGAGGTTGCGCAGCTCACGGGTTCCGTCGGCCCACCGGTGGACGTTCCACTTCTGGTGGTCGTTGCCCAGGCAGGCGTGGGTGCGGACCCCGTATTCGCTGTCGTCCAGGCAGGCGGACGTCGCCTCGTTGCGCAGCGTCTGGACGGTGTCGGCCGCGGCGGCGCGGGCCGCCTCGGACCCGGCCGCGAACGCGGGGGCGTGAGCGGCAGCGCCGACGGCGAGCAGCACACACGCCAGGGCTGCGGAGCGCATCCCGACAGCGGTCGTGCGGAGCATGTTCATGGCTCTCCTCGAGAGTGGTGGGGAGGGGGTGACGGACGGTGCGCACCCGGCGCGCGGCGGAACGGTGACGTCCGCCGCGCGCCAGGGCGTGGGACGGTCAGCCGACGACGTTGACGGGTCGGTACGCGTGGTAGCCGTCACGGCCGTTGACTCCGTAGGAGTGCCGCTTCCAGCGGGTTCCGACACCGCCCGCCTGCTCGTAGGACCGGTAGGCGGTGTGAGCGCGGTCGGCCCAGCCGTCGAAGATCACGACGTGGCGCTGGTCGGCGCTGTTGCTGTTCGCCTTGATGACCAGGTCGCCGGGGGCGAGGTCCTTCATCGCGATGCGGCGCGTGAACCCGTCGTTCTTCAGGGAGACGGTGTTGGGGCCCGGCTTCGCCAGACCGAGGGCCATGGATACGTACCCGGAGCAGTCCTGGCGGTACCCGTCCTTCCACCTCTTGTTCTGGCTGTAGGGAACGGGGCGGCCGTTGTCGGCCGTCAGCCAGGTCTTCGCCCTGGCGAGCACCTGGGCCCGGGTGAGCCGGGGAGCCGCCTCGAACAGCCCCGCCGCGGGCGCCGCGAGCGTCGCGGTCGGTGCGGCCGCAGGAGCGGACGGCGCGTTCAGGGCGAGCGAGCCGGCGCACAGCATCGCCGTCAACGCGGTGGCGGCCAAGCGGCGGGTGATCTTCCTGGACATGGCGGTCTCCTTCTTCCGGTAGCCCGGAGCAGTGGGAGGGGCGCGGCCGGATGGCGGCCGCGAGGGGATCCGGCCTCGTGAACAGGTCGGAGGGACGTCCGGAGCCCAGGGGGCCGAGGCCGTGGTAGGGCGCTCGGCATCCGCTGCGGGCCGGACGAGAAGGAGTCTGCGGCGACGGGCTGCACTGGTGCAACGCTGTCCCGTTTGCTTCGGAGATGTCGGGATCCCTAAGGTCCTGGCCTGCTGGGACGTGACCGTCCCGGGACACGGGGCGGCCTGCCGGGACACCGGTTCGGGGCCGTCGGAAGGGGGCGGCGTGATGGGCTTCGACGGGCGGCACCTGAGCGAGGGGCAGCGGCTCGGGCAGGCGCTGAGGGAGTTGCAGCGCAGATCCGGCCGCACGCTGCGCTCGCTGGAATCCGAGGTGCTGATCAGCGACTCGTCCCTGTCGCGGTATCTGCAGGGCCGGACCGTCCCGCCCTGGGCCACGGTGCGCGACCTGTGCCGGGCCCTGGACGCGGACCCCGCCGAGTACCGCGCCCTGTGGGAGGCGGCGGACCGCAGCCAGCCGAAACCGCCCCCGGCCGCGGAACCCGAAGCGCGCAGGGAATCCCTCCTGGGCCGATGGCGGAGTGCGGCAGGCGGCTGGGTGCGCGGTCGCTGGGCCTGGGCGCTGGGCGGCGCGTGTGCCGGGCTGGTGTGCGGCGGTGCGCTCACCCTGTTCCTCTGGGGGGTGTCCGGGACCCCGTCCGGGGCTCCGGTGTCCGCCGCGGGGGACGCCGCGCACCCGTCGGAGAGGGGAGAGGCACAACCCGGTGGGTACAGCCGCATCTTCGTCAACCGCGCCACCGGGAACTGTCTCGACCACAGCCTGGACAAGGGCCTGCGGTCGTTCGAGCCCAACGGGCTGAGCTACCAGCGGTGGACGGTGCAGTCTGCTCCCGACGGCGGCAGTACGCTGCGCAACCACGCCACGGGCGCCTGTCTGGAGAGCGGTGCCCCGGGGCTGCGGGGTGCGTCCTGCAGGCGGTCGGCCTCGCAGAGATGGCAGGTCACCGCGTTTTCCGACGCGTCGGTACAGATCAGGAGCACGGATCTCGGGACATGTCTGGACGACGGCCCGCAGGGGCTGCGAGCCGTGTCCTGTGACGGCTCGGACGGTCAGAAGTGGGGCTGACGGGCGTGGGCGCCGGACGGGGACCGGCGCGCCGCGGGAGCACCCGTGCCGGGCTCAGTCCCGCCGGGTCCGGTCCGTGCCGTCCTCGAGGACCGGACGCCCCTCGGTGAACCGGAGCCCGGCCGCGTAGAGCAGGCGGCGGTCGGATCCGTCGGGACTCCATCCGTGGAAGAGGATGCGGTCCCGGCCGTCCGGGCCGGTCACGACGTCCTGTCCGCCCGGACCGCGGACCGCACCCCCGAAGGAGGCGCTGGACAGCAGCGGCTCCGGTCCCTTCTTGTAGGGGCCCGTCAGGCGGTCCGCGATCGCGTATCCCGTCTTGTACCGGTGGTCACGGTAGAAGTCGGCCGAGTAGAGGAGCACGTAGCGGCCGTCTCGTCGCACCAGTGTGGGGGCCTCGACGAGATCGCCCTCCCACGGGAGGTCGCGTTCGATCAAGGTGACGGCTCCGCCGGTCGTGCGCGTGCCGTCCCACGAGACGGGCTGCAGATGGATCCCGGTGGCGATTCCGCAGCAGTTGCCGTCGTTCTTCCACAGCACGTACCGGCGGTGGCCCTCGGTGAAGCTGGAGGCGTCGATGGCACCGCCCCGGTCGGTCGGGCAGACCAGGGGTTCCGCAGCGGGGGTGAAGGGGCCGTCGGGCGATTCCGACCGGGCGGCGCCGATGCACTGTCTGCCGCCGGCCCGGTCGCGGGCGGTGTAGTACAGGGTGAATCCGCTCCCGTGGGCGAAGACCTCCGGAGCCCACACGAGTGAGCGTTCCGGCTCCGCCCAGGCTCCCAGCCGGGGCAGGGGGTCGGTGTCGACCGGCTGCCAGTGGACCAGGTCCGCGGACGTGGCGTGCTGGATGTTGGCCGTCTCCCCGTGGGTGGCGTAGGCGTGGTACGTACGGCCCACCTTCACGACGTCGGGATCGGGGAAGTTCCGGTCCAGCACCGGAGTCATGGCGGCGGCCCGGGCCGGCGCCGGCGCGAGGAGGCTCACGGCGAGTGCGCACGTGGCCGCGGCCATGACCGTCCACCGGACACCCGGTAGGGGCACGGGTGTGAGAAGCACCTGTCGTCTCCTTGAGGATCGGGAGTCACTTGGAAGGCCGGGCCTTCCCCGTCGACGGACCAACGCCCCGGAAGCCCGGAAGTCGCTGCCCGGACGGAAACCGACACCGTGCCGGGTCAGCCTTCCGCCCCCTTGCGGGCGCGGAAGGCCGCCGCCTTGGTGCGGTTCTGACAGGCCGTCGAGCAGAACTGGCGTGCCGCGTTCCGGGAGGTGTCGACGTACACCCGGTCGCAGCGGTCGGCCCGGCACACGCCCAGACGGCCCGTCAGGCTGCCGGCCACCGCCAGGGCCAGCCCGGTGGCGCAGGCGGCGCTGTGGCCCGCGGCGAAGGAATCGTCGGCCCCGTGGAAGTGCAGCTGCCACGGGGCCTCCTCGCCACCCCCGCCGTCCGCCGTCCGGTCCAGGCGCGGCCGGGCCCCGCTGTCGCGCAGCAGGCGGTTGACGGTGGTGGCGGCGTCGTCCGGCCTGTCGTCCTGCACGGCCTCGAATACCTCGCGCATGCTCCGTGCCGTCGCGGCCAGGTACTCCGCCTGCGCGGCGTCGATGGCGCGCGGCAGCGAGCCCGCGGTATGCGACACCGCGGTGTCGACCGCCGACGGAAGTTCCGCTCCGCGGGGTGCGGCGTAGGGGCGGCCCCGGGCCTCTCCGTCGGTCAGCGCGTTCACGAGCGCCGCGGCGTGGTCCAGCAGTAGCGCGACATGACTGTCGAACATCACTTGACCAGTCACTCCTTCGATGGCTAGCGTTCGTAACTGACATTAACTCATTAGGCAGTTACTCGGTGGCGAGGGGGAAGCATGCCGCGCAGCGTGTGGCTGCTGGTGGCGGCGCGGACGGTCAACCGGCTGGGGGCCTTCTCGCTGCCCTTCCTGACCGTCCTGATCAGTGTGGACTTCGGCGCGACCGCGACCACCGCGGGCCTGGTCTCGGCCGCTTTCGGCCTCGCGAGCATCCCGTCGCGGCTGGCCGGCGGCCGGCTCGCGACCGTCCTCGGACGCCGCCGCACGATCGTGCTGGGCCTCGCCGGGTGCGCCGTCGCGCAACTGGGCATCGCCGCCTCGGGATCCCTCGCCGCGGTGGCCGTTTTCGCGGTCCTGCTCGGTCTGGCGTTCGAGCTGTACGAGCCGCCGAGCCAGGCGCTGATCGCCGACGCGGTGGGCCCGGCCGACCGGGTCCGCGCCTACGGCCTGCTCAACGCCGGGCTGGCCGCCGGGGGCGCCGGAGCGGGGCTGATGGCCGCGGCCCTGGGCCGCTGGGACCTGCGCCGGCTGTTCGTCGTCGACGCCCTCACCTGTCTGCTGTGCGCGCTGGTGCTGCACCTCGCCCTGCCCGCCGACCGGACCCGCCGCCCGGCCGTCCGCCGCGGCGCGGGGGCGCGGCCCGCCCGCCCTTGGAGGGACCGCGCACTGTGGGCCGTGTTCGCCCCCGGGACCCTCTTCGCCCTCGTCTCCATGCAGGTCGTGATGGGCCTGCCGCTCACTCTGGCCCGTCGCGGACTCCAACCCGCCGACGCCGGAGTGCTGTTCACCGCCTCGGCCCTGACCGCCGTCGCGTTCCAGCCGGCCCTGCGCCTGCGCCGCCTCGCCTCGCTCTCCGACCCCGCGGCCCTCGCGCTCGGCCACCTCCTGCTGGCGCTCGGCCTGGGCGGATACGCGGCGGCGTCCGGCCTTCCCGCGTTCGTTGCGGCCACGGTCCTGTGCGGCCTCGGGGACGTGCTCGTCCTGGGCCGGGTCTTCAGCGTGGTGGCCGGCCTGGCGCCACCGGGCGGCGCCGACGGCTACCTCGCCGCGTACGGCACCAGCTGGGGCATCGCCACGGTCGCCGCCCCCGTCACCTCCACCCAGGCGCTCGAACACCTCGGTGCCACCGCCCTCTGGGCCGCCACCGCGGGCCTCTGCCTCGCCCTGGCGGCGGCGCAGCTCCTCGTCGTCGGACCGCTCGTCGGCGCCCGGCCCCCCGGCGGGGGCTCCGCCCGGCGGAACCCGCCGAAGGGCGTCGCCCGGCCGTGGCGGCGGGCGGCGTGACACCGCCGCGGGGACGGGCGCCCTGTCACCCGAATGCCGGACCATGCCGTTCCTTCCGTGCGGAAACGGGGCGACCTGTGCTTTCCTGAGCCGCCTCGCAGCGTCGCGAGAGCACTACACGGAGTGAAGGGGATGCCGTCGTGAGCGTTCTGGACATGAAGCTGGACCGGTCGTTCGATGTCTTCGACTCGGACCGCGACGGGCGGCTCGAGAAGTCGGACGTCACCGGCCTCTCGGACCGGCTCGCCGAATCGCTGGGCTGCGCGCCGGACGCTGTGGCCCAACTGCGCGCCTCGCTGGCGGACCTCTGGGACACCGTCTTCCAGAAGATGGACCGCAACGACGACGGGGGCGTCGACCGGCAGGAGTTCCGCGCGGCGTTCCGGGCGCGGATCGTCACCGACCAGAACAGGATCTGGGAGCGGATCAGGAACATGAGCAACGCCTGGACCGAGCTCGCCGACCGCGACGGTGACGGCATGCTCAGCCGCGAGGAGTACACCTCCCTGCTCCACGGCATGTTCCGCCTGCCCCGCGAGACCTTCGACGAGGCGTTCAACCGGCTGGACGTCGACGGCGACGGGCAGCTGAGCCGCGCCGAGATCAGCTCCGCGATGAAGGAGTACTACACGAGCGAGGACCACACGGCCCGCGGCAACCAGTTCTTCGGCCGCCTCTGAGTCCGCCGGCCCGCGGTGGTACCGCCGCGGCCGGCCCGCGGCGGGCCCGGGGGTCGGGGCTCCGCTCGCGATGCGCTGAGCTGCCGATTCCGAGGTTAGGGTGACCGTATGACCGTGCTCGTGTACGAAGACTTCGGTACCGGACGCCACCGCGAGGCCTCCCTGATCCGCCATGCCCTGGGCAGCGTCCACGACGAGGAGTTCGTGGCCGGCCTGGCCGGCGGCATCGGCTTCATGTACTACGTCTTCGCGTACGAGGGCAGGCCGCCCCTCGTGTCGATCGTGGCCCAGGCCCACCCCGAGCCCTGGGTGCAGGTCGCGCTCGGCCGCCTGGGGGTTCCGTACGAGGCCACCCGGGCGATGAACCCCCGTTGGGGCCGGGTCCGCGCCGCGCTCGACTCCGGGCAGCCCGCGTTCTGCGTGGTCGACCGCTCGGCCCTGCCCTGGCACGGACCCGACCCGGACGCCGAGCTGACCGGCACCGACGCGCACACCGTCGTCATCGCCGGGTACGACGGCGACGAGCTGCTGGTCGAGGACGGTGCCGAGACGCCGCACCGGATCGACCGCGAGGAGTTCGGCGCCGCCTGGACCGCGCACCGCACGGGCCGCCACCAGCTGATCGTGCCCACCGGGCCGCCCGAGGGGGAGCCCGATGTGGCGGGGGCGATCGCCTCCACCGCCGCGCACTTCGACGGCCCGGTCCTGGGTAACGCGTTCGACGTGAACTTCGGCTTCAGCGGAATGGAGAGGCTCGCCGCCCAGCTCCGCGACAGCAGCACGGGTACGGGCTGGGAGCGTCGGTTCGGCGGCACACCGGAGGCCTTCCGCGCGGGGACCGGGCGGCTGTACGCCTGCCTGGAGGAGGAGTGGACCGCCCCGGGCGCGACGCGGCCGCTGTACGCCGACTTCCTCGACCTCGTCGGACGCCCGGAGGCGGCGGGGCTCTTCAGGGAGTCCGCCGGCCACTGGTCGGAGCTGGCCGCGCTCGCCCGGGACGCGGCACCGGACGCCGGTCCGGGAGAACGCCGGGCGCTTTTCGACGCGTGCGCGCGGCACGTGGACCGGTGCCTGGACCTGGAGCGGCAGGCGGTCCGGGCGCTGAGGGGCTGACGGGACGCCCCCCGTGGGGGCGGCCCTGCCGACACTCTTGACGGATGGTCTGGACCAAACCTACGGTGAGGCGCATCGGCCCGCGCACGCCCGCGGGCGCCCCGTCCCGCAGGCGATCGCGGTCACGGTAGTCCTTCCCTCCCGGTCACTCCGGCCTGCCCGCCTGCCCACCCGTCCGGGCGCGGACGGCGCGAAGGGAGCACCCCCATGATCCGTCGGACCGTCCGCCTCCTCGCTCTCGGTCTCGCCGCCGCGCTGCGCGGGGACCGTCGCGGGCTTCACGGCGCAGACGGACTGCCTCGACCGCGGACTGGTCGTCCAGAACACCACGGTCAAGGTGCCCTACGACAAGCAGGTCCCCGGCCTTCCGGCCCAACCGGGCGCCGGCGGCGGTTACATGGGTCCGGCCCCGGTCTCCCAGGCGTGGAACTCCTGCGGCGGCCGGCTCAAGGGACGGATGACCTGGTCGCTCAACTGGGACGGGTCCCGGAACTGGACTTTCGGCGACAACGTCCGGACGCTCCAGGGACGTTGAAGCAGGGGGGCCGACGGCACGCCGCCGGACGGGGGACCGCACCGAGGGGACACGCCCACGCGCGGAGATGCCGGTACCCACCGCCCCTGGAACACTGGGAGGCATGAGGACCACCGGTGCCCGGCACGACAGGACGGACCGCGTGACGTGGCGTGCGTACGCGGCGACCACGGCGGCGGTCGCCGCGACCGCCGCCGTCGGAGCGCGGGCCGTGGACGCCGACAGCACCTGGTACCGCGCCCTCGCCAAGCCCTCCTGGCAGCCCCCGCCCGCCGTGTTCCCGTGGGTGTGGAGCCCCCTGTACGCGTCCCTCGCCTACGCGGGCGGCCGGGCGCTGAGCGGGACGCGGGGCCGCGCCCGGCGGGAGCTCGCCGTCAGCCTGGCCTCGAACCTGGCCCTGAACGCGGCATGGACCTGGACCTTCTTCCGCCTGCGCAGCCCCCGGGCCGGTGTCGTGGGGACGCTGCTGCTCGACGCGAGCAACCTCGAGCTGATCCGGCGGACGGCGCGCACCGACCCCACCGCGGCCGCCTGCCTGGTCCCCTACGCCGCCTGGTGCGCCTTCGCGACCGCCCTGAACACGGCCATCGCCCGCCGCAACCCCCCACAGGCCTGCTGACGGGCAGGCCGCGGGCGGGGGGAGCGCCCGTCGTGCCGCTGCCGACCGCCCGGCAGGTGTGCTGCGGGTGTGGCGCACGTGTTCAGGGGACCCCCGTGACGGTGACGCTCGCCCGTCCTGGTCCCGAGCCGGGGTCACGGTGCGGGATCATGAGGGGGTGCAATGCGGGCCGGACGTGGAGAGGGCGCCTTGATGGGGGTGGAGCACACGACGCAGACGGCGACCGTCGCGGGGCTGCTCGCAGCGGCTGCGGAGGGTCAGAGCGGGGCGTTGTGGCGGCTGCGGGGCGCCGACCGCCAGCTCGACGCCAACCTGGTGCGCCACCTGCCCGGCGCCGGGGGAGCGCTCTACACCGAGGACGCCGTCGACGTCATGATGGTCGTCCTCTCGGGCACCGGCATCCTCACCCTCGACGGCTCCCAGTCGCACCTCGCCCCGGGATTCCTGGGCCTGCTGCCGCGCGGTGCCACCCGGGCGCTGCTGGCCGGCCCGAAGGGCCTGGTCGTGCTGACCGTCCACCGCAGGCGCCAGGGGATGAGCATCGCGTCGGCCGCCCCCGCCGCTCCGCCCCCGCCGTGCGCCCTGCACCTGGTCTGCGCCCGGTGCCACCGGCACGCCATAGAGGTCGACGCCCGTTACTGCTCCGGCTGCGGCGCCCGGCTGGCCGGCCGCCCCGCGGGCGGCTGACCTTCCTCCGGTCGGTCCCCTCCCGGTCGGTCCGCGGCCGGCTCGTCGACCGGGACGCCGAGCCGGCCGGCCACCGTGGTGAGGGCCGTGCCGAGCGGGAGACCGACCCGGGTGACGGCGTGGCCGTCGCCCCGGGTGCGGTCACGGTTGACGATCAGCACCGGCGTTCCGGCCGAAGCCGCCTGGCGGACGAACCGGAGCCCGGACATCACCGTCAGCGAGGATCCCAGGACCAGCAGTGAGGTCGCCCCGCGGACCAGGTCCCGGCAGTGCTCCACGCGCCGCGGCGGCACGGATTCGCCGAAGAACACCACGTCGGGCTTGAGGATGCCGCCGCAGATCGCGCAGGGCACCACGCGGAAGTCTCCGACCTGGTCCTGGGTGAGGTCGGCGTCGCCGTCCGGGTTGGTGCCGGCGGGGACGGGCTCGTAGCCGGGGTTGGCCTCCTCCAGCCGCCGCGCCAGTTCACGCCGGGGGCTGACGTCCCCGCAGGAGAGGCAGACGACCCGGTCGAGGCCTCCGTGGAGCTCCACGACGTCCTCGCTGCCCGCGGCCTGGTGCAGGCCGTCGACGTTCTGGGTGATCACACCCGAGAGGAGGCCCCGGCGCCCGAACGCGGCCACCGCCCGGTGACCGGCGTTGGGGCGGGCCCGTCCGAAGGTGCGCCAGCCCAGGTGGCCGCGCGCCCAGTAGCGCTGACGGGCCCGGGCGCTGCCGCTGAAGTCCTGGTAGGTCATGGGGGTGTGCCGGCTCAGGCTCCCGTTCTCGCCGCGGTAGTCGGGGATGCCGGACTCCGTGGAGATGCCGGCCCCGCTGAGCACCAGGACACCGCCGGCGCGCAGCGCGTCGGTGACCGGCCGTAGGTCGGTGGTGGCCGGCGGCGGCTCCTCGGTAGGGGTCCAGTTCAGGGTGGGGCGCATGCGCATGCCTCCAGGGTACGAACCGGCGTCCCGGAGGGGCGGGGGCGGACGCGCGCCGCGGCGTGCCGCGGCCGGTCTGCCGTGGCACGCCGTGATCCGGCGGGTAGCGGTCCCCTTCCCGGCGTGGGTGCGGGGCCGCGGGGTGGATCAGCTGTGGTGGTGGTGTCCGCGGCGGCCCCAGGACTCGGTGTCGACGACGTTGCCGCGGTTGTCGCGCAGGGTGGCGGTGTCGCGCTCGTCCCAGATCTGGCGGCGGCGGTCCTGGTAGACGTCGCGGTGGGTGTCGCGGCCGTTGCCGGTGTGCACCCTGACGCTGGAGCGGCCGTCGAGGCGGAAGTCGTTGAAGCGGTAGCGGTTGCCCTGCTTGTCGGTGAGGGTGTAGCCCCGCAGGTTGACGCTGTGGCGGCCGGTGTTCTTGACCTCGACCCACTCGCTGTTGAGGGCGCGGTTGTCGTGTCCGCGGCCGGCGTTCTCGACGTCGCCGATGACGATGGTGGAGCGGGCTCCGCGGTGGTCGTTGCGGTGGTCGTCGGCGGCGGCCGGTACCGCCGCGGCGCCGATGAGGGCGCCGACGGCCAGGACGGCGGCGAGCGTGCGGCGGGTGGTGAGGGAAGCGGACATGCAGGTGGCTCCTTCAACGATCGGCACGGCCCGGCCGTGTGCAGGCCGGGCAGGCTCCGAACAGTCCCGGCGTCCTGCCGGGAAGCCACACTCTGGCCCCCATTCACCGCCGAACCCGCTGAAGACATGGCGTATTGCCCAATCTAGACATTTCCGTGACTGTCCCTTGTGGGGGCGGATGCGGCGGCCCCGTCGCCCCGCCGCCGGCGTTCCCACGCCGGTTCGGGAGGCGGCCGGCGCGGCGGATAGGGTCGACGGCGACAGCCGGGCCCCTGGCCGGCGGACGGACCTCGGGCCGGCCCCGGCCGGATCCGGTACGGCCCGCCACCTAGCAGGGAGTCGAAACACGATGTACGTTCCGCTGTGTCCGAAGCCGGCCCTGACGTGAAGACCGCGAAGGCTGCCGTGGACAGGGGACCTGGAGCCGTCCGCAGCATCGCCCCGCAGGGGATCGTCGACCTGCGGGGCCGTACCGATGCGGGCCTGTGCCTGACCTACCCGCGGGACGCCGTCGTCGTCATAGCCGGGCTCCCGGGCAGCGGGAAGAGCACGCTGCTGCGGGCATGGGCCGACGCGGGGACCGTTCTCGACCCGCGCGCCACGCGCTCCGACTGCGAAGCGCTCATGCCCTCCTGGCTTCCCTACGGCGTGTACCGGCCATTGGCCCGGCTGTACCACATGCGCCGGATACGCAGGGCCATGCGGGGCTCCTCCCCGCTGCTCGTCCACGACTGCGGCAGCCGGGCCTGGTTGCGCCGATGGCTCGCCCGCAGCGCCGACCGGGCGGGCCGGCAGGCGCACATGATCCTCCTCGACGTCGGGGCCCGGGAGGCCCTCTCGGGCCAGCACGCCCGCCGGCGCCTGACGTCACCCCGGGTCTTCGCCACCCACGAACGGGGCCTGGAAGACCTCCTGTCCGGCATCGGCGGGGGTGGCCCGGCGCGGTGCACGGGCTTCACCTCGGTGGTCCTCCTCGACCGCCGCCTGCGCGACACCTCGCCCCGCGCCCGGTTCACGGCCCCGCCCTCGCCGCCGAGCGGACGCCGGGGGGACGAACCCGCGGGCTGAGCGGCCGGCAGGGTCGTCCCCGTCAGGTCGTCGCCGCCGGTCCGGAGCGGGATTGCCGCCCGCGCGGGGGCCCCTTCAGCCCTCGACGCGGGGGACCTTGAGCTTGGCCCAGGAGGTGGGCCCCGGGGTCCCGTCGGCGTCGGAGCCGGTGTAGCCCAGTGCGCGCTGCCAGGCCTGGTAGGAGCGGACGTCACCGGGGCCCCAGACGTCGGCGTCGGCCGAGCTCCGGTAGCGGTCGCAGCCGACGTCGACGAGCCGGTCGTGCATCGCGGCGACGACCGGGCTGCGGCGCCCGGCGGTGAAGAACTCGCCGCCGGGGAACGGCTCGAAGGCGGAGTCGGGCGGTGTCCACCGCCAGGCGGTCACGGCGGGGCCGCCGCGCGGGTCGGCCGGGTCGGCCGTGGGCGGGCACTGCCCGTCGGGGAAGCGGGGCGCGAAGTACCCGGTGACGTAGCTGCTGCGGCGCGGGTTGGAGTGCGACCAGACGCCGTTGCCCTGGCCGCGGTCGACGGACCCGGCCTGGATGCTGTTGCCACCCTTCGTGTACACCGTGTCGGCGTCGAAGCCGGTGACGATCTCGGTGTGGGCGCCGTCGCCGAAGTCGACCCAGGCGCCGACGGAGGGGTACGCGGACCACTGGCCGCGGGCCCTGGCCCAGGAGGCGAAGGCGCTCACGTTGTCGACCTTGGGGACGATCGCGTCGAGGCCGTTGTCGTGGTACATGCACCAGTCGAAGATCACGCACCAGGGGACGCCGTTCTCGCCGAACTCCTCTCCCCAGCGCGTGTAGTTGTCCCAGCCGTCCCGGCTGTTCCAGCCCTCGTAGACCTGCTCGCGGACGGCCATGAGGTGGTCGGTGAGCTGCCGCCACTGGGGTGTGCTCATGGGGTGCCTCCAGGTGTGACGGTGTCGCGGATGGCGGTCCGGCCGTGGTGCGGTGGAAGCGGGCCCTGGGCGGCGCTTCGGGAGCGGGCCCGGCCGGGCGCGGCGACCCGTGCGGGGCGGGCCGCCCGGGCCGTCCGCGGTGAGGTGTCCGGAGCCGTCGGTTCTTCCTAGGCTCCCCGGAACCCGGGCACCCGACACCGCCCTGAGCTGGAGAAACGATTCAGCTGGATTCGGCGGGCGCCCCGAAACGCGCCAGGTAGTGCCACACCTTCTTGATCGCCTGGGGGTCGTGGCGGCCGGCCCGCACCGCGTCCCCGACGATGCGCGGATCGAGGACGCCGTCGACGGCGATCCGCGTGCCCAGGTCGACGTACTCCTGGCCCCGGTAGCCGGGATGACGGCGCAGCTCGGCGACGTCGAGGACGAACCCGGCGTGCCACTCCACGGCGCAGCCGAGCCGCAGGGCGGCGGCCTCGACGGCCGAGCCCCGGTAGCAGGGGTCCAGGACCAGTGCCTCCACATGGCGGTCCGGCCGCACGGGCCCGTGGACCTGCGCCTCGATGTAGTCGTCGAGCGCGTCCTGCCGATCGGCGAGGGCCAGCTCGACGAGCCCCATGGAGGCCGCCACGCCGAAGTCCGAGGGCTCCAGGAAGCTGTCCGGGTAGCAGAACGTGGTCCGCGCCAACGAGGCGGACGTCAGCCGGAAGTGGGCGGAGCCGAACCGCGGCGCACCGCCGGCCGGCTTGCGGCGGAAGTTCAACGCCCCGTAGACGGGCCGCTCATGGGCGGGCGCCCGGTCGTACGCCCCGTTGAAGATCCGGCTCTCCCAGCGCCACCGGTCGCCGCCGGGACGGGCGGTCAGTCCGCCGTTGCCGGTTCCCGTCACGAACTGCGAGCGGTAGAACCCGTCGTCCGCCATCGCCTCCAGGATCGGCCGGCCGTGCACGGGGCGGTCCGGGTGGAAGTTCAGGGTGACCCGCAGCGCCGGGTCCACCGCGGGGCCCGAGGCCAGTCCGGCGACATGGGCGAGCGCCCGCTCCTGCGGTGTCCGTGGGGTGTCGATGTTCATCGGCCCAGTCTTCCCCAGGCCGGCCGGCCGCCGCACGCGGATTCCCGCGCAGCGCGGGGTGCGGGCCCGTCGGGCGGCGGTGACTCGAAAGGGTGGTGTGCGGGGCCGGTGGGCGGGGCGGATCGATTCGCCACCGGACTGCCCTTCTAGGGTCGGCCATCAGAGCCCAGATCGATCGACGCCGTGCCGCAGAAGGCAGCCGGGAGGCACGCATGTCCCGCTCCGTGTCCGATTCTCCGCAGCACCGGATCTTCGCCATGCTGGACGTGGACGTGGACGTGGACGTGGACGGCGACGGCGTGGTCACGCAGGCCGAGTACCTGGGCCGGGTGGAGCGGGTGGCGTCGGCCATGGGCCGTGACCCGGACGCCGACGGTGACCACCTGCTCGACGGCGGCGCCTGCCTGGCGGGGATCCGGGCCTTCGTCACCACGGGATCCCCGCCCATGGCCGCGTCATACGGTCCCGGCCGACCCCTCCTCGACACGCGCGGCCGGTAGGAGCCCTCATGCGCCGGGTCATCTACTCCATGGGCATCTCCCTCGACGGCTACATCGCCGGTCCGGACGGCAGCTTCGGCTGGACGGCGCCGGAAGAGGAGGTCTTCCGCTTCGTCATGGAGGAGGAGCGGGAGGTGGCCGTCCACCTGCTGGGACGACGGCTGTACGAGACGATGCTGTACTGGGAGACCGCCGACCAGGACCCGTCGCTCGACGCGGCGATGCTGGAGTGGGCCGCGCTCTGGAAGCCGCTCCCCAAGGTGGTGTTCTCCACCACGCTGGAGACGGTGGAGGGCCACGCCCGCCTCGCCACCGGCGGCCTGGCGGAGGAGATCGGGCGGTTGCGGGCTGAGCCGGGGGACGGCGACATCGCGATCGGCGGCGCGACCCTCGCCGCCGAGGCGGCCGCACTGGGCCTGATCGACGAGTACCGTACGAGGGTCCACCCGGTGCTGGTCGGCGGCGGCATCCCGTTCTTCCCGCGGCACGACCGCCGGGTGGACCTCGAACTCGTCGGGACCCGCACGTTCGCCTCGGGAGTCGTCCACCTCCGCCACCGCGTGGTGCGCGAGGGGCCCACCGGGTCGTAGGCACCGGTGCCCCGGCACGGAACACCGGCGCCGGACCGTTCGTTGGGACGCCCGAGTGAGATCACGCGATCCCAGGGAGGAACCCGCTTCATGACGTTCCATACCGCCGATGTGGCAGCCCCGTTGACGCTCGACCGCCGCACCGGGCCGCAGGGCGAGGTGGTCCTGCGCCGCCGCGGCGAGACGTACGAGATCATCGTGAACGGCTGCTTCCTGATGGACACTTCCGACGGGCGCTCCGAACGGCTCCTCGTCGACGCCGCGCTCGCGCGGACGGCGGCCGCGGCCCCCGCGGTCCTGATCGGCGGTCTCGGTGTGGGGTTCTCGCTCGCCCACGCCAGTGGGCAGCCGCGTTGGTCGCGAATCGTCGTCGCCGAACGCGAGGACGCCATCATCGGCTGGCACCGCACCGGCCCGCTGGGGGAGATCACCGCGGCCGCCCTGTCCGACCCCCGGGTGACCGTCCTGCACACCGACCTCAACGAACATCTGCGCACTGCGGGGGAGCGCTACGACGCCCTCTGCCTCGACATCGACAACGGCCCCGACTGGACCGTCACCGACGACAACAGCGGCCTCTACTCGCCGAGCGGCCTCGCCGCCTGCCGTGCCCGTCTCGCTCCGGGCGGCGTGCTGGCCGTCTGGTCCGCCCAACCGTCCCCCGCGTTCGAGGAGGCCCTCGAACGCGCCGGGTTCGAGGAGGTCCGCAGCGAGGAGGTACCCGTCGCACGCGGCGTCCCGGATGTCGTGCACCTCGCTCGCAACCCCTTCTGATCCCGGACCCGCCCGGATCCCGGACGGGCGGGGGCGGACCTGACGCCTACCAGGAGGACTTGCTCACTCCCGGCAGGACCCCCGCGTGCGCCTGCTGCCGGACCCGTACCCGGCGGACGGGCGCCGGACCGTCTCCTTCGGCTCCGCCCGGCGCAGCAGCAGCGCGCGCTCGCGACCACCGTCAAGAACGTCCGGGAGATGGCCCTGCTGCCCCACGCGAGCCGCTGACCGGCCGGGAGCGCTTCCGGCGGCGGGCCCGGTGAGGTGAACCTCTCCGCCGGATGGCGGCGCGGGCGGGAGCAGCGGTGGCGGTCGGCCGGGGGGCGCCCGAGGCTCGTGCTGGGGGCGACCGCGAGGGAAGGGCAGCAACCGATGCCGCGAGCCGAGGAGGAGGGCCTCACCGCGCCGCCGGGCGGTGCGGTCGCCCGGCGCCGGAGCAGGGCCGGCCGCCTGAAGCCGGTGGTCATGCGGACCAACCTGCTTCCCGCGTTCCTGGTGCTCACGGTCATGATGGTCGCCCTGTGGCTGACGGGCATGCCGTTCCTCCAGGCCCTGACGATCTCCACGGGAGTGAAGATCGCGGCGGCCCTGCTGGTGTTCCGGCGGCGGCCGGAACGCACCGGGAGCTGACGAAGGCTGACGTACGCGTGTTCTAGGGTCGGCGCCATGAGTACGCGAAACCAGACCCTTGAGACGCTCCTGTCGCAGATCGCCCGTCAGGAGCGTGTGTGGCAGGCCGAGAAGGACCTGAAGGCCCTCGGATCCGAAGGGGTCGGCGGGCTGCTGGAGATACGGCGGAACGGGCCGGGCGCACTGCGCCGCCACGCGCTGCACGCACTTGCGATGATCGGAGCCGGGGACGAGCTGAGCGATCGGGACCGGCGGGCGCTGGAGCGCCTCGTCCGGATCAAGCTGCCGGACGACCGGCCGCTCGACCACCACTGCCCGTTCCAGTGGATCGCGGTCCCGGCCGCCGCGTACGAGGGCGTCTTCGAAGCCCTGGGACTGTACGACCGCATCCCCGCGACCATGGCCATGGGCATGTCGGCCATGCTGCACGACACGGCCGTGACGGCCGGCCCCGGCGGCGAGGAGACGACCGTCCACCGGGCTTTCGTCACGCCCGAGTTCGCCGGGTGGCGGTTGGTGTTCGGCGGCCCGGTGTACCGCTGTGCCGAGGAGGAGGTGCTGGCGCGCGTCAGCGCGCACTGCGGGCAGGCCCACTTCTACTTCCGCGACGCCTACGACGACGACCACGGCTGGGCGATCGCCGAGCAGGGCCGGGTGGTCCGCTCCTACCAGACCTACCGCGAGCCGGCGTGGACGGGCGAGCCGATGTCCTGGGAGACCCCTCAGACGGAGGACGAGTGCGGGGAGCCCGGGATGTACGAGCCGAACGCCTCGTGCGAGACGTCCGCCAACGGCGTGGCGGAGACGCTGACCGTCGACCCCGAGCAGATCGACGAGGACACCCCCATGACCGGACACGGCTGGCTGGCGGTGACCGCGCCCGGTGTCGGCAACGGGCCGTTCCCCGGCGCCCTGGAGATCTGAGCCTTGCCCGGCGCGCGGCCATCCAGGGGCGACACGTCCGCATTCATCAGATCTGCATCGGAATCTCCAGGGATCAAGTGTTATTGATCTGTTTCGAACGTACCGCACATGGGAGGTATGCAATGCGTACACGTCTTCTCCGTCTCACCGTCGTGCTGGGTGCCGCCGCGGCGCTCGGTCTGGGCGGAGCCGCGGCGGCGAGCGCCGACGGTATCGGCAACTCGGGCATCGGGAACTCCGGCGTGGGCAACGCGGGCATCGCGAACACCGGCGTCGGCAACGCGGGCATCGCCAACCTGGGCCTGGGCAACGCGGGCATCGCGAACTCCGGCATCGGCAGCGCGGGTATCGGGAACTCCGGTGTCGGCAGCGCGGGTATCGGCAACTAGCGGCCCGGGGAACTCCGTGCACTGAGCCGGTCCTCCTGCGGCCGGGGCGTCATCGGGCGGTGGTCCGCCGATGACTCCCGCCGGCCGGGGGGCCGGCTCGACGCATGAGGTCCGGGGGCGACCTGTCGGACCGCGGTCCCGCCCGCGCCGCGGGTCGGCCGGCCCCGCTCGTCGGGCACCGCGGCCTCCGCCGCCAGGTCGTCCTCGGGCAGGACCGGGGGTGGGTGTGGCCCACCCCGGCCCGCCGGGCCCGGGTGAAGGCGGATGAGTGTCTCGTGGGCGACCCCGGTCCGGCAGACGGCGGGCCGGCCGGCGAGTTCGGCGCCGGAGAGCCGGTGGATCGGCACGGGGCGAATGGAGGACCTCAAGCGCTCGTGAGGCCGAGCACGTGATCTTCCTGAATCCGGCGGCGCGGAGCGGGGGCGCGGGATGCGGTGGCCGGATGTCGGCGTCCGGCTTGGGCTTGTGGATCATCGGCCGTTAACCTCCCTCTAGTTGCTCAAGTCAACCAATGAGGAGCGTCATGGACGAGACCACCGCACCACTCCCCCCCTTCTCCAGTCATGTGGAAGAGATCCTGGACGCCCTCGGGAAGGAACCCGGCCGTGAGGCCCTGGTGCACGGGGACCGGCGCGTGAGCGCCGGCGAATTACGCGGTCTCGTCCACAGCATGGCCCGCGCGCTGCGGTCCCAGGGGCTGGGTCGCGGGCAGACGGTCACCCTCCTGGCCGGCAACCTTCCCGAGACGATAGCGGCCCGCTACGCCGCAGGGCTGCTCGGCTGCGCCGTGAACCACCTCTACGCGGGCCTTGCGGCCGATGTGCACGCCGACATCCTGCGGGACGTCGAGACCCGGGCGCTGCTGGTCGACCCCGCCTACCGCGACCGCGCCGCCGACCTGGCCCGGCGGGTGCCGCTGGAACGGGTGCTGGTCCTCGGCGGGGGCACCGGCGCGGAACCGGACCTGGTGGAGCTCGCCGCCGAGGAGTCCGCCGAGCCACTGCCGGGTGCGGCGCGGCCCCAGGACGTCTGCACCATCCGCCACACCGGCGGGACCACCGGCCATCCGAAGGCCATCTGCACGACCTACGGGCAGTGGGTGTCGATCGGCCCGGACTGGCCCGAGGACGGGCAGGTCAGGACCCTGGTGTGCACCACCCTCGCGCACGCGGCCGGCTTCCTGGCGGACAGCACGCTGCACCGCGGCGGAACCGTCGTCCTGCTCGACGCGTTCGACCCCGGGGCCGTGCTCGCCGCCATCGAGGCCGAGCGCATCTCGCACCTGTTCCTGCTGCCCCCGCTCCTCTACCAGCTGATGGACCACCCCGGGGCGGACCGCACCGACACCTCCAGCCTCCGCTCGCTCACCTACGGGGGCTGCGCCTCCTCCCCGGCCCGCCTCGCGGCGGCGGTCCGCCGCTTCGGCCCCGTGCTGAACCAGTTCTACGGGCAGAACGAGGCGGGCGGCATCAGCATGCTCTCCCCCCAGGACCACGATCCGCAGCGCCCGGAGCTGCTGCGCACCGCCGGGAAGGCCATGGACGGGGTCGAGATCGCCGTGGTCGACGCCGCCGGCCGGCACCTGCCCGCCGGCGAGCACGGCGAGATCTGCGTCCGCTCGCCCCACGTGATGAAGGGCTACTGGAAGCAGCCCGAGCTCACCGCGGAGGTACTGCGGGACGGCTGGCTGCACACCGGTGACATCGGGTACCTCGACGCGGACGGCTACCTCACGATCGTGGACCGGCTGAAGGACATGATCGTGGTGGTGGGAGGCCACGTGTACACGGTGGAACTGGAGGACGTGCTGAACTCCCATCCCCGGGTCGCGCAGAGCGCCGTCCTCGGAGTCCCCGACGCGAACCTCATGGAGCGGGTCCACGCGGTCGTCGTGCGGACACCGGGCGGCGAGGTCGGCGAGGAGGAGCTGCGCGCCCTGGTGCGGGAGGCGAAGGGCGCCATGTACGAACCCGCGAGCATCGCCTTCGTCGACGCCCTGCCCCTGACCGACGCGGGCAAGCCGGACAAGAAACTGCTCCGCAGCCGGGCCCTCGCAGGGGCCGCGCCGGCCTGACCCCCGCTGCCCGGCCCGCTCCGGTGTCCCGGGGAGTCCAGCGCCCGTCGTTCGGGCCGGGTCGGGCCGGGGTCGGCGCGCGGCCGGCCGCCTCCAGGGCCTCGGCGGTCGCGGTGACCGCTGCGGCCACGGTCCGTACGGCCTCCGCGCGGGCCCGCTCGTTGCGGACCGACGCGAGGACGCGCTGCCACCGGGCGTCGCCTCGCCCAGGGTCATGGTCCGAGGATGCCCGCGAGCTCCGTCCCGAAGTGCCGGCCCCGGACACCGGCCGATCTTGGTTTGTCCCGAATGCCCCAGGGGCGCCGGAATGTGACTCGGCCCACGCCCCCTTGACCCGGGAACAAAGGGTTACCTAAGTTCTGCCTCATGTCCACCTCTCACTCCACGCCCGCCACCGGCCCGGGCGACGCAGCAGAGCAGGTCGACTTCGCCGTCGACCTCACCTCCCAGGAGATACTCCGGCGCGCCCAGGTGATGGCCGCGCTCGGCCCCGACTGGGACCCGGTCGAGGTCCTGAGGGGGGAGGGGGAGGCCTACGACCTGCTCTACTCCGGTCTCGACGCGGAGCAGCAGCGCATGTACGACGACCTGGTGGCGGCCGGTGTCCTGCCCGTGCGCGGGGGCGGCCATGCTGCCTCTTGACCCCCAGGCCGAGATCGGACGCCGGGCCTGGGTGCCCTGCCCCCGGTGCGACGACACGCGGGGCTGCGAGCCGTGCGGCGAGCGCCGGACCTGCTCCCGGCACTGGCGCTACCTGCTCTCCAACAAGGGCAGCCTCCTCCACCTCCAGTGCCCCGGCTGCACCCACGTCTGGACGCACGAGAGCGGCTTCGGCGCGACCCGCTCCCTGTAGAAGGGGAGCGGGCCGGCTCGGGAAGCCGCGTTCGACGCACCCGTTTCCTTCGTCCAGGCGGGCGGAAGTGGCCCGGGTCACGCACCCGAGAGGCTCCGGGCGGACACGGAAGGTGAGGTCCGGCCCCCCTGCCGGTGAGGCGGCCCACAGGACCCACGTCACATCCGGCCCCGCCTAGTAGCCCCCGCACCCGCCCCTCGCACCGGTCCCGACCTGCACCGGCCCGCGCCGCCGCGGGTGATCGGCGCGGCGTGGCCTCCGAGGCCGGCTAGTAGGAGGGGGGCGTTGCCAGCCGGCCGGCGGCCTGGCTAACTGGTGTTGTCGCCGAGGCGGCCGGGGCCCACAGCCCCCCGCCGGGACGATCCCCTCTCCTTTGCGTGAGTGGTTCACGCATGCTCCGGCATGCGCCGCGGCCGCCCTTGTCCCCTTCGGAAGGTTTCCTCCGTGTCCAACGCCGTCATCCGCCGCATCGCCGCTTCGAAGAAGACCCTCGCCGGTACCGTCCTCGCCCTGGGTGTCGCGGGCTCGATGCTCGCCACCGTTCCCGCGCAGGCCGCCCCGACGAGCGCCAAGGCGATCGCGCAGCAGATGATCAAGGACCCGGCGCAGTTCGCGGCCTTCGACAAGATCGTCACCCACGAGAGCGGCTGGGACTACACCGCGACCAACTCCGCCTCCGGCGCCTACGGCCTGGTCCAGGCCCTGCCGGCGTCGAAGATGTCGACCGCGGGCTCGGACTGGAAGACCAACCCGGCCACCCAGATCAAGTGGGGCCTGGACTACATGAACGAGCGCTACGGCAGCCCGGTCGGCGCCTGGAACTTCTGGCAGGCCAACCACTGGTACTAAGCCACCAGCAGCACAGCAGTTCAGCACCACGGCAGACGCATCGGAACGCCCGACGGGAACCTCCCGGCCGGGCGTCCTCGCGTTTTCGGCGCGTGCGATCGAGTGTCGACGCGGTGCGCGATCGCACGCGGTACGCGCATGACGAACGGAATTCGGTCGCATCCGCGGGGCTCAGCCGTGCGTGGCCGCGCTGACGTCCCAGCGGGTGACGTCGCCCGTCTCCTGGGCGACGTACAGGGTGCCGTCGGGGCCGAAGGCGAGGCCATGGGGTTCGCACGCGGGGTCCGGCAGGGGGACCTCGGTGAGCCGGCCGTCGGCGGTGATGCGGCCGATCCTGCCGGTGGCCCATTGCGTGAACCAGCAGGCGCCGTCCGGTGCCACCGCCACCGCGTGGGGCCGGCACCGGGCGTCCGGCAGCGGGTGCTCCGTGAACCCCGGCCGGTCCGGGTCCAGGCGACCGATCCGGCCGCCTCCGATCTCGGCGAACCACAGGGCGCCGTCCGGCCCTGCCGCCAGGCCGACCGGTGCGGCACCGGCGGTGGGCAGCCGGAACAGCCTGGATTCGCCGGTCACGGTGATCCGGGCCAGGGCGTGCTCCTGGTTGAGGGTGCACCACAGCGCTCCGTCGGGGGCGGTGGCGAGGAAGGAAGGGAAGGAGCCGGAGCCGCCGACGGGGAGCGGGTGCTCGGTGATCTCGCCGTCCAGGGTGATGCGGCCGACGGACCCGGCGTTCAGCAGCGTGAACCAGAGGGCTCCGTCGGGCCCGGCGGTGATCCCGTACGGTCCGGGGCCGGAGCCCGGCAGGGCATAGGAGCGGGCCCTGCCGTCGGTGGTGATGCGGCCGATCCGGTGGTCCCGGTGGCGGGTGAACCACAGGGCGCCGTCCGGCCCGGCGGTGATCAGGGTCGGGCCGCAGTCGGGCGAGTCCAGCGGGAACTCGTCGATCCGGCCGTCCGGGGCGAGGCGGGCGATGCGTCCGGCGTGCACCAGGGTGCACCAGACGTTGCCGTCGGGGCCGACGGCCAGGGCGTACGGGCCGGCGCCGCCGGTGGGAAGGGTGTAGGTGTGGATCAGGCGGGCGGAGCTGACGGAGGGCATGCGTAGACCTTTGCGGGGAGGGGGAGCGAGGAGTTCGGCGGAGGGGTTCGCGGGGAGAGGTTCACGCGGAAGGGTTCACGCGGAGCGGTTCACTCGGAGGGGGTTCACGCCGGCGCGCCGCCGGTCGGGTCGGGGGCGCGGAGGACGATCCTGTCGCCCTGCGGGGACTCCTTATTGCGACGGATGTTGCGTTAAGATCGTTCCATGGATGCCATGGCGCACGCAAGCGAAGAATTCGGCCACGGGGACGATCGGCCTCCGGTCGATCGGGATCCGGCCGATCAGGATCCGGCGCCGCCGCGGCGCCGGACCGGCGGCCGCAGCGCCCGGGTCCGCGCACAGGTCCTGGCGGCGACGGGCGATCTGCTGGTGGAGGGCGGGTACGACGGGCTGGCCGTCGACGCGGTCGCGGAACGCGCGGGCGTGCACCGCACCACGGTCTACCGGCGCTGGCGCGACGTCGGCGGTCTGCTGGCGGACCTGCTCGACGCCGCGTCGGACGACGCGTGGAGCCCGCCCGACACCGGATCGCTGGAGGGGGACCTCGCCGCACTCAACCGCGAGGTCTACGAGGCCCTGGCCGGTGATGGAACCGGCCTGACCACGGCGCTGATCGCCGCGGGCTTCCGCTCGGCCGAGGCGGTCGGCGCCCTGTCCCGCTTCTGGGAGGACCGCTACGCCCGCTGCGCCGAGGTCGTCACCCGCGCCACCGCGCGGGGTGAACTTCCAGGCCCGGTGGACACCCGCGCACTCCTGGTCGCGGCGACGGCGCCGCTCTACCACGAGCTGCTGCTCCTGCGGGCCGCCCCGGACCCGGCCCTCCCCGGCCGAGCCGCGGCGGGCGCCGCGGCGGCGGGGCGGGCGGGCGTCTTCGGTGTGCCCGCCCCGCCGACGGCGGTCACTCCGCCCCGCTGAGCCCCACGGCTCCCGGGAAACGGGTCCCTGTCTTCCAGGCTGCGGAGGTCAGCCGGGGAAGGCCGAGCCGATACGGGCCAGCAGCGGGGCGGCGCCGTCCTCCGCGGCGATCCCGCGCGCGAGTGCGGACGCGCGGCGGCGGTGGGCCGGTTCGGACAGGCAGTCCGTGATCGCGGCCCCGAGGGCTGCGGCGGTCAGCTCCTGGAAGGGCAGCGCGCGGGGGGCGACCCCCAGCTCGACCAGCCGCGACGCCCAGAACGCCTGGTCGGCCATGACCGGGACGGGCACGGCGGGCACGCCCGCCCGCAGCCCGGACCCGGTGGTGCCCGCCCCGGCGTGGTGGACGACGGCGGCCGTCCGCGGGAACAACCAGTCGTGCGGGACGTCGCCGATGGCCAGGACGTCGGCACCGCGCCCGTCCAGCCCGGCCCACCCGGCCTGCACCACCGCCCGTACCCCGGCCCGCCGGACCGCCGCGGCCACCAGCTCGCCGAGCCGTTCCCCCTGCCCCACCGCCATGCTGCCGAACCCGATGAACACCGGGGGCGGGCCTGCCCGGAGGAAGGCGGCCAGGCCGGCCGGGGGCTGCCAGCCCTCCGGTCGGGCCGGCCACCAGTAGCCCGCCACCTCGGCCCAGGACGGCCAGTCCGTGGGTCGCGGCACCACCAGCGGGCTGAATCCGTGGAAGACCGGCCGGACCTCCGGCCGGGTCGTGGACGCCTCGGCGGGCAGTCCGAGGAGGGACCGCAGCCGGGTGTCGGCACCCGAGAAGACGGCTGCCGCACGCCTCACCACCTCCCGGCCCGCGGCGAGGTTTGCCTCCGGCCCGGTCCCGGTACTGCGCGCAGGGGGAAGGGCGAACCGGCCGGTGGGGTGGGCCGGTACGAGGTAGGTGCCGATCACCGGGACGCCGAGCGCCTCCCCGGCCGTCCGGGCGAGGGGGGCCGGACCGGAGGCCGTGAGCAGCAGGTCGGCCCCGCCGGCCGCCACCCCGGCCACCCCGTCGGCGATGCCGTCCGCGTACGCCCTCGTCAGCGCCCGGACCTCGTCCCGCGACGCCGCCCGGGCCCAGTCCCGGATCAGCCCCTGCGGGTCTCCCGGTACCGGCAGGAAGCCGAGACCGCACCCGCCGACGAGCTCGGCGAACGACGGATGGGCGGCCACCGCGACCTCGTGCCCCGCCTCCAGCAACCGCCGCCCCAGCCCGGTGTAGGGCGCGACGTCCCCGCGTGAACCGGCCGTGATGATCACCATGCGCATGGGGCGATTCTCCCGGGCCGCACGCGGAGTCGCGCGAAAGCCGCGGGAAAAGGTGCCGTGAACTGTCACCTTTGGCGGGCACGGTGATGACATGAACCAGGACACCGACACCCAGCACCCCGACCGGCACCGCCCGCTCGCCGGCCGGATCGCCCTCGTCGCCGGGGCCACCCGCGGCGCCGGACGCGCTCTCGCCGTCGAACTCGGCCGGGCCGGCGCCACGGTCTACGTCACCGGACGCACCACCCGCGAGCACGTCAGCGAGGTCGGCCGGACCACGGAGACCATCGAGGAGACCGCCGAGCTGGTCACGGCCGCCGGAGGCACCGGCACCGCCGTGCCCACCGACCACCTGGACGAGGACCGGGTACGGGCCCTCGTCGACCGGATCGACCGCGATCACGCACGGCTCGACATCCTCGTCAACGACCTCTGGGGCGGCGAGCACCTCACCGTCAACTCCATCTTCGGCAGGAAGAGCTGGGAGACCCCCCTCGCCGACGGACTGCGCGTCCTGGAACTCGGGGTGCGCTCGCACGTGATCACCGCCGCGCTCGCCCTCCCGCTCCTGGTCCGCTCGGACGCTCCGCTGCACGTGGAGGTCACCGACGGCACGGCACGCTCCAACCGCCGCTACCGCGAGAACCTCTACTACGACCTCGCGAAGAACGCCCCGATCCGGATCGCCTTCGGTCTGGGCCGGGAACTGGAGGAGTACGGGGGCACGGCGATCGCCGTCACCCCGGGCTTCCTGCGCTCGGAGCAGATGCTCGGCCACTTCGGCGTGATGGAGGACAACTGGCGCGACGCCATCGCCCAGGAGCCGAGCTTCGCCATCGCCGAGTCGCCGCACTACCTCGCCCGCGCGGTCGCCGCCCTCGCCGCCGACCCGGACCGGGCCGCCCGCTGGAACGGCAAGTCCGCCTCCAGCGGCGAGCTCGCCAAGGTCTACGGGGTACGGGACGTGGACGGCAGCCGGCCGGACGCCTGGGCGTACTTCGAGGACGTCGTGTACGGCGGCAAGGACGGCACGCCCGACGACTACCGCTGACCCTCCGGCTCCGCGCCGTACAGGGCGGCGAGGGCCTGCGCGTTCTCGCGGAAGCGGGCGCGCAGGCCCGGAGGTCCCAGCACCTCCACGTCCGCGCCCAGCCCGGCCAGCTGGGCGAAGGCGACCTCCTCCGACTCCACCGGCAGGTCGAGCGTGACGCGCCCGGCCGCGTCCGGGGCGGTCGCGGACGCCAGCGCCCCGTCCACGCCCGCCGGATCCGCCACGGCGGGCAGGCGCCGCAGACCCGCCTCCGTCAGACGTACCGTGGCGGTCGCGCGCAGCAGCGCCCGGGCGAACCCGGCGGCGTGCTCCTGCCAGTACGCGGCCAGGTCGAAGGACGGGTCGCGGACGAACGGTCCGGCGGCGCCGGGAGCCGGGGACAGAGCCGTGACCCGGTCGACGCGGTAGGTACGCCAGGCGCCGGCCCGGCCCGGCCGCGCCTGCGGGACGCGGCCCACGACGTACCACACCCCCGCCTTGAGGACGAGCCCGTACGGCTCCACCAGCCTGCTCACCCCGCGAGGCGCCGCGCCGTCCCGGCCGGGCCGCGCGTACTCCAGCTCGACCGTGCGGTCGGCCCACACGGCGCGGGCCAGCTCCGGCAGCAGCTCCGGCGCCGACGGCTCGCGGAACCAGGCCGGGGCGTCGAGGTGGAACCGGCGCACCGACGACTCGGCCGCCGCCCGCAGCGAGGGGAGCAGGGTGGCCGACAGCTTCAGCCGGGCCGTGTCCGCCGGTCCCGACAGCCCGAGGTCGCGCAGAGCCCCGGGCAGACCGGAGAGGTAGAGCGTCTCCGCCTCGCTGGGATGGAGGGAGGTCAGCCGTGTCCGGTGGCCGGGCGCCAGCCGGTAGCCGCCCGTGCGTCCGCGCTCGGACCGGACGGGTACCCCCGCCTCCTGGAGCGCCTGGGCGTCGCGGATCACGGTGCGCTCGGAGACGCCCAACTCCCGGGCGAGGGCGGCGGCGGTCAGGCCGGGGCTCGACTGGACGAGGAGGGCCATGCGGATCAGGCGGGCGGCGCGCATGCCTCAAGGATCGGGCATCCGCCGCCTCCCCGGCCTGCCGCACCCGGCCGCCACCCTGCCGCGGCCTCCCTCCCCGTGACGGTTCGCCACCCGCGGGTCCCGCCATCCGGAGTCCGGCCCGGTACGGGGTCCTCGTAGGGGTCGGACCGCGGCCGGCGGCGGGCGGACGGGTACCGCGAGACGGTGCGGCGGGCCGCGCCGACGGTACGGCCCGGCGGTCTCCTTCGGTCCCCGCCGCCCCGGGAGTCCCGGGCGGTGATCACCGCACCGCCGCGCAGGGTCGCGGTCAGCGAGGCCGGGGGAGCGGGGGCCGGCGGCGCCGGGCCGGCGCGGGGGCGGTCGGGCGTACGGGGCTGGAGGGATCCCGTGGCGTTGATCTCCGCCACCTCCCGGCTGCCCGCGGCCAGTTGGTGGGCGCGGCCGGACGCGGCCCGCCAGAGCGTCGTCGCGAGGAGGTGCTGCCCGAAGCGTCCGCAGGCGGCGGCGGAGCGGGCCCGGGCCACCCCGGGCAGGGCGTCACGGGGCGGGCCAGGTGCCGAGGGCGTGGGCCAGGCGGTCGCTGTGTTCGCGGGTGATTCCCCGGGCGAGGCGGATCCCGCACCGCGGGCTGCCGGGCTCGTCGCAGGACAGGATGCCGGGGAACTGCCGCGCGCCGCCCGAGAGCGGGGAGGGCGAGGGCAGGGACCATTGCGCCGGCTCCCACAGGGGGTGGTCGTGGAGCAGGGCCTCCGCGACCCCGTGCGCTCCGGATTCGGGGACGCCCACCTCGACGAGCGCTTCGGCGACCCGCTCGGCCGCGTCGGCGGGCAGGTCGCGGTCGCCGAGGGCCGGAAGCAGGAGCAGCAGGCGGACGTGCGGAGCCTGGACGCCGGGAGCCCCGGGGTCGGGTGTTCCGGCGATGTGCGTGAGCTCGCGCCAGGACAGCCCGGGGCCGGCCTGGTGCCCGTCGACGGTGGCCAGGTGGCCGTGCCGGTCCCATTCGGGGTGGGAGACGAAGTACTCCGTCCCCGGCTCGTCCTCGAAGTTGCGGCCCACGACGACCGCGGTGTGCCCGCCGGCGAACGGGATGCGGAAGACCGGCCAGCGCTCCTGCGCGGTCAGGGCCTCGTACGCCGCGTCCGTGTCGGCCTCGTCGGCGCCGAACCACAGCGGATCCGGCTCGTTCTCCTCGGTCTGGCACATCCACAGCAGGTAGGCGGCCCAGAACCCCGGCAGGTCCGGCAGGTCCTCCGCGGCGACGAGGGGGGCGTCGTCATATCCGTCGATCAGCACGCGCCCAGGGTGCCACCCGGCACTGACATTGAAGCTGACACTCAGGTTCCGGACCGGGTACCGGTCGTGCCGTCCTACTTCGGCGGGAGCGTCCAGGCGCGGACGGCGAGTCTGCCGGTGGTGCCGAGATCGAGCCGGGGCGTCACCGTCACCGGATCGGCGCCCTCCCGGGCCCGCACTCTGACGTAGGGGACGTTCACGGGGTCCCCGGATTCGGTGGTGTTGCGCCACATGAGGCCCGATACGGCGCTCTCGCCCGGCTTCAGGACCAGGGGGCGGGCCGGGTCGTCGAACCCGGTGCCGGTGGTGATGCCGCCGCTCCCCTGCACGATCCGGATGCCGGGGACGGGGGCACGGTCCTCGTCCAGCAGTTCCAGCATCGGGTAGCCGTCGAGCGGGTAGTCGCTTTTCCCGCAGTTCTCCAGGTGCAGGCCCACCACGCGCAGCCCCATCGCGGCGTCGCCGTCGTCCGTGGTGACGCGGATGCCGGAAGGAGGACACTCCCCGGCCGCGGGCGGTGCCTCGGCGGCGGGGACCTTGGTCACCTGGGAGACCTTGACCCGGGTCGCCCGGGACGATCCCGGGCCCGGGGCCGGCCGGACCGTGCCGCGCACGGTCGCCCCGGGGCCGACCGCGCGTATGGTCTCGCGGGTGTTGCCCATGACCTCCCCGGCGTCCGTGGTGAAGTCGAAGAGGACCGTGTAGGTCAGCGTCTGGGTACCGCCGTTGGTGACTTCGTAGGCGGCCGAGATCCCGGAGTCGCGGGCCGGCAGGGGGCCGGCGTGGACGGACGTCCCGGCCGAGGCGGAGGCGGGAGCGCCGGAGGGGGCGGTCACGGACGTGATCCGTACACCGTCCGCCGACGGGGCGGTGACGGACGTCCCGGGGGCGCCCGCCCGTTGGGTCCCGCAGGCCGTGAGGAGCAGGACCGAGGCGAGGGCCGGCAGAAGGCGAGTGGTTTTGCGCATCGGGCCACTCCAGCAGGGGCGCGGACGCCGGGCCGTGACCGAAGCCACAATTCCGGTCACAGGGCTGTCACGGGCGGCGCCCCGCCAGGCCGTCCGGGCCCGTCGCACCGCCCCGCCCGTCTCCCTGCCCGGGAGCCTGGACGCGCCGGTCGTACGAAAGGTGCGACGCGGTGGCGACCCCGGCATCCCATGTGATCATCTTCATATGCCTCGGTGCTGCCCCTGAGGGCGTACCGTGCTGGTGTGAGCACAGGCGAGACGAATGCACCCGGGACCGCGTTGCTCCTGGCGGCCGCCCCGTCGGGCAAGGGCCGACTGATCGACGCGACCCGTGTCCTGTCCACGCTGGCGGCCTGCCCGCCCAGTTCCCTGATGCGCACGGCCGCCGGGACCATCGTGGAGCTGGCCGATCCGACCGATCAGCAGACCGTCCTCACCCGCATCCGTGCCGCGGCGGCCACCCCGGGCCCCCTCACCCTGCTCCTCGCGGGCCAGCTCGAGCTCGACACCAGGCAGGGCGCGATCCACATGGCCCTCGCCCGGACGACCCCGTCCACCCTGCGCTACACGGGACTTCCGTGGGCCTGGCTGGCGAGCGAGCTCAAGCCGCGCCGTCCGGGCAGCACGACCCTCCTCGTCGACCTGGTCACGACAGCCGACGCCTGGCAGCGGATCGGCGCGGAGGGCCTCACCCTCGGCCACGGAATCCCGGTCTACGGCCGCGTCGCCCCACCGCCGCGCCGCCGGCGGGTCACGGAGCCCGCCTACCTCCAGGCCGTGGCGAGCATCTGGCGGAGCGGTCTGACACCGCCGCTGGCCGAGCTCCACGCGAAGGCCGCTGCCCAAGTGGCCGACCCCGGGGCGCTGTTCCTCACCGCTGAGGCCCTGTCCGCCCCGGTTCTGGCGCGCAGGGCGCAGGCCGACGCGGAGACGACCGGCGACCCGCTCCCCGCGATCCTCGCCGCCGCACGCGCGGGCCACCACGACCAGGCGGCGTCGCTCGCCGCGCGGTGGGAGGGCTGGGCGGTGCAGAGCCACGGCCGTGGCTCCGCGCAGGCGGTCCAGTGGCTGGAAGTGCGGGCCGACCTTGCCCGCCTCGCGGGCGACGCGGCCGGCAGCTGCGAGCTGTGGATGGCGGCGGTCGACGCACGTCTCACCCGTCGGCAGGCCCCGGACGACCCGGACGTGGAGGCCGCCGTGGACCGGGCCCACCACCAGTGGCAGTCCGTGCGCGACGCGGCGCGGGCCCGGGAACTCGGACCGCGCCTGGTCGGCCTGCGCCGCCGGGTCCCGGGACGGCGGCCGGGCGCGACGGAAGCCGTGCAACGCCGACTCGAACTCCTGCACACCATGCCGCAGGCCCTGACCGGGGGCCGGTGACCCGCGGCGGCCCGAGCGCGCTGGACGGCGACCTGACCGTCGACCCGAAGACGGTCGGCATACGGGTCGAGCAGAACACCGCGACGAGGCCGGGGGAGGACCCGAGCGTCGTCTGGGACGACAGCACCGGGACCCTCACCGTGACCGCCCGGCCCAACACGTACTTCCAGGCAGCCGGCTCCATGGCCCTGGTGCCGGACGGCTTCCCCGTCTCCGCCACGCCGGGCCTGGTCCTGCCGCACGTGACGGAGCGGGCCGCGAGCGGTGTCCTGGCGCAGAAGTACCCCGTCACCCTGAGCCTGCCCACCGTCGCCGCCGACGGGGCGGACCTGGACGGCGTCAACACCAAGTGGGTGCAGGGCCGCTCGTCAAGGATCGGCTGACCCTCCAGGGCGGTCTGGCCGTCTCCGGCGTGCTGGAGACCCAGGACGGGCCCCCGCGGCTGGTCGTCCACGGCCGGGTCGAGGCCCGCAGCGACCTCGCGGTCGGCGGAGCCCTCTCCGCCGTGGCCGGCCTCGCCGTGAGCGGGCAGGCCCTCTTCGAGGGGAGGGTGAACGCCAACGGCCACCTGTCGGTCCGTGGCCCGGGCGGCTGGGTCATGCACACCGACGACGACAAGGTCTCCCTCAACAGCGACCTGCGCGTCCAGGGGGAGTCGGCCTTCCACGGCAAGGTGAACGCCAACGCGCACCTGTCCGTCCGCGGTGGAGGCGCCTGGGTGGTGCACACCAACGACGGTCAGGTCTCCGTCAACGGCGACCTCCGCGTCCACGGGGCCTTCCGCTCCGACAGCTGACGGTCCCGGCCCGTCGACCGGTCCGCCGCACCCCCGGGCCCGGCGGACCGGCCGGCAGGGCCCTGCCCCCGCCGGGGGGATCTTCCTCACACGGCTGGGCCCCCCGATTCCGCGTAGTCTGCGGCCATGACCGCTGATCGAATGAATGTCCAGGAGACCCTGGCGACACTCCTGGCCGGCAACGAGCGCTTCGTCGCCGGTACGCCCGTGCACCCCAACCAGGACGCGGCCCGGCGTGCGGAGATCGCGCCCGCGCAGACGCCCTTCGCCGTCCTCTTCGGCTGCGCCGACTCCCGGCTGGCCGCCGAGATCATCTTCGACCGGGGCCTGGGCGACCTCTTCGTGGTGCGTACCGCGGGCCACGTCGTGGGCACGGAGGTCCTCGGCAGCATCGAGTACGGCGTGAGCGTGCTGGGCTGCCCGCTCGTCGTGGTCCTCGGCCACGACGCCTGCGGCGCGGTCGCGGCGACGCGGGCGGCGGTGGAGGAGGGCGCCACCGCCGGCGGTTTCGTACGGGACGTGATCGAGCGCGTGACCCCGAGCGTGCTGGCCGCCCGGGCCGCCGGCTACAGCGAGGACGGCGACTTCATCGCCGAGCACATACGGCACACGGTCGATCTGCTGCTGGACCGCTCCCGCCTGCTCGCCGAGCGGGTGGAGACCGGCGAGGTGGCAGTGGTGGGCCTCTCCTACCGCCTCGCCGACGGCACCGCCCAGCTGATCACCGCCCGGGGCCTGGAAGCACCGGCGGGCGCCGCGGGCTGACCCCCTCGCCCGGCGGCGGTGGCGGGGCCCTTCACCCGGACGCACCCCCGCGCGGCTCCGGCGGACGGGGGCCCCGGGTCGGGCCGCTCCCTGACTCGCATCGATCGCGCATCGTAGGATGGGCGCATGTCCGGAGCGGCCCTCGGTGTCTCGACGGGTGCCGTGGCACGGCGCCTGGGAGTCTCGCCGACCACCGTGCGTTCCTGGGAGCAGCGGTACGGGATCGGGCCCGCGGTGCGCGAGGACGGCCGGCACCGGCGGTGGAGGCCCGAGGACGTCGCCATGCTGGAGGAGATGTGCCGGCTCACCTCGTCGGGCATACCGCCCGCCGAGGCGGCCCGCGCCGCGCTGGCCGTGCGCCGAAGGCCCGACGGGGACGTCTGCCCCGACCCGCCGCGCACGCCGCCGCAGCCACGGGGCGCGGAGGCGCCGGGAAGCACGAGCCGGGCCCGTCGGCCCGGCTCGGGCAACGGCCTGCCCCTCGGCGAGGTCCGCCAGGAATGCCGGGGACTGGCGCGCGCGGCCGTGCGGCTCGACGGGCCCGCCATGGAGGCCCTGCTGCAGCAGGCGCTGGGCACCCACGGGCTGGTGACCGCCTGGGACGAGGTGATGGTGCCGACCCTCCACGCCGTGGGCCGCAAATGGGAATCCACCGACAACCGCTACGTCGAGGTGGAACACCTGCTGTCCTGGCACGTGTCGACCGCGCTGAGGCGGGCCGCGGTCACCGCGCCCCGCGCCTCGGCCAGCGGCGCGGCCCCCGTACTGCTGGCCTGCCTGCCCGGGGAGCAGCACACCCTGCCGCTGGAGGCCCTGGCGGCCGGGCTCGCCGAGCGGGGGCTGCCGACGCGGATGTTCGGCGCGGCCGTGCCCGCGGCGGCGCTGCGCGCGGCGGTGTGCCGGTCGGGTCCGGCGGCGGTCGTGCTCTGGTCGCAGTCCCGCTCGACCGCGGACACCGCCCTGGCCCGGCACATGGCGGCCACGGCCTTCGGCCTCAAGGGGGCGCGGACCGCGCCCCTGGTCCTGCTCGCCGGCCCCGGCTGGCCCGTGCGGGCCCCGACCGCGGGCATGGTGCGTCCCCACGGGCTGCGGGAGGCCCTGGACGTCATCGCCGCGCTCTACGCGGGGGCCGGTCCGGCGGGCGAGGCCGACGGGCCGGCGCCCGGCGCCGGCGCGCCGTCACATCCCTGAGGTCAGTCCGCCGGCCGGCCCGGCCGCGCGCTGCCGCCGCCGCTCGTCGCCCGGCGCGGAGGGCGGGGAAGGAATCCGCTGGTGCGGGCCTGGTAGGCGGCATACCCCGGGCGGTCCGCCCTATGTGGCGTTCCACGATCCGGCGGACACTCCGGCTCCCACCACCGCGATGCCGGGTCGCTCCCATCTCTCCACCCCCTGGTGTCGTGGGGCCCGGGGAACGCTTCCGGCCGGGCCCGGTGTACGTCGGACTATGCGGCGCCGCGGGCCGCCGGGACGGGTCCGGTGCCGGTCCCGGATTCCCCGGCGGCGGAGGCCGCGCGGAGCCTGAGCCTGCGCATGCCCCTGCGGGCGTGGCTCTTGACGGTGCCGAGCGGCATCCCGGTGCGGTCGGCGATCTGGACCTGGGTGAGGTCGGCGTAGTAGGCGAGGGCCAGCACCTCGCGCTGGAGCCGGGGGAGCAGGGAGAGCTCCCGGGCGACCACGATCCGGTCGACCGCCCGCTCGGGGGCCGCGTCCGGGTCGTCCGGGAGGGGGAGGGCGGTCGCGGCGGCCATCACGTCCAGGCGCCGGGTCCGCGCGGCCAGCGCGTCCGCCGTCTTGCGGCGGGTGATCCCCAGGAGCCACGCCGGCAGGGTGCCGCGGTCCGGGCGGAACCCGGACCGCCCGCGCCACGCCGCGACGAACACCAGCTGGGCGACGTCCTCCGCCTCGCGCCAGTCGCCCAGGGCGCGGTGGGCATGGGCGTGGACCAGGCGGCTCCAGCGCTGGTGGGCGAGGGGCAGCCATCGTTCGTCGTCCTGGACCAGCAGCGCGGCGATCGCCTCGTCGGAGACCGCCTCGTCCCCCGGGGCGCCCGCCGGGCGGGCCGGGCGGACGGCGCTCCCGGTGTGAGCCGTCGGTACCGCCATGACGTCTCCTCCTCCGGTCCGCGGTGGGTCGCGTCCGCCGGAGCGGGGGTCCCCCGCGCGCGGAAGGACGTGCCTCCGGAGCCGGTGGACGCGATGAGGTCAGCCTCCCGGGACCATGGCGGTCGTATCAACTCGCATCGGTTACGCATCGAATCCCTGCTTCGACGGGTCCGGATCAGTGGATCCCGCGGGCGTGCCGGAACCGGGCCAGTCCGTCCGGGAGCGCGATCACGGGATCCGGGTAGTCGTACGCAGCCCGTTCGAGTCCGGTGAGGCGCCAGGGCTCGTGGACCGCCGCGCCGTCGAGTCCGGCGAGTTCGGGGACCCAGCGCCGGACGTACGCGCCGTCCGGGTCGTAGCGGCGGCCCTGCAGCACCGGGTTGAGGACCCGGTTGGGCCGGGTGTCCGTTCCGGTACCGGCCACCCACTGCCAGTTGAGCTGGTTGTTGGCCACATCGCCGTCCACCAGCAGCCCCAGGAAGTGGCGGGCGCCCTCGCGCCAGTCGACGTAGAGCGTCTTGGCCAGGAACGAGGCGGCGATCAGCCGGCCGCGGTTGTGCATCCACCCCTCCTGGGCGAGCTGCCGCATGGCGGCGTCGACCACCGGGTAGCCCGTCCTGCCCTCCTTCCAGGCCCGCAGGTCCTCCTCGGCCTCCCGGCCCCGCCGCCAGCGGTCGTCGCGGGTGCGGTACTCCTGGCCGGCGCAGCCGGGGCGGGCCGCGAGCACCTGCTGGTGGAAGTCCCGCCAGCACAGCTGGCGGATGAACGCCGCGGCGCCGGCGCCTCCGTGCCCGTGCGCGCGGTACACCGCCTCGCCCGCCGACACCGTTCCGAAGTGCAGGTGGGCCGAGAGGCGGGAGGTGGCGTCCCCCGCGAGGTCGTCGTGCCGCTCCTCGTACTCCCCGGCGTGCTGCGACAGCCAGGACCGCAGGAGCCCGCGCCCCTCCCGCTCGCCGCCGGCGGCCAGCCCCGGCGACAGGCCGGCCTGCCCCGAACGCGTCGGTACGTCCTCCGACCGTGGCAGGGACGGGAACCGCAGCACCGGGGGAGCGGGCCACGGGGTGCGCAGCGGTTCGGTGCTCCAGCGCCGGAAGTACGGGGTGAAGACGGCGAAGTGGTCGGAGCCCTGGGGCGTGAGGGCGCCGGGAGGCACCACGGTGTTCACCCCGTCGTGGACCAGCAGACGGCAGCCCTGCGCCTCCAGGGCGCGCCGCAGCCGGGTCTCCCGGGCCCGGGCGAACGCCGTGTACCCGGCCGCCGTGTGCACCTCGGCGGCCTCCGCCTCGCGTGCCACCCGGCAGACCTGCGCCGCCGTCTCGCCCGTGCGCACGACGAGTCGGCCGCCCCGGCTGCGCAAGGACGCGTCGAGGTCGGTGAGGCAGTCCGCGAGGAAGGCCAGCCGGTTGGGCGCGGCGAAGCCGGCCCGGTCCACGGCCGGGTCGCGCACGAACAGCGGCACGATCTCCCGGCCGCCCTCCAGCGCGGCTCGCAGCGGCGGATGGTCGTGCACCCGCAGGTCGGACGTGAACAGGACGACGGCGACGGCCATGGGCCACTCCCGGCGGTCGGCCCGCGGCCACGCGCGGGGCGGTGCCGACAGGGCAGGGCAACTGACGCAGTGCCTTCCGTCCTGCGCCGCCCGGCGGATGCACCGGCGGCCGCCGTCTTCGCTCAGCCCGCCCGGGGCCCGGGCGGAGCCGGCCGGGCCGACAGGCGCGACCCGAGGCGCGTGTGCATCTCCCGGGCGGCCAGACGCTGCTCCGGGGTGCAGCCGGCGTGCACCGTGCCCGGCTCCGGCCCCGCTCCTGCCCCTGCTCCTGCCCCTGCCCCTGCCTCCGGAGCCGGACCGGCTCCTGCTCGTGCGCCGCGCGCCGGAGCCGGTCCTCGCCTCTGTCCCGCACCCGCCGCCCCGTCTCGCTCGGGACGGTGGTCCGCTCGTCGGGGGGCGTCCGGCTCGCACCCTGATAGGTGTCGTGTCTGTTCTGCCCCGCTCTGGCGGGATTCGGTAGCGTAATCCGGCGTACGCGCGCGACAACAGGAGGGGCACGCCGGTGCCGGTTTCCCAGCGGAGCACACGGAAGGCTTCGCGCGGCGCCGAGGCCCTGGACGCGCGGCTGCCGCTGGCCGAGATCGCCCGCGGCACGCTGCGCAAGGTCTTCCCGGACCACTGGTCGTTCCTGCTCGGCGAGCTCGCGCTCTACAGCTTCGTCGTCCTGCTGCTGACCGGCGTGTACCTGTCCTTCTTCTTCGACCCCTCGATGAGCGAGAGCGTGTACCGCGGCTCGTACGCGCCGCTGCGCGGCGTGCGGATGTCCCAGGCCTACCTCTCCACCCTCCGCATCAGCTTCGACGTGCGCGGCGGCCTCCTGATCCGGCAGATCCACCACTGGGCGGCGATCGTCTTCCTCGCCGCCATCGGGGCGCACCTGCTGCGCGTCTTCCTCACCGGAGCCTTCCGCCGCCCCCGCGAGCTCAACTGGACCATCGGCGTGACCCTGTTCGCCCTGGCCACGCTGGAGGGTTTCGCCGGCTACTCCCTCCCCGACGACCTGCTGTCCGGCACCGGGCTGCGCATCGCCCAGGGCATCGCGCTGTCGGTCCCGGTGGTCGGTACGTACCTGGCCCTCTTCGCCTTCGGCGGGGAGTACCCCGGTGCGGACATCGTCCCCCGCCTCTACCCCGTGCACATCCTGCTGGTCCCCGGACTGCTGCTGGGCCTGGTCACCGCGCACCTGCTGCTGGTCGTCCACCTCAAGCACACCCACTGGCCGGGGCCCGGCCGGACCGGCCGCAATGCCGTCGGCCTGCCCTTCTTCCCCCAGTACCTGGCCAAGTCGGGCGGGCTGTTCCTCCTCGTCTTCGGCCTGCTCGCCGCCCTCGCGGCCGTCGCGCAGGTCAATCCCGTCTGGGTGTACGGCCCCTACCGCCCCGACCTGGTCTCCACGGGCTCCCAGCCGGACTGGTACATCGGCTTCCTGGAGGGCTCGCTGCGGCTGATGCCCGGGGTCGAGACCCGGCTGTGGGGGCACACGGTGGCGTGGAACCCCTTCGTGGCGGCCGTCCTGCTGCCCGGCGCGCTCTTCACCGCGCTCTACGCCTACCCCTTCTTCGAACGCTGGATCACCGGCGACCGCGGCGAGCGGCACCTGTGCGACCGCCCCCGCGACCGCCCCGTCCGCACGGCCTTCGGCGCCGCGGCCCTCGCCTGGTACGCCGTACTGCTGCTGGCGGGAGCCCAGGACATCCTCGCGTACGTCTTCGCCGTGCCCCTGCCGGCGTTGACGTGGACCCTGCGCGCGGCGTTCTTCGCCGTGCCGGCGGGCGTCTTCTGGCTCACCCGGCGGCTCTGCCTGGCCCTGCAGGACCGGGAACGCGAACTGCTGACCGAGGGCGGGGAGACGGGCCTGGTGCGCCAGGGCGTCGAGGGCGGCTTCCACCCCGAGCGCCAGGCCCTGCCGGACGGGCGGCGGTACAGGATGCTCGTGGGGGAGCGGCCCCGCCCCCTGGAGGACGACCGCGACCCGACCCGCTCCCTGCCCCGCCGGCTGCTGGGGCGGATGCGGGCGGCCGTCAGCTCCTGGTACTACCGCGACCAGGTCCCCTACCCGGCGACCCCCGAGCAGCGCAGGGAGATCGCCGAGGTGACGGCCGGCCCGGACCGCCCGGAGGGGGCCGCGGCGAAGTCCTCGTAGGGCCACCCGGAACCGGGGCGCTACTCCGGATGGCCGAGGTTCTGGAAGGCGAAGCCGAGGACCCCCGGCACCAGCACCCCGAAGCCGATCAGGAACAGCCACAGCCCCTGGACCACGCCCAGTGCCGACAGGGCGGCGCCGGCGGCCGTCAGGACGGGGAAGTAGCTCCGGTCGGGGAAGAAGGTCCGGCGGCCGGAGGCCTCCAGCACCTCGGCGTCCCCGCGGTCCTCGGGCCGCTCCCCGCCCCGCCGGTACTGCCGCCACAGGAAGGCGGCGACCAGGCCGGACATCACGAAGGACACGCACAGCGCGGAGCTGCCCGCGGGGTCGTCGGAGAACCAGCGGTAGACGACGGTGGTGGCCCCGAAGAACAGGGCCGTTCCCGTGAACAGCCAGGCCTCACCCTTCACCGGCCACCTCCGGGTGGTGCAGGTCGAAGGCCGGGGACTCCGAGCGGATCCGCGGCACGGTGTGGAAGTTGTGGCGGGGAGGCGGGCAGCTCGTCGCCCATTCCAGGGAGCGGCCCCAGCCCCAGGGGTCGTCGACCGTCACCCGCTCGCCCGTGCGCCGGGTCTTCCAGACGTTGTAGAGGAACGGCAGCGTGGACAGGCCCAGCAGGAAGGCGCCGATGGTGGAGACGGTGTTGAGGAGGGTGAACCCGTCGGAGGCCAGGTAGTCCGCGTACCGGCGCGGCATGCCCTGCTCGCCCAGCCAGTGCTGGACCAGGAAGGTCAGCTGGAAGCCGGGGAAGAGGGTCCAGAAGTGCAGTCGGCCCAGACGCTCGTCCAGCATCCGGCCGGTCAGCTTGGGCCACCAGAAGTAGAGGCCGCCGAAGGTGGCGAAGACGATCGTGCCGAAGAGGACGTAGTGGAGGTGGGCGACGACGAAGTAGCTGTCGGTCAGGTGGAAGTCCAGCGGCGGCGAGGCGATCAGCACCCCGGTCAGACCGCCCAGCAGGAAGGTGACGAGGAAGCCGACTGACCACAGCATCGGCATCTCGAAGGAGAGCGAGCCGTTCCACATCGTGCCGATCCAGTTGAAGAACTTCACTCCCGTCGGCACGGCGATCAGGAACGACAGCAGGGAGAAGAACGGCAGCAGGACGGCCCCCGTCGCGAACATGTGGTGCGCCCACACGGTCGCGGACAGGCCGGTGATGGCGATGGTCGCCCCGATCAGGGACACGTAGCCGAACATGGGCTTGCGGCTGAAGACGGGCACGATCTCGCTGACCACCCCGAAGAACGGAAGGGCCACGATGTAGACCTCCGGATGGCCGAAGAACCAGAACAGGTGCTGCCACAGCAGCGCGCCGCCGTTCGCCGCGTCGAAGACGTGCGCGCCGAACTTGCGGTCGGCCTCCAGGGCCAGCAGGGCCGCTGTGAACACCGGGAAGGCCAGCAGGGCCAGGATGGACGTGAACAGCACGTTCCAGGTGAAGATCGGCATCCGGAACAGGGTCATGCCCGGAGCGCGCAGGCACACGATGGTGGTGATGAAGTTGACCGCGCCGAGGATGGTGCTGAGTCCCGCCACGGCGAGCCCCATCGCCCACAGGTCGGGTCCCGTCCCGGGTGAGTACACGGCGCCGTTGAGCGGCGCGTACGCGAACCAGCCGAAGGCCGCCGCCCCGTCGGAGGTCAGGAACCCCGAGACCACCATCAGGCCGCCGAACAGGTAGACCCAGTAGGTGAAGGCGTTCATCCGGGGGAACGCGACGTCCGGGGCGCCGATCTGCAACGGCATCAGCGCGTTGGCGAACCCGGTGAAGGTCGGTGTCGCGAACAGCAGCATCATGATCGTCGCGTGGACGGTGAACAGCTCGTTGTACTGCTGGTTCGAGACGATCTGCAGCCCCGGGCGGGCCAGCTCGGCCCGCATCACCAGGGCCAGCGCCCCGGCGAAGAGGAAGAAGCAGAAGGCCGTCACCAGGTAGAGGTTGCCGATCACCTTGTGGTCGGTGGTCGACAGCCAGCGCAGCACCGCGGATCCCTGCCGGACGCGGTGTCCGGTCCGTTGCGCCGTCTCCGGGGGGAGCGAGGGGTCCAGAGCCGTCATCGGGGTCCTCCAGGGCGTCGCGCCTTCGCAGCCCCACGGCCTCGGAGCCCCGCCGCCGTGCCTGCACCCCCTTCGACTACCGGCCCCCCGTCCGGCCGCCCGCCCGACGCGCCGGTGCCCGCCCTCCACCGGCCGCCGTATCCCCCGCTTGGGGGGGATACGGCCGGGGGTCCGGCCGCGCGGTGGCGGGGGCCCGGGCAGAGTACCGGGGGGAGCGGCTGCCCGGGGTCGGGGCCCGCACCGAGGGGGTCTTCGGCCTCGGCGTGCATGCTCGGGAGTTCCGGGGGCATGCGAGGGCGCGGAGGTGATGACCATGGTTCCCCTGCTCCTCGTTCTTCTGCTCGCCCTGGTCCTGTTCGGAGCCGGCTTCGCACTGAAGGTCCTCTGGTGGGTGGCGATCGCCGTGCTGGTGATCTGGCTCCTCGGGTTCGTCGCCCGGCCGAGGACCGGCGGCGGGCGCTGGTACCGCTGGTAGCCGCGGCCGGCCCGCGATGAGGCGTGGGTGGGGCCCGCACCGTACGGTGCGGGCCCCACCGCCGTGTCCGCCTCGGCCCGGGGAAGCAGAACCCCTCCCGTCCAGGGATGCCCTTCGTCGGCCGCGGTCAGGCTGCCGGCGCGACCAGGCGTGCGGCTTCGCCGTCCGGAGCCCTCGGCCGAGGCCCCGCCGCGGACCCGAGCGCTGGCCGGCGCGAGCTCCGCCGAACTCGAAGAGCGCGCAGGCCGCTGGGCCACCCGGCTCTGGTCCGAGGACGGGGACGACATGACCGATGATGATCTACTGGCGGTCCTGCAGGGCGTTGCCCGGCGCGCGGCGTCTGCGGTGCACACGGGCTGCGTCCTCTACAGCTGGAGCTTCTGTTCCGTCCTCCCGCGCGGGACGGTCCGCGTCCGGCCCCGGGTGCCGTGCCCGGACCGCCGGGCGGATGCCGGGTGAGTCGGCCCCCTCACGGGCCGGAAGGCCCGCCGGTCAGGCGGCCTCTCGGCGCCCGGGCGCCTTCCGCGTCCGCACTCCGCCGAGGACGAGCGCCAGCCCCACGACGGCGATGCCGAGGTAGGCGCCGGACGGAAGGTCGACGACCTTGTGGAGCCAGCCCCACTCCGTGCCGAAGAAGGCCTGTGAAACGAAGCTGATCAGCCCCTGGGCCCCTACGACGTACCCGATGCTTTCGACGGTGTATCCGATGGTTGTTCGCACGGACCAACCCTCCTACGGCGGCGCCGCGGGATCGTCCTCCGCAGGGCCGAAAACGCGGTAGGCCGAAGGATGCAGTCGCCCGCCGGGAGCGGTGGCCGCGCCGGGCCGTAACCCCTGGTGCTGGACGGCAGCAGGACTCTCTCTTGGCCACGGGCGCCGGCCGCCACCAGGGTGGGGCACATGCGAAACGTGACGAACCCTCAAGACGGGCGGCCCGCGCTCAAGGCGGCCACAGCCGCGGAACACCGCCGCCTGGCCGGTCTCTTCGACGGCCTGCGGGAGCGGAACGCGCCCAGCCTCTGTGCAGGCTGGTCGGTCCGCGAGGTCGTCGCGGCGGCCTGCTCCGCCTGACCGGGTGGCCGTCTCCGCCACCGCCCCCGGTCCCGCCGGCTCCCGCCGGTTACGCGGGGCGGGAGACGTACGCCAGGCCGTGGGCGCCGGGTTCGGCGAGTCTGGCGATGTCCAGCCGGGCCAGGCGTTCCAGGGTTTCCAGGTCGATGACGTCGACGGTGGAGGAGACGACGCAGGACACGTAGCCGAGCCGGCCGTCGGGGGCAGGGTTCGACGCCGTGCACCTGCGGCGCACCTTCACCGTGCAGGCCGCCGACCTGCTGCTGGTGGGGCTGGCCGGGAGCCTGATGGAGCACGGATCCACGCGGAGGCCCCGCAGGTGGACGTGGTCTTCCTGCCGGAGGCGGTGGAGGGCGGTCCCGGGTTGCGGCAGGGGTGGGTGGACGTGGAGCTGGGGGTCCTCGGACACCTGGACCCGGAGATCCGGACCCGGCCGCTCGCCCGGATGCCGCTGGTCGGGATCGCCCGCAGCGGTCATCCCCTCTTCGACGGGCCGGTCGACGCCCGCCGTTTCGCCGAGGCCGACCACATCGGCATCTCCCGGCTCGGCAAACGCCTCGGGCCCATCGACAGCGCCCTGGCGGAGCTCGGGCTGCGCCGCCGGACCGCGGTCGTCGTACCCAGTCACACGAGTGCGATGATGCTCGCCCGGGACAGCGACCTCGTCGCGCTCAGCCTGGCCGGCTGGCTCCCCGACACGGTCGCGGCCATGGGCCTGCGGACCTTCCCCGTCCCCCTGGACCTGGAACCCCTGGACCTGGGGATGGCCTGGCACCCCCGCAACTCGGCCGACCTGGGGCATCGTTGGTTCCGCGAGCACCTGGCGGCCGCCGTCCTGGCCCCGGCCGGGCCGGGACCTGCCACCGCCCGTACCTGACGGCCGCTCGTCCCGCGGCCGGCGCGATGCGGATTCCGCCGGTCGTCGTCCGCCCGGACGCCGCGCCCGGACGCCGCGCGGGGACGGCCGCGCGGGGAACAGTGTTCCGCCGTGCATGGGGGCCGCGGAGGTGGGTACGACCCCCGGGTACGGGTGATCGCGGGAGCGTCCGAGGGACAGGGTGTCGGAAGTGATTCGAAAGCTGCAGGCGGTTGCGCTGGACTGTGCCGATCCGGTGTCGCTGGCGGAGTTCTACGCGGGTCTGCTCGGCGGCCGGGTGGTCGTCGACCCGGACGATCCCGACTGGGTCGTGGTGGACGGGTTCGAGGGAACGCCGCTGGCCTTCCAGCGCGTGGACGGCCACCAGCCGCCCGAATGGCCCGGCCGGCAGCGCCCGCAGCAGATCCACCTCGACTTCGACGTCGACGACCTCGACGGGGAGGAGAAGCGGGCGCTCGCCCTCGGCGCGACCGTACTGGAACGGACGGACCAGATCCGCGCGGACGCCAACTGGCGGGTCTACGCGGACCCGGCCGGTCACCCCTTCTGCCTCTGCTTCCACTGACGCCGGCCTTGACGGGGCGGCCCGGCGGCCGTGCGTTTCCCGGACGCCGCCGGGTGCCCGCTGTGCGCGAGGCATGATCCGGTGGGCCGTCCCGCCGGTGCGGCCCCGGACCTCCGGCGGGCGGGGGTCAGCGGCCGGACAGGGCGTCGGCGGCGGCTTCGTCCAGGACCCCGAGGTAGTGCGTGCGGAGCGTGATCCCGGGGTCGGTGCCCGGCGCCCTTTCCAGGGCCACGGCCGCCGCGTGCTCCGGCCCCACCGGCACGTCCCGGACGGTCCACCCGGACGGCCGGGCGGGCGCCCCGATGCCGGGGTCGCCCAGGTAGTCCAGGTTCGGGCTGCGGCCCACCCCCGTGCCGAGCCCCTTGAGGTAGGCCTCCTTGCGGGCCCACAGCCGGGCGAAGACGGCGGGCCGCAGGGCGGGCTGCGCGGCGTGGATCGCCCGCTGTTCGGCGGGATGCAGGGCCTCGGCCACGGTGGTCGCCCGGTGCGGAGCCGGCAGTGCCTCCACGTCCACGCCGACCGGCCGCCCGGCCACCCCGATCAGGATCAGTCCGCCCGTGTGGGACAGCGAGAAGTGCGGCGCGCCGGAGCCGTCCACGGCCGGGCGCCCGTGGGGTCCGCCGCAGCAGGGGCACGACCGGCGCACGAAGCGCAACTCCGCGGGAGCGACGCCCTCGTACGCGCAGAGCACCCGGCGCAGCGCGAGGTGCGCGGCCACGTAGCGGCTCCGGTCCAGGGGGAACACGAAGGCGGAGACCCGGGCACGCTCCTGCGCGTCCAGCGGGGACCGGTCGAGGACCACGGAGCGCAGCCCGGAGTCCGGGACGTGGAACAGCCACAGGTCCAGCGAGTCCCCGGCCGGCCGGGAGCGGGGCCCCGGCCAGGGGGCGGGCGGCCAGCCCGGCGGCGGGCAGGACGGCTCCAGGTGGGACAGCACGCAACACTCCGGTGGGTTCGGCGGCCAACTCCTGTCCCGGCACGATAACCCAGCCCGGGGAAAGCGGAATTGATGGCCGGATATCGGCTGAACCGTTCCGGTGGTTCCCTGCCCCGCGCCCTGCACGCCGCGCGGATAAGGGAATTCGGGTGCAAGGAAAGGCCGAAATCCGTGCGGTTCTCCGCCGACGGGCGGCTCGCGGTGGCGTGTGCCTCGGCCAAGGTCCAGTCCATTCTGGCTCAAATTGAGCGGATCGTCCGTAAATTCCCGTGGCACATCCCTTACGATCTTGGTCACGCAGGGACATTCCGGCGTCGTATCGCCGGATGACCAGAGGCGGTTCCACGAAGGAAGAGGGAAATGCAGTGGTGTTCACCGCTGGAATGGCGCGGGGACCGGTGCCGACCCCGGACGTCCCCACCCCTGAACTCGAAACCTTGCTGCGCCAGGCCGCCGAGGCCCGTACGGGCACCGCGCGGGCCGTCCTCGTCAGGGGCCCCGCCGGAATCGGCAGGACCCGCCTGCTGACCCTCGCGCGGCGGCACCTGGAGGCCGACGGCTGGGCCGTGCGCCGCACCGCCGGCCGGCAGGACGGCCCGCCCCGTACCCGCGCGGTGGACACCCTGCTGCCGCCCGGGCCCGGGTCCCCGCCCCCCGCGGCCCCGCCCCGCGACCTCCACCACGACCGGGACGTCCACCACCGGGCCCTGGACATGCTCGCCGCCGGCCCCCTGGCCCTGGTGGTCGACGACGCGCAGTGGTGCGACGAAACCTCCCTGCGCTCGGCCGAGTTCATCCTGCGCCACGCCGCCGCCCGGCCCCTGCTCCTGGTCCTCGCGCAGCGCACCGACGCCCCCGGCCCCGGAACCCCCGTACTCGCCGGGTTCCTCGCCCGGGGCCGCTGCACCCTGCTGGAACCCTCCCCGCTCACCGACACCGCCATCGCGCACCTGGCGGCCCGGATCCACGGCGGGCCGGCGGACGAGCCGTTCGTCCGGCGCTGCGCCGAGCTCACCGCCGGCAACCCGCTGCTCCTGGACCGGCTGCTCACCGCCCTGCACGCCCTCGGCATCCCGCCCGTCGAGGACGCCGTGCACCGGCTGGACGCCGTCCACCAGTGCGTGCTGGCCTCACGGGTCCCCGAGCTGCTGGCCGCCGGCCCGTCCCGCGCCCGGCAGGTGGCCACCGCACTCGCCGTCCTCGGCCGGGCCGCCCCCGACCTGCTCGCGGCGCTCTGCGGACTGGACGTCCGGGCCGTGGAATCCGCGCTGACGGCGCTGCGCCGGATCGAGGCCGTGGTGCCGGGCTCCCCGCCGCACATGCGCGAGCGCGTCCGCGCCGGGGTCCTCGCCGGCCTGCCCGGACCCGACCTGCGGGACCTGCGGATCCGGGCCGCCCGGGTCCTCAGCGACGCCGGCCGGCCCGCCCCGGAGGTCGCCGAACAGCTCGCCCCGCTGGACCGGATCGACGAACCGTGGATGTTCGCCGTCCTGCGCGACGCCGCCGCCGAGGCCCCCACCCGGGCGACCGTCAGGGCCGCCGGCCGCTGGCTGCGCGGCGAGGCGGGCCGCGCCCTCACCGACGCCGAACGCGGCGGCCTGCACGTGGAACTGGCCCGCGCCGCCAGCCGTACCGTCGTCACCCCCGCCCACGCACTCTGGCACCTGCGCAGGGCCCTGGCCCTCACCCCCGACGCGCGCGGACAGGCCCCCGTGGCCGTGCAGTACGCCATGATGGCGCTTGGCACCCGCCGGGCCCCCGAAGGCCTGCGGTTACTGGAGCGGGTGCTGGACGGCCTGGCCGGCGCCGCGGCCGACGGCGCCGGCCCCGCCGACCGGGACCTGCGCACGACCGTCGAATCCGCCCTGCTGGCCACCGCCGTCAACGACCGGACGGCGCTGCCCGCCGCACGCGCCCGGGCCGCCGCCCTGCCCGTACCGACGGGGCACGGTCCGGCCGACCGGCGCCTGCTCGCGGCGCTCAGCGCCTTCGCCGCCCTGGACGGCGGATCGGCGGACCGGGCCGCCGCCCTCGCCCGCCAGGCCCTGCGCGCCGACGAACCCGGAACCGCCGGCTGGGGGGTGTTCTGCTCCTCCGCCGTCCTCGCGCTCGCCGACTGCGTGGACGAGGCCCTCGCCGCCCTGGACCGGGCGCTGTCGCCGGCCCGGGAACACCCCCCGCTGTGGCCCCGGCGTGCCGCGCTCGCCGGCCGTTCCCTGATCCTGCACGGCGTCGGCGACGTCGCCGCCGCGGCGCGGGACGCCCGCGCCGCGACCGAGGTCACCGGCCCGGCAGGGGCGCCGCCCCTCGCCCACCTCGCACTGAGCTCCGTCCTGCTCTCCCAGGGGGAGGGCGCCCGGGCCGGCGCCGTGCTCGACGGACTCGCCCGCACCGCGCGTCACCTGGACCGCAGCGTCTGGGAACGACACCTCTTCCTGTACACCTCCGGGGAGGTCCGCCGGGAGCGGGGCGACCTCGAAGGGGCGCTCGACCTGTGGCGGCGGTGCGGGCGCAGCCAGGAGGAGGCGGGCATCGCCAACCCGGTCCTCGCCCCCTGGTGGCTGCCGACCGCCACCACGCTGGGCCGCCTGGGCCGGGGCGCCGAGGCCGCCGGGCTCGTCGGGGAGGCCCTGGAGCGGACCCGCAGCTGGGGTACCCCGCGCGCCCTGGGGCTGGGTCTGGTCGCGGCGGCCTCCGTCGTCGGGGGCCGGGACCGGACGGAGCTGCTGGCCGAGGCGGTGGAGACCCTGGCCGCCTCGCCGGCCCGGCTGGAACTGGCCAGGGCCGAGTACCGGCTGGGCCGCGAGCTGCTCGCGCTCGGTGACGCCCGGGCGGCGCGCGGGCACTTGCGCCAGGCCATCGAACTCGCCACCCGCTGCGGCTCCCATGCGCTGACCGCCACCGCCCGCGAAGCGCTGGTGACCGCGGGCGGACGGATGCCGCAGCTGGCCACGGCCCCCGTGGACTCGCTGACCCCCAGCGAGCGCCGGATCGCCACCCTGGCCCAGCGCGGCCACAGCAACAAGAAGATCGCGGAGGCCCTGTTCATCACCCCGCGGACGGTGGAGATGCACCTGACCAACGTCTACCGCAAGCTCGACGTCCGGGGCCGCGGCGACCTGCCCCGCGGCCTCGGCTCCCGCGCCCGCCCCGCCGTCCGCTCCGCCGTGCCCCACCCGGCCGACGGCGTGCCGGCCACACCCTAGTGCGATGACCGGAAGGGTTTGCCGGTTCGCGGTGTCCGGTGCGGTGCGTCGCAAGGCGGAGGGCCGCGGCGCCTACCGGACGTACTCGCGTGGCCCGACGACGCGGCGAGGTGCCGTGCCGGGCGTCGTGCGGCGGTGAACCCTTCCGGCCAGAGCGCTGGCCCCCGTCGTCGGACTCCCGCCCGCACCGGTGCGCCGGGCGCGCGTTCCCGGCGCACCGGCCGCACGACCGGGTACACCCGGTACGAGGTCGTGCACCCGGCCCACCGGGAGCCCCCGCCGGACGCCGCGTGGCCGCCCTCCGGGCGACGAGGGGGTCTTCGTCGACGGGGCTTTCGACGACGGGGTCTTCCACGACGGGGCCTTTCGACAGCGGGGTCTTCGACGACGGGCCCTGACGGCCCGTCCGGGACGGCGCCCGGACGGAAGTGCAGGGCCGCCCGATCCGGCCCCCCGCCCGCATGGGGGCCGGTGGGGGAGCCCCACCGACACGACACCCAGGAGGACGGACAGCCATGCCACGGACGACAGCCGCCCCGCCGGGCCTCTCGGCAGTCCCGCCCGGCCCGGACCCCCGCCCCGCCGGCCCGGCGGTGCCCATCGGACGGGACACCGAAGACCGGCTGCTGCGTGGCCTGCTGGCCGACCTGCGGCGGGGCCGGCCCGCGGTCGTCGAGGTCCAGGGGCCGCCCGGGATCGGACGCAGCGCGCTGCTGGACCACGCGGCGGCCCTCGCCGAGGAGGCCGGAGTACGGGTCGCCGCGGCGGCGGCCTCGCCCGCGGAGACCTGCCTGCCCCACGGGATCGCCGCCCAGCTCCACTCCCAGTTGCTCCCCGGGACCGCCGCACGGGACCTCCCGCCCGGCCCCGCCCGCCGCGGCGACGGACGGGCCCGCCCGCCCGCCGACCTCTGCGCCCCCTTCCTGGCAGCCGCCCGCAGCCGCCCCCTGCTCCTCGTCGTCGACGACACCCAGTGGGCCGACCCCCCGTCGCTGCGCCTGCTGCGGGCACTGGCCCGGCGGCTGGCCGGGGTGCCGCTGATGCTGCTCACCTCCCGCAACAGCGCCGCCCGGCCGGACCCCCACGACCGGATCGAGCCCTGTCCGCTGGCCGACGGGCGCTCCGTGGCCCGGCACGCCCTCGACCTGCCCCCGCTGCCCGCCGCAGCCGTCCGCCGGGTCCTCGACGCTGCGTGGCCCGACGCCGTCGACGCGGCCTTCCACCAGGAGGCCGCCCGGTGCCTCGACGGCAACCCGGCCCTCCTGCGCTCGGTCGTCGCCCGGTTCACACGGCACGGCTGGACCCCCCGCACCGGCCACCTCGACCACCTCGCGGAGAGCACGGCCGAGGCCGTCAGGGAGCGCACTGTGCGCACCCTTCCCCTGCTGCCGGCGGAACTCCTCGGCGTGCTGCGCGCGATCGCGGTTGCGGGGCCCGACTGCACCCCCGGCCTGATCGACGCGCTGGCCGCCGGCCCCGGCACCCCCGGCGCCGCCCGGGCCCTGACCCTGCTGTCCGGCACCGGTCTGCTCGCCGACGGCCCCCGCCCCGCCCTGCGCAGTGGGGCCGCCGCCCGGGCCGTCCTGGCCGGCCTCGACACCGGGCAGCGGGAGGAACTCCATGCCCGGGCCGCCTCCTGGGCCCACCGGGCGGCCCTGCCCGACCGCGCCGTGGCCCGGATGCTGCTGGGCGCCGGCCGGATCGGCGCCCCCTGGGCCGTGGCGGCGCTGCGCCGCCGGGCCGCGGAGCACCGGGCGGTCGGCCGGCACGCCCAGGCCGCCCGGCTGCTGGAACGGGCCCTGCGCGAGCCGGTGCCGCAGGCCCTGCGGGTCCGGCTGCTCACCGAACTGGCCACCGCCACGCTCCCCACCTCGCCCGAGGCCGCGAGCCGCCACCTGTACCGCGCCCTGGGCCCCCCGGCGGGCGCGGACCGGTCCGCGCCCGCCGGCCCCGGCACGGTCCGGGCCCGGCTGCGCGCGGCCGAACTCCTCGTGGCCCGCGGCGACGTCCTCACCCCCGCCGCCCGGATCGCCCGGGCGGCCGCCGACGCGGAGCCGGGCACCGCCGAACACTCCGCGCTGAGGGCCCTGCACTGGATGGCCGAACACGGCCGCCCCGACCCGGAGGACGGCTGCGCCCCGCCGCTGCCCGACGCCTGGCCCGCCCGGCCGGAACAGGCCGCCGAGGCCGCCGTGGCCGCCTGGCGGACCGCGCAGCGGGGCCTGGACATCACCCGCGCCCGCGGGCTCGCCCGGGCCGCCCTGGCGCCGGAGGCCCGTACGCACGTGCCGCCGGCCGTCCGGACCGCCGCGGCGTACGCGCTCGTCCTGAGCGGGGACACGGGGGAGGCCCGCGACGCCCTCGACGGGATCCTGGTGTGCGCCCGACGGCGGGACGCCCGGCCGGTGGCCGGCGCGGCCCTGCTCGTCACCTGCCTCGCCGAGCTGTGGGGCGGACGCGACGCGGCCGCCTCCGAGGCCCTGGACCGGTGCGAGGAGGTCATGCCGGGCCGCCTCTGGCACCCCCTCATGGCGCCCGGACCCCTCGCCCTGCGGGCCCTGCTGGACCTGCGCCGCGGGGACGCGGACGCCGCCGCGCGGATCCTGGCGACCCGGCTGCCACCCGCCGCCGAGGAGGGCCTGGCCTGGGCCTACCTCCTCTACGCGCGAGGACGGGTCCGGCTCGCGGCCGGCGACCGGGACGGGGCCCTCGCCGACCTTCTGGAGTGCGGCCGCCGGCTGCTGGCCCGGCAGGCGGTCAACCCCGCTCTCCTGCCCTGGCGTTCGGCGGCCGCTCGGACCCGCGACCCCGGGGACCCGCTGGCGGTGCGGCTGCTGGCCGAGGAGCGCCGCCGGGCCGTGCTCTGGGGCTCGCCCGTCGCGCTGGCCACGGCGCTGGCCCCGCGCCCCGGCGGAGCCGCCGCACCCGGAGCGCCGGCGCGGGCCCGGGGGAGCGCGGCCGGCTGGCAGTACCGGCAGGCACTGGTGGCCATCGTCACGGCCCCCTTCTCCGGTCACCTCACCGTCGACTCCCTGCTGGACGACGACGGGGCCGCCCCCGGCCCCGTACCGGACCCGGGTGCACCGGACCGGGGACCGGACGGGGCCGGGCCCCCGGCCCCGGACCCGGACCGCGGCGTGCGGCCGGACCGGCCGCGGCCCGCCCCGGCGCACGGTGGCCCGCGAGGCCCCCGGCACGGCGCGGCTCCGGCTCCGGGCGGGGCGGCCGTCCTGCTGACCGACGCCGAGTCCCGGGTCGCGGCGCTCGCCGCCGGGGGCCTGCCCAACCGGGCCATCGCCGGGGAACTCGCCGTCACCCCCCGCACCGTTGAACAGCACCTGACGAAGGCCTACCGGAAGCTCGGCATCCGAGGGCGACCGCAGCTGGCCGCGGCACTCGAACGAACAGCGACGGAGGAACCGACATGACACACCTGCTCCACCGGCAGCAGGAACTCGACCTGATCACGGCGGCGTTGGACGCCACGGGCCGCGCAGCAGGAGGCGGGTCCCTGACGGTGGTGGCCGGGGGCATCGGCATGGGCAAGACCGCCCTGCTGAGGGCCCTGCCGGAACTCGCCGAACGCCGGGGCATCCGCGTCCTCACCGCCAGCGGATCCCCGCACGAACAGGCCTTCGGCTTCGGCGTGCTCAGCCAGCTGCTGACCCCGCTCCTGCCCGCCGACGGCGGCGCCGTCACCCCGCCCGAGGACGCCGCCGACGCCCCCGACGGCTCCGGACAGGACGCCGAGCTGCTCGCCCTGATCGCCGGACACGCCGACCGCAAACCCCTGCTCCTGCTGGTGGACGACCTCCAGTGGGCCGACGCCCCCTCGCTGCGCTGGCTCGCGCGGCTGGCCGGACGGCTGCCCCGGATGCGCGTCACCCTGGTCGCCGCCCTGCGCGAAGGGGACCCCGGCGAGGACGAACCCCGCCTCCACCACCTCACCGGTCGCGCCGCCGCCGTCCTGCGGCTGCGCCCGCTGTCCATCGGGGCCACCGCCGACCTCGTCGCCGCCCGCCTCGGCAGGCCCGTGGACCAGGACTGCGCCCGCGCCTGCCAGGAGGCGACGGGCGGACACCCCCTGCTGCTCACGGCCACCCTCGACGCCCTGACCGCCGCCGGGGAGCAGGACCGCGAGGGACGGCTGCCCGACGCACGGGTGATCCGCGGGATCCGGCCCGACGGCCTGCGCGAACGCCTCGCGGTGGTCCTGCGCGGCCAGCGGCCGCCGGTGTGGCGCTTCGCGAAGGCCCTCGCCGTCCTCGGCGAGGACACCTGGGCGGACGCGGACGCGCGGGACACCGGCCCCGCCCGGGACACCGCGGACGCGGGTGCCCCCGGAGCCGCAGGCACGGGGGACACCCCCGGAGCCGCCGACCCGGGGGACACCGGCCCCGAGGAGGACCCCGCCGCCCGGCTCGCCGGCCTCGACGCCACCGGCCGCGCCGAGGCGGTGCGCGCGCTGCGCCGGCTCGGCCTGCTGGCGGAGGACCCCGTACCCCGGTTCGTCCACCCGGTCGTCGCGGACGCCGTGGAGGATTCGATGGACCCCGCCGAAGCCGAGGCCGTGCGGCTGCGCGCCGCCCTCCTGCTGCACCGGGGCGGCCACCCCGCCGAGCGGGCCGCCGCACAACTGCTCGCCGTCTCCTCCTGCGAGGAGCCCTGGGCGCAGGAGGTCCTGCGGGCCGCCGCCACCGCAGCCCTGCGCCGCGCGGACCCGGAGGCCGCCGCCCGCCACCTGCGCCGCGCCCTGCTCCTCGGCCCGCCCGACGGGCCCGCCCGCGCCGAGCTCCTCGTGGAACTGGCCATCGTCGAAAGGGACTTCGCTCCCACGGCGGCGCTGCGCCACTTCACCCAGGCGCTGCTCCTCCTCCCGGACCCGGCCCGGCGCGCCCGGGTGGCGGGCCGGATACCTCCGTTCCTCCTCGACGGCTGCCCGCCCGCCGTCCTCGACACCGTCTCCGCGACGGCCGCTGAACTGGGAGACGCGGCCGGCCTCACCGGCACCGCCCGCCGCAGCGCCCTGCGGCTGGAAGCCCGGCTCCGGCACGCCGCCGTGGCCGGCCCGGCCGAACTGGCCGCCTCGGCCGACCGGCTGCGGGCCCTGGGCCCCGTCCCCCGCCTGGACAGCGCCGCGGACCGCGAACGGGTCACCGTCCTGCTGCACGGGGCCGTCCTGGCCCAACGGGTCACCGCCGCCGAGGCCGTCCCCCTCGCCGAACGGCTGCTCCAGCACGAGCCGGCCACCCCGGACCACGTCCACACCGCCCTGCCGCTGCTGACCGACGTCCTGGTCGCCGCCGACTCCCTCGGCACCATCGGCCCCTGGTTGCACACCGCCTACGACCGGGCCCGCCGCGACCACGCCACCGTCCCGCGCGCCCTGATCGCCGTCGAGCTGGCCCACCTCGCCCTGGCCCGGGGAGACCTGGCGCTGGCCCGCGCCCACGCCGCGGAGGCCCTCGACCTCGACGCCACCGGCTGGGCCACCCTGCGTACCCTGGCCGCCGTCGTCCTGGCCGCCCTGGAAGCCCGGGACACCGCCCTGTGCGAACGGCTGCTGGCCGGCTCCGCGCCGGACGCCGCCCAGGGCCACCTGCCCTCCCTGCGGCTGCTCATCCGGGGCACGGCCGCCGCCCTGCGCCACGACCTGCCGACCGCCCTGGGCTGCTACCTCGACTGGGGCCGCACCGCCGAACGTGCCCACTGGCGCAACCCGGCCGTCGCGCCCTGGCGCTCCTGGGTCTCCGCACTCCACTACCGGACGGGCCGCCCCGGCCAGGCCCACGACCTCATGGACGAGGAGTACGCGCGCGCCGTGAGCTGGGGCAGCCCGGTGGCCATCGGCCGCGCCCAGCGCGGCCGGGGCGCGATCACCGGGGGAGAACGCGGACTCGTCCTGCTGCGCGAGTCCGCGGCCACCCTGGAACGGACGGCCCACGTCCTCGAACAGGCCCGCACCTCCCTGCTCCTCGGCAGGCGGCTGCTGGCCGCCGGCCGGGAGGCCGAGGCCGAGCACCGGCTGACCCGGGCCCGGGAGCAGGGGCTGGCGTGCGGGGCGCCCTGGATCGCCGACCGGGCCGGCCGGGCGCTGCACACCATCGCGGGTTCCCGGGGCGCGGACGCGGTCGCCGCGCTGACCCGTACCGAACGCCGCGTGGCCGCACTGGCCGCCGGAGGAACCTCCAACCGGGCCATCGCCGAACGGCTGGAGGTCAGCGCCCGGGCGGTCGAGAAACACCTCACCCAGGCCTACCGCAAGCTGCGCATCGACGGCCGAGCCGAACTCGCCCCGATGGCACGGCTGCTGTCCGAGGAGTGCCCCGAAGCCCGGAGGAGGACGGGGGAGGGGCGGGGTTCCGGCGCGGGGTCCGCACCGTACCGAACCGAAGCCTCCCGGTACCGCCCGTAACCGTACCCCCCGGCCCACGCCCACAGGGTTAGTGCGCGGGGGATTGTTTTCGTTGACACCTTTCACCGCGTCTCCATACCTTCGTGGTGGCGCTGATCGAACTGCGCGCACGGCGGAGTTCGCATTGCAGGACGTCGTGTTGAGAACGCGTTGACGCCGTATTGAGGCCGCGTTTCCGGGGGGTTCGGCCGCGATAGGGCCAGCCAAGGAAGGGCATTTATGAGCCAGGGTTTACCGGTGACCTTTACCACTGTCCGGGACGGATACTTCAACCCGCCCCCGGCGATCCGGACGCTGCGCCGGACCGAACCGCTGACGCGCATGGAATTCGCCGACGGCCATCTCGGATGGCTCGTCACGGGATATTCCGCCGCCCGGGCCGTCCTTGCCGACGCCCGGTTCAGCGCCCGCGGGGAGCTCAAGCACCCGCCGGTCCCGCGCGCCGCGACCCTGGACGAGGCCCCGGCGGCGCCCCCCGGCATGTTCATCCAGCACGACGACCCCGAGCACCAGCGCTACCGCAAGCTGCTCGTCGGGCAGTTCACCGTCCGCCGCATGCGCCTGCTCACCGAGTGGATCGAGAAGATCACCGCGGAGCGGCTCGACGAGATGGAGCGCCTGGGCTCCCCCTCCGACCTCTTCGAGCACTTCGCGCTGCCCATCCCCTCCCTCGTCATCTGCGAACTGCTCGGCGTCCCCTACGCCGACCGCGCCACCTTCCAGCACCACACCCACGTCTGGAGCAGCTTCGGGGAGTCCACCGAGGACGTCACCGCCGCCTTCCTGGAACTGGGGGCCTACCTGGGCGGCCTGGTGCGCCTCAAGCGCACCGAACCCGCCGACGACATCATCAGCGGACTGATCACCGCCGACCCGGACCTCACCGACGAGGAACTCACCTCGATCGCCTTCCTGCTGCTGGTCGCCGGCCACGAGACCACCGCCAACCAGCTCGCCCTCGGCACCTTCGCCCTGCTGGAGCACCCCGAGCAGCTGGCCGCGCTGCGCGCCGACCCCTCGCTGATCGAGGGCGCCGTCGAGGAGAGCCTGCGCTACCTCAGCATCGTCCACCACGGCCCCACCCGGGCCGCCCTGGAGGACGTGGAGATCGAGGGCACCCTCGTCAAGGAGGGGGAGGTCGTGATGGTCTCCCTCGCCGCCGCCAATCGCGACCCCGAACGCTTCCCCGACCCCGAGTCCTTCGACGTGACCCGCCGCGCCGCCGGCCACCTCGGCTTCGGCCACGGCATCCACCAGTGCCTGGGCCAGCAGCTGGCCCGCATCGAACTGCGGGTCGGGTTCACCGCCCTGCTGGAGCGCTTCCCGCACCTGCGCCTGGCCTGCCCGCCCGAGGAGATCCGCCTCCGCCACGACATGCAGGTGTACGGGGTGTACGCGCTGCCCGTCGCCTGGTGACCGACGGCCCGCTGCGGGTCGCGGTCGACCGGCGGCTCTGCTGCGGCGCCGGGATGTGCGCCCTGCTCGCCCCCGAGGTCTTCGACCAGTGCGACGAGGGGTTCGTGCTCCTGCTCGACCCCGGCCCGCCCGCCGCCGCGCACGCCGCCGTGCGCGAGGCCGCCGACCAGTGCCCCTGCTCGGCGATTTCCCTGCACACCGCCGACTGACGCCTCCCGAAGGGCTCCCGCGCCCCGCGCGGGGCCCCGCGTCACCCAGGCCGCCGCGCCCGCCTCACCGCAGGCCTCCCGCCTCCCCCGGCGTACGGCTTCCCGACGCCTTCCCGCGCCCGCCGTGCGAGGCGCCCTCCACACCACAGCCCGTCCCCTTCATCCCGAAAGTCAGGTATCCACCGTGGAACAGCACCTCTCGCGCCGCCGCTTGCTCGGCATGACGGCCCTCGGCGCGGCGGCCCTCGCAGGCAGCACCACCATCGGCGCCCCGCGGGCCCTGGCCGCCGACCGCGCCGACGGCGTCGCGTTCGTCCCCGCCGTCGTCATCGGCACCGGCTACGGCGCCGCCGTCTCCGCCCTGCGCCTGGGCGAGGCCGGAGTCCGCACGGTCATGCTCGAGATGGGCCAGCTGTGGAACCAGCCGGGCCCCGACGGCAACGTCTTCGCCGGCATGCTCAAGCCCGACAAGCGCTCCAGCTGGTTCAAGAACCGCACCGAGGCCCCCCTCGGCAGCTTCCTCTGGCTCGACCTGGCCAACCGCGACATCGACCCGTACGCCGGCGTCCTGGACCGGGTCAACTTCGACCAGATGTCCGTGTACGTGGGCCGCGGCGTCGGCGGCGGCTCCCTCGTCAACGGCGGTATGGCGGTGGCCCCGAAGCGCTCCTACTTCGAGGAGGTGCTGCCGCGCGTCGACGCCGCCGAGATGTACGCCCGCTACTTCCCGCGCGCCAACTCCATGCTCCGCGTCAACCACATCGACTCCGGCTGGTTCGAGAGCACCGAGTGGTACAAGTTCGCCCGGGTCTCGCGCGACCAGGCCCAGAAGGCCGGACTGGGCACCGTCCACGTCCCCAACGTCTACGACTTCGACCACATGCGGCGCGAGGCGGCCGGGGAGCTCCCCAAGTCCGCGCTGGCCGGCGAGGTCATCTACGGCAACAACCACGGCAAGCAGAGCCTGGACAAGACCTACCTGGCGGCCGCCCTGGGCACCGGCAAGGTCACCATCGAGACCCTGCACCAGGCCAAGACCATCCGGCAGCAGAAGGACGGCACCTACCTGCTGACCGTCGAGCAGCGGGACGCCGACGGCCGGCTGCTGGCCACCAAGGAGATCTCCTGCCGCCACCTGTTCCTCGGCGCCGGCAGCCTCGGCTCCACCGAACTGCTGCTGCGCGCCCGTGAGACCGGCACGCTGCCGAACCTGAGCTCCGAGATCGGCGCCGGCTGGGGCCCGAACGGCAACATCATGACCGCCCGCGCCAACCACGTGTGGAACCCCACCGGCGGCAACCAGTCCTCGATCCCAGCCCTGGGCATCGACGACTGGGACAACCCCCAGAACCCCGTCTTCGCCGAGATCGCCCCCATGCCGGCGGGCGTGGAGACCTGGGTCAGCCTCTACCTGGCGATCACCAAGAACCCCGAACGCGGCACCTTCGCCTACGACGCGGCGACCGACCGGGCCGCCCTGCGCTGGACCCGCGACCAGAACACCCCCGCAGTCAACGCCGCGAAGTCGCTGTTCGACCGCATCAACAAGGCGAACACGACGATGTACCGCTACGACCTCTTCGGCAAGCAGCTGAAGGCCTTCTCGGACGACTTCACCTACCACCCGCTCGGCGGCTGCGTCCTCGGCCGGGCCACCGACGACTACGGCCGGGTGAACGGCTACAAGAACCTCTACGTCACCGACGGTTCGCTCATCCCCGGCTCCATCGGCGTGAACCCGTTCGTCACCATCACCGCCCTGGCCGAACGGAACATCGAGCGCGTGATCCGCCAGGACGTCACCGCCGCGTAGCCGGCGGCGGGCGCCGGTCCGCCGGGCCCGCGGGGTCGTCCGGTCCGGAAGGGTCGTCCGGTCCGGCACGCAGGGGAACAGCACGGGGCCCACCCCGGCATGCCCGCACGCCCCGAGGCGCTGCGGAACCAGCAAACCAGCAGTAGTTCAACGGGTCGATGGAGCACACATGATGCGCGAGTCTGTTGCGATGCCGGAGGAATCCGGGAACGGCGCACACGAGGTGATCGTGGCGATCGGATCGGCACACCGCACGCCGGCGGACACCGGCGCGGGCCGGGCGTTCGACGCGGAATTCCTCGCGGACGCCACCGGAGACCCGTCGGACCCCGCCCGGACCGACGCCCTGCCGCACGGGCCGGCCGCGGCGGAGACCTGGTGGGAGGCACTGGAGGACGCCGGCGTCGTCCTGGCCGCGGCCCCGGGAGCGGCGACCGGCGTCTTCCTCGCCGTCCTCGGCGGGCCGGACGCGCCGCTCCCGGCGGAGGAGGACGCCGTCGCCGCGGTCGGCGCCGTCCTGCGGCTCCCCGCCGGGGCCACGCCGCTGCTGCGCCGCCTCCCCACCGGCGCCGACGCCCTGCGCGCGGCCCACGACAGCCTCGGCCGGGGCGAGAGCGCCCTCGCCCTGGCCGCCGGCCCGGACGTCCGCCCGCCGGGTGCACCGGACGACGAGCCCGGCGGCTACGGCGCCGTCCTGCTGAAGACCCTCGCCGCGGCCCGGGCCGACGGCGACCGCGTGCTCGCCGTACTCGGCGCCGACGGCCGCTTCACCGCGGCCGCCGACCTCGGCTGGAACCTCGGCCCGGACTCCGCCCCCGCCCCCGTGGCCTCCACCGGCCCCGGCGCCGTGGCGTCCACCGGCCGTGGCGCCGGAGCGGCCGCCGGTTCCGATGCCCCCGGCCTCGAGGGCGGAGCCGCTACCGGATCCGCGGCCCCTGCCGTCCTCGGAGCCGACGCCGGTACTGCCCCCGTGGCCTCCACCGGCCCCGGCTTCGAGGCCGCTGCCGGCGCCGATGCCGCTACCGGCCCCGGACCCGCTTCCGGAGCCGCCGCCCCCGGTGTCCGTCCCGACCTCGCCGGCGCCCCCGGAGAGGGCACCGGGGAACCGGTGCCCTGGATCCTCTCCGCCGCCGGCCCCGAGGCCCTGCGCGCCCGGGCCCGCAGACTCCACGAGCACCTCACCGCACACCCCGGCCTCGACCCGGCCGCCGTGGGGCGGGCCCTGGCCACCACCCGGCACCACTTCCCGCACCGCGCCGTCCTCCTCGGCGACGGCCCCGACGGGCTCCTCGACGCCCTCTCCACCCTCGCCGCCGGCGGATACGCCCCCGACGTGGTCCGCGGCACCGCCGCCGCCCGCCCGACGGCCTTCGTCCTGTCCGGCATCGGCGGACAGTGGCCCGGGATGGCCGCGGAACTCCTGGACTCCTCGCCGGAGTTCCGCACCGCCGCCCTGCGCTGCGAGCAGGCCCTCGCCCCCTTCACCGGCTGGCTCCTCACCGACGTGCTGCGCGGCGCCCCCGGCGCCCCCGCCCTGGACACCCCCGACGTCAGCGTGCCCGCCACCTTCGGCGTCCAGATCGCCCTCGCCGAGACCTGGCGGGCCCACGGGGTCCGCCCCCGCGCCTACGCCGGCCACAGCATCGGCGAGGTCGCCGCCGCACACCTGGCCGGCGCCCTCACCCTGGAGGACGCGGCCCGCACCATCCACGCCTGGGGCGCCGCCCTGGCCGAACTCGCCCGGCACGGCGGCGACATGCTCGCCGTGAGCCTGCCCGGCCACCGGCTCCAGGAGCGGCTCGCCCCCTGGGCGGACCGGCTGGTCATCGCCGCCCACAACGGCCCCGGGTCCCACGTCGTCTCCGGCGACGGCGATGCCCTGCGCGCCCTGCGCACCGAACTGGAGGGCTACGGCGTCCGCTGCGGCGGCGTCCGCCTCGGCGCCGCCGCCCACTCGGCGCACGCCGACGCCGTCCGCGACCGGATGCTCACCGCCCTCGCCAGCCTCGCCCCGCGCGCCGGCCACACCCCCCTCTACTCGTCCGCCACCGGCGGCATCGTCGACGGCCGCACCCTGGACGCCGGCTTCTGGTTCGGGGCCCTGCGCCGCCCGGTCCGCTTCGAGCAGACCACGCACGCCCTGCTGGCCGACGGCCACGAGGCCCTCGTGGAGATCAACCCCCACCCCGCGCTGACCGCCGCCATGCAGGAGACCGCCGCGGCCGCCGGACGCCACGCCGTCACCATCGCCACCCTGCGCCGCGGCCAGGGCGGCCTGCGCCGCCTGCGCACCGCCCTCGCCGAGGCCTGCGTCCAGGGCGTCGACGTCGACTGGGCGACCGCCTTCCCCACCACCCCCGCGGGCCGGGTCCAGCTGCCGACCTACCCCTTCCAGCGGGCCACCACCGCCGACGGGCCCGCCGCGTCCGGCCGGCTCGCCCCGCTGCCCGAGGCCGAACGCGAGCGCACCGCCGCCGCCCTCGTCCGCTCCCTCACCGCCGCCCTGCTGGGGCTGCCCGGCCCGGACGCCGTCGCCCCCGGACAGGCCTTCCGCGACCTCGGTCTGGACTCCGTCACCGCCGTCGAACTCCGGGGCCGCCTCAACGAGGCCACCGGACTCGCCCTGCCGCACACCGTCGTCTTCGACCACCCCACCCCGGCCTCCCTGACCGGACGGATCCTCGCCGAGGCCCTCGGCACCCACGAGGACCCGGCCGACGAGGACACCACCGCCGCCGCCTGGGACGAACCCGTCGCCATCGTCGCCATGAGCTGCCGCCTGCCCGGCGGCACCGACACGCCGGAAGCCCTGTGGCGGCTGCTCACCGAGGGCGGCGACGCCGTGTCCGCCCTGCCCGCCGACCGCGGCTGGGACGTCGAGGGTCTCTACGACGCCGAGCCCGGCCGACCCGGCCGCTACTACCAGCGCGAAGCCGGCATGCTCCCCGAAGCCGGCGACTTCGACCCGGAGTTCTTCGGGATCTCCCCGCGCGAGGCCCTCGCCATGGACCCCCAGCAGCGGCTCCTCCTGGAGACCGGCTGGGAGGTCCTCGAACGCGCCGGCATCGACCCCGCCACCCTGCGCGGCACCCGCACCGGCACCTTCGTCGGCGCCATGAACCAGGACTACGGCCCCCGCCTCCACGAGGCACCCGAGGACATCAGCGGCTACCTGCTGACCGGCAACAGCGTCAGCGTCGCCTCCGGCCGCCTCGCCTACACCCTCGGCCTCGAAGGCCCCGCCGTCACCGTCGACACCGCCTGCTCCTCCTCCCTGGTCGCCCTGCACCTGGCCGCCCAGTCGCTGCGCACCGGCGAATGCTCCCTCGCCCTGGCCGGCGGCGTCACCGTCCTGCCCACGGCCGGCTCCTTCGTCGAGTTCAGCAAGCAGCGCGCCCTGGCCCCCGACGGCCGCTCCAAGGCCTTCTCCGCCGACGCCGACGGCTTCGGCCTCGCCGAGGGCACCGGCATGGTCCTCCTGGAGCGGCTCTCCGACGCCCGCCGGGGCGGCCGCCGCGTCCTCGCCGTCCTGCGCGGCTCCGCGATCAACCAGGACGGTGCCTCCAACGGCCTCACCGCGCCCAGCGGCCCCGCCCAGCAGCGGGTGATCCGCCAGGCCCTCGCCAACGCCGGGCTGACGGCCGCGGACGTGGACGCCGTCGAGGCCCACGGCACCGGCACCCGCCTCGGCGACCCCATCGAGGCCCAGGCCCTGCTCGCCACCTACGGCCGGAACCGGCCCGAGGACCGGCCGCTGTGGCTGGGCTCCCTCAAGTCCAACATCGGCCACACCCAGGCCGCCGCGGGCATCGCCGGCGTACTGAAGTCCGTCCTCGCCCTCCAGCACGGCCTCCTGCCCAGGACCCTGCACGCCGAGGCCCCCTCCCCGCACGTGGACTGGACCGCCGGACGGGTCAGGCTGCTGACCGACGCCGTGCACTGGCCCGCGACCGGCCGGCCCCGCCGCTACGGCGTGTCCTCCTTCGGGATCAGCGGCACCAACGCACACGCCGTCCTCGAAGAGGCCCCCGCCGAACCCCCGGCGGCCGACCCGGCCCCGGAGGCGGACCCGGCCCCGGAGGCGGACACCCCCGCCGGAGCCGTCGACGTACCGTGGATCCTGTCGGCCCGCAGCCCCGAGGCCCTGGCCGCCCGCGCCGAAGCCCTCCTCGCGCACACCGCCGCGCACCCGGGCGCCCGCCCCGCCGACATCGGCCACGCCCTCGCCACCACCCGTACGGCCTTCGAACACCGCGCCGTCGTCACCGGCGCCACCGAAGCCGAACTCGCCGAAGGCCTGCGCGCCCTCGCCGCCGGCGGCTCCACGCCCCGCACCGCCCGGGGCACGGCCGCCGACGGCCGCCGCGTCGCCTTCGTCTTCCCCGGCCAGGGCTCCCAGTGGGCCGGCATGGCCGCCGGACTCCTCGACACCTCCGCCGTCTTCCGCGAGCGCATCCACGCCTGCGGCCGGGCCCTGGCCCCGTACGTGGACTGGTCCCTGGAGGACGTCCTGCGCGGCGCCCCCGGCGCGCCCGCCCTCGACAGCGCCGACGACGTGGTCCAGCCCGCCCTGTGGGCCGTCATGGTCTCCCTCGCCGAGCTCTGGCGCTCCTTCGGCGTCGAACCCTCCGCCGTCATCGGCCACTCCCAGGGCGAGATCGCCGCCGCCGCCGTGTCCGGCGCCCTCGGTCTCGACGACGCCGCCCGGGTCGTCGCCCTCCGCAGCCGCCTCCTCGCCCGCCTCGCGGGACTCGGCGGCATGGTCTCCGTTCCCGAACCCCTCGCCGACGTCACCCGGCGCCTGGAGCGGTGGGGCGAGCGGCTCGGCATCGCCGCCGTCAACGGACCCCGCTCCACCGTCGTCTCCGGCGACGCCGACGCGCTCGGCGAACTGCTCGCCGCATGCACCGCCGACGGGGTCCGCGCCAAGCGGGTCCCCGTCGACTACGCCTCCCACTCCGCCCACGTGGAGCTCATCGAGGCCGAACTCGCCGAAGCCCTGGCCGGTATCACCCCGCTCACCCCGCGCGTCCCCTTCTACTCCACCGTCACCGGCGAGCCCGTCGACTCGGCCGCCCTCGACGCCGCCTACTGGTACACCAACCTCCGCACCACCGTCCGCTTCGAGCCCGCCGCCCGCCGCCTCATCGCCGACGGCCACCAGGTCCTCGTCGAATGCAGCCCGCACCCCGTGCTCGCCATCGGCCTCCAGGAGACCGCCGAGGACGCCGCCGCCACCGTGGACGTCCTCCCCTCGCTGCGCCGCGGTGACGGCGGCACCGCCCGCTTCCTCACCTCCCTCGGCGAGGCCTGGACCCGGGGCGTCCCCGCCGACTGGGCCGCCGCCTTCGCCGGGCTGCGCCCGCGCCCCGCCGACCTGCCCACCTACCCCTTCCAGCGGCGCCGCTTCTGGCTCGACACCGCCGCCCCGGCCACCACCCCCGCGACCGGCGCCGCCCACAGCGAGGAGGAGGCCCGCTTCTGGGCCGCCGTCGAGAACTCCGACGTCCGGGCCCTGACCAGCTCACTGGACCTGGCCCCCGACGCCTCCCTCGACAGCATGGTCAGCCGCCTCGCCGACTGGCGCCGCCGCTCCACCCGGACCGCGCGCATCGACGGCTGGCGCTACCGGATCACCTGGACCCCCACCGAAACCCGGGCCCGGCGCGGCAACCGCGCCCCGCTCACCGGCACCTGGCTGCTCGTCACCACCGCCGCACACCAGGACGGCACCACCGCCACCGCCGTCCACGACGCCCTCACCGCCCGCGGCGCCCGCGCCGTCCGCGTCCCCCTCGACCCGGCCGCCCACCCCGACCGGCAGACCGCGGCCGCACTCCTCACCGAACGGCTCGCCGAGGCCGCCCTGGAGGCCGACGAGGTCACCGGAGTGCTCTCCCTGCTGGCCGACGACCCGGCCGACGCGCCCGGCCACCACGTGCCGGCCGCCCTCGCCGCCACCCTCGCCCTCGTCCAGGCGCTCGGCGACACCGGCATCGGCGCCCCCCTGTGGTGCGCCACCTCCGGTGCCGTGGCCACCGGTCCCGCCGACCCGCCCCGTCACCCCGCGCAGGCCCAGCTCTGGGGCCTCGGCCGGGTCGCCGGCGCCGAGTACCCCCAGCGCTGGGGCGGCCTCGTGGACCTGCCCGAAACCCTCGACGCCCGTGCCCTCGACCTCCTCACCGGCCTCCTCGCCGACCCCGCCGGCGAGCAGGAGCTCGCCGTCCGCGCCACCGGCACCCTCGCCCGCCGCCTGGTCCGCGCCACCGCCGACCCGGTCGCCCCCGCCGGCGAGCACACCCTCGCCCGCCCCCACGGCACCGTCCTGGTCACTGGCGGCACCGGCACCCTCGGCGCCCACGTCGCCCGCTGGCTCGCCCGCTCCGGAGCCGCCCACCTCGTCCTGACCAGCCGAAGCGGCCCCGCCGCCGAAGGCGCCGCCGAACTCCGCGAGGAACTCGCCGCCCTCGGCTGCCGCGCCACCATCGCCGCCTGCGACGCCGGCGACCGCGCCGCCCTCGCCGACCTGCTCGGCTCCCTGCCCGCCGAACACCCCCTCACCGGCGTCATCCACACCGCCGGCGCCCTCGACGACGGCGTCCTCGACGCCATGACCACCGACCGCCTCGAACACGTCCTGCGCCCCAAGGCCGAGGCAGCGCTCCACCTGCACGAGCTCACCGCCGGCCACGACCTCGACTTCTTCGTCCTCTTCTCCTCCATCGCCGGCATCGTCGGCAACGGAGGCCAGGGCGGCTACGCCGCCGCCAACGCCCACCTCGACGCCCTCGCCCACCACCGCCGCGCCCAGGGCCTGCCCGCCACCGCCATCGCCTGGGGATCCTGGGGCAGCGGCCGCATGATGGGCCGCCACGCCGAGGAACACCTCACCCGGCGCGGCATCCTCCCCATGCCCGCCGACCTCGGCATCGCCGCCCTGCGCCGCGCCCTCGAGCACGAGGACACGGCCGTCACCGTCGCCGACATCGACTGGGAACGCTTCGTCCGCGCCTTCGCCCCCACCGGCGACTACCCGCTCCTGCACCGCCTGCCCGAAGCCCGCCGGATCCTCGACAGCGCCACCACGGCCGCCGGCCCGAACGGCCCCGCCGCGGGCGGCCCCGCCCTCGCCGGACAGCTGGCCGCACTCCCCGGCGCCGACCGGCTCCGGGCCCTGGTCGAAGTCGTCCGCACCCAGGCCGCCACCGTCCTCGGCCACGCCGGCGCCGACGCCGTCCAGCCCCAGCGGGCCTTCCGCGACACCGGATTCGACTCGCTCACCGCCATCGAACTCCGCAACCGCCTGGCCGCCGCCACCGGCCTGCGGCTGCCCACCACCGTCGTCTTCGACTACCCCAGCCCGGCCGAGCTCGCCGCCCACCTCGACACCCTCCTCGTCGGCGGCCCGCAGGCCGCCGCTCCCGCCGCCGCGCCCGCCGCCCGTCCCGACGACGACGAGCCCATCGCCATCGTCGCGATGAGCTGCCGCTTCCCCGGCGGGGTGACCTCCCCCGAAGACCTGTGGAAACTCCTCTCGGAGGGCGAGGACGCCCTCTCCGCCTTCCCCGGGAACCGCGGCTGGGACCTCGACGCCCTCTACCACCCCGACCCGCAGCACCCCGGCACCACCTACGCCCGCGAAGGCGGGTTCCTCCACGACGCGGGCGAGTTCGACGCCGCCTTCTTCGGGATCTCCCCCCGCGAGGCCCTTGCGATGGACCCCCAGCAGCGGCTCCTCCTGGAGACCACCTGGGAGGCCTTCGAACGCGCCGGCATCGACCCGGCCACCCTCAAGGGCAGCCGCTCCGGCGTCTTCATCGGCTCCAACGGGCAGGACTACGCCTCGGGCCTGCGCCGGGCACCCGAAGGCGTCGAGGGCTACCTCCTGACCGGCCGTGCCGCGAGCGTCGTCTCGGGCCGCCTCGCCTACACCTTCGGCCTGGAAGGGCCCGCGCTGACCGTTGACACGGCCTGCTCCTCCTCCCTCGTCGCCCTCCACCTCGCCGTCCGGTCCCTGCGCCAGGGCGAATGCGAACTCGCCCTCGCCGGCGGTGTCACCGTCATGTCCGGCCCCGGCATCTTCGTCGAGTTCAGCCGCCAGCGCGGACTGGCCCCGGACGGCCGCTGCAAGGCCTTCGCCGCCGCGGCCGACGGCACCGGCTGGGGCGAGGGCACCGGCATGCTGCTCCTGGAGCGGCTCTCCGACGCCCGCCGCAACGGGCACCGGGTACTGGCCGTCGTACGGGGCTCCGCCATCAACCAGGACGGCGCCTCCAACGGCCTCACCGCCCCCAACGGGCCCTCGCAGCAGCGGGTCATCCGCCAGGCCCTCACCGACGCGGGGCTCGCACCCGCCGACGTCGACGTGGTCGAGGCGCACGGCACCGGCACCCGGCTCGGCGACCCGATCGAGGCCCAGGCCCTCCTGGCCACCTACGGCCAGGACCGCCCCGAGGACCGGCCCCTGTGGCTGGGCTCGCTCAAGTCCAACATCGGCCACACCCAGGCCGCCGCCGGCGTCGCCGGCGTGATCAAGCTGGTACTGGCCCTCCAGCACGCCGAACTTCCCCGCACCCTGCACGTGGACGCCCCGACCCCGCACGTCGACTGGACGGCCGGCTCGGTCGAACTGCTCTCCGCCCCCGTGGCCTGGTCCGAGGCGGACGGCCACGTCCGCCGCGGCGGCGTCTCGGCCTTCGGCGTGAGCGGCACCAACGCCCACGTGATCATCGAACAGGCCCCCGCACCGGCCACGGCCGAGACCCCCGCGGGCCCGGAGGACACCGGGGGCGACCGGGCCGCGGACGTCACGGCCGCCGCGGAGACCTCCGTCGCCTGGCTGCTGTCCGCGAAGACCCCCACCGCACTGCGCGCCCAGGCCCGGCGCCTGCGCGCCCACCTCGCCGAGCCGGAGCACGAGGAGGCCACCCCGGCCGACATCGGCTACTCCCTCGCCACCGGCAGGGCGGCCCTCCAGCACCGCGCGGCCGTCCTCGGCACCGACCGCGCCGAACTCCTGCGCGGCCTGGACGCCCTCGCCGGCGAGGACACGGCAGGCTCCGCCGCCCACGTCGTCACCGGCGGCACCGACCCGGCCACCGGCCACGGACCGGGCCGCACCGCCTTCCTGTTCTCCGGACAGGGCAGCCAGCGCCCGGGGATGGGGCGTGAACTGCACGCCGCATTCCCGGTGTTCGCCGACGCCTTCGACGAGGCCTGCGCCCATCTGGACGGATACCTGGAACTCCCGCTGCGGGAGGTGGTGTTCGGTGAGGATGCGGAGGCGTTGAAGGAGACGCGGTACGCGCAGTCGGCGTTGTTCGCGGTGGAGGTGGCGTTGTTCCGGCTGGTGGAGTCCTGGGGTGTGCGTCCGGACTTCCTGGCGGGGCATTCGGT